>NZ_JBIRPI010000002.1:23248-934743 GCF_044332585.1 Streptomyces sp. NPDC016845 | reverse complement strand
GAGACTCTCTCGTGGCTTTCCTCCGGGCGCTTCCCTTCGGTCTTGCGTTTCCAACCTTACCAGATCCGTTTTCCGTTCCGTTTCCGGTTCGGATTCCATTTCCGGTGGCCGTTGGAGGACCTTTGCCTTTCGGCGCTTCCACTACGTTAACCGATTCCCGCCGCAACTCATAATTGAGTTTCGCGGGTTCGAATTCCGACGTGCGAGCACGCAGAAACGTCCCCGTTGAAGGAGATCGTAGGTAGTGGTTTGGCCGCATCCGGTTGTCGGCTGAACGCCATACCCGGGTCAAGCGGCTCGGACCACCTTACGGATCGCGCAAGAGTGCGTCAAGTTCGGCGGCGGCGCGGCGTGTGGGCCCGATAGGGGCTCACCGTCGGGTCGTCGGCGATCCAGAAGCGCCACGGATGGACGCCGCCGTCACCGGCGACTCCGGTGCGAGGGCCGTTGCGCACCTGGTCAGCGGGGACCGGTGTGCCGTGCAGGACTTCGAAAGGGGAGCCGCCGGGGGTGCAGGCGTCCGTGCCGTCGAGGTCGCGGCCCACCGACAGTGCCGTGGCGAGGCGCGCCGGGCCTTTGGCCAGTTCCCTGTCGTTCCGGGCCGAGAGTCGACGCTTGCGGGCGAACTCGGCGCCTTCGACGATCTCGCCGGCGCGGAGCAGGACCCCGCTCGCGGTGCCCTCGGGACCGCACACGAGGTTCATGCAGTGCCACATGCCGTAGGTGAAGTAGACGTACACGTGTCCTGGCGGACCGAACATCACGTTGTTGCGGGCGGTCTGTCCTCTGTAGGCGTGGGAGCCCGGGTCGTTCGCGCCGTCGTAGGCCTCGACCTCGGTGAGGCGGAGTTCGACGGGGCCGTCCGCGGTGTGGTGCACCAGGATGCGTCCGAGGAGGTCAGGGGCGACGTCCAGGACAGGCCGGTCGAAGAACGAGCGGGTCAGGGGCGTACGGTCAGGGGCCGCGATCATGCCTTCCGAGGGTAACGGAACGGGTGGACGCGGCACGCGCGGAACCGGGGGCCCGTGTACCGCGTTTGTAGTCAGCAGAACCGGCGGGCCTGATCCTGTTGCCGGTTCTGGTTGAGGTTCACCTACGGAGGAGATCGAGTCATGGGCTTCAAGCGACTGCTGGCGAGTCTCGGTGCGGGCGGGGCGTCCGTCGAGACGGTGCTGACCGAGGCCAACGTCGTGCCCGGCGGTGTGGTCCAGGGTGAGGTCCGGATCCAGGGCGGCTCCGTGGACCAGGAGATCGAGGGGCTGTCCGTCGGGCTGCAGGCCCGGGTCGAGGTCGAGGGCGGTGACCAGGAGGTCAAGCAGGACATCGAGTTCACGAAGGTACGGCTCGGCGGCGCCTTCTCCCTCCAGGCGAACGCGGTGCACGCGGTGCCCTTCGGGCTCGAGATCCCCTGGGAGACGCCGGTCACCACGATCGACGGGCAGCAGCTGCGCGGGATGAACATCGGCGTGACCACCGAGCTGGAGATCGCGCGAGCGGTGGACTCCGGGGACCTGGACCCGATCAGCGTGCACCCGCTGCCGTCGCAGCAGGCGATCCTGGACGCCTTCATCGGGCTCGGCTTCCGCTTCAAGAGCGCCGACATGGAGCGCGGGCAGATCCGGGGGACGCGCCAGAAGCTGCCGTTTTACCAGGAGATCGAGTTCTTCCCGCCGCAGCAGTACCGGGGGCTGAACCAGGTCGAGCTGAGCTTCGTGGCCGACGACCGGGAGATGGACGTCGTCCTGGAGATGGACAAGAAGCCGGGCCTGTTCAGCGAGGGCAGCGACACGTTCCGCTCGTTCGTCGTCGGGCACCACGACTTCCAGGGCACGGACTGGTCGGCGTACCTGCACCAGTGGCTGTCGGAGGTCGGCAGCCGGAAGAACTGGTTCTAGGGTTTCACCGTCGGATTCCGTAGCACCCGGGACTCTGCGGTACTTGTGACTCCGCGGAACCCGTGAACTCAGGAGGTGTCCTAGTGACCGAGCAGCCCGATCGAGCGCCGCTGCCGCACGCCTTTCACCCGCAGGTGCCCTCGTTCACCGTCGTGAGCGAGGACTTCGAGGCGGGTGGGGTGCTCGACGACGCGCAGGTGTACGCGGCCGGGAACACCTCGCCGCACCTTCGGTGGGAGGGCTTCCCGGCGAAGACCAAGAGCTTCGCCGTCTCGTGCTTCGACCCGGACGCGCCGACGGGCAGCGGCTTCTGGCACTGGTCCCTGTTCGACATCCCGGCCTCGGTGACCGAGCTGCCGGCGGGTGCGGGCAGCGGCAAGTTCGAGGGCCTGCCCGAGGGCGCCGTCCAGGTGCGCAACGACTACGGGACGAAGGAGTTCGGCGGTGCCGCGCCGCCGGCCGGGGACCCCGCGCACCGTTACGTCTTCACCGTCTACGCGGTGGACCAGGAGAAGCTCGGGGTCGACTCGGACACGTCGCCCGCCGCCGTCGGGTTCAACCTGCGGTTCCACACGCTGGCGCGCGCGCAGGTCGTCGCCGGGTACGCGGCTCCGGCGGAGCAGTAACAAGAGCGGTAGCGGGTGCGGCGGGCCCCGCCATAACGTTCATTGAACGTTTGCCCACCTCCAGTCATGAAAGTGACTGGAGGTGGGCATTTTTTATTGCGTTGTCCATCTCGGCGCGCGCGGCCAGAGTTGACGCACGGACGCCGAGGGGTGATCCGCTGCGTACGGGAGGTGGGCAGGGTGCGGGACACACTGGTGCTGAACGCGAGCTTCGAGCCGCTCTCGACGGTGACGCTGAACCGAGCCGTCGTGCTGGTGCTGCAGGACAAGGCCGTCGTCGAGCAGGCCCATCCCGAACTGCGCATGCGCGGCGCCGCCCTCGATATGCCCGTGCCGCGGGTGATCAGGCTCTGCAGGTACGTACGGGTGCCGTTCCGAAGACGTGCGCCGTGGTCGAGGCGGGGTGTGCTCATCAGGGACCAGCACCGGTGCGCGTACTGCGGGCGGCGGGCGACGACCGTGGACCACGTGGTGCCGCGGTCGCGGGGCGGGCAGGACACGTGGCTGAACACGGTGGCTTCCTGTGCCGAGGACAATCACCGCAAGGCCGACCGGACACCGGAGCAGGCGGGGATGCCGCTGCTCGTGCGGCCGTTCGAGCCGACGCCCGCCGACGCGATGCTGGCGTCGCTCGGCTCGGACGGGCGGGCGGCTCTGCCGGAGTGGCTCGGCGAGCAGATGGCGGCCGCGTAGGCCGCCCCCGCCCGCGTTGGCCCGGCTAGTCGATCGGCGGCTGCTCCCGGCGCTCCTTGCCCACTGCGGACGGGCCGGGGGCGCCGCCGCCCATCGGGTTGAAGCTGCCCATGGCGCCGCTGAGGCCCTTGAGGGCGTCGCCGATCTCGCTGGGGACGATCCAGAGCTTGTTGGCGTCGCCCTCGGCGATCTTCGGCAGCATCTGGAGGTACTGGTAGGAGAGCAGCTTCTGGTCCGCGTCACCGGCGTGGATCGCCTCGAAGACCGTACGGACCGCCTGGGCCTCGCCCTCCGCCTTCAGGGCCGCGGCCTTGGCCTCACCCTCGGCCCGCAGGATCGCGGACTGCTTCTCGCCCTCGGCGGTCAGGATCTGCGACTGGCGGATACCTTCGGCGGTGAGGATCGCTGCGCGCTTGTCACGGTCGGCGCGCATCTGCTTCTCCATCGAGTCCTGGATGGAGGTGGGCGGCTCGATCGCCTTGAGCTCGACGCGGTTGACGCGGATGCCCCACTTGCCGGTGGCCTCGTCGAGGACGCCGCGCAGTGCCGCGTTGATCTCCTCGCGGGAGGTCAGGGTCCGCTCCAGGTCCATGCCACCGATGATGTTGCGCAGGGTCGTGACCGTGAGCTGCTCGATGGCCTGAATGTAGCTGGCGACCTCGTAGGTCGCGGCCCTCGCGTCGGTCACCTGGTAGTAGATGACGGTGTCGATGTTGACGACGAGGTTGTCCTGGGTGATCACCGGCTGCGGCGGGAACGGTACGACCTGTTCGCGCAGGTCGATACGGTTGCGGATGGAGTCGATGAAGGGGACGACGATGTTCAGGCCCGCGTTGAGTGTGCGGGTGTAGCGGCCGAAGCGTTCGACGATCGCCGCGCTCGCCTGCGGGATGACCTGGATGGTCTTGATCAGGGCGATGAAGACCAACACCACCAGAATGATCAGGACGATGATGATCGCTGACATCGCGTCTCCTGTGCCCTTCGTGCCGTTGTCCCCCGGCGCCGCCCGCCGGAAGGATCATGGGTTCCTGCTGGTCGAGTCTGTCAGAACCACCCAAGTGACGGGGGCAGTTCAGGTCAGCCGCGGGTGCTGATCGGGACCGGGACCGGGATCGGGACCGGGATATCGGGTTCCGGATCGGTTCTAGAGGACGACCGCGGTGGCCCCTTCGATGTCGACCACGTCGACCTGGCGGCCCGGTTCGTACACCGCGTCGTCGTCGAGCGTGCGGGCCGACCAGATCTCGCCGCCGAGCTTGATCCGGCCGCCGCTCGCGTCGACGCGCTCGACGACGACCGCCTGTTTGCCCTTCAGGGCGTCGATACCGGTGGCCAGTACGGGTTTCTCGGCGCGCTGTCGTACGGCTATGGGGCGTACGACAGCGATCAGCGCGCAGGAGACCACGGCGAAGACCAGGACCTGGAGGACCGGGCCGCCGCCGAGGCCGGCGGTCGCGGCGCCCGCGCAGGCGCCGACGGAGAGCATGCCCAACTCGGGCATGGCGGTGATGACGAGCGGGATTCCGAGTGCGGCCGCCCCTATCAGCCACCACACCCATGCGTCGATGTCTGCCACCCGGTCATGGTAGGTCCGCGGACGGCCGTGCCGACAGGGGACGGCCGGTCCGCGGGCGCGCGGCGGCGGATCAGCTCAGCGGAAGGCCGGTCGCGGTCCAGCGGTCGCCGCGCTGCTCGACGACGAGCGGGAGGCCGAAGCAGTGCGACAGGTTGCGGGAGGTCAGCTCCAGCTCCAGCGGGCCCGCGGCGAGCACCTTGCCCTGGCGGATCATCAGCACGTGGGTGAAGCCCGGGGCGATCTCCTCGACATGGTGCGTGACCATGATCATCGAGGGGGCGATCGGGTCGCGGGCGAGGCGGCCGAGGCGCCGGACGAGGTCCTCGCGGCCGCCCAGGTCGAGACCGGCGGCGGGCTCGTCGAGAAGCAGCAGTTCGGGGTCGGTCATCAGGGCGCGGGCGATCAGGGTGCGCTTGCGCTCCCCCTCGGAGAGCGTGCCGAACTTGCGGTCCAGGTACGCGCTCATGCCGAGGCGGTCGAGGAAGGCGCGGGCGCGCTGCTCGTCGATGTCCTCGTAGGCCTCCTGCCAGCCGGCCGTCATGCCGTACGCGGCCGTCAGCACCGTCTGCAGGACGGTCTGGCGCTTGGGCAGCTTCTCGGCGAGGCCGATGCCGGCGATGCCGATGCGCGGGCGCAGGTCGAAGACGTCCGTGCCCGGCTTGCCCAGGGTCTCGCCGAGGATCGTGGCGTTGCCGCTGCTCGGGAAGAGGTAGCTCGAGGCGATGTTCAGGAGGGTGGTCTTGCCCGCGCCGTTGGGTCCGAGGATGACCCAGCGCTCGCCCTCCTTCACCGACCAGGAGACCTGGTCCACCAGAGCCCGGCCCTCGCGGACCACGGATACGTCCTCCAGCTCCAGTACATCGCTCATGAGCGCGTTGTCTCCCATTGCAGTCATCGGCCGTCTCGCGTGCGTCCGTAGAGAGGTTCGGCTTGTTCGGCACTGGACGCAGCCCCCGGGTAAAACCTACGCCACTGCTCAGGCGGCCCATTCCCTCGGTGGGGGTTTTGGCGTCGTCCGGAGCTTTCCCGGAGCTTTCCCGGGAACTTTCTCCGGCTTCTATGGTGGGGCGCATGCTCACAGAACCACGCTCCGGACGCCTTGCTGCATGGGGAAATGCCCTTTTGGCCGGTTTTATTGCTCCTGATGACGCGGTGCTCGCGATTGTCGGGGACGACGCGGTGCATCGCGTCGAGGGGATTCCCGGGGAGGCGGGGCCCGTCGGGCTCTCGCTGGCGCTCGGGCGGCTGCGGGCGCTCGGTGTGAGCGGTCTGCGGGTCGCGCTGCCCGCGCCGGGGCATCCGCTGGGCCTGAGCGGGCCGCCGGAGTTCAACGCGCGGGCCGTCGCCGCCGAGGAGGCCGTCGTCTGTTTCGGCGCGGCGCTCGGGCTCGTCCCCGAGGTGTACGAGTCCGGTCCCGAGGGCGATCTCCATGTCCAGGTGATGTGGCACTGCCTGCCGGTGCGGGAGGCTCCGCCGGCCGATGTGCCCTCCCTGGGCGAGGCCGAGCGCGAGCTGGCGGAGGCCCTGCGGGAGGCGACGGAGGTGCTGACCCGGCTCGACGTGGCGGGCTCCGGGCCCGTCGCGGAGGCGGCCATCGAGGCGTACCGGGCGCGCGCCGAGCGGGGCCGCGAGGTGCTGGCCCCCGGGTATCCCCCACGGGCCGTACGCGTGCTGGAGCTGGCGCAGCGCGTCGGGCTGCTCGTGGAGACGGCGTACGGGAGCGGTCATGGCGGCGCGGTGAGCGCCTCGGAGATGTCGGCCCGCTCGGTGGCGCTTCGGCCGGTGGAGCGTACGGCGCGGCGGGCGCAGGTGGCGGCGTACAACGCGTTCGTGGAGGAGCGGAACCGGGGCTGAGCGGCTCGGGACGGCACGACGCGCCGGAGCCCCGCGCGTGGTGCCGCGCGGGGCTCCGGGGTGGGGCAGGGCGTCAGTCGTTCTCCGCCGTGTCGCCGAACGTCGGGTTCAGCAGGCCGATGACGTTGACGCTGTTCGCCACGGCGTTGACCGGGACGTGGACCGGCACCTGGGCCTGGTTGCCCGAGATGACACCCGGGGACGCCGTGGCCGCGCCCTGGACCCCCGCGTCGGCGGCGGCGGAACCGGCCGAGGCACCGGCGGCGACACCGGCGGCGGCGAGGGCCAGGGCGGCCTTCTTGGCGATGTTCATGAGAAGTGTTCCTCCAGATGGTGCGTTTCGGCCCCAAGGGCGGGCCGCACCTGGGCAACGTGACCGCCGGCCGGACGGAACGGGTCGGCACCGCGATACGCCCGAGAGGATCACTCGCGCCGGGCGGCCCGCCGCGCCGGAAACGCTTTCGGCCTCCCGGGTGGGCCGGGAGGCCGATCGTCTCAAGGTGAGCTGAGTTCGTGTCAGCCGTTGTAGCCGTCGTTGCCGAAGACCGGGTTCAGCACACCGATGACGCTCACGCTGTTGCCCACGGCGTTGACCGGGATGTGGACCGGGGCCTGGACCAGGTTGCCCGAGCCGACGCCCGGCGAGTGGACGGCGGCGCCGTCCGCGTGCGCACCGTCAGTGGCGGAGGCGAGACCGGCACCGGCGGCGAGCAGGCCACCGGCGACGAGGGTGACAGCCGCGGCCTTCTTCAGGTTCTTCACTTCGAGATCCTCCTAGCGATTGCCGCGGCCAGCCGCCGCGGCACGCACTGGAGAACGCGGCCCCGCCCGGAGGGATACGCCGAACGAGGGACGTATACACGACAGTATGAATCTCTCACCGGGCGGGAACCGGCCCCCGCGGGGTGCAGTAGTGCGCCGCCCGTAGGCGAGGCGTGTCAGCCCGCGGCTCCGTGCCGTACCGCCCACAGGGCCGCCTGCGTGCGGTCGGCGAGGTCGAGCTTCATGAGGATGTTCGAGACGTGGGTCTTCACCGTCTTCTCGGAGAGGACGAGGGCGCGGGCGATCTCCCGGTTGGACCGGCCGTCGGCGATCAGGCCGAGGACCTCGCGCTCGCGCTCGGTGAGCGAACCGCCTCTCCCCTGCCCGCCGTGTGCCTCCTCCTGGGAGAGCAGCGCGCCCGCCACCTCGGGCTGGAGCAGGATGTGGCCCGCGTGGACGGAGCGGATGGCACCGGCGAGCGCGTCCGGGTCCACGTCCTTGTAGACGTAGCCGGCGGCTCCGGCGCGCAGGGCCGGGACCACGGTGCGCTGCTCGGTGAAGCTGGTGACGATGAGCACGCGCGCGGGGTTGGCCAGTTCGCGGAGCTTGCGCAGCGCGTCGACGCCGTCCATGCCCGGCATCTTGACGTCCATGAGGACGACGTCGGGGCGCAGCTCCTCGGTGCGGGCGACGCCTTCGGCCCCGTCCGCCGCCTCGCCGACGACCTCGATGTCGTCCTGCACCTCCAGGAACGTACGCAGTCCGCGGCGGACGACCTGGTGGTCGTCGACCAGGAGCACTTTGATCGTTTCAACCACCGGGGACCTCCATGTCGATCGTGGTGCCCTTGCCGGGCTCCGATTCCACTGTGAGCCGGCCGCCGACGCCGCTCGTGCGGTCGCGCATGGAGACCAGGCCGAGGTGGCGGCCCGCGCGGCGGACGGTTCTCGGGTCGAAGCCCGCTCCGTCGTCGGTGACGCGGAGCGCGGCGCCGGTGCCCCGCTTGTCGACGGTCACCTGGACGTGCTCCGCGCCGGAGTGCCGCAGCGCGTTGTGCAGCGCTTCCTGGGCGACGCGCAGCATCGCCTCCTCCTGGGCCGCGGGCAGGGCCTTGATACCGCCGGTCCCGAAGGTGACGTGGGCCGTGTGGGCCCGGTCGAGGACCTGGATCTGCGTACGGAGCGTGGCGACGAGGCCGTCCTCGTCGAGCGCGGCGGGGCGCAGCTCGACGACGGCGGCGCGCAGCTCCTCGGTGGCTTCCGCGGCCAGCTCGACGACGTGCTGCAACTCGCCCTTCGCGCGCGTGGGGTCGCGGTCCACGAGCTTGGCGGCGGCCTGGGCGGTCAGGCGCAGCGAGAAGAGTTTCTGGCTGACGGCGTCGTGCAGTTCGTGGGCGAGGCGGGAGCGTTCCTCGGCGATGGTGAGTTCGCGGCTGCGCTCGTAGAGCCGGGCGTTGGTGAGGGCGATCGCGGCGTGCTGGGCGAGGATCCCCAGCAGGTCCTCGTCCTCCTCGGTGAAGCCGCAGCCGCCTTGCGGCTTGGGGCACCTCTTGTTGGCGAGGAAGAGCGCGCCGATCGTCTCGTCGCCGTCCTTGATGGGCAGGCCGAGGAAGTCGGACATGTCGGGGTGGGCGGAGGGCCAGCCCTCGAAGCGGGGGTCCTCGCGTACGTCGTCGAGCCGCTCCGTCCTGGCCTCGCGCAGCATGGCGGCGAGGATGCCGTGCTGGCGCGGGAGCGGGCCGATGGCCTTCCACTGCTCGTCGCTGACGCCGTCGACGACGAACTGGGCGAAGCCGCCGTGGTCGTCGGGCACCCCGAGCGCCGCGTACTCGGCGTCGAGCAGTTCGCGCGCCGAGGCGACGATCGTCTTGAGGACGTCGCGCACCTCCAGGTGCCTGCTCATGGCCAGCAACGCGGCGCTCACCGCGGCCAGCCCCGTCCGTGGGCCGTGACTCATGATCTCACCGTACCGGCGGGGTGTGACAGTCCGTATCCGCCTTGTGGCGGCGGGCGCGTAGGGCGGTGGGCGTAGGCCGAAGGGCCCTGCGAGGTCGCGACCCGCGTACGAGGTGCCGCGCGGCCCCGGCTTCCTACGTTGAGGACAGCCGGCCCGCACGGCGTCGGCCCGACAAGGGGACGGATGTCATGGCAACAGCGATCATCACGGGGGCGTCGCGGGGGTTCGGGCGGGCGCTGGCCACGGCGCTCGCCGAGCGCGGCTGGGATCTCGTCCTGGACGCGCGGTCCGCGGAGCCGCTGGAGGAGGTCGCCGCCGCGCTGCGCAAACAGGGCGGCGCGGTGACGGCTCTTGCGGGTGACGTGGTGGACGGCGGGCACCGGGCGGAGCTGATCGGGGCTGCCTGGGATCTGGGCGGGCTCGATCTGCTGGTGAACAACGCGGGGGTGCTCGGGGCCGCCCCGCTGGTCCCCCTCGAGCAGCACGCGCTCAACGGCTTCCGGGCGGCGCTGGAGGTCAATGTGGTGGCGCCCCTCGGGCTGCTCCAGGAGGCGCTGCCCCTGTTGCGGGAGGCGCCTGCCGGGGCGGTGATCAATCTGAGTTCGGACGCGGCGGCGGAGGCGTACCGCACCTGGGGCGGTTACGGGGCGACGAAGGCGGCGCTCGACCAGCTGTCGGCGGTGCTCGCGGTGGAGGAGCCCGGGCTGCGCGTGTGGGCGGTGGATCCGGGCGGGATGCGGACGGACATGCTCGCGGCCGCCGAGCCGGAGGAGGACCTGAGCGAGGTGCCGCGCCCGCAGGACGTGGTCCCCGCCTTTCTGAGCCTCCTTGAGCGGCGGCCCGCGAGCGGGCGGTACGCGGCGCCTTCGCTGCTGGGGTCCCGGTGACGCTCGCGCTGCGGGTCCCCGACGACCGGTCGGCGCGGGTGCCGGCCGAGCAGCGGGGGCCCGGCCGGGACAGGTCGTCCGTGCGGCTGCTGGTGTCGCGGGGGACCGAGGTCGCGCACCGCCGGTTCGCCGAGCTGCCGGGCGAGCTGCGGGCCGGGGACGTGCTCGTCGTGAACACCTCCCCCACGCTGGCCGCCGCCGTGGACGGAAGGCTCGGGCACGCGCGCGTGGTCGTGCATTTCTCGACCCGGGGCGATGACGGCCGCTGGGCGGTGGAGCTGCGGGAACCGGACGGGCGGGGCACCACGCGCCCGCGCGCGGGCGGACCCGAGGGAGCGGTCGTCTCGCTTCCAGACGGCGTGGAGCTCGTATACGAGGAGCCGGTCGCGGCGGGTTCGGGGCGGCTGTGGTGGGGGCGGGTGGCCGGGGACGTACCGGTGCTGCTGCGGCGGCACGGGCGGGCGATCCGGTACGCCTACACGGAGCGGGACCAGCCGCTGTCCGCCTACCAGACGGTGTTCGCGCTGCCGTACGCGGACGGGGCGGGCAGTGCGGAGATGCCGAGCGCGGCGCGGCCTTTCACGGCGCGGACGGTGGCGCGTCTGGTGAGCCGGGGGGTGCAGTTCGCGCCGGTCACGCTGCATACGGGGGTGGCGTCGGCGGAGGCGCACGAGCCGCCGTACGCGGAGCGGTACGAGGTGCCGGACGCGTCGGCCCGGCTCGTCAACGCGGCGCGGGCGGGCGGCGGGCGGGTCGTCGCCATCGGGACGACCGCCGTACGGGCCGTCGAGTCGGCGGCCGGTGCGGACCGGGTGGTGCGGTCGGCGGGCGGCTGGACCGGGCTTGTCGTGACACCGGAGCGCGGGGTGCGGGTGGTGGACGGGCTCCTGACCGGGCTGCACGAGCCCGCGGCGTCGCACCTGCTGATGCTGGAGGCGATCGCGGGGCGGGCCGCGGTGGACCGTGCGTACGAGGAGGCGGTGCGGGAGTTCTACCTGTGGCACGAGTTCGGCGACGTGCACCTCATCCTTCCGGAGGAGAACGCTCACGCAATGAGTTGCAGTGGCAACCACGCGTGAGAACGACAGTGAGGTGATGTGACGCCGCACATAGGGTGCGCGTCACGTACGAAGCGCCGTAGTGGGCTATAGCGGAGAGCGTTTGCCGAGGCTGTGCGGGGGCTGGGGGTCGAATGTCGACTTTCTGCCCCCTTTGGCATGCCCGTCCGCCACTAGGCGGCTTCGTACGTCACACCATTGCCACAGATTTTTGCGCCCGCTAACAATGGCCTCCGTCGCTCAACGCCGACCGGTTCTACCCACGGCGTCCGTGTTCGAAACACAAGCCCGTCCGGTTCGGTCGGCGAGCGGCTTCCCGTTCTTCGAGAGGTCCCCGTCTCCCATGCGCAAGTTCACCCTTCCCGGCCATAGTCAGCTGTCCCGTCCCCACAAGGTCTCGATGGCCGGTGTCGCCGCTCTCGGCGCCGCCGCTCTCGCCGTGACCCTCGTGCCGGGCCAGGACACGCAGGCACAGGCGTCCGAGACGGTCTCCGCCGCCCCCGTCGCGTTCACCACGGACGCCGGTGCGCAGCAGATCAAGGACGTGCAGGCCAGCGTCACGAACCAGCAGGCCACCGCGTCGGAGAAGGCCAAGCAGATCGCCGCGAAGCTCAAGGCGCAGCAGGACGCCGAGGCCAAGAAGAAGGCCGACGCCGAGGCGAAGGCCAAGGCCGACGCGGACGCCAAGGCGAAGGCCGAGGCCGACGCGAAGGCGAAGCAGGAGCGCGAGGCCAAGGAGGCCGCCTCCCGCGCCGCCGCCCGCAAGCCGGTCTACGCGAACAACCTGGACGGCTGGATCAAGCAGTCCCTGGACATCATGAAGGCCAAGGGCATCCCCGGCTCCTACAACGGGCTCTACAGCAACATCATGCGTGAGTCCACGGGCAACCCGAGCGCCATCAACGGCTGGGACATCAACGCCCAGAACGGCACGCCGTCGATCGGCCTGCTCCAGGTCATCCAGCCGACGTTCGACGCGTACCACGTCGAGGGCACCTCGTCGAACATCTACGACCCGGTCGCCAACATCACGGCCGCCGCGAACTACGCGGCCGACAAGTACGGCTCGATCGACAACGTGAACAGCGCGTACTGACACTCATTGACGGGACCTCTGGGTCCGGAACACGCTGAACCCCCATGCCAGTGAAGGGCGGCACCCGACAGGGTGCCGCCCTTCACTGGTTCACCAGAACACCGCTACTTGCGCATGACCTCGGGCTCGTGGCGGCGCAGCAGGCGGGCGACCACGAAGCCGCAGGCCACGCCGAGCAGGACCAGGATCGTGAGGTTGATGCCCCACTGGGTGGCGGAGTGCTCCCACAGCGGGTCGAGGTCGTTCGGGTTCTTCGGGTCCCACGGCGGCATCAGGTGGGAGAGGTCGAGCGTGGCACCGGCCGCGCCGACCGCCCAGCGGGACGGCATCAGATAGGCGAACTGCTCCAGGCCGATCGATCCGTAGATCTGGAAGAGGACGCCGGTGAAGACGACCTGCACGATCGCGAACATGACCAGCAGCGGCATCGTCTTCTCGCTGGTCTTCACCAGCGAGGAGATGACCAGGCCGAACATCATCGACGTGAAGCCGAGCGCGATGATCGAGATGCACAGCTCCGCCGCCGGCGGCATCAGCAGACCTTCCGCGGGAAGGTCGCGCGGGGCGAAGGCGATGGCGCAGATGATGACGCCCTGGATGGCCGTGATGAAGCCGAGGACGATGACCTTGGACATCAGGTAGGCGGAGCGGGAGAGGCCGGTTGCGCGCTCCCGCTCGTAGATGACGCGCTCCTTGATCAGCTCACGGACCGAGTTGGCCGCGGCCGAGAAGCACATGCCGACCGCGACGATCAGCATGATCGTTCCCGCGTCGCCGTTGAACTTGACCGGCGGTTTGGGCGGAGCAAGACCGAAATCGGCCGGAATGACGACGGAGACGATGCCCAGGACCGCGGGCAGGATCACCATCAGGCCCATGAAGCCCTTGTCGGAGGCGATCACCGAGACGTAGCGGCGCATCAGCGTGATGAGCTGGGCGGCCCACGGCTGCGGTTTGGGCGGCTTGATCGCGGCGGGGGGTGGCATCTGTATCGACTGCGCGGCCACGGCGTCGATGTCGGCCGCGTACATCTGGTAGTGCTGCGAGCCCTTCCAGCGGCCCGCCCAGTCGTAGTCGCGGTAGTTCTCGAAGGCGGAGAAGACGTCGGCCCAGGTCTCGTAGCCGAAGAAGTTGAGGGCTTCCTCGGGCGGACCGAAGTACGCGACCGAGCCGCCCGGGGCCATCACGAGGAGCTTGTCGCAGATCGCGAGCTCGGCCACGGAGTGGGTGACGACGAGGACGGTGCGGCCGTCGTCGGCGAGGCCGCGCAGGAGCTGCATGACGTCGCGGTCCATGCCCGGGTCGAGGCCGGAGGTCGGCTCGTCGAGGAATATCAGCGACGGCTTCGTCAGCAGTTCGAGGGCGACGGAGACGCGCTTACGCTGGCCACCGGAGAGGGAGGTGACCTTCTTCTCCTTGTGGATGTCCAGCTTCAGCTCGCGCAGCACCTCGTCGATGCGCTGCTGGCGCTCCTGCTCGCTGGTGTCCGCGGGGAAGCGGAGCTTGGCGGCGTACTTGAGCGCCTTCTTGACGGTCAGCTCCTTGTGCAGGATGTCGTCCTGCGGGACCAGACCGATGCGCTGGCGCAACTCGGCGAACTGCTTGTAGAGGTTGCGGTTGTCGTAGAGGACGTCGCCCTGGTTGGCGGGGCGGTAGCCCGTGAGCGCCTTCAGGAGCGTCGACTTCCCGGAGCCCGACGGGCCGATGACGGCGATCAGCGACTTCTCGGGGACGCCGAAGGAGACGTCCTTGAGGATCTGCTTCCCGCCGTCGACGGTGACCGTCAAGTGCCTTGCGGAGAAGGAGACTTCACCGGTGTCGACGAACTCCTCGAGGCGGTCGCCGACGAGGCGGAACGTCGAGTGGCCGACACCCACGATGTCGTTCGGGCCGAGCAGCGCCGTGCCGCCCTTGGCGATCGGCTGGCCGTTGACGTACGTGCCGTTGTGCGAGCCGAGGTCACGGATCTCGAAGCGGCCGTCGGGCGTCGCGTGGAACTCCGCGTGCAGCCGCGAGACCTGGAGGTCGGAGACGACCAGCTCGTTCTCCAGGGCGCGGCCGATGCGCATGACGCGGCCGAGCGCGAGCTGGTGGAACGTGGTCGGGCTGCGGTCGCCGTAGACCGGCGGGGCCCCCGCGACGCCGCCGGGTCCCTGGGGTCCTTGCTGGCTCGGCACCTTCTGCACGGGCGGCTGCTGCTGTTGCTGTTGCTGCTGCCATGCCTGCTGTTGCGGCTGGGGCGTCTGTTGCTGCCAGCCGGGCGCGCCGCTCTGCGGGTGCTGCTGCGGTGACGGCTGCTGAGTGAGCCCCGCGGCCTGCTGCTGGGCCTGGTGCGGCGTGGCCACCGCGGCGGCCTGGGCGCTGCCCTGCACGCTGACGCGCGGGCCGTCGGTCGCGTTGCCGAGGTGCACCGACGAGCCGGGGCCGATCTCCATCTGATGGATCCGCTGGCCCTGGACGAAGGTGCCGTTGGTCGAGCCGTGGTCCTGGATCACCCAGCTCCGGCCGCCCCAGCTGATCGTGGCGTGGCGCCAGGAGACCCTGGCGTCATCGAGCACGATGTCTCCCCCCGGATCACGGCCGAGGGTGTACGGCCTGGACGGGTCGAGCGTCCAGGTCCTGCCATTCAGTTCCAGTACGAGTTCAGGCACTCCATGCCCCACTGAGTTGTCCCCCGAAGTTGTGCCCCGTCATGGGGAGTCTAGGGATGTCGAACATCGTGAGGAACTATTTCAGGAACGGTCCCGTGACCGAAAGTCGGGCCTTGCGTCGGAGCTTGTGAAGACTCCCGGGCGCTCCCGGTGCCCGCGCCCGTTGACGTGACAGATGCGGCCCGGAAGGGTGGGAGGCGCCCACAACTCCCCACGGATCACGCTCATCGTGCTGATCATGCGCAAAGGTGTCATCCATGGGCGAGGCGGTACGGATCGGGGGGTCCTGATGGTGACCGGCCACGACACGGATCGGCGCGGCGGCATCCCCGTCGGCGATGTGCTGCTCTCCGCCGTAGCGGCGGTGAGCTGGGCTTTCATCGGAATGACGGGGGTCGCGGCGCTCGGCCTGCACCTTCTCGACGCCGACGAGGCGAGTTCGCTCGGCCCGATGACGGCCGCCGTGGTGGCGCTCGGCGTCGGCGGGCGCGTGACGCCGTCCGGCGACGTGTCGGCGTTCGGTCTGGACAGCGCGCAGGTGAACACCGCCGTCGATGTCGCGCCACTGGGCGTGGGGCTCGTGGGCGCGCTCCTGTTGAGCTGGTTCTTCCTACGTGGCCTGCGCGCGCGGGGGGTCGAGGTCTCGCCCGGCGAGCTGCTCGCACGCGCGGGAGCGGTGGTCGTGCTGTTCGTGGCGCTGCTCGGCGGGCTCGTGTGGGCGGGTCACGACATCATCACGATTGACGGTTCGAAGCTCGGGGTGAACGACATTCCGGGCGCCGGGGGGCTGCCCGGCGACATCGAGGACAAGCTGCCCGGCGGGGTCGGGGGTCTGCTGCCCGACCGGCTGAACGACCTGGTGAACGCGGAGGCGTCCGTCGGGTTCACGGTGCGGACGGGGGCGACGCTGCTCGGCGGGGCCGCGTTCGTCATCGGGGTGCTGCTGATCGCGTTGCTCGCGTCGCGGCGCACTCCCCTGCCGCGCGCGCTCGCGCCGGTGCACCGGGTGGTGCGGCCCGCCGTGTCGGCGCTCGTGACGGTGCTCCTGGTGGCGGTTCTCGCGGGGCTCGCCGCGGCGGTGTACGCGATGATCGGCGACGACCATCCGCGCCGGATCGCGGGCGCGGCGCTGCTCGGTGCGCCGAACGGGGTGTGGCTCGGGGTGCCGATCGGGTTGTTCGTGCCCTGGGACGGCAACGCGACGGGTGAACTGTCGAAGCTGCTCCCCGACCCGCTGGACGACCTGCTGCGGGCGGACGCGGGACCCGTGACACTTGGCCGCCTCGCCGAACTGGACGGCCGTGTCTGGCTGTTGGCCGTGGCGATGGCCCTGATGATGCTGTTCGCCGGGGTCCTGGCAGCGGCGCGAACGCCCTTCGTACGGGGTCGGGGTCAGGGCCTGCCCGGTTTCGCGGGGGCCTGCGCGCTACGGCTCGGTGCGGTCACGGCGCTGACGCTGCCGCTCCTGGTCTGGCTGACGGACATCTCGGCGAACGCGTCCCTGACGGTGCTGGGCTTCGACGCGTTCGGGGCGGGGATCGAGCTGCACGGGCGCGTGGGCATGGCGCTGTTGCTCGGCGCGGCGTGGGGCGCGGGCGCGGGCGCGCTCGGCGCGGCGCTGGCGTACGTGTCCGGCGCGGCGGGAAGCCGCGCGGCCCCGCTGGCGGTGGCCTCCGCGACACCCTCCGCGCCGAACGCACCCGGGGCCCCGTCGCCCGCCCCGGCCTCGAACCCGTCCGGCCCGTACCGGGAGAGCCGGCCGTACCGGCCGTCCAATGCGGATACGAATCCGTATATGCGGCCGTACGAAGGGGGCCGCGAGGAGTCGCCGGGGGCCGCGGGTGACGGCCCTGGGGCGCACGGTGCGGAGGGGTACGGGCAGGGAGCGCGGGAGCGGGGCGGGCCCGGGTGGGGCCGCGCGGAGCAGGGTCCGCCGGAGGGCGAGCGCCCCGGGTGGGGCCCGAGCGGTGATCCGGCGCAGGGCGATGACATGACCGGCGCCCCCACGGTCGCGGGCCCGATCCGGCCCGAGGCGTCACCCGGGCGCCCCAAGAACGGCGGCGACACCGGCTTCCCGCCCCCTCCTCCCCCGCCTCCCCCTCCTCCCCCGGCACCGGACCGGACCCGGGACGGGCGATGGCGCCGGGGGGACCGGGACGGACACTGAGGCCTCCGGCGGACCGGGTGGGCGGCGAGGCGCGGGGCCCGTGGTGGCGTACTCGGCCGGACGGGGCTGGCGGCGTCCCGGGCCGTAGAGCAGGCACGGGGGAGGGTGCGGTGCCCCGTGGCCGGGTGGACGCGCGGGCTACCGGACGGATCAGGGCCGCGGGGCGCTCGGCCACAGGACGGCGAGCCGCGCCGCCCGCAGGGAAGAAGACCGGAAGCCCCCAGCGCCCCCGGAACAGCGGCCCCACCAACCCCGGAACAAGTGGTGCGGAAGCCATGCGCGCCGGGGGCCCGGGACCCGTCGGCTCGGCGGAGCCGGTCGTGTCCGGTGGCTGGACCCGGGCCGCGATACGTACAGGCGCCCGATAACGTAAGGGCATCATGAGCGCCTCGCAGCCCACGCATCCCGCTGATGCCCCGCACGTCGACTCGGACGCGTACGTGCCGGCCGACGTCCCGACCCTCCTGGTCAAGATATTCGGCAAGGACCGGCCCGGTATCACCGCCGGGCTCTTCGACACTCTCGCCGCCTACTCCGTCGACGTCGTCGACATCGAGCAGGTCGTGACACGGGGCCGCATCGTCCTGTGCGCCCTGGTGACCGAGCCCCCGGCCGGCCTGGAGGGTGACCTGCGGGCCACCATCCACAGCTGGGCGGAGTCCATGCGGATGCAGGCCGAGATCATCTCGGGCATAGGGGACAACCGGCCGCGCGGCGTGGGCCGCTCCCTGGTCACCGTCCTCGGACACCCGCTCACCGCCGAGTCGACCGCCGCGATCGCGGCGACCATCACCAGGACCGGCGGCAACATCGACCGTATCTTCCGGCTCGCCAAGTACCCCGTGACGGCAGTGGAGTTCGCCGTGTCCGGCACCGGCACGGAGGAGCTGCGCACCGCGCTCGCCATAGAGGCCACGCGGCAGAGCCTGGACGTGGCGGTCGTCGCGGCCGGTCTGCACCGGCGCGCGCAGCGGCTCGTCGTGATGGACGTCGACTCGACGCTCATCCAGGACGAGGTGATCGAGCTGTTCGCGGCGCACGCGGGCTGCGAGGAGAAGGTCGCCGAGGTGACGGCGGCGGCGATGCGCGGCGAGCTGGACTTCGAGCAGTCGCTGCACGCGCGCGTGGCGCTGCTCGCGGGCCTGGACGCGTCGGTGGTGGACAAGGTCAGGAGCGAGGTGCGGCTCACGCCGGGCGCCCGCACCCTGATCCGTACGCTGAAGCGCTTGGGCTACCAAGTGGGCGTCGTCTCGGGCGGGTTCACCCAGGTCACCGATGATCTGCGGGAGCGGCTCGGCCTCGACTTCGCGCAGGCCAACACCTTGGAGATCGTCGGCGGCAAGCTGACCGGCAGGGTCACCGGCGAGATCGTGGACCGCGCGGGCAAGGCGAGGCTGCTTCGCCGGTTCGCGGCGGAGGCGGGCGTCCCGCTCGCCCAGACCGTCGCGATCGGCGACGGCGCGAACGACCTGGACATGCTGAACGCCGCCGGTCTCGGCGTCGCCTTCAACGCCAAGCCCTTGGTCCGCGCGGCGGCCCACACTGCCGTGAACGTGCCCTTCCTCGACACGGTCCTGTACCTCCTCGGCATCACGCGCGAGGAGGTCGAAGCGGCCGACGCCCAGGAGGAGGCGGGAAGCAGCGCCGTCTGAGCCATACACGTACGCGTTGTCATACACGTAGGCGTTGTCATACACGTAGGCGTTGTCATACACGTACGCGTAGACACATACGTTCGCGTAGTCATACACCTACGCCTAGCCGTACACGTACGCGTTCAGTACGTCGGAGGGCCCGGTACCGATCATTCGGTCCCGGGCCCTTTCGCGTGGCGGGCGCGCGTCTCAGGCGTTCGGCGACCAGTAGTCGACCAGCTTCGCCGCGCCCGGCTCCAGGGACTTCCACGGCCCGGTGAAGGTCAGCACGGCGAACGCCGCGGTGGAGAAGCCGGAGCGGCTCAGGCGCTGGGCGGCGTCCGGTGCGGAGTCGCCTGCGAGGACCTCGGCGAGGCCCTGCATGCCGGGGTTGTGGCCGACCATGACGGCGTTGGTCACGTCGTCCGGCACCTCGTTGAGGACGGCGATCAGATCGCCGGGGGAGGCCTCGTAGACGCGCTCCTCGTAGACGGTACGGGGGCGCTCCGGCAGTTCGGAGACGGCCAGTTTCCACGTCTCGCGGGTGCGGGTGGCGGTCGAGCAGAGAGCCAGGTCGAGGGCGATGCCGGAGTCGGCGAGCTTGCGGCCGGCGATCGGGGCGTCCTTGCGCCCGCGCTCGGCGAGCGGCCGCTCATGATCGGACACCTCAGGCCAGTCCGCCTTGGCATGCCGGAAAAGGACAATCCTGCGGGGTTCTGCGACGCTCATACGTCCCAGCTTCGCACGAAACCGGCCACGGGGCGCAGGGAGTTGGCGGTCCGGCCCGACTACGGCGCTCGGCCTAGCGGACCACCAGTTCCTTGGCGCGTTCCAGGATGTGGCCGAGGCTCGGGTCGCCCGCCGCGGCCTGCGCGTCGGCCGGGTTGAGGATCAGCAGCAGGAGCGCCACGAAGGCGACGGCCGGCAGCACGATCGCCCACCAGGGCAGCCGGATGTCGACGCCGCCCGTTGCTGCCGGGTGGGTCCGGGGGTGCGTGGGGGCCGACATGGTGTCCTCCGTGGTCCGCGAGGTCGTGGTTCCCGTCCGTGCGCCGACGCTGTCGGCGACACTTCGAACCTACGGATCCGGCGGCCCCGGACCCATCCGGTGATCCACCCACTCGACCCTGACACTGGCCCCCTAGGGGATGGTGGTGTTAACCCCACCCCGGGCCCCGTGCCGCGTCCCGGACCGGCCGGGCGCCGGTGTCAGGGCGAGGCGATCGTCGCGATGATCGCCACGACCACGGTGACGGCGAGCATCGCGCCGAGCACCAGGAGGAGCTTCTTCTGGCCGTTCTGGGGGTTCGGCTCGAGCACAGGCGACATGCGGCAAGTGTCGCACCTGTCCGCGGGCGTCAGGACGCCGGGGCGGCCTTGGGCGCGGCGGCCTCGTCCTCGACCGTACGGTTGCGGCCCGCGAGGACGCCGACGACGATCTGCGGCACCATGAGCGCGGCCATGAGCGCGATCGGCACGCCCCAGCCGCCGCTGCTCTGGTAGAGGACGCCGACGAGCAGCGGCCCGGGGATCGAGATCAGGTAGCCGGTGGACTGGGCGAACGCGGAGAGCTTGACGACGCCCGCGCCGGTGCGGGCCCGCATACCGACCATGGTCAGGGCGAGCGGGAAGGCGCAGTTGGAGATGCCGAGCAGGATCGCCCAGGCCCAGGCGCCGGAGGAGGGCGCGAAGTACAGGCCCGCGTAACCGGCGAGGCCGCAGACGCCGAGGACGACCACGATGGGGCCCTGCCTCGGCAGCCGGGCGGCGACGCGCGGGATGACGAAGGCGAGCGGGATGCCCATCGCCATGGTGACGGCGAGGAGGACGCCCGCGGTCGACGCGGAGACGCCTGCGTCGCGGAAGATCTGCGCCATCCAGCCCATGGTGATGTACGCGGCCGTGGCCTGGAGCCCGAAGAAGACGGCGAGCGCCCACGCGGTGCGGCTGCGGGTGATGCGCAGCTCGTCGCCGGTGCCGGTGCTGGTCGCGGCGCCCGCGGCGGTACGGGCCGGTTCGGCGGGGCCCGCGCCCTTGGCCCGTACGAGCAGGGCCCAGGGGACGACGGCGGCGACGCCGAGGGCGGCCCAGACGCTGAGGCCGGTCTGCCAGTTGCCGCCGAGCGCGTCGGTGACGGGCACGGTCGCGGCGGCCGCGAGCGACGTGCCCATGGCGAGGGCCATCGAGTAGAGGCCGGTCATGGAGCCGACGCGGTCGGGGAACCAGCGCTTGACGATGACCGGCATCAGCACGTTGCTGACCGCGATGCCCATGAGCGCGAGGGCGCTGGCGACGAGGAAGCCGACCGTGTTGCCCGCGTACGGCCGGATGATCAGGCCCGCGGCGATTGCGACCATGCCCGCGCAGACGACCGCGCTCGCGCCGAACCGCTTGGCGAGGCGCGGCGCCATCACACCGAAGACCGCGAAGCAGAGCGGGGGTACGGAGGTAAGGAGCCCGGCCACGCTGCCGCTCATGCCGAGCCCGTCGCGGACCTCTTCGAGGAGGGCGCCGAGGCTGGTGATCGCGGGGCGCAGGTTGAGGGCGGCGAGGACGATGCCGACGGTGACCAGACGTACGGCCCACGCGCGCGGGGCCGCAGTTTTCTCCTCCGTCGTGCGGGAGCCGGTGGGTATCGGGGTCTCGGGGGACGACGGCGGCACCATCGTCGGGGTCGGGGTCGGGGTTTCCTCACTAGCCATGACACCCATCTTAGAATCATGGGATGATTGGTTGTCCAGTCGTTCATCAGGAGCGGGACGACCACTGGGACGACAACCGGGACGACAAGGAAAGAAACGTCGATGCCACTGACCTCCCCGCGCCGCTCGGCCCTGTCCGAGCAGGTCATCTCCGCCCTGCGTGCCCAGATCTCCTCGGGCGAGTGGCCGGTGGGCTCCCGCATCCCGACCGAACCGGAGCTGGTCGAGCAGCTGGGTGTGGCCCGGAACACGGTGCGGGAGGCGGTCCGCGCCCTCGCGCACAACGGGCTGCTCGACATCCGGCAGGGTTCGGGCACGTACGTCGTGGCCACCAGTGAGCTGGCCGGTGTCATGCAGCGGCGGTTCGCGGACGCCGACCCACGGCACATCGCCGAGCTGCGCTCCACGCTGGAGTCGAGCGCGGCACGGCTCGCGGCCGAGCGGCGCACCGAGCGCGATCTGAAGCAGCTCGACGCCCTCCACGTACGCCGTGAGGAGGCGTGGGAGGCCGGTGACGCGGAGGCGTTCGTGGCGGCGGACGCGACGTTCCACCTGGCGGTCGTGGCCGCGTCGCACAACGACGTGATGACGGCGATGTACGCGGACCTCGGCGAGGTGCTGCGGGACTGGCTGCGCGAGGACGTGGGCGAGCGGCTCGTCGCCGAGAACCACATGGACCACGGGCGCCTGGTCGACGCGATCCGGGAGGGTGACGCGGAGACCGCGGGCGCGGAGGCGGCGTCCTATCCGTTCCTGTGCCGTCCGGGCAGGCTGGAGAGGCCCTCGTCGGACTGACGTGCCCGGTCCGCCTTCTCGTGGCTGACCCACGCCCTGCGCACGCTCTTCCAGCACCGCCCGTTCAAGCGGACCGTCTCGGCCGGGCCCACGTCGGTCGGGGCCGTGTCGGTGTCGATGTCCCACCAGGGATCGCACTCGATGTGCAGGGCCACCCGGTCGACGCCGGGGTACGGGTTGTGGCAGTCGGCGGTCGCGCGTACGCCCTCGACGAGGGTGCGGCAGCCCGCGCCGAACCGTTCGGGCTTCTTCGCCGCCACGCGCGCGTGGCCGGGATCGTGGCGGTGGGCGGTGGTGTCGGACACCGCGTCGCAGGGCAGCGCGGCCAGCAGGGCCGCGGCCGCGAGGGCGGGGGCTGCGCGAGAGGGCAGGCGCACGAGAAGGACCTCCTCGCACCAGAGTGCGGGGAGGCCCCTTCACCTCGCGCGGCCGGTGGGCCGAACGGGGTAAGCCGTGTTTCAGGCGGGTCAGGCGGGTCAGGCGCGTCGGACGGGTCAGGCGCCGATGGCGTGCAGGCCGCCGTCCACGTGGATGATCTCGCCCGTCGTCTTCGGGAACCAGTCCGAGAGCAGCGCGACGATGCCACGCCCGGCCGGCTCCGGGTCCTCCAGCTTCCACTCCAGCGGGGAGCGGCTGTCCCAGACCGAGGCCAGCTCGCTGAAGCCGGGGATCGACTTCGCGGCCATGGAGCCGATCGGGCCCGCAGAGATCAGGTTGCAGCGGATGTTCTGCTTGCCGAGGTCACGCGCCATGTAGCGGCTGGTGGCCTCCAGGGCGGCCTTGGCCGGGCCCATCCAGTCGTACTGCGGCCAGGCGAACTGCGCGTCGAAGGTGAGGCCGACGACGGAGCCGCCCTCGGTCATCAGCGGCAGCAGCGCCATGGTCAGCGACTTCAGGGAGAAGGCGGAGACGTTCATGGCGGTGGCCACGGACTCGAACGGCGTGTTCAGGAAGTTGCCGCCGAGCGCGTCCTGCGGGGCGAAGCCGATGGAGTGCACGATGCCGTCGAGCCGGTCGCCGAGGTGCTCGCGGACCTGGCCCTCCAGGCGGGCGAGGTGCTCGTCGTTGGAGACGTCGAGCTCCAGGACCTTGACCTTGTCGGGGTCGGGCAGCTTCTTGGCGATGCGCTCGGTGAGCGTCGGCCGCGGCCAGGCGGTGAGGATGATCTCCGCGCCCTGCTCCTGCGCCAGCTTCGCCGCGTGGAAGGCGATGGAGGACTCCATCAGCACACCGGTGATGAGGATCTTCTTGCCCTCGAGGATTCCAGCCATGATGTTCAGTGACCCATTCCCAGTCCGCCGTCAACGGGAATGACGGCACCAGTGATGTACGAAGCGTCGTCGGAGGCGAGGAACCTCACCGCGGACGCGATCTCCCCGACCTGCGCGTACCGGCCGAGCGGCACCTGCGCCATGATGCCCGCGCGCTGCTCGTCGGTGAGCGCCTGGGTCATGTCGGTGTCGACGAAACCGGGGGCGACGACGTTGAAGGTGATGTTGCGCGACCCCAGCTCGCGGGCGAGGGAGCGCGCGAAACCGACAAGGCCCGCCTTCGAGGCGGCGTAGTTCGCCTGCCCCGCCGAACCGAGCAGACCGACGACGGAGGAGATCAGCACGACGCGGCCCTTCTTGGCGCGCAGCATGCCGCGGTTGGCACGCTTCACGACGCGGAAGGTTCCGGTGAGGTTGGTGTCGAGGACGGACGTGAAGTCCTCCTCCGACATGCGCATGAGGAGCTGGTCCTTGGTGACGCCGGCGTTGGCGACGAGGACCTCGACGTTGCCGTGCTTCTCCTCGATCTCCTTGTAGGCCTGCTCCACCTGCTCCGTGTCCGTGATGTCGCACTTGACGGCCAGCGCGCCGGCGTCGGTGAGCTCCTTGGGGGGCTCGCCCGAGCGATAGGTGAACGCGACCTTGTCGCCCTGCTCCAGGAATTGGCGGGCGATGGCGAGGCCGATGCCCCGGTTGCCTCCGGTGACGAGAACCGAGCGGCTCAACGGATCACCCTTTCGATCGGCGGTCAGGTACCCGTCGAAACTATCCCGGCCCGGTACCGGGCGCCGAATCCGGGGGTGACAGGGCGAGGGGGCACTAACTGTGGGGTTTCGACATACAGCGCCCCTTGAGCCCCTTCCCTCGCCCGGTCGGTCCGCCACCCCAAGAGCGCAGGCTGAGCGGCGCCGCGCAGGCATCGCTCGACCTGAACCCGCGTAAGCACTCGCTGTCCCCGGACACGACGGGGCATGCTTCACTGCGGTCATCCGGACAGCAGACGGGAAGAGCTTCATGGCCCATCAGATCGATCAGTCGTTCCTGGATCTCCCCTTGCGCGCCCTGGCCGACGCCGCGCTCGCCCGCGCCCGCGCGCTGGGTGCCGACCACGCCGACTTCCGCCTGGAGCGGGTGCGCAACGGCGCGGTGCGGCTGCGGGACGCCAAGCCCGCCGGGTCGTCGGACAGCACCGACCTCGGGTACGCGGTGCGCGTCGTGCACGGCGGGACCTGGGGGTTCGCGGCCGGGGTCGATCTGACCATGGACGCCGCCGCCAAGGTGGCGTCGCAGGCCGTCGCGATGGCCAAGCTCAGCGCGCAGGTCATCAAGGCCGCAGGCAGCGACGAGCGCGTCGAACTCGCCGACGAGCCCGTGCACGCCGACCGGACCTGGGTCTCCTCCTACGAGATCGACCCGTTCTCGGTGCCCGAGGAGGAGCGCGCCGGGCTGCTCGCCGACTGGAGCGCGGGGCTGCTCGCCGCCCAGGGGGTCAGCCACGTCGACGCGTCCCTCCTGGTCGTGCACGAGAACAAGTTCTACGCCGATACGGCCGGGACCACCACGACCCAGCAGCGCGTCCGGCTGCACCCCTCCCTCAACGCCGTCGCCGTGGACGAGACGAGCGGCGAGTTCGACTCGATGCGCACGCTCGCGCCGCCGGCCGGGCGCGGCTGGGAGTACCTGACGGGCACGGAGGCGGGCACCGCCTGGGACTGGCAGCGGGAGCTCGACGAGATCCCCGAGCTGCTCGCCGAGAAGATGCGGGCGCCGAGCGTGCGGGCGGGCTCGTACGACCTGGTCGTCGACCCGTCCAATCTGTGGCTCACCATCCACGAATCCATCGGGCACGCCACCGAGCTCGACCGCGCTCTCGGCTACGAGGCGGCCTACGCGGGCACCTCGTTCGCCACCTTCGACCAGCTCGGCAAGTTGAAGTACGGCTCCGAGATCATGAACGTCACGGGTGACCGCACCGCCGAGCACGGCCTCGCCACCATCGGCTACGACGACGAGGGTGTCGCCGGGCAGTCCTGGGACCTCGTGAAGGACGGGACGCTCGTCGGGTACCAGCTCGACCGGCGCATCGCCAGGCTGACCGGGTTCGAGCGGTCCAACGGCTGCGCCTACGCCGACTCCCCCGGCCACGTCCCGGTCCAGCGGATGGCCAACGTCTCGCTGCGGCCCGATCCCGGCGGCCTGTCCACGGAGGACCTCATCGGGGGCGTCGACCGCGGTCTCTACCTCGTCGGGGACCGGTCGTGGTCCATCGACATGCAGCGCTACAACTTCCAGTTCACGGCGCAACGCGCGTACGAGATCCGGGGCGGGCGGCTCGCCGGGCAGGTGCGGGACTTCGCCTATCAGGCGACCACCACCGACTTCTGGGGGTCCATGGCCGCCGTCGGCGGGCCGCAGACCTATGTGCTCGGCGGCGCCTTCAACTGCGGCAAGGCCCAGCCGGGCCAGGTCGCGGCCGTCTCGCACGGCTGTCCCTCGGCCCTCTTCAAGGGCGTCAACATCCTCAACACGACGCAGGAGGCCGGCCGATGAGCCCTCGTACGAACAAGCCGCACGAGATCGTCGAGCGCGCCCTCGAACTGTCGCGGGCCGACGGCTGCGTCGTCATCGCCGACGAGACCTCCACCGCCAATCTGCGCTGGGCGGGCAACGCGCTGACGACGAACGGGGTCACCCGCGGGCGCACGGTCACCGTCGTCGCGACCGTGGACGGCAAGGAGGGCACGGCGTCCGGCGTCGTCTCCCGGTCCGCGGTCACCGCCGACGACCTCGAACCGCTGGTGCGGGCCGCCGAGGAGGCCGCCGCGAAGGCCGGGCCCGCGGAGGACGCGCAGCCGCTCGTGGACGGCGTACCGCACTCCCCCGCCTTCACGGAGGCGCCCGCCGAGACCTCGTCGGCCGTGTTCGCGGACTTCGCGCCCGCGCTCGGCGAGGCGTTCGCGCGGGCCAGGTCCGGCGGGCGCGAGCTGTACGGCTTCGCCAACCATGAGCTGACCAGCACGTATCTCGGTACGTCGACGGGTCTGCGGCTGCGTCACGACCAGCCCGACGGGACCCTGGAGCTGAACGCCAAGTCCACCGACCGCAAGCGCTCGGCCTGGGCGGGCCGCTCCACCCGGGACTTCAAGGACGTCGACCCGGGGGCGCTCGACGCGGACCTCGCGACCCGGCTCGGCTGGGCCGAGCGCCACGTGGACCTGCCCGCCGGACGGTACGAGACGCTGCTGCCGCCGACGGCCGTCGCGGACCTGCTGATCTACATGCTGTGGTCGGCGGGTGCGCGGGACGCGGCGGAGGGCCGGACCGTGTTCTCCAAGCCGGGCGGCGGCACGCGCGTGGGAGACCGCCTGAGCGAGCTGCCGCTGACACTGCGCAGCGACCCGAACGAGCCGGGGATCGAGTCCGCCCCCTTCGTCCTGGCGCACGCCTCCGGGGACGACGCGTCGGTGTTCGACAACGGGTTGCCGATGGGCGCCACCGAGTGGATCTCACAGGGTGAGCTGCGCCACCTGTCGACGACGCGGCACAGCGCCGCTCTGACCGGGCTCCCGGTGGCGCCCGCCGCCGACAACCTCGTCCTGGACGGCGGCTCCGGAAAGTCCCTGGAGGAGATGGTCGCCGGTACGGAGCGCGGGCTGCTCCTCACCTGCCTCTGGTACATCCGCGAGGTCGACCCGGCCACGCTGCTGCTCACCGGCCTCACCCGGGACGGCGTCTACCTGGTGGAGAACGGCGAGGTCGTCGGCGAGGTGAACAACTTCCGCTTCAACGAGTCGCCGGTCGACCTGCTCGGGCGGGCCACCGAGGCCGGGCGCACGGAAAAGACGCTGCCGCGGGAGTGGGGCGACTGGTTCACTAAAGCGGCGATGCCCGCGCTGCGCGTACCGGACTTCAACATGAGCTCGGTGAGCCAGGGCGTCTGACCCGTACGTTTCCGCCCATAGACTGGGCGGGACCCAACAGCATTGTTCAAGGAGACACGCAACCGTGACGGACATCGTCGACGAGCTGAAGTGGCGCGGCCTTATCGCCCTGTCCACCGACGAGGACGCGCTGCGCAAGGCATTCGCGGACGGTCCGGTCACCTTCTATTGCGGCTTCGACCCGACCGCGCCCAGCCTGCACCTGGGCAACCTGGTGCAGATCCTCACCATGCGGCGCATCCAGCAGGCGGGCCACCGCCCGCTGGGTCTGGTCGGCGGTGCCACGGGCCTGATCGGTGACCCGAAGCCGAACTCCGAGCGGACGCTGAACAGCCCCGACGTCGTCGCGGGCTGGGTCGAGCGGCTGCGCGCCCAGATCGCGCCGCTGCTCGACTTCGAGGGCCCGAACGCCGCGGTGATGGTGAACAACCTGGACTGGACGTCCGGGCTGTCGGCCATCGAGTTCCTGCGGGACGTGGGCAAGTACTTCCGCGTCAACAAGATGATCGCGAAGGAGGCCGTCTCGCGGCGGCTCAACTCCGACGCGGGCATCAGCTACACCGAGTTCAGCTACCAGATCCTCCAGGGCATGGACTTCCTCAAGCTGTACGAGCAGTACGGCTGTGTCCTGCAGACCGGCGGCACGGACCAGTGGGGCAACCTCACCTCCGGCACCGACCTGATCCACCGGGTCCACCCGGACGCCGTGGTGCACGCGCTCGGCATCCCGCTGCTGACCAAGGCGGACGGCACCAAGTTCGGCAAGACCGAGTCGGGCACCGTCTGGCTGGACCCGGAGATGCTCTCGCCGTACGCCTTCTACCAGTTCTGGCTGAACGCGGACGACCGGGACATCGCCAAGTACCTGCGGGTCTTCAGCTTCAAGTCCCGTGCGGAGATCGAGGAGCTCGACCGGCTGACCGAGGAGCGGCCGCAGGCGCGCGCAGCGCAGCGGGCGCTCGCCGAGGAGATCACGACGCTGGTGCACGGCGCCGAGCAGACCGCGGCCGTGATCTCCGCGTCGAAGGCGCTGTTCGGTCAGGGCGACGGCAACCTGGCGGATTTGGACGAGACGACGCTGGCCGCCGCGCTCTCCGAGCTGCCGAAGGTGCAGGTCAGCGAGGTGGGCCCGGTCGTCGACCTGTTCGCCGAGGTCGGCCTCGTCGCGAGCAAGTCGGCCGCGCGCCGGACCGTGAAGGAGGGCGGCGCGTACGTGAACAACGTCAAGGTCGCCGCCGAGGACCAGGTCCCCGGCGCCGACGAGCTGCTGCACGGGCGTTGGCTCGTGCTGCGGCGCGGCAAGAAGAACCTGGCCGCGGTCGAGGTCACGGCCTGACCGCTGTCCGTCAGAAGCGCCGAAGGGGCCGGATCCGCACCACGCGGGTCCGGCCCCTTCGGCGTCGTGTCCGTCGGCGTCCTGCTCAGGCGCGCCGCCGGTTGCCGCGGATCGCCGACCAGGCCGCGTCGCCGACACCGACGACGACGACCGCGCCGATCAGCTGCAGCAGATGGCGGATCCAGTCGATGCCCTTGGTGTCGTTGACCCCGAGGCCCGTGGCCGCCCAGTTGCCCAGGACGCTGCCGAGGATGCCGAAGATCACCGTCAGCCACAGCGGGATCTGCTGCTTGCCCGGCAGGATCGCCTTCGCGATCAGACCGAGCACGAGACCCACGATGATTGCCCACAACCAGTTCATGCCGTCGCCTCCTCATGCGGCGTGCGCATACGCGCGTGCGCACCGTCACCTCAGTCTCGGTCCGTACCCCGTACGGCGCATGTCGGGCAGGACCGTACGCGGTACGGCGCAGGCCACACACCCGGCTCCGGGCGCCCCCGGTCTCGTAGCCGACGCATCCCGGGCGTACCGTGGAGGCAGTCCGGTCCGGGGAGGGTCCGGCGCGACGGTCGGGTGGTGGAGTGTGATGCGGAAGCGCAGCGGTAACGGCGGAGCGCAGGTTTTCCGCATCACCGGGGCCCGGCAGGGGCTCGCGGACGATGTGCGTGGCCGGCAGCGCAAGTACGTCATCTCGATGGTGATCCGCACGGTGTCGGTGATCCTCACCGCCGTGCTGTGGAACGTCGAACGGCCGGTCGCCATCGTGACGCTGGTGTTCGGAGCCCTGCTCCCCTATGTCGCGGTGGTCATCGCCAACGCGGGCCGGGAGAACGCGCCGAACCTGCCGTCGACCTTCGTGCCCGCCGCGACGCGGCCGATGATCGCGCCGGCTCCCGCGGTCGCTCCGGCCGAACCGGGTCCGGAGGAGCGTGCCTGAGTACGCGCAGGCGCCCGTCCACGGATCCGGTCCGGGACCGGCCGTACTCAAAGCTCAAGAAAAGCTCAGATCAATCATGTAGTTCAGGTGCCGGGCGACGGGTCCCGCGTGACATACTGCGTACGCGCTCCGCATCCCCCGTCGGAGCGACGGACCGACGCCGGGCAGCTCCCCCCGTGGCTGCTCGGCGTCGCCATTTCCGGGCTCTTTCCGGTGCCTCTAGGCTGGGGGCGTGAACCTCGCGAACCTCTCCGGAATGTCCGGCCCGTCGTCGCCGGACCCCGCTTCTCCGCAGTGCTCGGCCAAGGGCTGTCGCGCCGACGCCGTGTGGGTGCTCGCGTGGAACAACCCGAAGCTGCACACGCCGGAGCGGCGCAAGACGTGGCTCGCCTGCGAGGAGCACCGTGAGCACCTCGCCCAGTTCCTCGGGGTGCGCGGCTTCCTCAAGGACGTGGTGAGCCTGGAGGAGTGGGACGCGCGCGTGGAGTGACGCGGCGCCCCGGAAGCCTTGCCGGGTCAGCCGCCGATCGCCGACATCGGGCGGTCGGGCTGGAGGAACGACGGGTCGTCGAGGCCCGAGCCCGCCTTCTTGCCCCACATGGCGAGCTTCCATATGCGGGCGATGTTCTCGTCGGCGCTCTCCGGGCCCTCCGGGGCCTCCGCCCTGAGCGCCGCGCGCAGATCCGTCTCCTCCGTGGCGAACAGGCATGTGCGGACCTGGCCGTCGGCGGTGAGCCGGGTGCGGTCGCAGGCGGAGCAGAACGGGCGGGTCACCGAGGCGATGACGCCGACGCGGTGCGGGCCGCCGTCGACGACCCAGCGCTCGGCCGGTGCGGAGCCCCGCTCGTCGGTACCTTCGGCGGTGAGCTCGAAGCGCGTACGCAGGGAGGCGAGGATGTCGCCCGCGGTGATCATCCCGTCGCGCTTCCAGCCGTGCTGGGCGTCGAGCGGCATCTGCTCGATGAAGCGCAGCTCGTAGCCGTGGTCGACGGCCCAGGCGAGGAGGTCGGGGGCCTCGTCGTCGTTGAGCCCCGGCATCAGGACCGAGTTGATCTTCACCGGGGTGAGGCCCGCCTCGTGGGCGGCGGCCAGGCCCTCGATGACGTCCTTGTGGCGGTCGCGGCGGGTGAGGGTCTTGAAGACGTCGGGGCGCAGGGTGTCGAGGGAGACATTGACCCGGTCGAGACCGGCTTCCTTCAGCGCCTTCGCGGTGCGCTTGAGCCCGATCCCGTTCGTCGTCAGGGACATTCTGGGGCGGGACGGCAGCGCGGCGACCCGCTCGACGATGCCCACCAGGCCCGGGCGGAGCAGTGGCTCGCCGCCGGTGAAGCGGACCTCGGTGATCCCGAGGTGGGTGGTGGCGATGCGGACGAGGCGGACGATCTCGTCGTCCGTCAGCAGGTCCGGCTTGGCCAGCCACTGCAGGCCCTCCTCGGGCATGCAGTACGTGCACCGCAGATTGCACCGGTCGGTCAGCGAGACCCGCAGGTCGGTCGCGGTTCGCCCGTAGGTGTCGATGAGCACGTGGGCCCCCTCCCTGGTACGTGGTCCTGCCTTGTACCGAACGAGCCTACGTGACGGGTCTGACAGAGGCAGGACGGTGATCCCACGAGCGTGCCCGGGGCCCGTCGTAGCTCTCTACGACGAGGCACGACGGGACCCGGGCACGGCGGGCACGGATCAGTGGGCTCCGGTGCCGGTGAGGGAACGGACCTCCAGCTCCGCGTACTTGCCCTTGTCGGCCTTCTCCTTGCCGAGGTAGGTGCCGATGACGCCGAGGGCGAAGCCGACCGGGATCGAGATGATGCCGGGGTTCTCGAGGGGGAACCAGTGGAAGTCGACGCCCTTGAACATGGACGTCTTCGGGTTGCCGGAGACGACCGGCGAGAAGAGGACGAGGAAGACGGCCGTGAAGAGGCCGCCGTAGATCGACCAGAGCGCCCCGCTGGTGTTGAACCGCTTCCAGAAGAGGCTGTAGAGGATCGTCGGCAGGTTGGCGGAGGCGGCGACGGCGAACGCGAGGGCGACCAGGCCCGCCACGTTGAGGTCGCGGGCGAGCGCGCCGAGGGCGATCGAGATGATGCCGATGAAGACGGTGGCCCAGCGGGCGGCCCGCATCTCCTGCTTCTCGGTGGCCTTGCCCCTCTTGATCACGTTCGCGTAGATGTCGTGCGCGAAGGAGGAGGACGAGGCCAGGGTGAGGCCCGCGACCACCGCGAGGATCGTGGCGAACGCGACGGCGGAGATCGACGCGAGGAGGATCGCGCCCCAGCTGGAGTCGACGCCGCCCAGATGGAGCGCGAGCAGGGGCGCCGCCGTGTTGCCCGCCGGGTTCGAGGCGATGATCTCGGCCGGTTTGATGAGGGCCGCCGCGCCGAAGCCGAGCGCGATCGTCATGAGGTAGAAGGCGCCGATGATGCCGATGGCCCAGTTGACCGACTTCCGGGCGGCCTTGGCGGTCGGCACCGTGTAGAAGCGGATCAGGATGTGCGGCAGTCCGGCGGTGCCGAGCACGAGGGCGATGCCCAGCGAGATGAAGTCGATCTTCGAGGTGGAGGTGGCGCCGTACTTGAGGCCCGGCTCCAGGAACGGTGAGCCCTTGCCGCTGTTCTCGGCGGCGGTGCCGAGCAGGTCCGAGATGTTGAAGTCGAACTTCAGCATGACGAGGAAGGTCAGCAGGATCGTGCCCGCGATCAGGAGCACGGCCTTGACCATCTGCACCCAGGTGGTGCCCTTCATGCCGCCGATCGTCACGTAGACGATCATCAGGACGCCGACGAGGGCGACGATGCCGATCTTCCCCGCGTCCGAGGTGATGCCGAGCAGCAGCGAGACGAGGACGCCCGCGCCCGCCATCTGCGCGAGCAGGTAGAAGATCGAGACGACGATGGTGGAGGTGCCCGCGGCCGTGCGGACGGGCCGCTGGCGCATCCGGTAGGCGAGGACGTCGCCCATCGTGTAGCGGCCGGAGTTGCGCAGCGGTTCGGCGACCAGGAGGAGCGCGACGAGCCAGGCGACCAGGAAGCCGATGGAGTAGAGGAAGCCGTCGTAGCCGAAGAGGGCGATGGCGCCGGCGATACCGAGGAACGACGCGGCGGACATGTAGTCGCCGGAGACCGCCAGGCCGTTCTGGAAGGCGGTGAACTGGCGGCCGCCCGCGTAGAAGTCCGCGGCGCTCTTGGTCTGCCGCCCCGCCCATACGGTGATGACGAGGGTCGCGGCGACGAACACCGCGAAGAGGGTGATGATCAGCGGCCGGTGCTCACTGGCTTCGGCGGCGGCGAGTACGTGCACTGCGGGGCTCATGCGCCGCCCTCCATACGGGACTTGATGGCTTCCGCCTTCGGGTCGAGCTTCGCGGCGCTGTACCGCGAGTACCACCAGGCGATGAGGAACGTGGTGAGGAACTGGGCGATGCCGAGCACGAAGGCGACGTTGATGTTGCCGAAGAGCTTGGTGCCCATGAAGTCGCCCGCGTAGTTGGAGAGCAGGACGTACACCAGGTACCAGGCGATGAACGCGATGGTCAGCGGGAAGGCGAACGAGCGGTGCGCCTTGCGCAGTTCGGCGAATTCCGCGCTCTGCTGCGCCGCGACGAACTCCTCGGTGGAGGGGAGGGCCGGACCGGCGTTGTCGGGGCTGCCCTTCTGGGGTGGTGGTGCGTCGGTGGCCACTGAGTCTCCTCGTGATGCGGGTGCTGTCGGGGACGGATGTCGATCGCAGTGACGTGAGTCACGTCAGCCGGGTCGCGATGGTAGGGCTCCCCGGCGTGATCCAACAGGGGGCCGGTTTCGGCCAGTGCCCCCTGCACAACGGCACGGAGGCACGCGCGCGTCGGTTCAACTCCGCTGCTTTCTTTCGGAAGCCGTTGCTGACCTGCGCCGACCGGGATACGTTCACACCGCAACACGCGTCATGTACCTGCCCGAGCATCACGTGTGTTCGGGCTTTCCGTATGCACCGAATATGCCCGGATGATGTGGAGACCCCATGGCTCATCTGCCCGCCAGACGCCGCCGCCTCGCTCTCGCCCTGCCGATCGGCATCGCGCTGACGGCCTCCTTCGGCTTCCTGCCGTCCGTGTCCGCCGCGCCCGCCGACACATCGGCAGTGACGGCGAGTGCGGCGGACGAGGCGGCTTCGCTCGCGTATGTGGTGAACACGCGCAGCACCGACGGCCGCACCCTCGCCTCCGTCGGCAAGGCGATATCCGAGGCAGGCGGCTCCATAGTCGAGACGTACGGGAAGATAGGCGTCTTCGTCGTCCACTCCTCGAACGCCGACTTCGGCAAGCAGATACGCAGGGCGAAGGGCGTGGCCACGGCGGGCGCGACCCGTACGGCTCCGCTCACCCCGGCCGGCACGACCGACGAGGGCGCCGTCCAGAAGCTCTCCAAGGCCGAGGCCAAGGCGCTGGCCGGCCAGGCCGCCGTGGCGCAGGAGCCCCTCGAGGCCGACCAGTGGGACCTGCGGGCGATCGGCGCCGACAAGGCCGCGAAGATCAACCCGGGCAGCCGCAAGGTCACCGTCGGCGTCATCGACACCGGCGTCGACGACACCCACCCCGACCTGGCCGCGAACTTCTCCGCCTCGCAGTCGGCGAGCTGTGTCGGCGGCAAGGCGGACACTTCGCCGGGCGCCTGGCGCCCCGCCAACCCCGACCACTACCACGGCACCCACGTCGCCGGTGAGATCGCCGCCGCGCGCAACGGGATCGGCGTCGCGGGCGTCGCGCCCGGCGTCAAGGTCGCGGGCATCAAGGTGGCCGACCCGGTCAGCGAGCTGTTCTACCCGGAGAGCGTCGTCTGCGCCTTCGTGTTCGCCGCCGACCACGGCATCGAGGTCACCAACAACAGCTATTACGTGGACCCGTGGCAGTACAACTGCCTGGGCGACCCCGACCAGCGGGCGATCGTCGACGCGGTGAACCGGGCCCAGCTCTACGCCACCAAGAAGGGCACTCTGAGCTTCGCCTCCGCGGGCAACTCCAACCACGACCTGGACTCGCACGCGATCCTGGACGACACCAGCCCGGACGACTCGACCGCGGTGGACCGCACGATCGACCCGCACACCTGCCTCGACATCCCGACGCAGCTCCCAGGGGTCGTCACGGTCAGCTCGACCGGCATCACCAAGGCCAAGGCGTACTACTCGTCGTACGGCAACGGCGTCATCGACATCGCGGCGCCGGGCGGCGACAAGTACCAGATCCCGGCCGACACCCCGTCGAAGAACGGCCGCATCCTCTCCACCCTGCCCGGCGGCGAGTACGGCTGGCTGCAGGGCACGTCGATGGCGTCGCCGCACGCCGCCGGTGTCGCCGCGCTCCTGAAGTCGACGCACCCGAAGGCGTCCCCCGCGCAGCTCCAGGCGCTGATGAAGGCCCAGGCCGACGAGGAGGTCTGCCCGGCGTCCTACGACGGTGACGGCGACGGTGTCGTCGACGCGGTCTGCAAGGGAGGCAAGCAGCGCAACGGCTTCTACGGCAACGGCATCGTCGACGCGCTCAGGGCGGTGAAGAAGTGACGGCCCCGCGTATGAGCAAGCGGCTCGTCCGCACCCTCGCGCTCCCTGCGGGCCTCGCCATGGCGTCCGCGCTCGCGGTCGTGCCCAACGCCGGCGCGGCGGAGGCGTCCGTCAAGGCGGACGGCCCCGAGCTCAGCTATGTCGTCAACGTCAAGGCGGGGCACGAAAACGCGGTCCGCGCCGAGCGGGCGGTGGACAAGGCGGGCGGCAGCGTCGTCATCGCGTACGACAAGATCGGCGTCCTTGTCGTCCACTCCGAGAACCCGGACTTCGCGAAGACGATCCGCGCCGTGAAGGGCGTCCAGTCGGCGGGGGCCACGCGCACCGCGCCGCTGGCCGCGCAGTCCAGCGACGACCTCGCCACCGAGCAGGTCCTGACCGCCGCAGAGGCGAAGCAGGCGGCCGGGCGGGCCACTTCGGCGCAGGACCCGCTGGAGCCGTTGCAGTGGGACCTGCCCGCCATGAAGGCGGACCGGGCCCACGAGAAGTCGCTGGGCAGCCCGAAGGTGACGGTCGGCGTCCTCGACTCGGGCGTGGACGACACCCACCCGGACATCGCGCCCAACTTCGACCGTAAGGCGTCGGCGAGCTGCCTGGGCGGTGTGCCCGTGCAGAAGGACGACGCCTGGCGTCCGGTCGCCGGTGAGTCCGATCACGGCATGCATGTGGCGGGCACCATCGCCGCCGCGAAGAACGGTGTCGGCGTCACCGGTGTCGCGCCCGGCGTGAAGGTGGCGAGCCTGAAGGTGGCCGAGCCTGCGACCGGCATGTACTACACGGAGGCCGTCGTCTGCGGCTTCGTGTGGGCGGCCGACCACGGCGTCGACGTCACCAACTCCAGCTACTACACCGACCCGTGGCTGTTCAACTGCAAGACGGACGCCGACCAGAAGGCGCTCGTCACGGCAGTCCAGAGGGCCTCGCAGTACGCGGAGCGCAAGGGCGCGGTGAACGTCGCCGCGGCGGGCAACGCCTCGACCGACCTCGCCCAGGACGAGATCGCCGACGACTCCTCGCCGGACGACTCGACGCCCGTACCGCGCACGGTGAAGACCAAGGACTGCATCGACATCCCGTCGCAGCTGCCCGGTGTCGTCACCGTCTCGGCGACCGGCGCCAAGGGCATCAAGGCGTCGTACTCGAACTGGGGCAGGAACGTCGTCGACATCACGGCGCCCGGCGGCGACAGCACCGCCTACCAGACGCCCGCTCCCCCGGCGACCAGCGGCCTGATCCTGTCGACGCTGCCGGGCGGCAAGTACGGCTACAAGGCGGGTACGTCGATGGCGTCACCGCACGTCGCAGGCGTCGCGGCCTTGATCAGGTCCACGCACCCGAGGGCGTCGGCGGCGCAGGTCAAGGCGCTGCTCTACCGGCAGGCCGACGCGACGGCGTGCACGAACCCGTACGACATCGACGGGGACGGCACGGTCGACGCGGTGTGCGAGGGCAGTAAGTACAAGAACAGTTTCTACGGAACGGGGACGGCGGACGCGCTGGACGCCGTCACCAAGTAGCGAGTAGCCGGCTGTAGCAGGCAAGGGCGGGGAGGGGCCGGTGGCCCCTCCCCGCCCTGTCGTCGTGGCCGTCCGGCATAGTGCTCGCATGACACCGTCGGCCGCCGAGATATCCACCCGCACAGGCGGCGCCGGACGCGCCACTGCCGTACTCGTCCTCGTCGCGGCGGCCGCGCTGATCCCCATGTTCGGGCCGCGGGCCGCGCTCGACGGGACCGGTGAGGCGGCGGCGCCCGGCGTCGGCGGGATCGCGCTCCTTCGGACCGTGCTGTTCTGCGCGGTGTGCGTGCAGGCGGGCGAGGTGTTCGCGGGGCGCCTCGCGCGCGAGGTGGCCTGTTCGGGACCGGCGCCGCGTGCGTGGTCGGCGTACGCGGCCTGGGCAGGGTTCGTCGCCGCGCTCGGGCTCGCCTCGGTCGTCGCCGCCGGGAACCTGATCCCGCACAGCCTCGCCGCCGTCGACATCGGCGGTCTGTACGGAACGCGGGACGGCACGCTCGCCCTGGTGGAGGTCAACGCCTTCCTGGTCGCCGCGTTGTGCGCGCGCTCACGGCGCCCGGCGTACGCCCTGCTGCCCCTGGCCGCGGTCGCCGTCGCGGAGGCGCTGCGCGCCCATCCGGGCACCGAGGACACGCCGCTCGTCGGCGCGGCGCTCACGTTCGCCCATCTGACGTGCGGGGCGCTGTGGGCGGGCGGCCTGCTCCACGTACTGCGCACGCAGCGCGCCTGGCGGACGAGCGACCCGGAGGCGGGCGCGGCTCTTCTGGGCCGCTACGCACGCGTGGCGGCGTACCTGCTCGCTGCGCTCACCGTGACGGGGGTGTGCAGCACACTGCGCCGGATGCCGTCGAACACGGTCCTCGACCAGCTGACGACGACGGCCTACGGGCGCACCCTGCTGGCGAAGGTGCTGCTCGTGGCCGTCGTCGCGGCGTTCGCGGTCGTGGCGCGGCTGCGGCTGCGCCGGGCGCGGGACCGGACGTCCGCTTACGCTCCCGCGCGCGCGGAGGTCGTGGTCCTGGGCGTGGTGGTGGCGGTGTCGGCCGTGCTGACGGCGGTGCCGGTGCCGATCCGCTGGTGATGACCTGCTGGTCGGTGGCCTACTGGTCGGTGACCTACTGGTTGGTGACCATGACCTTCAGGGCGGTGCGCTCGTCCATCGCCTTGTAGCCGCCGGGCACGCCTTCGACGTCGACCGTCATGTCGAACACCGGCGAGGGGTCGATCGTGCCGTCCAGGACGTCGGGCAGCAGCTCGGGGATGTAGGCGCGGACGGGGGCGACGCCGCCGCGCAGGGCGATGTTCCGGCCGAACATGACGCCGAGGTCGAGGCCGGTGCCGCTGCCGTGCGGGACGCCGACGTAGCCGATGGCGCCGCCGGGCCGGGTGATGTTCACGGCCGTCTGCATGGACTGCTCGGTGCCGACGGCCTCGATCACGGAGTGCGCGCCCCGGCCCCCGGTGAGCTCACGCACCGCCTCGACGGCGGCCTCTCCGCGTTCGGCGACGACGTCGGTGGCGCCGAAACGGCGCGCGATGTCGGTGCGTACCTCGTGGCGGCCGAGCGCGACGATCCGCTCGGCGCCGAGCCGCTTGGCCGCGAGGACCCCGCACAGGCCCACCGCGCCGTCCCCGACGACGGCGACCGTGACGCCCTCGCGGACGCCCGCGCCGAGAGCCGCGTGGTGGCCGGTGCCCATCACGTCGGAGAGCGTGAGCAGGGCGGCGAGCAGCCGGTCGTCGGAGGCCGCGTCGGCGGGCAGGCCGACCAGGGTGCCGTCGGCGTAGGGCACGCGCACGGCCTCGCCCTGGCCGCCGTCGTAGCCGACCGCGCCCCAGAAGCCGCCGTGCTCGCACGACGTGGTCAGGCCCTCGCGGCAGAAGTCGCACACGCCGTCCGACCACATGAAGGGCGCGACGACGAGGTCGCCGCGGCGCACCGAGGACACCTCGGAGCCGATCTCCTCCACGATGCCGAGGAACTCGTGCCCGATGCGCTGCCCCGGCTGCCGTGCCGCCTCGCCGCGGTAGGCCCACAGGTCGCTGCCGCAGATGCAGGCGCGCAGCACGCGCACGACGGCGTCGGTGGGCAGCTTCACGACGGGGTCCGGGACGTCCTCCACCCGCATGTCGAACGGGGCGTGGATGGTGGTGGCGCGCATGAGAAGGTTCCTTTGTGCAGGTCAAAGCGGGGTGTGCCGGGTCAGTGCTGAGTTCCGGCACACTTTTCACCGTACGCCGCCGCAGGCTCGGCGCGCGCACCGAGCACCCCTCGCACCAGTAGGTACTGCGCGGCGACGTACGTCAGCATGATCCAGAAATCGGCGGGCGGCAGGCGCGGCCGGTCGGCGACGCCCATGGCGATGAGCGCGTCGGAGAGCAGGAACAGCGCGCCGCCCGTACCTGCGACCGGGCCGAGCCACGAGGCGCCGTACGCCATGGCGGTGAGGAGCACGCTGTACGCGGCGACGGGCCCGCGCATGTCCGCGGGCAGGCCGGGCCAGAGCGCGGCGACCACGGCGACGAGCGCGACGCAGTAGAGGGCGCCGAGCAGGCGGCCACGCGCGCGTAGCGCCCCGTACCGCTTGAACAGCACGAGATAGCAGACGTGGCCGGCGGCGAAGCAGCCCATCCCGGCGAGGAACGCGGCGTCCTGGTCGAACAGGAGCAGCACGTCGCCGCCCCACCCGCACAGCAGGGCGGCGCACAGCAGCCGCGGCCCGCCGGAGACGACGACGTACGCCGCGAGCAGGGGCATGAGGAGTGGCTTGGCGACGGTGTGCGCCATGCCGGCTCCGGCGAGGAGCGCGCCGAGGTCGACGGCGCAGACGACGAGGAACCCGGTGCGCAGGGCCCGCGGCAGGGTCACGCGGCGCCCTCGGTGACCTTCCGCGGCGGGTTGTTCGGCACGCTCACCGGCGCGGGCTGCCAGCCGGGCCCGCGGAAGACCCGCCCGGCCCGCTCGCGCCAACTGGTCGCGGCCCTCAGGTCCCTGGCGATCGCCGCGTACTCGTGGGTGGCGACGCGCAGCGGGTTGAACGTGTCGATGTTCTTGGTCAGACCGAACACCGGCCGCTCCTCCTCCGCGACCCACGAGCCGAACACGCGGTCCCAGACGATGAGGATGCCGCCGAAGTTCCGGTCCAGGTAGCCGCCTTGCGAGGCGTGGTGGACGCGGTGGTGGGAGGGCGTGTTGAAGACGAACTCGAAGGGGCGCCCCAGCTTGTCGATGCGTTCGGTGTGGATCCAGAACTGGTAGACGAGGTTGGCCGACGAGCAGAACGCGAGCGCCGCCGGGTGCACACCGCACGCGATGAGCGGCAGATAGAACGGCCACACGGTGAGGCTCGTCCAGGGCTGGCGCAGCGCGGTCGACAGGTTGAACCTACGGCTGGAGTGGTGCACGACGTGGCAGGCCCACAGGATGCGGACGACGTGGTGCCCGCGGTGGGACCAGTAGTAGAAGAAGTCCTGCCCGAGCAGTATCAGCGGGACCGTCCACCACAGGACGGGCACGCGCAGCGGCGTCAGTTCGTGGACCGCCGCGTAGATCGCGACGATCGGTATCTTCCACAGGAAGTCGAAGACGAGGCTCCCGAGCCCCATGCCGATGCTGGTGGCCGCGTCCTTGGTCTCGTAACCGGCGGCGTCCTCGTCGGGATGGATCCGCACGCTCACGATCTCGACGATGGTGAGCAGCACGAAGGCGGGTATCGACCACAGCACGACATCGGGCAGGTTCGGCGACGACATGCGTGCACCGTAAGGGCGGGTGACGGGCGTCGGCTAGGGGTTGTTACCGACAAGTATTACCGGCGGTATCCCATGGTCCGCCGTCAGCAGGCCCGCACCGGCACCACGGCCCGGACGTCGCCGAGCGGGATCGTCCGCCGCTGCTGACGCTCCGCCCGGCCGGTGCCCACGCGCAGGGTCACACCGTGCCGGTCGCTGAGGACGAGTTCGCCGCACTGGTCGCCGTACTCGGTGCTCACCAGCGCGTACGGCTTCGCCGACGACGTCGGCCTGTCGGGGTCCGCTGTGTCCACGGGCACGGCCCACGTGACCGCGACCGCCGCGACGATCAGGCACAGCCCGGCGACCGATGCCCACCTGGCGGCCGTCAACGCCCGTTGCGTGCGTTCGACTTCGTCGAGCATCTCAGTCATCAGTTCGTCGGCGGACAGCCAGACCCGCGAACCGAGCGCACCGTGCGCCGCCCGCACCGCGACGAGCGTCCCGGCCAGCAGCAGCGCGAACGCGCACACGAGCAGGGCCGCGGTGGTCCACCGCCAGGCGTCGGTCATGCCCGCCACGGACTCCCTGCCCTTGAGCACGAAGACCGCCCCGACCAGGCCGGTCAGTGCTGCTGGCCGTGCTGGGCGAGGAGGCAACCGGGGCCCTGCACCGGGTCGATCACCATGTTCTGCCAGTGCGGCTACCCGCACCCGGACAAGCCCAGGGTGGGCGGCCCGCGCCACGGCGGGACCGTGCCTCGGCCCGTGTCACCACACCCGTACCGACCCTCCCTTCGCGAACACGGGACTCGTCGCGCCGGCGGGCGGCTCTTTCAAAGGCTCCGCGATCTCCGCGACCGTCGGCCCCACGCGCGCGGCGATCGGGTCGAGGAGGGCGAGGTCGAAGCCGTAGACGCGGGCCGTGTTCCCGCCGGTCATCGCGGTGACCTCGTCGCGTGGCAGGCCCGCGTAGGCGATGCGCAGGCCCTCGCGGCTGTAGGGGTACGTGCCTTCGTCGTGCGGGTAGTCGCTGCCCCACATGATCTTGTCGAGGCCGATGCGGTCGCGCAGCGGGACCTCGTGGGGGCGCATGAAGCTGGCGCCGACGTAGCAGTTCTCGCGCCATACGGTGGAGGGGCCCTTGCCCATCGAATCGGCGAGGCCCGCGCCGAACTTGGACTCCGCCGTGTTCGCCCTGGAGGCCGCCGCGACGAGGCGGCCGTGGTAGTAGTCCAGCATGTCGAGGACGCCGGGGATCCAGCCCGAACCCTGCTCGGTGAGGACGAGCCTGAGGTCCGGGTGCTTGCGGAAGGCGCCGCCGAAGACCAGGTGCCACAGGGCGCGGTGCGAGAACCAGGTCGTCTCGACCATGAAGACGGCGCGGGCGGCCGGTTCGTCGCCGAGCGGCGGGGACGCGGAGCCTGCGTGGTGGTTGACCGGGACGCCCAGTTCGGCGCAGGCCCGCCAGATGGGGTCGTACGCCGACGAGTAGAGCTCCGGGAGGCCCGAGCCGGGTGGGGTGCCAGGGAGCAGCAGGCCGCCCTTCAGGCCCGCTTCCGCCGCCCAGCGGATCTCCTTCACCGCCTCCTCCACGTCGTTGAGGAGGATCTGGAAGACGCCCGCCCTGCGGCCGGGCGCGGCGGCGCAGAAGTCGGCGAGCCACCGGTTGTGGGCGCGCAGGCCCGCCCAGCGCTGTACGAACTCCGCGCGCGTGGGCGCCGGTGCCATCAGGGACGCCGACGGGAAGAAGGGCGGGATCGTGTTGGGGAAGACGACCTCGGCGACGATGCCGTCGCGCTCCAGCTCCTCGATGCGGCGCTCGGAGTTCCAGTTGCGGTCGGCGGTGTCGGCGAGCAGGTCCTCGTACGGGTTGACGTAGGTCGCGGCCCAGGCGTCGAAGTCGTCGTGGTGGGCGCGGTCCAGGTAGGGCCTGTAGTCGAGGAGATCGGCGCCCGCGTGGCAGTCCGCCGAGATCACCGTGTACCGGTCCGGTGGTGCGTTCACGGGGTCACCCCCAGGGTCGGGAAGTCGTGGTCGGTCAGCCAGTGCCTGCCCACCTCGCGTGAGCGCGCCCAGGACGCCTCCACGGCGCTCTGGTCGGCGTCCTGGCCGAGGTCGGCGGGGGCCGGGCCGATGCGGGCCGCGAGCGGGGCGAGCGCGGCGGTGTCGAAGCCGAAGACCTCTGCGGCGGCGAGGCCGAGCATGCGGCGGGTCTCGGTGACGGGGATGTCGTGGAACGTTCTGCGCAGCCACGCGCGCGTGTCGGGCCACGTTCCCTCGGGGTGCGGGAAGTCGCTGCCCCAGAGGATGTTGCCGACGCCGATCTCGTAGCGCTGCGCCAGTTCGCGGCGTTTGGTGTTGGTGGCGCAGACGAAGACCTGCCGGTCCAGGTATTCGTGCGGGGGCCGCTTCAGTTCGGCGAACGGGGAGAGCTTCTTGCCGCCGTGGGCGCCCAGGTAGAGGCGGTCCATGAACCAGAGCAGGTTGGGCAGCCACCAGCAGCCGGACTCGGCGACGCCGAACCTCAGCCCCGGGTGGCGTTCGAAGACGCCGGACCACAGCAGGAACCAGAGCGGGCGCGCGGGCCACCAGGTGACCTCGCTGACGTAGATGCCGAGGTGGTCGCCGTACTCGTGGCGCGGCGCCGCTCCCGAGTGGGTCACGACCGGCATCGCGCACTCGGCCGCCGCCGCCCACACGGGGTCGTAACGGCTCGCGTGGTACGGGTCCTTGTCGACCCACATGGACGGGATCATCAACGCGCCGAGCCCGGACTCCTTGGCGCGGTGGATCTCCGCCACCACCTTGTCCGGGTCGGCCGTGATGGGCAGCAGGGCCACGCCGCAGTGGCGCTCCGGGTGCTGTCCGACGAAGTCGGCGAGCCACCGGTTGTGGGCCTGCGCGCCCGCCATGCCGAGTTCGGGGTCCTGGTCGCCGGAGAGGCCGAGGCCGACGCCGAAGGGGGCCGCCGTCCGGCTGTCGACGGCGTCCGCGTCGGGGAAGACGACCTCGGCGGCGACCCCGTCGCCGTCGAGCTCCTTGAGGCGCTGCGTGGCGTCCCAGCCGCCGCGCAGGCCCTCCTCGTTGTCGGCGAACCACTTCGCGGCGAAGGCGTCGTTGCGGATGCCGAGCCGGGTCGCCTCCTCGCGGCGGGCGTCGCGCTCGCCGAGGAAGCCGTCGAAGGCGCGGTGGAAACGGCTGTCCAGGTAGGGCCGGTACTCCTCGGTGGGGAGTCCGGCGTGGCAGTCGGAGGAGATGATCAGGTACGGGTCCCGGTCGCTCATCGTGCATGCCTCCTCGGATGTGTCAGTCGAGAATGAAGCTCTCCAGGTACGCCGGGTCCGCCCGGTCCAGCATCGACCGCGCCCTGGCTCTGATCTGCCGGTCGCTGTGCTCGCTCGCGGGAAGCAGCCAGAACCGGTCCGCCGCGATGCCCTCGGCGACGAGGTCCGCCACCTCCTCGACCGGGGTGAACTCGACCTCCCGCCCGGCCTCCTTCATCGCCGCCTCCCACTGGTCGAGGCTGCGGTAGGGCGTCTTGCGGGGGCGCTCCTTGGCGTACCGGCCGGGCCGGTTGCGGTGCGACTCCCACAGCCCGGTGCGCAGCATGTGGGGTCCGGGGAAGAGCACCGACGCGCCCACGCGCGCGTGCTCCGCCTTCAGATGCGCGTACAGCGACTCGGTCATGGTCACGACCGCCGCCTTGGTGACGGCGTACACGGACGCGGTCGGCAGCGGCGCGATCCCGCCGTCCCCGGAGGACGTGTTGACGACGTGGCCGGGCTCGCCGGCCTCGATCATGCGCGGCACGAACGCCTGGATGCCGTGGAAGACGCCCCAGACGTTGACGGCGAACGCCCACTTCCAGTCGTTGGGTTCGTGGTCCCACATGCGGCCCTCGGCGCCCGAGCCGACGCCCGCGTTGTTGCACAGCACATGGCAGTGGCCGAACGTCGCGTACGTGTCCTCGGCGAGGGCCATGACCTCCTCGCGCTCGCCGACGTCGACCACGCGCGCGTGCACCGTCGCCCCGTCCGCCCGCAACCCCTCGGCGGCGCTCTCCAGGGCGCGCTTCTCCACATCCGCGAGGACGACCTTGAGGCCGTCGGCCGCGAACCGGCGCGCCATGGCGAGCCCGATGCCGCTCGCCGCGCCCGTGACGACGGCGACCTGTCCCGCCGCCAGGCGCATCAGGCGCTCCCCTCGGGCGGCCCGTCGAGGATCTGCTGCGGGTCGTCGTAGCGCTGGTGGATGTACGGGAGCAGGGCCTGGCCGTCGACGCGCTCGACGACCCTGCCCTTCTGGTCGGTGGTCTTCTCGCCGACGGTGATCTCCACCAGGGTGCGTACGGGCAGGTCGGCGACCGGGTCGTACATGGACTCGCGGAGGACCACGTCGCCGGTGACCCGCTCCAGCTTCCTGACCTTCTCGTTGCGTACGCAGTGCACGAGGACCGGGTCGGCGTCGAACCCCGAACCGTCCACCGCCGGCAGGAACTTGAAGTAGAAGTCGGTCTTCTGCGTCGGCTCCGGCAGGGGCAGGGCCCCGCCGACCGCGCCCCGCACCTCCACGAACGCGATGCCGTGCCGGGCCAGGGCGGCCCGCACCACAAGGCCGTCACGCTCCACCGTGACGTCGCCGAGCTTCTTCGGCTCGCCGAACACCTCACGGCCGCCGGTCAGGGCCCGCTCGTGCGTCATCGGCATGACCAGCGGATACCAGCCCGCCACCCCCGCGTGCTCGGCGGCGACCGCGACCGACCCCGCGCCCAGGGGGTAGCCCGGCAGGTCGACCTTGCTGATGGCGACCCGTACGAGCGGACGCGCTGTCGGCTTCAGCGGGGGCGGCAGCACCGCGGCGACCGTGTCCGGGTCGGACTCCCACACGGCGACCACGCCGGTGGACCAGATGTCGGGGAGCTTGCCGCTCGCCGCGCGCGCGGCGGCGATCTCCGCCTCGGTGCGCGCTCCGTACCGTACGCGTGCCATGTCGTACCGCCCTTCGTCCTGGACGTGCGGGGGTCGTTCGCGTGGCGCATCGAGCACCTGCACGGCCCTGGGGCCGCCGGTTCTGTAACACAGTTACACCGGCGGCGATGAAGGGTAAAGAGACGTGCGCCGGCCACGAGGCGCGTACGTACACGAAGGGGGCGCTCCATGGCCCGCCCACCCCTCACGCGCGACGAGGTCCTCACCACCGCCGCGAACCTGGTCAAGCAGTACGGCCCGGACGCGCTGACCATGCGCAAGCTCGCGGCCGAACTGGGCACGGCGGTCACGTCGATCTACTGGCACGTCGGCAACCGCGAGTCGCTGCTCGACGCGCTGGTGGAGCGCACGGTCGCCGACCTCGGGGAGATCCGGCCGAGCGGCGCGACCCCGCACGCGCGCGTGGTCTCGGTCGCGCGGGCGCTGCGCCGTCGGCTGCGTGCCCATCCGCATCTGGTGGCGATGGTCCACGAGCGCGGTCTGACCGAGCGCATGTTCCTGCCCGCGCAGCAGGCCCTGGTGCGCGAGGTGCACGCGGCCGGGCTGCGTGGGGCCCGTGCCGCCGAGGCCGTGCGCGCGGTGCAGTTCCTGGTCGTCGGGCACGTCCTTGTCGAGCGGAACCGGGAGCGGTCCCCCGTTCAGCGGCCGGGCGAAGGGGATTTGTGGGGCGAACCGGGCACAACCGGCGCGGCGGTCGGGGACGATCAAGCGCTCGCCAGGGCGCTCGCCGCACCTGTGGACCCTGAGCGGCTCTTCACGACCTCCGTGAGCGCGCTGGTGAAGTCGCTGCTCGGGCCCGGCACTTGACCACGGCTGCGGCGCACGGGGCGGGTGGCGACCGCGCTGTCAGTCGTGGGCCGTATCCTCAGGGACCATGCTCGAAGACCGCCCGACCGTATCGTCCGCCACCGACTGGCCGACCGCGTACCCGAAGGGATACGCGGTCGTCGACGTCGAGACCACCGGCCTCTCCAGGGACGACCGGATAATCTCGGCCGCCGTCTACCGGCTCGACGCGCGGGGCACGGTCGAGGACCACTGGTACACGCTGGTCAACCCCGAGCGCGATCCGGGCCCGGTGTGGATCCACGGCCTGACGAGCGACGTGCTGTCCGGCGCCCCGCTGTTCCCGGAGATCGCCGAGGAGTTCGCGGCTCGCCTGGACGGCCGTGTCCTGGTCGCGCACAACGCGGTCTTCGACTGGTCGATGATCGCCCGCGAGTACGCGCGCGCGAAGCGCACCGCCCCGGTCCGCCAGCGCCTGTGCACCATCGCGCTCTCCAAGGAGCTGGGCCTGCCGCTGCCCAACCACAAGCTGGAGTCGCTCGCCGCGCACTTCGGTGTCGTGCAGGAGCGCGCGCACCACGCGCTGGACGACGCGCGCGTGCTCGCGGAGGCGTTCCTGCCGAGCCTGCGCGCGGCGGCCGCGGGGAACGTACGGCTGCCGCTCCTGGAGTGCCGTCCGCTCACGGAGTGGTCGGAGCCCGCGGTGCCGCGCCAGCCGAGCGCCTCGTACGGGTCGCCGTACCGGGGCGGCGGCGCGGGCAGTTGGCGGCCGTCCCGGAAGCGGCCGGCGTGCCCGCATCCGAACCCGGGCCGTTACGAACCGGGCAAACGGCTCAAGCAGGGCATGCGGGTGGCGTTCTCCGGGGACACCTCGGTCGACCGGGAGCTGCTCGAGGACCGGGCGGTCGAGGCGGGGCTGCATGTGGCCACGAGTCTGTCGCGGCTGACCAGCCTCCTGGTGACCAATGACCCGGACTCGTACACCTCGAAGGTCGTGAAGGCGAAGCAGTACGGGACGCCGGTCATGGACGAGGCGGCGTTCGGTCAGCTGCTCCGGACGGTGGAACCCGCGGACGCGACAGACGGGTGATTACGGGGCGACTCGCCCCGCAACCACTCGCCCGGCGCCACCTCGCGGCCCACCCTGTGGCGCATGGCACGTTGTGAAGTCTGCGGAAACGACTACGGCATGACCTTCGAGGTGCACGCCCAGGGAGCGGTGCACGTCTTCGACTGCTTCTCCTGCGCCATCCACCGCATGGCGCCGATCTGCGAGCACTGCCGGTGCCGCATCATCGGGCAGGGCGTCGAGGTCGAGGGCCACTGGTTCTGCGGGGCGCACTGCTCCCGCGCGGAGGGGATGGTGGGCATCGTCGACAACGTCTGACCCGGTCCCCGCCTTCGCAGGGGGCGTCCGCCCCAATCGGGTGCACCCCCCTGAAATCACCCCATGCCCGAGCGGTACGGTCATGGGGTGTACCGCTTCCTGTTGACCCGGCAGTGGGTGATCCTCACCCTGGTCGCCCTCGTCCTCATCCCCACGATGATCAGGCTGGGCATCTGGCAGATGCACCGCCACGACGAGCGCGCCCACCGGAACCAGCTGGTCACGGACGCGCTGGCCGCCGACCCCGTACCCGTGCAGAGCCTCACATCCCCCGGGCACACCGTCACCAGCGCCGAGCGGTACCACGCCGTGACGGCGAAGGGCCGCTTCGACACCGACGACGAGGTCGTCGTGCGCCGCCGCGTCAACTCCGACGACGAGGTCGGCTACCACGTCCTCACCCCGTTCAAGCTGACCGACGGCAGGATCGTGCTCGTCAACCGCGGCTGGATCCCGGCGAACGGGCCGAGCCAGACCGCCTTCCCCAAGATCCCCGCCCCGCCGCGCGGCGAGGTCACCGTCACCGGGCGCCTGATGCCCGACGAGACGACCGAGGCCAGCGGCATCAAGGACCTCAAGGGGCTGCCCGACCGGCAGATCATGCTGGTCGACAGTGAGGAGCAGGCCGAGCGGCTGCACGCCGAGGTGCTCGGCGGCTACCTCGCGCAGACCGCCCCCGAGCCCGAGGGCGACACCCCGGAGCTGATCGGCAAGCCGGGCCAGGAGGACGCCGCGCTGAACTTCGCGTACGCCTACCAGTGGTGGCTGTTCGCCGCGGCCGTGCCGGTCGGCTGGGTGGTCCTGCTCCGCCGCGAGCTGCGCGAGCGCCGCAAGAAGGCGGAGTCCGAGCAGGAGACACAGGAGACGACGCCGGCGGCGGTCTGAGCCGCCCCGCGGTCCGGACACCCCCCGCGCTCCGAGCGGCCCCGGTCCGGTCACTCACCCGGTCGCGTCCTGGATTGCCGGACGGGAGCGCCGGGAACGCGGACCGCGTGCACCCCTATATCGAGGACTACGCCCTCATCGGCGACGAACAGACCGCGGCCCTCGTCGGAAAGGACGGCTCCGTCGACTGGCTCTGTCTGCCCCGCTTCGACTCCCCCGCCTGCTTCGCCGCGCTCCTCGGCGACGAGGAGAACGGCCACTGGCGCCTCGCCCCCAAGGGCGCCGGCGACTGCACGCGCCGCTCCTACCGGCCCGGCTCCCTCGTCCTGGACACCGAGTGGGAGACGGACGAGGGCCACATCCGGATCACCGACTTCATGCCGCAGCGCGACAAGGCGCCCGATCTCGTCCGCATCGTCGAGGGCATCAGCGGCCGCGTCACCGTCCGCGGCACCCTGCGGCTCCGGTTCGACTACGGCAACGTCGTGCCCTGGGTGCGGCGCTGCGACGGACACCGGGTGGCCGTCGCCGGACCGGACGCGGCATGGCTGCGCAGCGAGCCCGAGGTGCACACGTGGGGCGAGGCCTTCGGCACCCACTCCGAGTTCACCGTGGAGGCGGGCGAGACGGTCGCCTTCGTCCTCACCTGGCACCCCTCGCACCACGCGCGCCCCGAACTCATCGACCCGCACGAGTCGCTGCGGCACAGCCTCGCGGACTGGCAGGCATGGGCGGACCGCTGCCGCTACGAAGGACCGCACCGCGAGGCCGTGCTCCGCTCCCTGCTGACGCTGAAGGCGCTCACGTACGCGCCGACCGGCGGCATGGTCGCGGCCCCCACCACCTCGCTCCCCGAGGAGATCGGCGGCGTACGGAACTGGGACTACCGCTACTGCTGGCTCCGCGACTCCACCATGACGCTGAACGCGCTCGTCGGCGCGGGCTACCTGGACGAGGCCGAGGCGTGGCGCGACTGGCTCGTGCGCGCGGCCGCCGGCGACCCCGCCAAGCTGCAGATCATGTACGGGCTCGCGGGCGAGCGGCGGCTGCCCGAGGAGGATCTGGTCTGGCTGGACGGGTTCCGCGGCTCACGCCCCGTACGCACCGGCAACGACGCGGTGCAGCAGTTGCAGCTCGACGTGTACGGGGAGGTCGTCGACTCGCTCGACCTCGCGCGCCGGGCCGGGCTGCGGGACAAACCGCACGTGTGGCGGCTCCAGCTGGCGCTGCTCGACTTCCTCCAGGACGCCTGGCGCGAGCCCGACGAGGGGCTGTGGGAGGTGCGCGGGCCGCGCCGCCACTTCGTCCACTCGAAGGTCATGACCTGGGTCGCTGTCGACCGCACGGTGCGCGCCATGGAGGACGACCCGAGCCTGCCCGGCGACCTCGACCGGCTGCGCGCCCTGCGGGACACCATCCACCAGGAGGTGTGCGAACGCGGCTACGACGCCGAGCGCGGAACCTTCACCCAGCACTACGGCTCGACGGAGCTGGACGCGGCGACGCTGCTCATCCCGCGCGTCGGGTTCCTGCCGCCGGACGACCCGAGAGTCGTCGGCACCGTCGACGCGGTCCGCGCCGAACTGGCCCAGGACGGGTTCGTCCGCCGCTACAGCACCGACCGCACCACCGTCGACGGCCTGCCGGGCGAGGAGGGCGCCTTCCTCGTCTGCTCGTTCTGGCTGGCGGACGCGCTGCACATGACGGGGCGCACGAAGGAGGCGGTCGAGCTGTTCGAACGCCTGTGCGCGCTCAGCAACGACGTGGGGCTGCTCGCCGAGGAGTACGACCCCGTGGCGGGCCACCAGCTCGGCAACTTCCCGCAGGCGTTCAGCCACATCGGCCTGGTGACCACCGCGCTGACCCTGTTCGGCACCGGCGACGCCGGAGAGGCAGGATAGGGGCCATGGATCTTGGACTGAAGGACCGTGTCTACGTAGTCACCGGCGCCACCCGTGGCCTCGGCAACGCCGCCGCCCGTGAACTCGTCGCCGACGGCGCGAAGGTCGTCATCACCGGGCGCGACGAGCGCAAGGCCAAGGACGCGGCGGCCGAGCTCGGCCCGAACGCCGTCGGCATCGCCGTCGACAACGCCGATCCGCAGGTCGCCGAACGGGTGATCACCGCCGCGCGGGAGCACTTCGGCTCCTTCGACGGCATCCTCGTCAGCGTCGGCGGTCCCACGCCCGGCCTCGTCGCGGACAACACGGACGAGCAGTGGCAGTCCGCGTTCGAGTCGGTGTTCCTCGGCGCGGTGCGGCTCGCGCGCGGCGCGGCGGCCGAGCTCGGCGAGGGCGGCGTCATCGGCTTCGTGCTCTCCGGCTCCGTGCACGAGCCGATCCCGGGCCTGACCATCTCCAACGGGCTTCGCCCCGGCCTCGCCGGGTTCGCCAAGTCCCTCGCCGACGAACTGGGCCCGCGCGGTATCCGCGTCGTCGGGCTCCTCCCGGCCCGCATCGACACCGACCGCGTGCGCGAGCTGGACGGCATGTCCGCCGACCCGCAGGCGACGCGGGTGGCCAACGAGTCGCGGATCCCGCTGCGCCGCTACGGGACGCCGGCCGAGTTCGGCAGGGCGGCCGCGTTCTTCCTGTCACCGGCCGCGTCCTACCTGACGGGCGTCATGCTGCCGGTGGACGGCGGATTCAGGCACGGGTTCTGAGCACATGGCTGTGCGGGGCGACGGAAGGCCGCCCCGCACGCCTGTGAGGCGCCCTCAGCTGACGCGCTCCGCACGGTGCTTGACCGCCCGCAGCCGGACCTCCGCCGGGAGCGAGTCGAGGCCCGCCGACCTCTTCGCCTGCGCGAGGGTGTCCTCGCCGAGCTGCCGCAGCGCCTCGCCGGGGGTGGCGTGCGGCGCCAGGGTGAGGGTGGCGCGGGCCCGCGGCGAGGAGCGGCGGCCGGTCAGGACGGCGCCCGCCTGCTCCACCCCGTCCAGCGACTCGGCCCCGTCGACCAGGGCACTCTCCAGGGCACGGCCACGCAGCCGCGCGCCCTCGCCGTCCCCGGTGTCGACGAGCACCTCGGAGAGCCGGTGGCGCCGCAACTGCGCCACCAGCCACCACAGCGCGAGCAGCAGGAGGACGGCGAGCGCGGCGATGACCACCGGCCACCACCAGCCCTCGTCGCGCCAGCGGTCGCGGTCGGCGACGCTGAGCAGCACGTCCTTGCGCCCGTCGTGGATCCACCAGGACGGCGGCTTCACCCCGAGGCCGACGGCGAGCACCGAGCCGCCGACGACCACCAGGACGATGCCGAGCAGCGCGAGCACGATCCGGTTCACTGTTCTCAGCACGCCGTCATCCCTTCTTGCCGGGGCGCGCCACCCGCACGGAGAGGCGCGGGTCACGGCTGAGCCCGAGGCCCCGGACGCTGTCGCCCAGCGTGGAGTCCAGGTCGCCCCGTACGTCGTCGAGTTCACGGAAGTGCGAGACCGCCCGCACCTTCGCCTTGGCGCGCTTCACGCGGACCTTGGCGGACTGCACGCCCGGCACCTCCATGGCCCGGTCGCGCAGCACCATCGCGGCGGCGTCCCGGTGCAGCCCCGCACGTACTTCCGGGTGGACGCGGCGCATCGGCAGCACCCCGCGCAGGCCCGGGGTCAGCGCGAGCAGGAGCAGCCAGAGCCCGAGCACGGCGGCGACGCCCGCGCCGATCAGGACGGGGGTGTCGTCCAGCGGGCGCTGCGCCAGCTCGCGGGCGAGGGTGCGGCGCCACTCCATGCCCGGACGCCCGGACCGTACGGACGCGATGTCGTAGAGCAGGATGCCGATGCCGCCGAGGAGCACGAGCGCGGCGAGGATCGCCGGGACGCGGCGGGCCGACCAGAACCGGCCGGTTTTCCTGCCGCGCTCCGGTGGGCGCGTTGCCGTCTCCTCCGGCCGGTCCCCGGGACCGGTCCCGGCGCGCTCGGCGACGGGCAGCCGCCGGGTGGGTTCGCTCACCGGATCCTCCCGCGGTCGGCGCCCGTGCGCTCCGGGTGCAGCCGTTCGACCTGTACGGCCACTTCCGGCACCTCCATGCCCGCCAGCGTCTTCACTCGATGGGCGACTTGACGCCGTACGGCGCCGCACTGTCCGCCGATGTCCGCGGGGTAGCCGAGCTCCAGGCTGATGCGGACCCGGGCGGTGCCGTGGTGGACGGCGACCGTGGCGTGCGGCGGCGATCCGCCGGCCGGGACGGTGTCCAGCGCCTCTCGTGCCGCGTACGCGGCGATCTTCGCGACGACCCGGTCGGCGATCCGGGTCGCGCCGCGGTCGGCGGACGCGACCTGTGTCGCCACAGGTCACCTCCGCCGGTCGCCGCGCGTGCGGAAGAACTCGCCGGGCTGCATGTCCCCCTCGAGGAACCGCCCGGCGATGAAGCCGATGGCGCCGAGCGCCGCCACCAGCAAAAAGGCCCCGAAACCGCCGAAGTATCCGGCGAATGCGAGGGCCATGCCGGCGATCATGCCGACCACGGCCAGATTCATCCTGCGCTCCTCTTGCCTACGTCGCGGGCGGGTGCGGGTCTCACTGGAGCTTCGACTCCGGCTCGTCGTCCTCCTCGTCCGGCAGCTTCACGTCGCTGACGGCGATGTTCACCTCGACGACCTCGAGCCCGGTCATGCGCTCGACGGCCACGACGACGTTCTCCCGCACGGCGCGCGCGGTGTCCGCGATCGAGACGCCGTACTCGACGACGATCTCCAGATCGAGGGCCGTCTGTACCTCGCCGACCTCGGCCTTCACGCCGCGCGTCACGGACTTGCCGCCGCCCGGCACCCGGTCGCGCACGGCGCCGAAGGTACGGGAGAGGCCGCTGCCCATCGCGTGGACGCCGTCCACGTCACGCGCCGCGAGTCCGGCGATCTTCTCGACGACGCCGTCGGCGATGGTGGTCCTGCCCCGGCTGCCGGGGTCGCCGCCGCCCCGCTTGGTCACGTTGGTCCGCGCGGCGCCTGCCGCCGCCGTCGCTCCGCCGGACTGCTGGTGCGTGGTCTCGCTCATCGGGCCGTCCCCTCTGTCCGTTGAGGTCTGATCTCGGTGGGGTGTGCTTTCTTTCGACCACATTAAGTGCGGTTACCCCGACTCGCGCCCGGGATGGGGCAGCCTGGGGGAATGACGGTAGATCGATGGGCACAGGCGGTACGGCACCAGCTCGGCATCGGCAGGCTGGTTCCCTTGGGCGGGCCGGGTGACGGGGCGTGGATCGCGGAGTCGGCGGCACGGGACGTACTGCGCCTGGCGGCGGCCCCGTTGCGCGGGGTGCGCCTGGGTTCGCTGCGCCTGGAACAGGCCGACCCGGAAGGCACGTACGAGGCCGCGGTGCCCGCCCCGCCGGGCGCGCTGCCGCCGGGGCCGCTGCGGATCGTGGCGGACTGCGCGGCGGCCGCCGACGAGCCGTTGCCGGTGGTCACGACGCGGCTGCGGATGACGCTCGCGCGGGTGGCGGGTGACGAACTCGGCCTGGTCGTCGAGGCGGTGGACCTCCAGGTCACGGAGTTGCTGGAGGCCGGTTCCGAGGGGCCCGCGGGCTCGGAACCGGCCCCTGACGAGCCGTCGGAGCCGCGCCCCCTGTCCGGGGACGAGGCGCGCGCGGCCCAGGCGGCGCGGTCCGTGCCCGGCGTGGCCGCGCTGACGGGCGCCCTGGGCGGGATGAGCCGCGCGGTCCACATCGAGGAGCCGGAGGGCGGTACGGGAGCACTGCCGCGCCGTCACGTCCGGGTGGAGCTGGCGGTGTCGGCGCGGGCCCGCGCCCTGGACGTGGCCCGCCAGGTCCGCCGGGCGGTGACGACGGCGTTCCCGGACGCGCCGACGGTGGCGGTTCTGGTGACGGGGGTCGAGCGGCCGTAGACGGAACTGCCGAACGGACTGCCGGACCGATTGCCGGACCGACTGCCGGAACTACCAGACGGACTGCCAGACGGACTGCCAGACGGACTGCCGGGCGGACGGCTGTTCCGGCGGTCGAGCGGCCGCAGCGGATGCGGGGCCGCAGCGCCGCCGGGTCGGTCGCCCAGGCCCGCCCCGCCCCGCCGAATCAGTCGCCCAGGCCCGCCAGGTCCCGGAGGCGGCGGCCCTGGGCGGCCCGTTCGGCCGTGCGCTGCTCGTCCAGGGTGCGGCCGGCCACGCCCTGGAGGAGGGCCTTGGTCTCGATGACGGCGTCGCGCGGGGCGGCGAGGAGGGCGGCGACCAGGTCGTCGGTGGCGGCGGTCAGCTGGTCGCCGGGCACGGCGACGTTGGCGAGGCCCGCGGCGACCGCCTCGTCGGCGTGCACGTAGCGCCCGGTGACACAGATCTCCAGGGCGCGCGCGTACCCGACGAGCGAGACGAGCGGATGCGTGCCCGTGAGGTCGGGGACGAGGCCGAGGCTGGTCTCGCGCATGGAGAACTGCACGTCGTCGGCGACGACGCGCAGGTCGCAGGAGAGGGCGAGCTGGAACCCGGCACCGATCGCGTGCCCCTGCACGGCGGCGACGGACAGCAGGTCGCTGCGGCGCAGCCAGGTGAACGCGGACTGGTACTCGGCGATGGTGGAGTCGAGGAACTCCGCACCGCCGCGCGCCATGTCGATGAAGGACGGCTCGCCGTCGAACCCCTCGGGCGTGAACGCCTTGCGGTCGAGGCCCGCGGAGAAGGACTTGCCCTCGCCGCGCACCACGACGACGCGCACGGAGCCCGGCAGGGCGCGCCCGGCCTCGGTCAACGCCCGCCACAGCGCGGGACTCTGGGCGTTTCGCTTGTCCGGGTTGCTCAGGGTCACCGTGGCGATCGCGTCGTCGACGGTGAGCCGGACGCCGTCCTTGTCGAGGAGCGGTGCGGGCTGAGTCATCGGGGCCTCCGAGTCTGCGCGGTCATAAGTGACTGCACAGTAACCACCCGGCCGGTCAGTCGACCGGCCGGGTGGTCACCGAAGGAACCAGTGTGCCGAACAGGCCCGTTGCCAGGCCCTGAGAACAGGTCGGCCGCGTCAGTTCGCCGCGGCCTTCTTGCCTCGTGTGGCCCCGCCGCGACCTCGCAGCGTGACCCCGGACTCGCTCAGCATCCGGTGCACGAAGCCATACGAGCGACCGGTCTCCTCGGCCAGTGCCCGGATGCTCGCACCGGAGTCGTACTTTTTCTTCAGGTCTGCCGCGAGCTTGTCGCGCGCGGCGCCGGTAACCCGGCTGCCCTTCTTCAGAGTCTCGGCCACCCGTGCCTCCTCATGGGAAGTGCGCTCTGGAATTCCCATGATCACCCCTTGCGGCGCTCCTGGCCACCCATTCGGCAAGGTCCGTAGCCGCACAATTCCAGTTGGGAAGGTGATCCACCCGACCGGAACAGGGAATTCCGGATGCCTTTTTTGCCGCCCGCCACCGCCTTTTCCGGGGAACCGGCAGGTCAGCGGCGGGCCCGCGGGACAAGGGCGGTGCGGCTCAAGGGGCGGCGAAATCCGTGTATGACACACCGCAGTACGAGGCGATCTCACTCATATGATGGATCACGGATCGGCCGAATGATCCATACTCAGTGGATCAGCCATTCGATCAAGCGGTGCTGACGCCCCGGAGGATCCGCGAGATCACGCGAGGGCGACGAGGTCCGCGTACCCCTGGCCCCACAGGTCCTCGACGCCGTCCGGGAGCAGGATGATGCGCTCGGGCTGGAGCGCGTCCACGGCGCCCTCGTCGTGCGTGACCAGGACGACCGCGCCCTTGTACGTGCGCAGGGCGCCGAGGATCTCCTCGCGGCTCGCCGGGTCGAGGTTGTTCGTGGGCTCGTCGAGGAGCAGGACGTTCGCCGACGAGACGACCAGGGTCGCGAGGGCGAGACGGGTCTTCTCGCCGCCGGAGAGGACCCCGGCCGGCTTGTCGACGTCGTCGCCGGAGAACAGGAACGAGCCGAGGGTCTTGCGCACCTGGATCAGATCGAGGTCGGGGGCGGCCGAGCGCATGTTCTCCAGGACCGTGCGCTCCGGGTCGAGGGTCTCGTGCTCCTGCGCGTAGTAGCCGAGCTTGAGGCCGTGCCCCTCGATGACCTGCCCGGTGTCGGGCTTCTCGGCGCCGCCGAGCAGCTTGAGCAGGGTCGTCTTGCCCGCACCGTTGAGGCCGAGGATGACGACCCTGGACCCCTTGTCGATGGCCAGGTCGACGTCGGTGAAGATCTCGAGCGAGCCGTAGGACTTCGACAGGCCCTCGGCCATCAGCGGCGTCTTGCCGCACGGCGACGGGTCGGGGAAGCGCAGCTTGGCCACCTTGTCGGACTGGCGCACCTCCTCCAGGCCCGCGAGGAGCTTGTCGGCGCGCTTGGCCATGTTCTGCGCGGCCACCGTCTTGGTGGCCTTGGCGCGCATCTTGTCGGCCTGCGCGTTCAGCGTGGCGGCCTTCTTCTCGGCGTTCTGGCGCTCGCGCTTGCGGCGCTTCTCGTCGGCCTCGCGCTGCTGCTGGTAGAGCTTCCAGCCCATGTTGTAGACGTCGATCTGGGAGCGGTTGGCGTCCAGGTAGAAGACCTTGTTGACGACCGTCTCGACGAGCTCGACATCGTGGGAGATCACGATGAAGCCGCCGCTGTACGTCTTCAGGTAGTCGCGCAGCCAGACGATCGAGTCGGCGTCGAGGTGGTTGGTCGGCTCGTCAAGGAGCAGGGTGTCCGCGTCCGAGAAGAGGATGCGGGCCAGCTCGACACGGCGCCGCTGACCACCGGAGAGCGTGTGCAGCGGCTGGCCGAGGACGCGGTCGGGCAGGTTCAGCGCGGCGGCGATGGTGGCGGCCTCGGCCTCGGCGGCGTACCCGCCCTTGGTGAGGAACTCCGTCTCCTGGCGCTCGTACTGCTTGAGCGCCTTGGCCTGGGTGGCGCCCGAGCCGGTCGCGATGCGCTGCTCGTTCTCGCGCATCTTGCGCATCAGCGTGTCGAGGCCACGGGCGGAGAGGATGCGGTCGCTGGCCAGGACGTCGAGGTCCCCGGTGCGCGGGTCCTGCGGCAGATAGCCGACCTCGCCGGAGCGCGTGATGGTGCCGCCGGCCGGGATGCCCTCACCCGCGAGGCACTTGGTCAGGGTGGTCTTGCCCGCCCCGTTACGGCCGACCAGACCGATGCGGTCGCCCTTGGCGACACGGAAAGAGGCGTTCTCGATGAGGATGCGGGCGCCGGCGCGCAGTTCGATACCGGATGCGGTGATCACGGGGGTGCTCCAGGACAGGTTTACGGCTAGTTGACAGGGCGAGGGCCAGGGTGAGGGCCGGTCGGCGCCGCTAAACCACCCAGAGAGAAAACGTCATACGAGCCAGTTTAACGGGGTGATGCAAGCGGATTGTCCGGGGCGCCCGCGCGCGGGCGCCCCGCAGGTCATCGCCCCGGGGCGGGCGTCCGGGGCACCCGGAGCGGACCCCTCGTCACCCTCGGTGCCGGTGAGCATGCCGTCGGCTCACGAGACGACGGCTTCCTCCGATGGGCCGTACGGTCACGCGCCGCCCGTGTGCACCTGGAACGCCGCGCGGCGCACCGCCTTCGCCAGGGCCGGGTCCGGGTGGGCGGCTGCCAGGGCGACCAGGACCTGGACCGTGCGGGGGTGGTCGACGGCGCGGACCTCTTCGAGCAGGGCCGGGATCGTCGGCTGGACCGCGGACTCCAAGTGGCGTACGAGCAGCGGCGCCTCGCCGTGGTCGGCGACGGCCGCCGCCGTGTCGACCCAGAGCCACGTGGCTTCCTCGCGGGTGAGGACCGTGTGCACGTCCTCGGGGTCGGCGCCCTCGTACTCGGCGAGCCAGAGCAGGGCGTAGGCGCGCAGGCCGGGTTCGTCCGCGCAGCGGCGTACCTCCGGCTCGGCGGGGGCTCCGACGACGCGGAGCGCTTCGAAGGCCAGGCCGCGCAGCAGGGCGTCCTCGCCGCGGGCCGCCACGAGGAGCTCGGTGACAGCGTTGCCGATGTCGCGGGCGGCGAGCCAGGCGCGGTACTCGGCGCGGGCCGCGTTCGGCCGCAGGCGGGCGCAGCCGCGCAGCATGTCCTCGGCGGAGACCTCGATGTTCCCGGCCGGGGACTGGGCCGCGACGCAGATCTGCTCCAGCTTGACCCAGACCGCCCAGCTGCCGAGCGGGGTCAGCGTGGCGTGGCCGTCGGCGTACGTCAGGGCGCCCACGGCGGTGAGCCCGGCCAGCGTCCAGTCGAGGAGCGGCAGGAGCGGGGTGTCCTGCGGCGGCACCGGTTCGGGCTGCGGGCCGTAGGGGATCTCGCAGCGCTCCGTGCGCAGTTCGGCGACGCGCTGGGCGAGGAGGTCGAGGAGCTGGGCGGCCGGTACCGGGCCCGCCATCAGCTGGCAGAAGGAGAGCAACTGGGGCACGGCTTCGACGACTTCGGCGACCGCCGCCGGTTCCAGGGAGTCCGGCGCCGGGTGCACCAGGGACCAGGCGTCGAACAGGGCGACCCAGCCGCGCAGCACGGCGGTGTCGTCGCGGTCCCAGACGCGCAGCCGCCAGCCGGGCCGGGCGACGTCGCCGTGCACCTCGACGAGTCCAGCGAGGCGCGCGGTGTCCCAGTCGGCGCGGACCTGCGCGACGGTGAGCCCCAGATCGGCGGCCGCGCGGCGCGCGGTGGCGTCCGCGAGAGTGCCTTTGCCGTCGCGCGCCCCCGTGCCGTTGCCGGGGCTCAGCGTGGTGTCCGCCCAGCGCGCCACGCGCACGGCGGCGGCGAGGCCCTGCCGGGCTGAGCGGGCCAGTTCGGCGGGGGGCGGGGTGCCCTCCGGGGGGCGCGGCGCGGGCCTTCGGACCGCTGCGCGTGGGGCGGCAGCGGCGAGGGGCCGGTGGCGCGGGCTGACGAGTCGGAGCCTGGAGTCGCGCGGAGTACGGGACGTCACTTGAGCAGTCTCCAGGGTGACCCCGCGAATTCCCAAACGGGAGCCCTTGTTCGGAGTTCGCGTCGCCATTCGCAGCGTCCGGGCGCTCCGCCGCCCGCGGCTCACATCAGCGGTGTCAGGAAGCGCCGGAGCGTCTCCTCGTACGCCTTCGGGTCGGCGTTCCACATCGCGTTGTGCGGGGCGTCGTCGACCGTGTGCAGCGCGATGAGGTCGGGGCGGCGGTTAGCGAGGCGGCGGGACAGCTCCCAGGGCGCCACCTCGTCGTCGGGGCCGTGCACGATGAGCGTGGGGACGGCGAGCGTGCCCGGCACGGCCGCCTCGCCGAACCGGTCGGCCGTCAGCTCCGTGCGGCCCTGCGCGGCGCGGACCGCGAGCGGCAGGAGCGGGGACGGCGTGTGCCGGGCTCTGGCCAGGGCGCGCACGGTCGCCTGCCAGCTGAGCACCGGGGAGTCGAGGACCAGGCCGCTGACGCGGTCGCGCAGCGCGGAGTACGTGGCGGCGCGCAGGGCCATCGCGGCGCCGGTGGACCAGCCGTGGAGGATGACGTCGCGGGCGCCGTGGCGCACGGCGAAACGGATCGCGGCGTCCAGATCGCGCCACTCCGTCGTGCCGAAGTGGTTCAGGCCGTCCGGGGCGAGCGGCGCGCCGGGGTCGCCGCGGTAGGCCGGGGCGAGCACCGGGAACTGCTGGTGGCGCAGGAACCCCATGAGGTTCATGGCGTGTTCGCGGGTGGTGCCGAGCCCGTGCACGGTGATGATCCAGGTCTCGCGCACGCCGGGCAGGAACCAGGCGGGCAGCGTCCCGAGCTCGCCCGGCACGTGGACGTCGGCGTGGTCGAGGCCGAGCGCGGTCTTGGGGTCGCCGATGTGCACCTGCGGCGTGAGCCACGCCTTGGCGCCGGGCTCGGGTACGCCGTGCGTGACGCGCTCCAGGCGGCGTACGACGGTGTCCGCGGGGTGCGCCGCCGACTCGATCACGGGTCCGACGACCGCGTGCCAGTCGTCGCCGACGAGCCCGTACGTGCCCGGACGCAGCGACGCCAGGTCGCGGGTCAGGGTGATGTGCCCGGCCGCGGTGGTGTGGACGGTGAGCCGGGGTTCGGTGGGCAGGGGGCGGCCCGCGGGCGCCTTGAGCGCGGCGTCGCTGGCCAGCCGGCCGGCGGCGATCGCGGCTGCGGAGGCCCCGAGGACGGCGGTGACGGCAGCGGCCGTCGCTCTGGCGATACGCACCCGTCCAGTGTCGGCGTCCGGGCCCGCGCGGGCCAGTGGGGCGGGGGGTCGGGGTGACGCCTGTCGGGCCGTGGTCCCCATGTGTCGGGATTTGTCGCCGCAGGAACGAGAAGCCCGTACAGATCTGGAGCCCGCATGGGTCCGGAGGGCGTACGGATCCGGGGCCCGTACGGGACCGGGGCCCGTATAGGAGCGGGGCCCGTACGGGACCGGGGCCCGTATAGGAGCGGGGCCCGTACAGGACCGGGGCCCGTGCAGGACCGAGGCCCGTACAGGACCGGGACCCGTACAGGACCGGGACCCGTACAGGACCGAGGCCCGTACAGGACCGGGACCCGTACAGGACCGAGGCCCGTACAGGACCGGGACCCGTACCGGACCGGGCGTCAGGGTTGCCCGTATTCGTTCAGGCGCTCGCCCGTCTCCCGCAGCTGCGCGTCGGACAGGAGCGACGGGGCGCGGCCCGGGACGGAGTGGGCGGTGAGCCAGAGGCGGCACATCCACTCCAGCTGCGCGGTGCGGTCGTAGGCGGCGGCGAGCGTGTCCCCGTAGGTGAGGGTGCCGTGGTTGCGCAGGAGGCAGCCGGTGCGGCCGGCCAGGGCGGCGAGCACGCTGTCGGCCAGCTCCTGAGTGCCGTACGTGGCGTAGGGGGCGACCCGGATCCGGCCGCCCAGGGCCGCCGTCATGTAGTGGATGGCGGGCAGCTCGGTGACGAGCGTGGAGACGGCGGTGGCGTGCACGGCGTGGGTGTGCACGACGGCGCGCGCGTCCGTGTGCCGGTACACGGCGAGGTGCATCGGCAGCTCACTGGTGGGCGCGAGGGCGCCGGTGTGCCGCTCACCGTCGAGGCCGACGGCAACGAGGTCGTCCGGGCCGAGCCGGTCGTAGGGCACGCCGCTGGGGGTGGTGAGGACGGTGTCCCCGACCCGTATGGAGACGTTGCCGGAGGTGCCGACGACGAGGCCGTCGCGGACGGTCCTGCAAGCCGTCTCCACCAATTCTTGCCACGCCTGCTCGAGTTGCGTCATGCGGAGCATCCTGTCAGGCATCCTAAGTCGCATATGGGTACAAAACGACCACAGACGCCGATGCGGGCTGTGCCGAGCAGATACGGGGGAAACATGGCTCGTGATCACCGACCGTCCCATCGCCGCGCCCGCCTCGCCGTGGCGACCTCGGTGGCCGCTCTCACGCTGGGGGCGGCCACTCTCGCCGAGCCGCCCGCGCAGGCGGCGGCCAAGCCGAGGGGGCACGACGTGTCCTCGCACCAGAAGAAGGTGAACTGGGCGAAGGCCAGGAAAAAAGGGTCCCGGTTCGTCTACGTGAAGGCGACCGAGTCGACCTCCTACAAGAACCCCTACTTCACCCAGCAGTACAACGGCGCCCGCCGCGCGGGCATCATCCGGGGCGCCTACCACTTCGCCCTGCCGAACAGATCCTCCGGCAGGGCGCAGGCCTCGTACTTCGTGCGCAACGGCGGCGACTGGTCGCGGGACGGGTGGACGCTGCCGCCCGCGCTCGACATCGAGTACAACCCGTACAGCAAGGCCAAGTGCTACGGCATGAGCAAGGCCGGGATGGTGTCGTGGATCAAGTCCTTCAGCGCCGAGACCCGGCGCAGGACCGGCCGGTATCCGGTGATCTACACCAATGCCCGCTGGTGGAGGCTGTGCACCGGCAACAGCCGCGCCCTCGCCGCCAAGCATCCCCTCTGGCTCGCGCACTACAGCAGGAGCGCGGGCCCGCTGCCCGCCGGATGGTCCTTCTACACGTTCTGGCAGTACGACAACGGCGGCAGGCTGCCGGGTGACCAGAATCTCTTCAACGGGTCGATGACCCAGTTGCGGCGTTTCGCCAAGGGGTAGGAGGGCGGGGATCCGACGCCGCGCCAAGCCCTCCGGAACCCGCGATTCCGGGCCTTTCGGAGGGCCGGCGGGGGCCCGGCGGGAGGCCGATCCGGAACCGCGCACACCGCGCCGCGCGAAGCAGGGTGAGATCACTCCGGATCGGGTCACCATGACGCCCCGCCCAGTTCATCTTCCGTTCACCCTGCTTACTTACGTTCAGCTTGCCACTGACGTCCAACCGAAGCCTGGGTAAATGGAACACATCACGCTGCTCCTGGCGATCGTGATCGTTACCGCGCTGGTCTTTGATTTCACCAACGGTTTCCACGACACGGCCAACGCGATGGCGACGACCATCTCGACGGGCGCCCTCAAGCCGAAGACGGCGGTGGCCATGTCCGCCGTACTGAACCTCGTCGGAGCGTTCCTCTCCGTGGAGGTCGCCAAGACCATCTCCGGCGGCATCATCAACGAGGACGGACTCAAGACAGAGGTCATCTTCGCGGCGCTCGTCGGCGCCATCCTCTGGAACCTCGTGACCTGGCTGGTCGGGCTGCCGTCCAGCTCGTCGCACGCGCTGTTCGGCGGCCTCATCGGCGCGGCGGTCATGTCGATGGGCTGGTCCTCGGTGAACGGCGGCACCGTCGTCACCAAGGTGCTGCTCCCCGCGGTCGCCGCACCGCTCGTCGCCGGTCTCGCCGCGATGCTCGCCACGCGCCTGACCTACCGCATCAGCAGGCACACCGACGAGAGGGCCACCTCGAAGGGGTACCGCGCCGGGCAGATCGCCTCCGCCGGGCTCGTCTCCCTCGCCCACGGCACCAACGACGCGCAGAAGACGATGGGCATCATCACCCTCGCCCTGATCACCGGCGGCGTCCTCGCGCCGGGCGCCAACCCGCCGCTGTGGGTCATCGTCTCGGCCGGTCTCGCCATCGCGATGGGCACCTACCTGGGCGGCTGGCGGATCATCCGCACGATGGGCAAGGGCCTGACCGAGCTCGCGCCGCAACAGGGCTTCACCGCCCAGACCAGCGCCGCGACCGCGATCCTCGCCTCCTCGCACATCGGCTTCTCCCTCTCCACCACCCAGGTCTGCTCGGGCGCCGTGATGGGGGCCGGGCTCGGCCGCAAGGGCGGTGTCGTCCGCTGGTCGACCGCCACCCGGATGTTCGTGGCGTGGGGCCTGACCCTGCCGGCCGCCGGTCTGGTCGGCGCGGGCGCCGAGTACCTCACCAAGCAGGGGCCCTGGGGCATCGGCCTGACGGCGGCGCTCCTCATCGGCGGCTCCGCGGTCATCTGGAAGCTGTCCCGCCGCGAGACCGTCGACCACACCAGCGTCACCCCGGACACGCCGGGCGCCGCGGAGGAGCCCGCCGGGGTCATAACCACGGCCATCGCCGCGGTCTCCCCGCCGCCGGTCGCCGCGGTCGCGGAGGCCGGGACCCCGGTCCCCGTCGACCTGAAGTCCACGATCCCCGCGATCCCCTCCCCCGCCACGGCCCCGGCCGCGGCCGACCCCGCGCGCCCCGCCGGCGCCACGCTGTAAGGAACCGACAGCCATGAACATCGACTGGGCGGCCCTCGGCTCCGTCTTCGGCGTCAGCCTCGCGACCACGGTGGCCCTGGTGGGCCTGTTCACCCTCGGCATCGTCGGCCTCTCCAAGCGCGAGGCGGCGACCCGGCGCGGCGCCTCGGCGACGGCGCTCACATCGGGCGCGTACGTGTGCTTCGCGCTGTGCGCGGCGGCCGTGGCGTACGGGATCTTCCTGATCGTGGCCTGAGATCGCCTGGTGGTGAGGGGCGGGGCGCATCGCGACCCGCCCCTCACCCTTGTCCGCGTCCTGTGGGTCTCCCCACACTGCGCTCACCCAGGTCAACAGCAAGTTGACGCGCCTTCGCGCTGCGTGGTGGACTTCCCAGGCCATATTCGGCAGCAGTCCGAGGAAGCCGGTGCGAATCCGGCGCGGTCCCGCCACTGTGAGCCCTCTGTCGGGGGGCGAGCCAGGAACTCTCTGCTGCCGGTCTCGTCGAACCAGGGCGTGGACACCCTGAGTGAGGACAACTACCACCATGTTCGCCCCGCGCGGCACGGTGCGGGCCGAGCGCGTGTTCGCGTACGGGGCCGCAGCCGGACTTGTAGCCGACCAGTTGTTCGGTGATCCGCGTCGAGGGCACCCCGTCGCCGGTTTCGGCCGGGCCGCGGGGGCTGTCGAGCGAACGCTGTGGCGGGACCACCGTGGGTGGGGCGCCGCGCATGCCGTGGTCTGTGCAGGCGGCGCCGCCGCATTGGGCGCCTTGGCCGGTCGGGCGGCCCGGAGATCCTCCGTCGCCTCTGTCGCGCTGACCGCCGTCGCCACCTGGGCCGTCGTCGGCGGGACCTCGCTCGGCCGGGAGGCCCGGGGCGTCGGGGCCGCCCTGGAGGCCGGGGACGTGGAGCTGGCCCGGGAGCTGCTGCCGCGTCTGTGCGGGCGGGATCCGCAGGGGCTCGACGCGGACGGGATCGCGCGCGGGGTCGTCGAGTCCGTCGCCGAGAACACCTCGGACGCCGTGGTCGGCGCGCTGGTGTGGGGGGCCGTGGGCGGTGTGCCGGGGCTGCTCGCCTTCCGGGCCGTGAACACGCTCGACGCCATGGTCGGGCACAAGTCCGCCAGGTACCGCCGGTTCGGGTGGGCCTGCGCCCGCCTCGACGACGTCGCCGGATGGCCCGGGGCCCGGCTGACCGGCGCCCTCGCCGTGCTCACCGGCGGGCGCCCCCGGGAGGCCGCCCGCGCCTGGCGTGCCGACGCGGGGCGCCATCCCAGCCCGAACGCGGGCGTCGTCGAGGCGTCCTTCGCGGGCGCGCTCGGGGTACGGCTCGGCGGGACGCTCGCGTACGGGGGCCGGGTCGAGCACCGGCCCGTCCTCAACGCCGCCGGGCGTCCGGTGCGGGTGGAGGACGTCGAACGGGCCGCGCGGCTGTCGCGGCGGGTGAGCTGGACGGCATGGGGAGTGTGCGTGGGCGGGCGGTTGTGGTGGGCGCGGCGTCGAGCGGCGAAGGCGGGTGCGGGCCGATGAGCAGGTCGATGACAGGGGGCGGGCTGCTCGTCGCGGGCACGACCTCCGACGCCGGGAAGAGCGTGGTCACGGCGGGGATCTGCCGGTGGCTCGTACGGCAGGGCGTGAAGGTCGCGCCGTTCAAGGGGCAGAACATGTCCCTGAACTCGTTCGTGACGCGCGAGGGCGCCGAGATCGGCCGGGCGCAGGCCATGCAGGCGCAGGCCGCCCGGGTCGAGCCGACCGCGCTCATGAACCCGGTGCTGCTCAAGCCCGGCGGCGACCGCAGCAGCCAGGTCGTGCTCATGGGCAGGCCGGTCGGCGAGATGAGCGCGCGCGGGTACCACGGGGCGCGGCAGGGCGCGCTGCTCGACACCGTCGTGGGGTGCCTGGAGGAGTTGCGGGGCAGCCATGACGCTGTGATCTGTGAAGGCGCCGGCTCCCCGGCCGAGATCAACCTGCGCCGTACCGACATCGTGAACATGGGCATCGCGCGGGCGGCCCGGCTGCCCGTGCTCGTCGTCGGCGACATCGACCGGGGCGGGGTCTTCGCCTCCTTCTTCGGGACGACGGCGCTGCTCGCGCCCGAGGACCAGGAGCTGCTCGCCGGGTATCTGGTGAACAAGTTCCGGGGCGATGTCAGTCTGCTCGAACCGGGCTTGGACATGCTCAAGTCCCTGACGGGCAGAGCGACTTACGGGGTGCTCCCCTACCAGCACGGGCTCGGCATCGACGAGGAGGACGGGCTCCGCGTGTCCATGCGGGGCGCCGTGCGCGAGTCAGTGGTGGCGCCGCCCGTCGGCGCGGACGTGCTGCGGGTCGCCGTGTGCGCGGTGCCGCTGATGTCGAACTTCACGGACGTCGACGCGCTGGCCGCGGAACCGGGTGTCGTCGTCCGGTTCGTGGACCGTGCGGAGGAGCTGGTCGACGCCGATCTGGTGGTCGTGCCGGGCACGCGCGGGACCGTCAAGGCTCTGGAGTGGCTGCGGGAGCGCGGGCTCGCGGACGCGCTCGCGCGGCGGGCCGCCGAGGGGCGCCCGGTGCTCGGCATCTGTGGCGGGTTCCAGCTGCTCGGGGAGCGCATCGAGGACGAGGTCGAGTCCCGGGCGGGCGTCGTGGACGGGCTCGGGCTGCTTCCCGTACGCGTACGGTTCGCCCGTGAGAAGACGCTCGCGCGTCCGGTGGGTGAGGCGCTCGGCGCGTACGTCGAGGGGTACGAGATCCATCACGGGGTCGCTGAGGTCCTCGGCGGGGAGGCGTTTCTCGACGGGTGCCGGGTGGGGGCCGTGTGGGGGACGCACTGGCACGGGTCCCTGGAGTCGGACGGGTTCCGGCGGGCCTTTCTGCGGGCGGTCGCCGACGCGGCCGGGCGGCGGTTCGTACCCGCCCCCGACACGTCGTTCGCGGCGCTGCGCGAGGAGCAGCTGGACCGGCTCGGGGATCTGGTCGAGCGGTACGCCGACACCGATGCGTTGTGGCGGTTGATCGAGGGGGGCGCTCCGAAGGGGTTGCCGTTCGTGCCGCCCGGAGCGCCGTCGTGAGCGCGGGCCGGGCGGGTCGCCCCCGCCGCCCCTTCCCGTCCCGTCCCCGGGGGCCGCGCCCCCGGACCCTCCACAGTTCGTGCGTACGTGCAGGTTCGTGGGGGTGCGCCGCGCAGTTCCCGGCGCCCCCAAGTAGTTCTCGTTCACCGGAGGTTGACCGCTGATGCCCACTCCGTACCCGTTCACGGCCCTGGTGGGGCAGGACGATCTGCGGCTCGCTCTCCTGCTCAACGCCGTGTCGCCCGCCGTCGGCGGGGTTCTCGTGCGCGGCGAGAAGGGGACCGCCAAGTCCACCGCCGTGCGCGCCCTCTCCGCGCTGCTGCCCGACGTGGACGTCGTCCCCGGGTGCCGGTTCTCCTGCGCGCCGGGGGCGCCCGACCCGCAGTGTCCGGACGGGCCGCACGAGGCCGGGCCCGGCGTACAGCGGCCGGCGCGGATGGTCGAGCTGCCGGTCGGCGCCTCCGAGGACCGGCTCGTCGGGGCGCTCGACATCGAGCGGGCGCTGGCCGAGGGCGTGAAGGCGTTCGAGCCGGGCCTGCTCGCGGACGCGCACCGCGGCATCCTCTACGTCGACGAGGTCAACCTCCTCCACGACCACCTGGTCGACCTGCTGCTCGACGCCGCCGCCATGGGCGCCTCGTACGTGGAGCGCGAAGGCGTCTCCGTACGGCACGCCGCGCGCTTCCTCCTCGTCGGGACGATGAACCCCGAGGAGGGCGAGCTGCGGCCGCAGTTGCTCGACCGGTTCGGCCTGACCGTGGAGGTCGCCGCGTCCCGGGTACCGGAGCAGCGCGTGGAGGTCGTCAGGCGGCGGCTCGCGTACGACGACGACCCCGACGGGTTCACCGCGCGCTTCGCCGGGGACGAGGCCGACGTGCGGGAGCGGATCGCCGCCGCGCGGGCCCTGCTGCCTCAGGTGCGCCTCGGCGACAAGGCGTTGACGCGGATCGCCGCGACCTGCGCCGCGTTCGAGGTGGACGGCATGCGCGCCGACATCGTGATGGCCAGGACCGCGACCGCGCTCGCCGCCTGGGCGGGGCGCACCGATGTGCTCGCGGAGGACGTGCGGCAGGCCGCGCTGCTCGCGCTGCCGCACCGGCGCCGCCGCAACCCGTTCGACGCGCCGGGCCTGGACGAGGACAAGCTCGACGAGACGCTGGACGAGTTCGGCCCGGACGACGATCCGGAGCCCGAGGGGCCGGACGGCCAGGGTCCCGATGACGGCGGTCCCGATGACGGCGGTCCCGGCGGTGGTGGCGGGCTGCCTCCGCAGAGCGGGCCCGAGCAGGACGCCCCCGGCCCACAGGACACCGCCGACGCGCAGGACACCGCCGACGCGCAGGAATCCTCCGGGGAACCCGCGGCGCCTTCCGCCCCGCGCGGAGCGCAGGAGCAGCGTCCCGTCTCCCCCGGCGAGCCCTTCCGTACGAAGATGCTGAGCGTCCCGGGCCTCGGTGACGGCGCCGCCGGACGCCGGTCGAGGGCGCGGACCGAGCACGGCCGCACGACGGGCGCCGTACGGCCCCGGGGCACCCTGACCAAGCTGCATCTGGCCGCCACCGTGCACGCGGCGGCCCCGCACCAGCGGGCGCGCGGGCGGTCGGGCCCCGGGCTGGTCGTGCACCGTGACGACCTGCGGCAGGCGACGCGCGAGGGCCGCGAGGGCAACCTCGTGCTCTTCGTCGTGGACGCCTCCGGTTCGATGGCCGCGCGGCAGCGGATGGGCGCCGTGAAGGGCGCCGTGCTGTCTCTCCTCCTCGACGCGTACCAGCGGCGCGACAAGGTGGGGCTCGTGACGTTCCGCGGGTCCGGCGCCGAAGTGGCGCTGCCGCCGACGTCGAGCGTGGACACGGCCGCCGCGCGGCTGGAAACGCTGCCGACCGGTGGGCGTACACCGCTGGCCGCCGGGCTGCTCACCGCGCATGAAGTACTGCGCGTGGAGCGGCTGCGGGACCCGGCGCGCCGGCCGCTGATGGTCGTCGTCACCGACGGGCGGGCCACGGGCGGGCCCGAGCCGGTGAAGCTGGCGGGCCGGGCGGCAGGGCTGCACGCCGCCGGGGGTGTCGCGTCCGTGGTCGTCGACTGCGAGTCGGGCATGGTCAGGCTCGGGCTCGCCGGGCAGCTCGCCGGTCAGCTGGGCGGCAGCGTCGTCACCTTGGACGAGCTGCGCGCGGACGCCATCGCCGGGCTCGTCAAGGACGTACAAGGACAAGCGCAAGGACCGCACCAGACCCGCAGGAGGGCCGCCTGATGCCGCAGGGACAGCCGAGTGTCGTACCGGACGACGGACTGACGACGCGGCAGCGCCGCAACCGTCCGCTGGTGTTCGTGCACACGGGCGTCGGCAAGGGGAAGTCGACAGCGGCCTTCGGGCTCGCGCTGCGCGCCTGGAACCAGGGGTGGCCGATCGGGGTGTTCCAGTTCGTCAAGTCGGCGAAGTGGAAGGTCGGCGAGGAGAACGCGCTCAAGGTGCTGGGCGCCTCCGGCGAGGGCGGCACCGTCGACTGGCACAAGATGGGCGAGGGTTGGTCCTGGGTCCAGCGTGACGACCAGGCCGACAACGAGGAGAAGGCCCGCGAGGGCTGGGAGCAGGTCAAGCGGGACCTGGCCGCCGAGACGTACAAGCTGTACGTGCTCGACGAGTTCGCGTACCCGCTGCACTGGGGCTGGATCGACGTGGAGGAAGTGGTGGAGGTGCTGCGGGCGCGGCCCGGCACCCAGCACGTCGTCATCACGGGCCGCAACGCGCCCGACAAGCTCGTGGAGTTCGCCGACCTCGTGACCGACATGTCGAAGGTGAAGCACCCGATGGACACGGGCCAGAAGGGCCAGCGGGGCATCGAGTGGTGACGTCCGCATCCGCCGTGCCCCGCCTGGTCGTGGCCGCGCCCGCGTCCGGTTCGGGCAAGACGACCGTGGCCACGGGCCTGATGGCCGCGTTCGCCGAGCGCGGCCTCGCCGTGTCGCCGCACAAGGTCGGGCCCGACTACATCGACCCGGGCTACCACGCCCTCGCGACCGGCCGTCCGGGCCGGAACCTGGACGCGTACATGTGCGGTCCCGACCTCGTCGGCCCGCTGTTCGCGCACGGCGCGCAAGGCTGCGACCTGGCTGTCGTCGAAGGCGTGATGGGCCTCTTCGACGGGGTCTCCGGGCAGGGCGAACTCGCCTCGACCGCGCATGTCGCCAAGCTCCTCAAGGCGCCCGTCGTGCTCGTCGTCGACGCGTCGTCGCAGTCCCGCTCGGTGGCGGCGCTCGTCCACGGCTTCGCGTCGTTCGACCCGGAGGTACGGCTCGCGGGCGTCATCCTCAACAAGGTCGGCTCGGACCGCCACGAGGAGCTGCTCCGCGAGGCGCTGGAGGAGGTCGGCGTCCCGGTGTTCGGGGCGTTGCGCCGCGCTCCGCGAGTGGAAACGCCCTCCCGCCATCTGGGCCTGGTCCCGGTGGCCGAGCGAAGCGCCGGGGCGGTGGAGTCGGTACGGGCAGCGGCGCAGATGGTCCGTGAGGGCTGCGACCTGGAGGGCCTCCTGGCACTGGCGAGAACGGCCCCGCCCCTGACGGCAGAGGCGTGGACGCCGGCCCTGCCAGAGGCGCGGGGAACTGCGCGACCAGCCACAACGGCGCCGCACCCGCCGGCGAAACCGATCGTGGCAGTAGCAGGGGGCGCGGCCTTCACCTTCTCCTACACCGAGCACACAGAACTGCTCACCGCGGCAGGCGCCCAGGTGGCCGCCTTCGACCCCCTGAACGACGAACACCTCCCCGAGGGCACCACAGGCATCGTCATAGGCGGCGGCTTCCCGGAGGTCTACGCGCCCGAGCTGTCCGCCAACGGACAGCTCCGCAAGGCCGTCGCCGAACTGGCCCGCACGGGCGCCCCGGTGGTCGCGGAATGCGCGGGGCTCCTGTATCTCGCCAGGTCCCTCGACGGCCAGGAGATGTGCGGGGTCCTCGACGCCGAGGCACGGATGACGAAGCGGCTCACGCTCGGCTACCGGGACGCGGTCGCCGTCTCCGACAGCGTGCTCGCCCCGGCGGGGACGCGGCTGCGGGGCCACGAGTTCCACCGCACCGTCCTCGAACCGGGCGCGGGCCCGTCCCCGGCGTGGGGCATGCGGCTCCCGTCGCCGCGCGTCGAGGGCTTCGTACAACAAGGTGTGCACGCCAGCTATCTGCACACGCACTGGGCGGCGCTCCCGGACATCGCCCGGCGTCTCGTGGAGCGGTGCGCCGCGCCGTGACCTCAGCCCGCGATGCCCACGACGAGCCAGATGAACGCCGCTCCGGCGACCGTGCACAGCAGGGTCGAACGGGCCGGGTGGTCGTGGTGGGCCTCGGGCAGGATCTCGGCGGCGGCCAGGTAGAGCAGGACGCCGCCGAAGAAGCCGAGATAGCCGCCGAGCAGTTGCTCCGGAATGGTGAACAGGAGCGTGGAGGCGGCGCCGACGACGGGCGCCGCCGCGTCGGCCAGGAGCATGATCGTCGCCTTGCGGCGGGCGTTCCCGTACAGGCGCGTGATCGTGTACGTGTTGAAGCCGTCGGCGAAGTCGTGGGCGATCACCGCGAGCGCCACGGCGACGCCCATGCCGCCGCCGACCTGGAACGCGGCGCCGATCGCGATGCCGTCCATCATGCTGTGCCCGACCATCGCCCCGGCCGCCGTCAGGCCCACCTCGGGGACCCGGCCGCCCTCGTGCTCGTCGGCGCCGTGGGCGGCCTGGCGCTGGGCGAGGAGGTGTTCCAGAACGTGCGCGGCGAGGAACCCGGCGACGAAGAGCAGCAGCGCCGCGGGCACCCCGAAGACCGGCCCGTCGGCCGCGTCGAGCGCCTCCGGCAGCAGGTCGAGCCCGACGACGCCGAGCATCAGGCCGCCCGCGAGTCCGAGCACCAGATGGCGCCGGTCGGTGACCCTCCTCGCGGTCCAGCCGCCGACCAGGGTCATCACAAAGGCGCCGAGCGCCACGAACACCGCCATGCGCCTTTGCTAACCCATGCGGCACCCTCGGCGCACGTCGTGGTGGTCGGGGTCGGGGCACGTGCCGGGGTGGGCGCCGACGAGGTGCTCGGACTCGTCCGGGCCGTCCTCGACGAGGCCGGTGCCGGGCCGGACGGCGTGGTCGCCCTCGCGACCGTCGAGGCGAAAGGCCGGGAGCCGGGGCTCGTGGCGGCGGCCGGGGCGCTCGGGGTGCCGCTCGTGTCGTACGCGGCCGAGCTCCTGGCCGCTGTGCCGGTGCCGCATCCGTCGGCGCGGGTGGGCGCGGTCGCCGGTACGGCGTCGGTCGCCGAGGCGGCCGCGCTGGCCGCGTCGCGGGGTGTGCTCGTGGTGCCGAAGCGGGTGTGGCGCGGGCGGCTCACCTGCGCGGTGGCCGCCGTCGGTCCCGACTGCCCCTTGAACCTCTCGCTGGTCACTAGTCGCTAGGAGTCCGCTTCGTGCTCACCCCTCCCCCGGCCCTGCTCGCCGCCCTGGCGCGGTGCGCCGACCGCTTCCCGTCCGGGCGGGACGATGTGGTGGTCCTGCTCGTGGGACGCGGTTCGGCCGACCCCGCCGTGAACGCCGAACTCGCCGCCGCCGCACGGTTGTTGTGGGAGGAGGGAGGTTTCGCCGGGGTCGAGCCGGCGTTCGTCTCGGGTGCTTGGCCGGATGTGGCCTCCGGGCTCGACCGGTGCGCCGCGCTCGGGGCGCGACGGATCGTCGTCCAGCCGTACGAGGATGTCGCGGATGCCGGCTCGGGTGAGTTCCGGGCGCGGGCCCAGGAGTGGGGCGGTGCGCATCCCGGCGTGGAGGTGCGGCTCGGGGCGTCCCCCGTACCGGCGGGTGAGGAGGACGGCCCCGATCTGCGGCATCACGGGGACGCCGAGGTGCGGGACGACGGCGAGAAGCTGACCGACCTCGCCGTGAACGTCCGGACCGGTACGCCGCCCACGTGGCTGCGGGAAGACATCGCCGCTTCCCTTGAGGGGCTCGCGGCGTATCCGGACGGGCGCGCGGCCCGCGCGGCGGTCGCGGCCCGGCACGGGGTGCCCGCCGAGCGGGTGCTGCTCACGGCGGGGGCGGCGGAGGCGTTCGTACTGCTCGCGCGGGCGCTCGGGGTGCGGCGGCCGGTCGTCGTACACCCCCAGTTCACGGAGCCGGAGGCGGCGCTCGCCGACGCGGGGCATGTGGTGGGGCGGGTGGTGCTGCCGGAGTCCGACGGGTTCCGGCTCGACGCCGCGCTGGTGCCGGAGGAGGCGGATCTCGTCGTCGTCGGCAATCCGACGAACCCCACGTCCGTCCTGCACCCCGCCGAGGAGATCGTCCGGCTCGCGCGGCCGGGGCGGGTGCTCGTGGTCGACGAGGCGTTCATGGACGCGGTGCCGGGTGAGCGGGAGGCGCTGGCCGGGCGGACGGACGTACCCGGGCTCGTGGTGCTGCGGAGTCTGACCAAGACGTGGGGGCTCGCCGGGCTCCGGGTCGGGTACGTGCTCGCCGAGCCGGAGATCATCGCGGCGCTCGGGCGGGCGCAGCCGTTGTGGCCGGTGTCCTCGCCCGCGCTCGTTGCCGCGCAGGCGTGTGTGTCCGCGCGGGGGGTTGCCGAGGCGGAGAGCGCGGCTCGGGCGGTTGCCGCGGACCGGGCCCATCTGGTGGGGCTGCTCGAGGGGCTGGCGGAGTTCGGGGTGGAGGTGGCGGGGCCTGCGGAGGGGCCCTTTGTGTTGCTGCGGGTGCCTCAGGCCGGTGTGGTGCGGGAGTTGTTGCGGGGGGCCGGGTTCGCTGTGCGGCGGGGGGATACGTTTCCGGGGCTGGGGGTGGAATGGGTGCGGGTCGCTGTGCGGGGGCGGGAGGTCAGTGCCGAGTTTGTGGCCGGGCTGAGGGGGGTTCTGGGTTCCTTCGGGTGAGGGGGCCGGGCTTGCGCCTTCGCGCCGTGAGTGGTTGGGGTGGTCCCTGCGACGCGCGGTCGCCTGTGGTTGCTCGCGCCGTTCCCCGCGCCCCTGACGGGGCGCCTGGCCCCGGTGGCGATCCGCGGGTTCATCGTGGCTGCTCGCGCCGTTCCCCGCGCCCCTGACGGGGCGCCTGCTCCCGGTGGCGATCCGCGGGTTCGTCGTGGTTGCTCGCGCCGGTCCCCGCGCCCCCGGTGGGGATGCGCGGGGTCGTCGTGGGCTGCTCGCGCCGGTCCCCGTGGTCCTGGCGGGGCGCCGGGTGTTCGGGGCCCCGCCGTCTCGGGTTATGCCCTTGCTCGGTTCCTGCGGGTCATCGCTACCGCTGCGCCGCCCGCTGCCAGGAGGAGTACCGCGCCGCCCGCGATGTAGGGGGTGGCTGAGCTGCCGCCCGTTTCGGCCAGGTCGGCCGGGGGCTCTTCCTTGGTGCCCTGGGGGACGATCGCGTCGGGGGTCGGGGTGGAGACCGCCGGGGTCTCCTTCCCGGGAGCGGGGGGCTTCGGGGACTCGCAGGTGGCGCCGGCCAGGGTGACCTCGCCGTCGACCTCGGCGACGTTCAGCTTCAGGGGGTTGACCGAGACCTTGAGCCGGAGTGCGGAGGCCGCCGCCGTACGGGACGTCGTCGAGGTGGAGGAGAGGGCCAGGGAGACCTCGCCGACACCCGGGACCCTGACCTCCGTCGTGCCGCCCGCGGTCAGCGTGACCTTCTTGCCGAGGACCGTGACGGAGCCGAGCAGATTCGATTCCGCAACCGGCTTCTCACCCGCCTCGCACCGGGCCTTGGACGTGACCTGGTCCACCTCGATGAGGGAGAGCAGCGGCAGGCCGGGGACGTGCACCTTGGCGTGGACGAGCTGGGTGAAACCTTCCGCCTTCTTCGCGTCGACGGTCGCCTCCGCCTTCGCGACGTCCGCGCGCAGCACGTTGAACGGGCGGCCGTTGTCGACACCGTCCAGGTTCACGCTCAGCGCGGTCTTCTCGGCGCTCGCCGGGGCCTGCACCTCGTTGAGCGCGACCTTGAGGGGGACGTTCACCGTCTTGTTCAGGAGGGAGACGTCCAGGCCCGTGCGGAGCACGACCGCGCCGGCCTTGCCGCCGTGGTCGCCCGTCGCCGCGGCGGGGCCGGCGGCGGCGAGCGCGGCGGGTCCGGCGGCGAGCACGGTCGCGACGGCCGTCACGGCGAGGCGGCGGGCGGTCGTACGCGGTGCGGTGGTGACAGTGGAGCTGGGCATGCTGGTGGGACCCCCAGGAGAGGACAGAACAGATTCGGATTCAGGACAGGCGATGGTCAGAACAGATCCCCCTCGGCGGGCGCGCACAGGGACAGCACGTGCGCCGCCGACGGTGTCGACTGGTCATCGATGAGGGAATCTTTACGCACTGAGGGTGAACGGGCGGCAACCCTAGGTCAGTTCACCCCAACGAGGGGTTTTAGCTCGCATCTTCGAATCCGGGGGCTCGGATGTTCCCCGCCGTCCCCCTGATCTCACCCGAGCTGCTCATCTCCCGGGTACGCCGGTTGACCGCGAGGGCGCCGCGAAGCCGTGTGCAACGAGCAGCCGCCCGCCCGGGTAACGCTGCGTCAACCCAGGCGGCTTCTAGCCGACCACCCTCCCCCGCAGCACGATCGCGCGCGGAGCGGCCAGGACCCGTACGTCCTCGCGCGGGTCCGACTCGTACACCACCAGGTCCGCCGGGGCGCCCTCCTCCAGGGCGGGGCGGCCGAGCCAGGCGCGGGCGCCCCAGGCGGTGGCCGAGAGGGCCTCCACCGCAGGGATGCCCGCCTTGACCAGTTCGGCGACCTCGCCCGCGACGAGGCCGTGGGCGAGGGAGCCGCCCGCGTCCGTGCCGACGTAGACCGGGATGCCCGCGTCGTAGGCGTTGCGCACGGTGTCGTAGCGGCGGTCGTACAGCCGGCGCATATGGGCCGACCAGCGCGGGAACTTCTCCTCGCCGCCCTTGGCGAGGTCCGGGAACGTGGCGATGTTGACCAGGGTCGGAACGATCGCGACGCCGCGCTCGGCGAAGAGCGGGATCAGGTCGTCGGTGAGGCCCGTGGCGTGCTCGACGCAGTCGATGCCCGCCTCGACGAGGTCGCGCAGCGAGTCCTCGGCGAAGCAGTGGGCGGTGACGCGGGCGCCGAGCCGGTGCGCCTCGGCGATGGCGTCCTCGACGGCGCCGCGCGGCCAGCAGGCGCCGAGGTCGCCGGTGGAGCGGTCGATCCAGTCGCCGACGAGCTTGACCCAGCCGTCGCCGCGCCGGGCCTCCCGGGCGACGTAGGCGGTGAGGTCCCCGGGTTCGATCTCGTGGGCGTAGTTGCGGATGTAGCGGCGGGTGCGGGCGATGTGCCGGCCCGCGCGGATGATCTTCGGCAGGTCCTCGCGGTCGTCGATCCAGCGGGTGTCGGACGGCGAGCCCGCGTCGCGCAGGAGCAGCGTGCCGCTGTCGCGGTCGGTCAGTGCCTGCTTCTCGGCGGTCCCGGCGGGGACGGGGCCGTGGGCGTCGAGGCCGACGTGGCAGTGGGCGTCCACCAGGCCGGGCAGCGCCCAGCCGTGGACCGTCGTCACGTCCGGGCCCGGGGTGCGCGGGCGGTCGTAGGTGACCTTGCCGTCGATCACCCACAGTTCGTCGCGTACGTCGTCGGGTCCGGCCAGGACCCGTCCGGTCACGTGCAGCGCCCCCGCCGGGCTCGGCTCACTCATGCGCGAAGCCTATGAAACGGGTGGGTACGCTCGACAGCGGCATCTGTCCGAACCCGTGAGCACCTGTCCGAACCCGTGAGCGAAGAGAGCATCACCGTGACGCATCCGTTTCTCGATCTGGCCCCCCTGAGCGCCGAGCACTTCGCCGCCGTCGAGGACCGTGTGGCCCGTCTCCTGCGAACCTCCGCGTCCCAGGACGTCGTGATCATGCAGGGCGAGGCGCTGCTCCCGCTCGAGGGCGCGATCCGTGGCGCCGCCGGGCCCGGCACCGTGGCGCTCAACGTCATCACGGGCCCGTACGGGCAGACCTTCGGCGACTGGCTGCGCGACTGCGGGGCCACCGTGCACGACCTGGCGGTGCCCTTCCACACGGCGGTGACGGCCGGGCAGATCAGGGAGGCGTTCGCCGAACATCCCGACATCGACTTCGTCTCCCTCGTGCACGCGGAGGCGGCGACCGGCAACACCAACCCCGTCGCGGAGATCGGTGAGGTGGTCCGGGAGCACGGCGCGCTGTTCTACCTGGACGCCGTGGCGTCGATCGCCGCCGAGCCGGTACTGCCGGACGCCTGGGGCGTGGACCTGTGCGTGATCGGCGCGCAGAAGGCGATGGGCGGACCGGCCGGGGTCTCGGCCGTGTCGGTGAGCGCGCGGGCCTGGGAGCGGATGGCCGCCAACCCGCAGGCGCCGCGCCACTCCTACCTCTCGCTCCTGGACTGGAAGCAGCGCTGGATCGACGGCGGCCGGAAGGCCCTGCTCCACGCGCCCGCCCAGCTGGAGATGCTCGCGCTCGAGGCGTGCGTGGAGCGGATCGAGAGCGAGGGGCTCGACGCCCTGATGGCCCGTCACGCGAGCGCGGCGGCGGCGACCCGCGCCGGAACCCTGGCTCTGGGCGGGGGGCTCGAGCCGTACGTGCACGAGGCGCGGGACGCCGCGCCGGTCGCCACGACGCTGCGGGCGCCCGCCGGGACGGACGCGCGTGAGCTGGTCGCGAAGGCTCTCGCCGTGGACCCGGTGCTGCCGCTCGTGGCGGGCGGGGGCGCCCTGGCCAAGGAGATGATCCGGGTCAACCACTACGGTCCGCAGGCGACGCGCGGTGTCGTGCAGTCCTCGCTCGCCGCGCTCGGCGGGGCGCTCGCGGAGGCCGGGTGCGCGGTGGACCTGGAGGGTGCGCGGAAGGCCGTCGCCGCCGCCTGGGCATAAAAGGCGATCCTCCGCCGAAACAGACCGAAGCAATTCCGCCGTCCACAAAGTGGCGCCGCCCATTTCCGGGCGGCGCTTTTCTTTATCTTCCGCAAGAACTACTGAACTACATTCTTCCGCTTATTATCGGAGCAGCTTCCCGTACTGCTTCTGCCCGGTTCGACGGAACGTAAACACTAAGATTTCAACAACGCGAGTCGTCGTGAATCGGACACGCTTCCGACCAGGCAGAACGGTGTGACGTACTCCACACCAACGGTGTTATGCCCTATTTGTACACGGCAAATCGGCATATATCTCCGCCCACTCATGCGCGTGCTCACCTGCGCGCGATAACACAGATCGCCGCGCCACGTAACCCTGCTCGCAGATGCAATCCCAGAAATTGCTGGGTAAATTCAATTTGCATGACCGCCGTACAAGCGAAATTCCAGCTCGACCAGCCCGGCGTGGCCGACGGTGCCGCGATCTGGCGTATCGCACGCGACTCCAAGGTTCTCGACCTCAACTCCTCGTACAGCTATCTGCTGTGGTGCCGTGACTTCGCCGCCACCTCCGCGGTGGCGCGGGACGAGACCGGCGCGGTCGCGGGGTTCGTCACCGGGTACACACGGCCGGACCGACCGGGCACTCTGGTCGTATGGCAGATAGCCGTGGACTCCGCCCACCGCGGGCACGGTCTGGCCGGCGAACTCCTGGACGGTCTGGCCGCGAAGGCCGTCGCCGAGCGGCAGGTCACCACCGTCGAGACGACGATCACGCCGGACAACGAGGCGTCGCAGGCGCTGTTCCGCTCCTTCGCCCGCAGGCACGGGGCCGGCGTGGAGCGCACCGTCCTGTTCGACGCCGGGCTCTTCCCCGACGACGGGCACCTGCCGGAAGAGCTGTACCGGATCGGTCCGCTCGCGCCCGCCGCCTAGCCGGCCGAGCCCCACAAGCCGAAGCCATGCAAGCCGACCCCCCGCTACTCCCCTCCCAAGAGGAGCATTCGCTGTGACCATCACCCAGCCGGACCTGAGCGTCTTCGAGACCCTTGAGTCGGAGGTGCGCAGCTACTGCCGCGGCTGGCCCACCGTCTTCGACCGGGCCCACGGCAGCCGTATGTACGACGAGGACGGCCACGAGTACCTGGACTTCTTCGCCGGCGCCGGTTCACTCAACTACGGCCACAACAACCCTGTGCTGAAACGCGCGCTCATCGACTACCTGGAGCGCGACGGCGTCACGCACGGCCTGGACATGTCGACGACGGCGAAGCGCAACTTCCTGGAGTCCTTCCAGAACATCATCCTGCGCCCGCGCGACCTCCCCTACAAGGTCATGTTCCCGGGCCCGACGGGCACCAACGCCGTCGAGTCCGCGCTGAAGCTGGCCCGCAAGGTCAAGGGCCGCGAGTCGATCGTCTCCTTCACCAACGCCTTCCACGGCATGTCGCTCGGCTCGCTCGCGGTGACCGGCAACGCGTTCAAGCGGGCCGGCGCGGGCATCCCGCTGGTGCACGGCACGCCCATGCCGTTCGACAACTACCTGGACGGGCAGACGCCGGACTTCATCTGGTTCGAGCGGCTCCTCGCCGACCAGGGTTCCGGCCTGAACCAGCCCGCCGCCGTGATCGTCGAGACGGTGCAGGGCGAGGGCGGCATCAACGTCGCCCGCGCCGAGTGGCTGCGCAAGCTCGCCGACGTGTGCGAGCGCTGGGACATGCTGCTCATCGTCGACGACATCCAGATGGGCTGCGGCCGCACCGGCGCCTTCTTCTCCTTCGAGGAGGCGGGCATCACCCCGGACATCGTGACCGTCTCCAAGTCCATCAGCGGGTACGGGCTCCCCATGTCCCTGTGCCTGTTCAAGCCGGAGCACGACGTCTGGGAGCCCGGCGAGCACAACGGCACGTTCCGCGGCAACAACCCCGCCTTCGTGACGGCGTCCGCCGCCCTGGAGACGTACTGGACCGACGGTCCGGCCATGGAGAAGCAGACGCTCGCCCGCGGCCAGCAGATCGAGGAGGCCCTCGTCGCGCTGCGCGACGAGTTCCGCGACGAGACCGTGCAGTACCGCGGCCGCGGCCTCGTGTGGGGCCTCGAGTTCCGCGACAAGGAGCGGGCCGGCAAGGTCGCCAAGCGCGCCTTCGAGCTCGGCCTGCTGATCGAGACCTCCGGCCCGAACAGCGAGGTCGTCAAGCTCCTCCCGGCGCTGACGATCACGCCCGACGAGCTGGAAGAGGGGCTGCGCACGCTCACCAGGGCCGTGCGCGAGACCGCCTGACATCCCTCAGGGAACGCAACAGAGAGAGGCAGCGACACACCGTGATTGTCCGTTCGTTCAAGGAGATCGAGAACACCGACCGGCACGTGAAGTCGGCGTCCGGCACGTGGGAGACCAAGCGCATCGTCCTCGCCAAGGAGAAGGTCGGTTTCTCCCTGCACGAGACGATCCTCTACGCGGGTACCGAGACGAAGATGTGGTACAAGAACCACATCGAGGCCGTACTCTGCGTCGAGGGCGAGGCCGAGCTCACCAACGAGGAGACCGGCGAGAAGCACTGGATCGAGCCGGGCACCATGTACCTCCTGAACGGCCACGAGCACCACACGCTGCGGCCCAAGACGGACTTCCGCTGCGTATGCGTGTTCAATCCGCCCGTGACCGGGCGGGAGGACCACGACGAGCACGGCGCCTACCCGCTGCTGACCGAGGACGAGGAGGCCTGATTCTTATGACCGCCATCTCTGCGGACCACGGCATCGCCGATCTGTACCCGACCCGCGGCACCTCGGAGGTGGCCACCCCGCGCGTCGACCCGGTCGTCTGGTCGGCGCCCGGCGCCCGGGGCCCGATCCGCGAGTCCGACCTCGCGGGCTTCGAGCGGGACGGCTTCCTCGCGATCGACGAGCTGATCGGCCCGGACGAGATCGGTACCTACCAGGCCGAGCTGCAGCGGCTGATCACCGATCCGGCGGTCAAGGCCGACGAGCGCTCCATCGTCGAGCCGAAGTCGCAGGACGTGCGCTCGGTCTTCGAGGTGCACAGGATCAGCGAGGTCTTCGCGAACCTGGTCCGCGACGAGCGCGTCGTGGGGCGGGCCCGGCAGATCCTCGGCTCGGACGTCTACGTCCACCAGTCGCGGATCAACGTCAAGCCCGGTTTCGGGGCGAGCGGCTTCTACTGGCACTCGGACTTCGAGACCTGGCACGCCGAGGACGGCCTCGCGAACATGCGGACGGTGTCCGTCTCCATCGCCCTGACGGAGAACTACGACACCAACGGCGGCCTCATGATCATGCCGGGGTCGCACAAGACGTTCCTCGGCTGCGCGGGCGAGACGCCGAAGGACAACTACAAGAAGTCGCTGCAGATGCAGGACGCGGGCATCCCCTCCAACGAGGCGCTGTCCAAGTTCGCCGACGCGCACGGCATCAAGCTGTTCACCGGCAGGGCGGGCTCGGCGACCTGGTTCGACTGCAACGCCATGCACGGCTCGGGCGACAACATCACGCCCTACCCGCGCTCGAACGTCTTCATCGTGTTCAACAGCGTGGAGAACCCGGCGGTGGAGCCGTTCTCGGCGCCCGTACGCCGCCCGGAGTTCATCGGGGCGCGGGACTTCACCCCGGTGAAGTGACGCACGTACGCGCATGAGTGGGGCGGGACCGGTCACCGGTCCCGCCCCACCGGTGTGTGGGCTTACGGAAACCTCAGAGCCAGGCGAGCCGGGCCGCCCCGTCGAGGACGGCGTGTACGGCCCTGTCGTCGCCCTGGGCGGCCATGGGGACGGTGTACGGGGCGACGCGGCCGCCGATGAGGAGGCAGAAGTCGACGGCGTCCAGGGCGAGTTCGGCGCGGACCGGCTCGCCTTCCGCGCCCAGGACCCACTTCGTGGAGCGGCCCGCGTCGGTGACGGTGAGGGCGACCGGTTCGGCGGTCGTGCCGAGCGCGAGGCCGAGGATGCGGACGCCGAGCCGCACCAGGCGCCGCAGGTGGTCGGCGGGTGGCGGGGGGACGGGCCGCCCCAGGGCGCGCCCGATGTCGTCGGCGTGGATCCACGCTTCGAAGGCCCGGACCAGGAAGTGATCGGCGACGGGCAGCCGCGCGCCGACCAGCGTCGTGGGCAGCGCCGCCACTTCGGGGTCGTGCGCGGCCGGGGTGGCGAGCAGCGCGGCGGCCTGCGCGCGCCAGGTGGCGACCGTGGCCTGCGGTGAACGGGCCCGCTCGTGGGCGATGACGCGGTGGGTGCGGGTGGCCCAGGCGGTACGCCAGCCGGTGTCGTCGGGGGCCGTCGGGGTGGGCGGCGGCTCGTTGGCCGGAAGGCCCAGGTGGATGGCGAGATGCTCGTCGGCGGCGATCAGGTGGGCGATCGTGTCCCGCACGGTCCAGTCGTGGACGACGGGGGTCCGCCAGACGTCCGGGTCCGGCGCGGCGTCGGGCTCGGGGTCGAGTGCGGCGACGAGCGCCTCGAGCGCGGCGACGGCGGCGGCGTAGGGCTCGGCGTGCGGGGCGGTGCGGGGCACGGCCGGGCGGGCGACGAGGACGCGGGTCAGGATGTCGTCGCCCGCGCTGCGCGGGGCGGTGCCGAGGTTCTCCATCGGGCCGTCCAGCAGTCGTACGGTCTCTCGCAGCCGTTCCGCCTCCGCCGCGCACTCCGGGCACCGCGCGAGGTGTTCGGGGACGGCGTGCTCCTCCTCGGCGGGCAGGGCGTGGACGGCCCAGGCGCCGAGGAGGTCGCAGATCGCCGCGTGGTCGTAGGCGTCGGTCGTCATCACGCGCTCCTTTCCCTGGCCGGGTCGGGGGGGTCCGCCAGGGTTTCGGCCAGCCGGTGCAGGGCCGTGCGCAGCCGGGTCTTCGCGGTGCCCTCGGGGATGCCGAGTTCCACCGCTGCCTGACGGTACGTCCGCCCGGCGAAGTACGCCAAGTGGACCACCTGCCGTTGGGGCAGCGGGAGTTCGGCGAGGGCGGAGTGGAGCAGGAGGGCGCGTTCGCGGTCCACGACCCGCTCGTCGGGTCCCGGGTCCTGTGCCGGGATGGCGTGCAGGACCGCGTCGTCGGCGGTGACCGCCTTGCGGTGGCGGGCCTCGCTGCGCACCCAGTCGACGGCGCGGCGGTGCGCCAGCATCGTCAGCCAGGTGCGCAGGGTGCCGCGCCGCTCGTCGTAGGCGTAGGGCCGCGCCCACAGGTGGGCGAAGACCTCCTGGGCGACGTCGTCGGCGGCCCCGGTCTGGCGGGTCACCCGGACCGCGACTCCGCGCACGAGCCCGCCGTAGGTGTCGTACACCTCGGTGAGCGCGGCCTCGTCGCCGTAGACCAGCCGCCGGTGCAGCTCGGCGTCGGCCGTCGGTTCTGTCCCGTGCTTGCGGGCCACCGGCACCACCACCTCGTCCCTGCCTTCCTAGCGTCCGGCGGGCCCGCGCGCCAGGTGTGGTGGTGCGGCGGTGGCGAGGGGCGGTCAGTGGGACAGAGCGGTCAGGAGCCGGTCTACGTCCTCGGGCGTGTTGTAGAGGTGGAAGGCGGCCCTCAGATTGCCCGCGCGGGCGGCGACCTCGATGCCGTCCGTGCGCAACTCCGCCTGCCTGTGGCCGAGTCGGGGTACGGAGACGATCGGTGAGCCGGGCGACGGGACCGGCTGGTGGCCGAGGGCGGCGAGGCCCGCGCGGAAGCGGTCGGCGAGCGCCAGGTCGTGGGCGCGGACGGCGTCCGGGCCCAGCTCCTCGATCAGCGCGAGGGACTGGCGCGCCGCGGTGTACGCGAGGAGGCTCGGCGCCTCGTCGAACCGGCGCCCGGAGCGAGCGGGTCGGGTGACGGGGCCGTAGCAGCTGTCCATGGGGATCTCGCCGGAGACGTAGCCGCCGAAGACCGGGCGCAGCGCGTCCGGGTCCTCGGGGCCGACGAAGAAGGCGGTGCCGCGCGGGCAGGAGAGCCACTTGTAGCCGACGGCGCAGACGTAGTCGGCGTCCGCGGCCTGCAGCGGGAGCCAGCCCGCGGCCTGCGAGGCGTCGACGTAGAGGCGGGCGCCGTGGGCGCGGGTGGCCTCGCGCAGGGCGGCCAGGTCGGCGACGCGGCCGTCGGCGGACTGCACGGCGCTGACGGCGACGAGCGCGGTGTCGGGGCCGACGGACCCGGCGAGCGCGTCCAGCGGGACGATGCGGACCCTGAGGTCGCCCCGGACGTGGAACGGGTTGACGGTGGAGCTGAAGTCGTTCTCCGCGGTGAGGACCTCGGCGCCCGGGGGCAGCGACGCGGCGACCAGACCGCCGTAGACCGCGACGGACGCGCCGGCCGCCACCTGCGCCACCGGCGCCCCGGCTATCCGCGCGAAGGAGGCGCGGGCCGCCTCGACGTCGGCGAACAGGGCGTCGAGCGGGCGGCCCGCCGCCATGGTGTCGACGGCGATGCGCACCGCGTCGGCCGCCCGCGCGGGCAGCACCCCGGAACCGGCGGTGTTCAGGTAGGTGCTGTCCGGGTGGTACTGGGCGCGGACGAGATCGAGGTCGAGGGCGAGGGCGGGTTCCGGGGGCAGGTCCAGGGCGGGGACGCCGGGCTGGTGATCGTCGGTCGTCTGCATGACTTCACTGTGCCGGACGCCCCCGGGCGCCCGCGCCCGAATTCGATCAGCCCGGCTGGGCCGGGGTCAGCTCTGCGGGACCGCGCAGCCGTCGGGGCCGCACGCGTCGCCGCCGTCCGCGCTGTCGATCACCGTGAGCGGGGAGCGGCTGTCCCACGCCTGGGTCAGGGCCTGTGTGAAGACCTCGGCGGGCTGGGCGCCGGAGACCCCGAACTTGCGGTCGAGGACGAAGAACGGGACGCCGTTGGCGCCCAGCTCGGCGGCCTCGCGCTCGTCGGCGCGGACCTCGTCGGCGTACTTGTCCGGGTCGGCGAGGACCGCGCGGACCTCGGCCTCGTCGAGCCCGGCGTCGACAGCGAGGCGCACCACGTGCTCCTCGTCGGCGAAGACGGAGCCCTGCTCGGCGAAGTTCCCCCGGTACAGGGCGTCGATCATGGCGTTCTGGACGCCCTTCTCGTGCGCGAGGTGGAGCAGGCGGTGCAGGTCGAAGCTGTTTCCGTAGTCGCGGCCCGCGGTGAGGTAGGGCAGGCCGAGCGCCTGCGCCTGCTGCCCGAGCCCCTGCTCGTTGGCGGCGGCCTGCTCCTCGCTGATCCCGTACTTCTCGGCGATGTGCGGGACGACGAGACCGGTGTCGCCCTTGGCGATGGTGGGGTCGAGCTCGAAGGAGCGGTGCACGACCTGGACCTGGTCCTTGTGCGGGAAGGCGTCGAGGGCCTGCTCGAACCGGAACTTGCCGATGTAGCAGAACGGGCAGTTGATGTCGGTCCAGATCTCGACGCGCATGGGGTCTCTCGCTCCAGTGGATACGTACGGCGCAGGGGGAGCCCTGCGCCGTACGTCAACCGGTGCCGCCCGTGGCTAATTCCCGTCCCGCAGGTCCTTCGGCGCGCCGGAGCGCAGCTCGATGCGGTCGAAAACGACCTCGCACCCCTCCCCCGTCGGCGACTGCGCGAGGAAGCCGACCTGGGCCGCCGCCGCGGAGTGCTCGTCGCCGAGCGCGAAGACGCGGACGAAGGTCCACTTCTCGCCGTCGGTGGAGGCGTGGAAGGCGAACGCGGAGCCGGTGCGGGTGATCCGCAGCCACACGGTCGACCCCGGGACCACGAAGGAGTTCGCGTCGTCGGAGCGCCCGCGCGTGACGACCGTGCAGACCGTGGGCTCGTCCGGGGAGCGCTCGTAGCAGAGCTTGGCCCACTCCCGCTCCCCCACGTGGAGGTAGAGGACGCCCGCGTCGAACGCCGCCGCGAAACCGACCGTCACGCGGGCGATCAGCTGGAAGTCGCCCTCGGGCGGTGTGCCGAGGAGGCGCGGCGCGTCGGAGGCGGATTCGAGCGAGTCACCGGCCGGGGGCACGAAGCGGTCCTGGCGGGCGCCGGCCCGGCCGGTGAGCGCTCCGTCCGCGTACGCCCAGTGCCCCTCGGGGCCGTGGGCGTGCAGCTGGAAGGGCAGCTCGGGGAGGTTCAGTTCCATGGGCTTCAGTTCTCCAGGCGGCCGTTGTAGCGGCGCGGCAGGTCCAGCGGATTGTCGTCGCGCAGCTCCGGCGGCAGCAGCGCCTCGGGGGTCGTCTGGTACGAGACCGGGCGCAGCCAGCGCTCGATCGCGGTGGAGCCGACCGAGGTGGAGGTGGAGGTCGTCGCCGGGTACGGGCCGCCGTGGTGCTGGGCGGGGGCGACGGCGACGCCGGTCGGCCAGCCATTGACCAGGACGCGTCCGGCGAGCGGGGTCAGCTCGGCGAGGATCTCCGTGCCGCGCCCCTCACCGGCGGCCTCCTCGGCGGAGAGCTGGACGGTGGCGGTGAGGTTGCCGGGCAGGCGGGAGAGGACGGCGGTGATCTCGTCGGCGCTCTCGTAGCGGGCGACGACGGTGACCGGGCCGAAGCACTCCTCGAGGAGCAGGTCGTGCGCCCCGCCCTCGACGGCGAGCCTGGTCGCCGGGACGGTGAGGAAGCCGGGGCTGACGGTGTGCTCGCCGCCCGCGCCGGGCGTCACCGGCGCCTCGACGTCCGGGAGCTGGGCCCGCTCGGCGACGCCCGCGACGAAGTTGTCCCGCATGCGGTGGTCGAGCAGGACGCCCCCGGCGGTGTCGCTGACGGCGGCCGTGAGCGACTTGACGAGGCTGTCGCCCGCCTCGCCGCTCGGCGCGAACACCAGGCCGGGCTTGACGCAGAACTGGCCGACGCCCAGGGTCATGGAGCCCGCGAGGCCCGTACCGATCTGCTCGGGGCGCTCGGTGGCGGCCGCCTCGGTGATCACGACCGGGTTGAGGGAGCCCAGTTCGCCGTGGAACGGGATCGGCACCGGACGGGCCGCGGCGGCGTCGAAGAGCGCGCGCCCGCCGCGTACGGAACCGGTGAACCCGGCGGCCGAGACCAGCGGGTGCTTGACCAGCTCGACCCCCGCCTCGAAGCCGTGCACGAGACCGAGCACGCCCTCCGGGATGTCGTGCCGGGCGGCGGCCCGCCGGATGACGGAGGCGACCAGCTCGGAGGTGGCCGGGTGGTCGGGGTGCGACTTGACGACGACGGGGCAGCCCGCGGCGAGCGCGCTCGCGGTGTCACCGCCGGGCACGGAGAAGGCGAAGGGGAAGTTCGAGGCCGAGTAGACGGCGACGACACCCAGCGGGATCTTGTAGCGGCGCAGGTCCGGGATGGGCGGCGTGGCGGTGTCGTCCGGGTGGTCGATGACGACGCCGAGGAAGGCTCCCTCGTCGACGACGCTCGCGAACGCCCGCAACTGGAAGCTCGTGCGGGCGAGTTCACCGCCGAGCCGGACCGGTCCGAGCGCGGTCTCCGCGTCGGCGGCCTCGACCAGATGGTCCTTGGCCTCGTCCAGCAGATCGGCGGCGGTGCGCAGGAACGCGGCGCGCACGGTCCGGTCCGTCAGAGCGGAACGGGCGTCGTGGGCGGCGCGGACCGCCTGGTCCACCTCCTGGGCCGTGGCCTCGACCGCGACCTGTTCCCGCTGCTTCCCGGTTCGGGGGTCGACACTCCAGACTGGTGCTGCTGCCACGGCGAATTCCTCCAGCTTTTCCCGCGGCTCGCCGGACGAGCCACGAGAGTCGTTCGATATACTGAACGCTGTCTCTGTTGATGAACTCTACGGAGACTATTTCTCGTCGAACGAAGGGGTCAAGGGCGATGTCGGCTGGCGAGACGGGGGCCGTTGCGGGCTCCGCGGCGGGGGCCGCGCAGGGTGGCGCGCAGGTCAAGTCGGCGGTGCGCACGGTCGAACTGCTCGAGTACTTCGCGGGCCGCCCCGGCATGCACTCCCTGGCCGCCGTCCAGGAGGCGGTCGGCTACCCGAAGTCGAGCCTCTACATGCTCCTCCGCACGCTCGTCGAGCTGGGCTGGGTGGAGACGGACGCGACCGGCACGCGGTACGGGATCGGGGTGCGGGCGCTGCTCGTCGGCACCTCCTACATCGACGGCGACGAGGTCGTGGCCGCCGCCCGGCCCACGCTCGACCGGCTCTCCGACGACACCACCGAGACCATCCACCTGGCGCGGCTCGACGGCACCAACGTGGTCTACCTGGCCACCCGCCAGTCCCAGCACTACCTGCGGCCCTTCACGCGCGTGGGGCGCCGGCTGCCCGCGCACTCCACCTCGCTCGGCAAGGCGCTGCTCGCCACGTACGGCGACGAGCAGGTCCGCAAGATGCTCCCGGAGACGCTGCCCGCGCTGACCGAGCACACGATCACCGACCGCGAGAAGCTCATCGAGGAGCTGCACACGGTGCGCGAGCAGGGCTTCGCGGTGGACCGCGAGGAGAACACGCTCGGCCTGCGCTGCTTCGGCGTCGCGATCCCCTACCGGACCCCGGCGCGAGACGCGATCTCCTGCTCGGTGCCGGTGGCACGGCTCACTCCCGCGCACGAGCAGATGGTGAAGGACGCGCTGTTCGACGCGCGGGACCGCCTGACGCTGGCGACGCGCCGCCTCTGAGTCCGCCCCCGTCCGGGGTTGATGAGAGCTTTCTGAGAAAAGCGGGCTTATCGGAACGATTCGCTCCCGGCCGCTCGTCCTACCAGCGGGATGAACAAGACGATCAGGCGCGCCTCCGTCTTCAGTCTGCTGCTCGTGTTCGCTCTGCTGGTCAGGGCGACATGGGTGCAGTTCTACGACGGCAAGGCCCTCGCAGACAACGACAAGAACCGGCGGAAGACGATCGCGCAGTACGCGTATCCGCTCGGCGACATCATCGTGGGCGGAAAGGCGGTGACCGGCTCGGCGCCGACGGACGGCGGCAGCGACCTGAAGTACAAGCGGACCTACAAGGACGGCTCCCTGTACTCCGCGGTCACCGGCTTCACGTCGCAGGTGTACGGGTCCACGCAGCTGGAGGCGCTGTACCAGGACGTGCTCGACGGCACGGCGACCCGGCTGACGAACCCGCTCGACACGGTCACCGGCAAGCGCTCCGCCCCCGGCGACGTGGTCACGACCATCGACCCCGCCGTGCAGAAGGCGGCGGCGAAGGCGCTCGGCTCCACCAAGGGCGCCGCCGTCGCGATCGACCCGAAGACCGGGCGGATCCTCGGCATGGTGTCGTCGCCGTCGTACGACCCCTCGGAGATCAGCGGCTCGGGAGCGTCCGACGCCGCGGCGTGGAAGAAGCTGTCCGACGACGAGGACGTGCCGACCCTGAACCGCGCCCTGAAGCAGGCGCTGCCGCCGGGCTCGACGTTCAAGCTGGTGGTCGCGGCGGCCGCGCTGGAGAACGGGCTGTACTCGTCGGTCGACGAGAAGACCGACTCCCCGAACCCGTACCGCATGCCCGGCACCACCACGGATCTGGAGAACGAGAGCGCGAGCGCGCCCTGTGAGGACGCGTCCCTGCGCACCGCGCTCCAGTACTCCTGCAACAACGTCTTCGGCAAGATCGCCGTCGACCTCGGCCAGGACGAGGTCCGGGCCATGGCGGAGAAGTTCGGCTTCGACGACAAGAAGCAGGACGTGCCGGTGCGCGCCGCCGAGAGCGTCTACCCCTCCGGCATGGACAAGGCGCAGACCGCGCTCTCCGGCATCGGCCAGTTCGACGTCACCGCCACCCCGCTCCAGATGGCGATGGTCTCCGCGACGCTCGCCAACGGCGGCGAACAGGCGTCCCCGCACATGGTCTCCGAAGTGACGAACGCGGACGGCGACGCGGTCGAGAGCTACCCGGACTCGGAGACGGAGCGGGTCGTCAGCGAGTCGACCGCCTCGCAGCTCCGGTCGGCGATGGAGACCGTCGTCACGAAGGGCACCGGCACGAACGCGCAGATCGCGGGCGCGACCGTCGGCGGCAAGACGGGCACGGCCCAGCACGGCGAGAACAACAGCAAGACGCCCTACGCCTGGTTCACCTCGTACGCGAAGGACGACTCGACCGGTGAGGAGGTCGCCGTGGCGGTGGTCGTGGAACAGTCCGACGCGGCGCGCTCGGAGGTCAGCGGCAACGGGCTGGCCGCTCCGATCGCCAGGGCCATGATGTCGGCGGCGCTGAAGGGTTAGCCCCCGAAGGCGGGCCGGGTCGTGAGCCCGGCGTACGGCAGGCCCTCGTTGCCGGGTGCGGCTTGGTCGTGGTCGCTCGCGCAGTTCCCCGCGCTCGTGGCGGTGAACCCGCGGAGCGTCACTCGCGGCGCCGGCGGCGGACCTGCCACACCACCACCGCCCAGCCCGCCAGCAGCGGTACCGCCGCGCCGACCGACGCGCCCGTCACGAAGCCCGCGCCGGTGCTTGCCTCGCCGTCCCGTACGGACAGGGCGACCGCCGCGGTGATCAGCGCCACCGTCGCCAGCGCCAGCGTCAGCCAGAAGCGGCGGCTGAAGAAGGCGTGGCGGGTCGGGGCCGCCGGGGGCGGGGTCGTCATCTCCGCCGCCGGGCCCAGCGTCGCCGCCTTCGGGCGCTTGTACCAGCCGTAGACGGCCCACGTGCCGCACGGCTCCCAGCCCTCGACCGCGAGTTCGCGGTCCAGGGCGGCGCGGCCCCGGGTCACCAGTTCGCGGCGGTACTCCCAGCGTTGCGGCTGTTCGGGGTCCCGGTGGCTGACGAAGCGGCCGAGAGCGTCGACGCGTTCGACCTCCCAGCCCTCGTCGCCGAAGCGGTCGAGGAGCGCCTCGTCGGCGTAGGTGTCGGCGGTCCAGCGCCAGGTCTCCACGTGCTCGTCGGGTACCGCACCGTCCGGCGCCGCGCTCTCCGGCGCCAGCTGCCGGGCGAACTCCTCGACCGGGCCGAACTCGTCCTCGGGGTCCACCGGGCCGGACTCGGCCAGATGTGCCGCGAGGTCGTCGACGGTGGCGTCGACGTGGTCCGGGGGCAGCCCAGAGGCACCGAGGAGGCGGCTCAGCTCGGCCAGGTAGTCGTCGGTGGTCATCGCAGACCGCCCTTGGCCAGCATGGCCCGTACCGACGCGTCGAACTCCCGCCAGAGCGCCCCTTGTGCGGCGAGCGTGGCGCGGCCCGCGTCGGTGAGTGTGTAGTAGCGGCGGCCCGGCCCCTTCTCGGTGGCGCGGAACTCGGCCGCGACGAGACCGGCCTCCTCGAGCCGGTTGAGCACGGGGTAGAGCGTGCCGCCCTTGATCTGGCCGAAGCCTGCGCCGTCCAGCGTCTTGGCGATCTCGTAGCCGTAGCTCTCGCCGTCGGTGAGGGCGGCGAGGACGAGCAGGTCGAGCACGCCCTTGAACCAGCTGGCACGACGGTCGCCGCTCACGCGGTCCTGCCCTTCATGACGGCCGCCGGTCCGTCTCCGACGACAAGCCCGGAATCCGTGGCCCTCAGCCCCGGTGACAGCCCGTACACGGTGAGGTGCGGCGAGACGTGCGCAGTGACGGTCATGCCATGGACCGTATGGCTACCTAGTCAGTTACGCAACCTAGGTCGCCCCCCGACCCAGTTCCTGCCCCCCCTCGGATCATGTCCGAAATCTCGCACGCCCTTCGAACCGCCGTACGCAACGCTGGTACGCTCTCGCATCCCGTCGACCCGCATCGAGCCGCACAGTGAGGGGAGGGATCCGCGTGAGCACTGTCGTGGACGACGACAACTCCGCCGAGTTCCATGCCTTCTTCGAACGGCACCACGCCGAACTCGCCCGCCTCGCCCACCTCCTGACGGGCGAGCCGGACGCCGCCGACGACCTCGCGGCGGACGCGCTGCTCGCGCTCTGGCACCGCTGGGACCGGGTCAGGGATGCCGACCACCCGGTGGCGTACGCGCGTGGTGTCGTCGCCAACCTCGCCCGCACCCGGATCCGCAGCGCGGTCCGCGAGCGGCGGCGCGTGGCCCTGTTCTGGTCGGGCCGGCAGGAGCGCGCCGAGGACCCGGACGTGCCCGCCGTGGTCGACGTGCAGGGCGCGCTGCGCGAACTCCCGTTCCGCAAGCGGGCCTGCGTGGTGCTGCGGCACGCCTTCGACCTGTCGGAGAAGGACACCGCGCTCACCCTCGGCATCTCGGTGGGTACGGTGAAGAGCCAGACGTCCAAGGGCATGGCCGAGCTGGAGAAGCGGCTCGGGTCCGGCGAGCGGGAGGGCCCGGCCCCGCGCCGCGTACGGGCGATCGGGGCGACGGCGGAGGGAGGCAGGCGGTGAACGACGAAGTGCGGCGGCGGCTGCGCGAGTCCGCCGACGCGCACCACCCGGACCGGGAGCGGATGCTCGCCCGGATCGAGCGCGGCATGTCCGAGCCGCACCCGGCCCTGGGCGCACGGCGCCGCCCTGCCGTCGGGTGGGTACGGATCGCGGGCGCGGTGGCCGGGGTCGCGGGGGCCCTCGCCGTGGGCGCGTTCGCGGTCGGCGCGACACTTGGCGACGACGACGGCGGGGGCCCGCGCCAGACGGTCGCCGTGACACCCACCCCGGGCGCCAGTCGCTCCGCCGCGCAGGCCCTGTGGTCGAAGGGGACCGTCGACCCCGGCTCGAACCGGTACTGGGCGCAGAGCGACATCACCTTCAAGGCGCGCCAGCAACTCACGGACCTGACGCTGGAGTTGAGGGTCGCACAGACCGGCAAGGTCACCGACACCGGCAACTGGAGGTCGCTGCCCGCCGAGGACTTCACGGTCTCCGTCGGCGAGCGCGGCGGGTTCCTGGTGTACCGGTGGGTCCTGAAGAACGGCCGTACGGTACCGGCCGGGCAGTACGTGTTCGCCGGGCAGTACAACCACGCCGAGGGCGACCGGGACGCGGGCGGTGACTCGTACTCGGTGTGGGGCCGCACCGTGAACGGCGACCAAGTGACCGTGAGCGGAGATTTCGAGTAAGCGGAATGCCCGACGAGGAGGCGGCAACCTTTCCCCGCCACCCGGCGACCAAGGGGCATGACCAAGACAGGCACCCCCTCCCGACACAGCCACCGGCGCCGCGTCACCCGGCGCCGGGCCACCTTCGGCGGGCTCCTCGCGGTGACGCTCACCGGCGCCGCCCTCGCCACCACGGGCATGCTCAGCCCGGCCGGGGCCGCGACCGCCTGGCCGACGGCCACCGGCACCCAGGCCGTGAGCAGCAGCATCTCGGTCTCCGGCACCTACGACGGCTCGTACAAGCGGTTCTACGGCTCCGGTGACCTCGGCAGCGGCGGCCAGGACGAGGGCCAGGACCCGATCTTCAACCTGAAGGACGGCGCCACCCTCAAGAACGTCATCCTCGGCTCCCCCGCCGCCGACGGTGTGCACTGCGCGGGCAGCTGCACGCTCCAGAACGTCTGGTGGGAGGACGTGGGCGAGGACGCCGCCACGTTCAAGGGCAAGTCCACGTCGTCCGTCTACACCGTGTACGGCGGCGGCGCGAAGAAGGCGTCCGACAAGGTGTTCCAGTTCAACGGCGCGGGCAAGCTCGTCATCACCAAGTTCCAGGTGTCGGACTTCGGCAAGCTGGTCCGCTCGTGCGGCAACTGCTCGACGCAGTACAAGAACCGCAACATCATCATCAACGACGTCGACGTGACCGCCCCCGGCAAGTCGATCGTCGGCATCAACTCCAACTACGGCGACACGGCCGCCCTGCGCAACGTCCGTATCCACGGCGACAGCAGCAAGAAGATCAAGCCGTGCATCCGCTACAACGGCAACAGCACGGGTGCCGAGCCCACGGAGGTCGGCAGCGGCCCCGACGGCACGTACTGCAACTACACCGCCTCGGACCTCACGTACGACTGAGCCGTGACGGCCGGGCGCCGGTGTGCCGACGCCCGGTTCGCGGCGGTGTCTCAGCCCACGAAGTACGTCGGGTTCGGGAACTTGTACGTCTTGTCCGCGTACCCGCCGTCGAGGTCGGACTGCTGGTCGCCGAAGTTGCCGACGATGTCGTAGCCGAGCGACTCGATGTGCTTGCGGGTGCCCGACTTGTACTGCACGGTCGTGCACTTCCAGGCACCGGCGGTGGCGCAGCCGCCGAGGTAGGCGGGCGGGTTGTCGGCGTTCTTCAGGTACACGTGGCGCGCGTCGAGGTCCGTGTCGATGCCGACCTTCTTCAGGTTGGCCACGGCGGAGTCGCGCTGCGCCTCGGTGAGGCCCGAGTTGTAGAAGACCTCGACGCCCTTGCTCTTGGCGTACTCGATGAGGGCGGGGGCGCCGAAGACGGCCGGGCGGTCGGCGTCGGCCACATAGGCCGCCCAGGTGGCACTGTTGTAGACGTAGCCGGTGCGCACCTCGTAGTCGAGGCTGAGCAGCAGCGTGTCGTCGATGTCGAAGACGACCGCGGGCCTGGCGCGGTGGTGCCGCGCCTTCTGGGCCGCCTCCGCGATGTCCTTCCTGGCGCGCGCCTGGACGCGCGCCAGGTCGTCGGCGTAGGCGCTGTGGGCGTCGGCCCGCCAGGTGCCGTCGGCGTCCTGCGTGGCGCCGTAGTACGACTTGATGTCGCCGACGAGCTTGCCGATGTTGTAGGGCTCCGCCGTGGTCCCGGCGGTGGGGGCATCGGCGCCGGCCGTGCCGGTGCCGTAGAGGGCGCCGCCCGCGAGGGCGCACGCGGCGGCTGTACCCGCGACTGTGATGGACTTCCGCATGGCCCGTGTCTACGCGCATCACACAGGGCGTCGCGAGAGCAGTTATTGGATCGATACACGTATCGGTCGAACCATTGCTCAGCGATGGCGGCGGCTTGACCTGGCCTTTGAGCGGCCCGTCCTACGCTCACCCGGTGCAGCCGCAGTTCACCGTCGCCTCCTCCTCGCACGGGCAGTCGCCCGTGCTGCTCACCGTGTTCGCCGTGGGCGGCGTCATCGCCCTGTGCACCGGGCTGTGCTGGGCGTTCGACATACGCGGACTGCCCGTACGGCGTACGCGCACCGCCGGGCAGCCGCGCTTGCTCGGTGCTCTCCTCGCCCTCGCCGGTCTCGTTCTCCTCGCCATCGTGTACGCGCTGTGGCAGCTGGGCTGAGCCGTCTCAGACGCGGGGACGCCAGTCGCCGAGATACCTCGCGCGGGTGTGCTGTGCGGCCTGGGCGCGGGTGAGCTGCGGCCGGTTCGCCGGCACGGTGACGACCGCGCCCGCACCCGAGTTGCGGTACTCGGCGAACCGCTGCTCCTGCCACGGGTAGGCGTCCGACATGTTGGCGTAGGGCGCGACCGCGTCGATGCCGGGCCCCAGGTGCGTGTCCCGCACGACGAGCATCGGCCGGGCGGTCGTGTCGGAGCTCGGCACCCACGGCCGGGCGAGCTTGTAGTACGCGTCCGGCGCCGCCGAGCTGATCCGGGAGCGGCCGACCAGGTACCCCAGCGGATTGGCGGCCGCCGTGGACGGCGCGAAGACGAAGCCGTACGGGGCGCCCGCCAGGTCGGTGCGGACGAGCGTGCGGAAGTGGCAGTCCTCGAAGACGGCGGTGCCGCGTCCGAAGACGAAGTCGACGTCGCCCTCGACGTGACAGCCGCGGAAGTACTGCCGCGCGACGGTGGTGAGGGCGGGCGAGTCCGCGTACAGCGTGTCCTGGTGCCCGAGGAAACGGCAGTCGAAGAAAGCGGAACGGTCGCCCATGACCTTGAGCGCGACCGCCTGCGTCCCGGTGACGCCCGGATGGTCGGCGCGCAGCCAGTCGTTGGCGAAGGTGATTCCGCGGGCGGTGAACCCGTCAGACCGCAGCGTCACGGTCGCCGACCCGCTCGTGCCGTACGTACCGGACCCGTCGGGCTTGACCGTGCCCGCCGCGTTGTCGAACACGACGACGGTACGACGCGGATCGCGGGCGGCGCCGAGCCAGGTCATGCCGGTCGCGGTGGCGGGAACGGAGACGGTCTCTCGGTAGACACCGGGCGCGAGTACGAGGGTGTACCCGTCCCCGGCGACGGCGTCGACGGCGGCCTGGACGGTGGTGTGGTCACCGGAGCCGCGCGGGTCGACGTAGAGCGTGCGCGGGCTGAGCCGGCGCGCGGGCGATCCGTAGGCCGCGCCGCCGGCACCGAGAGCGAGAGCGCCGCCGAGACCGACTCCGGCGGCGAGGAACCGCCTGCGCTTCAAGCCGAGTTGAGGTTGCTGATCAGACATGCTTGTACTCCGGGTAGCCAGGGGCGCGGGGAACTGCGCGAGCGACCGCGACGCCCCCGCACCCGGACGACAACATCACCTCAGCGGAGCCGATCCGCCCCGGCCCCCCGTCCGACGACCCGGGACACGGCCTTCGCCGGGTCCACCTGCGTACGCAGCACAGGCTTCCAACCGGCCCCGGAGGCGAGCGGAGTCGTCGGATTCGCCGCGTTGTAGGCGCCGATGAGATCGGTCTGCCGGCCGTTCACGACATTGCCCTGTGCCGTCAGCGGGGAGTCGTTCCACCGGTGCAGGACCGTCGAGGCGCCGACCCCCTTCGGCAACGTGAACGAGTTCTTCTCGGCGAACAGCTGCGACTTGAAACCGATGCCGAACGAGTAGCTGTGGTCGGCCCCCGCGACATAGGAGTTGTTGTACGCGTCGACCTGCCCGAACCGCACGCGCGGGGCCCGCTCGACGAGGTTCCTGAAGAGGTTGTGGTGCAGGGTGACGCGCAGCTTGCCCTCATCGGTCGCGCCCGCGCTGTCGCTGTTGCCGATCATGAAGGTCTTGTCGTGGTCCTCGAAGACGTTCCAGGACGCGGTGACGTAGTCGGCGCCCCTGACGACGTCGAGTTCGCCGTCGTGCTGCTGGAAGACCCGGCCGTAGTAGCTGGGCAGCGTCGAGTCGGGGTGGTCCCCGTCGGTGAACGTGTTGTGGTCGAGCCAGACGTGCGTGGCGTTGTAGACGACGGCGGCGTCGTACTCGGAGTTCCAGTTGCCGGTGTCGCCGTCGGTCGGGTCCCACTGCGGGAAGCAGTCGAGCGGGGACTCCAGGGTCAGGCCGCGCACGATGACGTTGTCGACGCCGTTGATCTGGAGGCTGCCGCCGACGATGCCCGCGCCGCGCCCGGCGCCGATGATCGTGGTGTTGGCGGGGACGGCGGCCTTGATGGCCTTGGCCTGGGCGGCGGCGGACTGGTTGCGCAGGTACTCCTGGGTGCCCGCGGTGGCCTTCTCGCCCTCCAGGTCCTCCTCGTAGCCCCAGACGGCGGGGTCGTAGTCGGCGAGGTACTGGTCGAAGTCGTAGCCGGGGACGGCGAACTCGGAGCAGTCCGCGCCGTCCGCGTCGAGCGTTCCCTCGACCTTGATGATGCGCGGCGCGGTGCCGCTGACGGCGAGGGCCGCCTTGAACTCGGCCCAGGTGGTGACCGTGTAGACCCGGTCGTGGGTGGCGGCCGCGCCGCCCGTGGTGCCGGTCGTCGCCGAGGCCCAGCCGTCGCGCGAGGCCAGCGTCTGGCGTGCGGCGTCGCGGCCGTGCGCCTGGGCGGCGCCCGTGGTGGTGACGGCGAGGACGAGGGCGGTGCAGCCCACGAGCCCGGCGATGACGCGCGCATGACATCTCGGTGTGTTCACTGTGCGGCTCCTGGAAAGGTGCGAGAGGGGTTCAGGCGGGGGTGGTGCCGGACAGCCACGTCAGCCGTGACCGCCATACGTCCGACAGCTCGTCGATCTCGTCGCCGAGGCGGCGCACGTCACGCGCGGGCAGCACCCGGCGCTTCAGCAGCCCGGTGGCGACGAGGCGGGCCACGGCGATCGCGCCGGGCGGGTTGGCGTGCGTGTTGTCCTGTTCGGTGGCGGTCCAGTTGAAGTAGACCTTCGTCTCCTCGGCGCCGAGCCGCTGCCACAGCGCGAGCGTCATCGCCTGGATGTCGAGGAGCGCGACGCCCTCCTCGCGGGCGAGGGCGCGCATCGCATCCGGGTACTCGCCGTGGGTGGGCAGCGCGGTCCCGGCGGCGTCGAACTTGCGGCGCTCGACGGAGGTGGCGAGCACCGGGCGGGCGCCTCTGGCCCGCGCCCCGTCGACGTACAGCTTCAGGTACTCCTGGTACGTCGACCAGGGCTCGGTGTAGCGCGCGGGGTAGGCGCTCTTCTCGTCGTTGTGCGCGAACTGGATCAGCAGCAGGTCGCCGGGGCGGATCGCCGCGAGGACGGCGTCGAGGCGGCCCTCGTCGGCGAAGCTCTTCGAGCTGCGGCCGTTGACCGCGTGGTTGGCGACCCCGACGCGCGAGGAGAGGAAGAACGGCAGGGCCATGCCCCAGCCGGTCTCCGGCGCGGCGTCCGCGTACTTCTGGGCGGCGGTGGAGTCGCCCGCGATGAACAGGGTCCGGCCTTTCGGGGAGTGGGCGGCGGCCGGCGGTGCGACGGCCGCCGCGAGGGGCAGTCCGGCGAGCGCGGCGAGGGCCGTTCTTCGAGTGGTCGACACGGTGCGGTGCCCTTCCTTCGGAGGCGTACGGGAGGGTGGGTGGATCCGGCGGCGGGAGTGCGGCGGGGCAGCCTGGTTCATCCCGCCGCCGGACCGGTCTCGTACGGGCGCGTGGCGGCCTCGGGCCTTACTTGGCCTGCGCCTTCCACTCGTCCTGCGCCTTGTTCAGCTGCTCGGCGAGGTTGTCGAGGAACTTCTTGGCGGACTGCTTGCCGAGCATGACCTTCTGCAGGTCGTCCTCGTTCTCGGCCTTGGAGATGGTGTTCCAGTCGGGCAGGTAGTACGGCAGGTCCACGATCTTGGTCGAGCCGGAGGAGAGGGCCTCGGCGGCGAGCCGGGTCGGCTCCGACTTCTGCACCCAGGCGTCCTTGGCGGCGTCGGTGTTGGCCGGGATCTGCTTGGCCTGCTCGTTCCACTTGCTGTTCTCCGCGTGCGACGCGGCGAACTCGATGAACTTCCAGGCGGCCTGCTTGTTCTTGCTGGACTTGAAGAGGCCGAGCCCGTCGACGGGGTTGGAGACCTGGACGCGGGTGCCGTCCTCGGCGGTCGGACTGGGCAGGCCGCGGAACTTGTCGCCGAACGCCTTCACGTGGTCCTGGTAGGAGCCCAGGTTGTGGCTGAGCATGCCGATCTGGCCGCTGTCGAACTGGGCGACCATCTTCGTGAAGTCGTTGTTGACGTCGGCGGACGGCGTGGCCTTCTTGTAGAGGCCGACGTACTTCTCCAGGGCGGTCACGTTCTTCGGGTCGTTGACCGTGGTCTTGCTGTTGTCCCCGTCCCAGAAGGACGTGATGCCGCTCTGCCCGTACATCGCGTCGAGGGCCTGGGCGATGGAGCCCTCGCCGCCGCGGATGGTGTAGCCGAACTTGTTCTCGCCGGTGTCGGTGAGCTCGGCGGCGGCGTCGAAGAACTTGGGCCACGTCGTCGGCGCCTCCACGCCGGCCTCCTTGAACAGGTCCGTGCGGTAGTACAGGACACCGTTGTTGGCCGACGTGGGGACGGTGAACAGCTTCGAGTTCGAGCCGCCCGCGGACTTCACGGACGCCACGAAGGCATCGTTCAGCTTGCCGTTGAGGGAGCTGGTGGCAAGCCGGTCGTCGAGGGGTTCGAGGGCGTTCTGCGCGGCGATCCCGGCGAGCATCGCGGTGCCCACACCGCCGACGTCGGGCAGGCCGCCGCCCTGGATCGCGGTGTCGTACTTGGACTGCACGTTCTCGGCGGGGATGCCGACGTACTTCACCTTGACGTTCGGGTTCGCCTTCTCGAAGTCCTTGATGATCTCCATCCAGACGTCGCGGCGCACCGCCGTGTTGTTGTCCCAGAAGGTGATCTCACCCTTGCCGGAACCCTCGTCGCCCTTGTCGCCGCCCGTGCCGGTGCCGTCGTCGCCGCAGGCGGTCGCGGTGAGCGCGAGGACGGTGGTCAGGGTGAGGGCGGTACCGGTGCGGAGCGCGCCTTTGCGCATGCGGATGTTCATGGTCTGCTCTCTTCTTCTGGATCCAACGGGTTTTCGCGGTTGTCGCGGGGGGTGTTCCGGGTGACCTGGACGATCTGGAAGTGCGTGAACAGGGCGGTTCCGGCCGGGCCCGTGCCGGCCGGCGCCGCCGCGAACAGGGCGAGGAGCGCGCCGACCCAGCGCCAGGGCGTCGCGGCGAAGACCTGGCCCGAGGGCAGGAACCCGGCGCCGTCGCCGGTGTCGAGGGCGAAGCGGCAGCGCGCCCCGTCGGTGATGTCGATCCGCAGCCGGGCCGTGCCGTCCGGCGCGGGGCGCGCGGTGGCCGCGTCGCGTTCGGCTTCGGCGACGGTCTCGGCGAACCGGTGCACGGCGCGGGCGGTGCCGTCCTCGCCGCGCTCCAGCCCGATCCAGGAGTACGCGTCACCGAGGACGGCGAGGCCCGCGCGGGCACCGGGTGCGGTGCTGGTGAGGCTGAGGCCGACCTCGACCCGGGACGGGAGGAGCGGCAGGCGCTGCGTGAGCAGGTGCGGTACCCGGCGCAGGTCGCGCACCCCGTCCGCGGACCGCACGCAGGACAGCCGCAGCCCGTCCCCGCCGTGTGAACTGGCCCATCCGTCACGGGGGTTGGCGGTCCACTGCCATTGCCGCCCGATCCGGCCGCCGGGGAAGTCGTCGTCGGTGGCGGGCGCGGTCACGGGCTGCGCGGGCAGCGCCGGTTTGGCGTGTACGAGCACGGGGGCGCCGTCGTCCCCGAGCACGGGCCAGCCGTCGGCGTCCCAGCGCATCGGTTGCAGATGCACGACACGCCCGTACGGGCCGCGCTGCTGGAAGTGCAGGAACCAGTCCTCGCCCGCGCCGGTCCGCACCCAGCCGCCCTGGTGGGGGCCGTTGACCGCGGTGGCGCCCTGTTCCAGGACGACGCGCTCCTCGTACGGCCCGAAGAACGAGCGGGAGCGGAACGCGCCCTGCCAGCCGGTCTCCACACTCCCCGCCGGGGCGAAGATCCAGTACCAGCCGCCGTGCCGGTACACCTTCGGGCCCTCGATGGTGAACCAGCCGGGGATCCGGTCGCCGTCGACGAGGATCTGGCCCTCGTCGAGGAGTTCGCGGCCGTCGGGGCTCATGCGGTGGCCGGTGAGCCGGTTCTTGATGCCGGCGCGCGAGCGGGCGTAGGCGTGCACGAGGAACGCCTCGCCGCTCTCCTCGTCCCACAACGGGCACGCGTCGATGAGCCCTTTGCCCGCCTTGAGAAGGTGCGGAGCGGTCCACGGGCCCCTGACCGACGATGCGTTGATCTGATACACGCCGTGATCGGGGTCGCCCCAGAAGATCCAGAAGCGGCCGTCGTGGTGGCGAAGGGACGGGGCCCAGACGCCGCAGTCGTGGCGCGGCGTCGTGAACGCCTCGGCGGGTTCGAGCCGGTCCAGGGCGTGCCCGACGAGCGTCCAGTTGACGAGGTCGCGGGAGTGCAGGAGCGGCAGGCCCGGTACGCGGCCGAAGCTGGACGCCGTCAGGTAGTAGTCGTCGCCGACGCGCAGGACGTCGGGGTCGGACCAGTCGGCGGCGAGGACCGGGTTGCGGTACGTGCCGTCGCCGAGGTCGCCCGTGCGGGCCGGTGTACGTGCCGGTGTGCTCACGCGGTCACCGCCTTGCGGACCAGGGCCGCGGCGCGGGCCCGGTCCAGGCGGCCGTCGGCGACGACCGTGACGACGCGGCGCACGGCGGTCTCCCCCGCGCCGATCCGCAGCCGCGCGGCCGAGGCGAGCGAGGAGCCGACGCCCGGGTACTCCCCCGTGCGCACGAACCAGGGGTCGCGGCGGGTCTCGGCGGTGGCCCCGGCGAAGACCAGGGTCCAGCCGTCGCCCGCGAGGGCCAGCCAGTCGGCGGTACGGCCGTGCACGGCGGCCTCGCCCTCGGCGGCGGCGGTGAAGACGGCGGGGGCGGCGGGCTCCTTCGGCGCGCGCCAGAAGAACCCGCCGTAGGCGGCGCCGGGGCGGCCGTTGGTGGCGGGGCTGCCGATGCCGATGTCCTCGCCGCCCGGGTTGGTGAGGGAGAAGGTGAGGTCCAGCGCCCAGACGTCGGGCCCGAGCCGGGTCGTGGCGACGGTGCGGCGCTCGCGCAGGACGAGGCAGCCGCCGGCGGTCCACTCCAGGTCCTCGACGAAGCCGTCCGGGTCGCACAGCTTGAACTCGACGTGGCGCTGCTCGCCGTGGTTGTCGAGTTCGGTGGGGCCCTGGTCGCGGACGTAGGTGCGGCCGCCCCAGAAGTTGAACCCGGCGACGTCCGGGACGGCGACGCTGACGCCCAGGTGGTGGAGGTGGTCGGCGGGCGCGAACTCGGTGACGGGGGTGCCGCCGAGGGTGCTGACCGGGTGCAGGCAGGGGCGCGGCGAGAGCCGGTGCTCGACGTCGGGGCGCAGCTCGTAGCGGGCGACGGGGCGGCCCGCGCAGCTGAGGGTGAGAGGGGCGGTGGTCTGCCGGAGAAGGTGGTTCATGATGCTGCCTCCAGTCCTGACCGGGGCCGGGCCCACTGCGCGCCGAGCCCGGCGTAGCCGGTGAGGGAGTCCGCGCTGGCGGCGACGAGCCCGTCGATGCCGTGCACGACGCGGCGGGGGGCCGCGCCCTCGCCCGCGCCGGGGAGGGAGGTCCAGGCGTCGGAGGGCAGGGCGCGCGGGTCCGGGGCGCGCCGGATCTCCTCGACGACGCGCATGAAGGCGCCGGTCACGGCGGGCGGTACGAGGAGGTCGGCACCGGACGTCAGATGGTCGAGGAGGTTCTCCAGGAGGTCCGTGCGCCCGAAGACGGTCTCCTCGGGGCCGTGCCCGGCGCGCTGCACGAGGACGCGGTCCTGCTTGTACCAGAAGGTGATCCGGCCCCGGCTGCCGTGCACGACGACGTACGGCTCCTCGGCGTGCTCGGCGCAGAGCGTGGCCGCGACGGTGACGCGTACGCCGTCGCGCGGGGTGATCTCGACGAAGGAGGTGTCGTCGGCCTCGATCGCGTTGGCGCGGAAGAGTTCGGTGCGGATGGCGGCGAGGTCGTCGGCGCCGGTCGCGCCGGAGAGGGCGAGGGCGGTGGAGACGGCGTGGGCGAGGGGGTTGGTGAGAACACCGTCGACGACGTCCACGTATCCGGCGCCCGTGCCCGTGCCCGTGGGGCCGGGGGCCGGGAGGCGGCGGTGCCCTGCCCAGGGCGCGCGCCGGAAGTACGCCTCGTCGCGGACCCAGGCCCCCGCGGCGCCGATGCCGAGCACTTCCCCGATGCGGCCCTCGCGTACGAGATCTCGTATATGAGACAGCGCGTGCGAGCCGAGCGACTGGAACCCGACCTGGCAGGCGACGCCCGCCTCCGCCACGCCCCGCACCATCCGCTCGTACTCCGTATATGACGGCGCGGGCGGCTTCTCCAGGAGGAGGTGGACGCCCCGGCGCGCGGCGGCCAACGCCAGTTCCGTGTGCGTGGGGATGGGCGTGCAGATGATCGCCACGCGGGCGCCGGTCGCGTCGAGGAGCGCGCCGAGGTCGTCGCCCTGTGCGACGGGGCCGAAGCCTTCGAGTTCCGGCTCCTCCAGGGGCTTGAGTTCGCAGACGCCGGCGAGCGTGACCCGACCGGCGTCGGCGAGGCGCCGCAGGTTGTTCAGGTGCCAGCGGCCGTGCCCGCGCGCACCGGCGAGGACCACGGGAACCGGCTCGACGAGACCCTGGCCGCTCATCCCTTCACCGCCCCGGCGCTGAACCCCGTGACCAGCCACTTCTGGATGAACGCGAAGACGATGACGACGGGGACGGCCGCGACGACACCACCGGCGGCGAGCGCGCCCAGGTCGACCGAGTCGGCGCCCATGAGCGTCGCGAGACCGACCGGGATCGTCTGCTTGTCCTGGTCCGAGAGGAACATCAGGGCGAACAGGAAGTGGTTCCAGCTGTGCACGAAGGCGAAGGAGCCGACCGCGATCAACCCGGGCCGAAGCAGCGGGAGCACCACGGCGCAGAAGGCGCGGAAGCGTCCGCAGCCGTCGACCCAGGCCGCCTCCTCCAGGGAGTACGGCACGTTCTTGATGAACCCGCTGATCAGGATCATCGTGAGCGGCAGCTGGAAGACGGTCTCGGCGATGATGACGGAGCCGAGCGAGTTGATCATCTTGAGGTTGGCGAAGATCTGGAAGAGCGGGACCAGCATCAGGGCGCCCGGGATGAACTGCGAGCACAGCAGCGCCAGCATGAAGCCCTGCTTGACCTTGAAGTTGAACCGGGCGAGGGCGTATCCGCCGGCCAGCGCGACCACGGTCGTCATCAGCATCGAGGCGACGCCGACGAGCAGGCTGTTCTGGAAGAAGATCGCGAAGGACCGCTCGTTCCACACCTTGTCGAAGTGGTCGAAGGTCAGCGGCCACGGCACGAGCGAGGTGGACCCGGCCGGCCGGAACGCGAAGAGCAGCATCCAGTAGAACGGGATCAGCGTGAAGAGGAGGTAGACGCCGAGCGGCACATAGATCTGCCAGCGCGGAACGTCGTCGTAGGAGCGGCCCTTCTTCGGCGGGACGGGGGCCGTCCGGTGGCGGTGGCGGCCGCCGGACGTGGCGCGGTCGGGTGCGGTGACAGTGCTCAACTGGGCTTCCTTGACGTTCACTTCTCCTGGCCCCCGAACTTGCTCAGCCGCAGATAGACCATCGAGCAGAAGAGGAGGATCACGAAGGCGATGGAGGTCAGCGCGGACGCGTAGCCGAAGTCGTGCGAGTCGACGGCGATGGAGGCGATGCGCAGCGGCAGGGTGGTCGTCTCACCCGCGGGCCCGCCGCCGGTGAGGGTGTAGAGCAGGTCGACGTTGTTGAACTCCCACACCGCGCGCAGCAGCGTGGACAGGATGATCGCGTCCTTCAGGTGCGGCAGCGTGATGTGCAGGAACTGCCGCCAGCGGCTCGCGCCGTCGACCTCGGCGGCCTCGTACAGGTCCTTCGAGACGGACTGCAGGTCGGCGAGGATGAGGATCGCGAAGAAGGGGACGCCGCGCCAGAGTTCGGCGGTGACGACGGCCGGGAAGACGGTCGCGGTGTCCGACAGCCACGAGGTGCCGTAACTGCCCACGCCCACGTCGGCGAGGTAACGGGTGATGCCGGTCTGGGAGTTGTAGAGCAGCATCCAGACGGCGGAGGTGAGCACGCCCGAGACGGCCCACGGGGAGAAGACGAGGGCGCGGGCCATGCCCCGGCCGACGAAGGTCTGGTTGACGACGAGCGCGAGACCGAGCCCGAGCAGCAGCTGGAGCACCACCTGCACGACGACCCACTGGAGGCTGAAGCCGAGCGTGTGCCAGAAGTCGGGGTCGTCGGTGAACGCGGTGACGAAGTTGTCCAGGCCCGCGAAGCCGTTGCGCCAGGGCTTGGTGGGGTTGAAGTGCTGCAGGCTGTAGTAGAAGACGCTGAGCACGGGGTACGCGATGAAGCCCAGCATCAGCAGCCCTGCCGGGGCGATCAGCAGGTACGGCAGCCTGCGCGGGGTGGCCGACTTGCGGCGCCGGGCGGGCGGGGCTTTCGCCACGGCAGTGGCTTGGGCCATGACTGGACTCCGTTCTTGAAAGCGCTTTCCAGAGGGGGTGCGGTGGGTCTGGGCGCGGGGTGGTCTGGGTGCCGGTGAGAGAGCGGCGGGGCGCGGGGTCAGCCCGCGTAGGGATCGGGGACCTCGCCCGGCTTGGCCAGGAAGGCGAAGTCGCAGCCGGTGTCGGCCTGGGTGATCTGCTCGTTGTAGAGCGCGCCGTAGCCGCGCTCGTAGCGCTCGGGGGGAGCGGTCCACTCGGCGCGGCGCCGCGCCAGCTCGTCGTCGGAGACGTTCAGTTGCAGGGCACGCGCGGTGACGTCGAGGGTGATCGAGTCCCCGGTGCGGACCAGGGCCAGCGGTCCGCCGACGTACGACTCGGGGGCGATGTGCAGCGCGCACGCCCCGTAGCTGGTGCCGCTCATGCGGGCGTCGGAGATCCGCACCATGTCCCGTACGCCCTGCTTCAGCAGGTGGTCGGGGATCGGCAGCATCCCGTACTCGGGCATGCCGGGACCGCCCTTGGGGCCTGAGTTGCGCAGTACGAGGACGGTGTCGGCGGTGATGCCGAGGTCCGGGTCGTTGATGGTGCGCTGCATCGTCTTGTAGTCGTCGAAGACGACGGCGGGCCCGGTGTGCTTGAGCAGGTGCGGTTCGGCGGAGATGTGCTTGATGACGGCGCCGTCGGGGCAGAGGTTGCCGCGCAGGACCGCGACGCCGCCCTCGGCGGCGACCGGGTTCTCACGGGTGCGGATGACGTCGTCGTTGTGGACGGCGGCGTTCGCGAGCTGGTCGCCGAAGCGGCCGTTGACGGTGGGCCGGTCCAGGTGGAGCAGGTCGGGGATGCGGGAGAGGAACGCGGGCAGGCCGCCGGCGAAGTAGAAGTCCTCCATCAGATACGTCCGACCGCCGGGCCGTACGTTGGCGAGGACCGGCACGGTGCGGGCGATGCGGTCGAAGTCGTCGAGGGTCAGGCGGACGCCCGCCCGGCCCGCCATGGCGATCAGGTGGATCACGGCGTTGGTCGAGCCGCCGAGGCCGAGGACGGTGGTGACGGCGTCCTCGAAGGCGTCCGCCGTGAGGATCCCGGACGGCTTGAGCCCGGTCCAGGCCAGCTCGACGGCGCGTCGTCCGGAGGCCGCGGCCATCCGCTCGTGCGCCGAGTCGACGGCGGGGATCGACGAGGCGCCGGGCAGCGTCATGCCGAGCGCTTCCGCCGCGGCGGTCATGGTGGAGGCGGTCCCCATGGTCATGCAGTGACCGGGCGAGCGGGCCAGCCCGCCTTGCAGTTCGCGCAGTTCGCAGTCGGTGAGATTCCCTGCGCGGTGCTCGTCCCAGTACTTCCACATGTCGGTGCCGGAGCCGAGCGTCTCGCCGCGCCAGTGTCCGGGCAGCATCGGCCCGGCGGGCACGAAGAGAGACGGCACGTCGGCGGAGGTGGCGCCCATGAGCAGCGCCGGGGTCGACTTGTCGCAGCCGCCGAGCAGGACCGCCGCGTCGACGGGGTAGGAGCGCAGCAGCTCCTCGGTCTCCATGGCGAGCAGGTTGCGGTAGAGCATCGGGGTGGGCTTCTGGTACGTCTCCGAGAGCGTGGAGACGGGGAACTCGAGAGGGAAGCCGCCTGCCTGCCAGACGCCCCGCTTGACCGCTTCGGCGCGTTCGCGCAGGTGGACGTGGCAGGGGTTGATGTCGGACCAGGTGTTGAGGACGGCGATCACCGGGCGGCCCCGGTACTCCTCGGCCTCGTAGCCGAGCTGGCGCATCCGGGCGTTGTGCGACCAGGTGCGCAGGGCGCCTTCGGCGCCGTACCACTGGTGGGAGCGGAGCGCCTCCGGGGCCAGCCTGGGGCGGCCGTCGGTCGTGTCGGTCATATGGACCACCCCGCGGCGATCCCGGCGACCTCGGCGCGCTCCCCCACCGCCAACTCCTGGCTGGGCGGGCGGACCTCGCGGCGGCACAGGCCGAGCGAGGCGAGCGCCTCCTTGACGACGGTGACATTGTTGGCGGAGGCGTCGGCGCCCCGCAGCTCCTCGAAGCGGCGGATCTGCTCCCACACCTTCATGGCCTTGGGATAGTCACCGGCTCGAAGCGCTTCGATCATGGAAAGCGAAACGCCCGGCGCGACGTTCACGAGCCCCGACGTGAAACCGGTGGCGCCGGCCGAGAAGTAGGAGGGCGCGTACGGCTCGGCGAGCCCGGCGACCCAGACGAACCGGTCCATACCCGCGTCCCGCGCGAACGCGGCGAACCGCGCGGCGTCCGGCACGGCGTACTTCACGCCGATCACGTTCGGGCAGTCCGCGCCCAGCTCGGCGAGGCGGGCGCCGGGCAGCGAGGCGTTCTTCAGGTACGGCACGACACCGATCTCGGGCACCGCCTGCGCGATGGCCCGGTGGTAGTCGACCCAGCCGCCCTCGGAGACGTACGGGTGCACGGGCTGGTGCACCATCACCATGTGGGCGCCGAGGTCACGGGCGTGGCGGGCGGCCTCGACGGCGGTCGGCACGTCGTGGCCGACGCCGACCAGGACCGAGGCGCCGGGCCGCTCCCCCGTCTCCGTGAGGGTCAGCTCGGTGACGAGGCGGCGCTCCTGCGGGGTCAGCGCGTAGAACTCGCCGGTGTTCCCGTTCGGCGTGAGCGTGCGCACCCCGGCGTCGAGCAGCCGCCGCAGCAGGGCCGTGTACGTGGCCTCGTCGACCGACCCGTCCTCGGCGAACGGGGTCACGGGGATCGCCACCACGTCGGCCAGCGCGGTCCGCTGGGTCTGGAACGCGTACGACGACGCTGTCGTGCCTGTCATGAGCGCGGCTCACCCTTCTGGTTCGGCCGGTTCGGCCGGCTCTGCTGGCCCGTCTGGCTCTGCTGGCTCGGCTGGTCCGGCTGGCTCGGCTGGTCCGGGCCGAGGATCTCGATCTCGGGGAACGCCCGCCGCACGAACGAGGCGATGTGGTCGCGCAGCGCACGGGAGGCGCCCTGCGCGTCGCCGGCGAGCGCGAGCTCCAGGATCTCCTGGTGCTCGGCGGCCTCCCGGTCCCAGGAGGGGTGCGCGGCCCAGGCCACGGCGGAGACGAGCGCGGCCTGGTCGCGGACCTCGTCGAGCATCTTGCCGAGCAGCGGGTTGCCGCACGGGACGTAGAGCGCGCGGTGGAACTCCCGGTTGGCGAGGGAGCGCTGCGCCGTGTCGTCCGCCGTGGCGGCGCGCTCCAGGGCCTCGCGGGCGACGTCGAGGGAGGCGCGGCGGTGGACGGTGCGGCGCAGCGCCTCGGGTTCGAGGAGGAGGCGCACGTCGTAGACCTCGCGGGCCATGTCCGCGTCCACCATGCGCACCGTGACGCCCTTGTACTGGCTCATCACGACGAGTCCGGTCCCGGCCAGGGTCTTGAGCGCCTCGCGCACCGGCGTCTTGGAGACGCCGAACTGCGCGGCGAGGTCGGTCTCCACCAGCGGCTGGCCCGGCCTCAACTGCCCGGTCAGAATGCGGTGCTTGATCTCGTCCTGCACGTACTGCGTACGGGAGGAGGGGATCGGAGTGGGCACTGAGGTCATGCGCGCCTCTCGCGTTTCACGTGTGATGTGGGGCTGATCGCGTATCTCGTATCGCGTCTCATATATGACGTACGAAGTACGACGCGTTGAAGCTAGAAGCACGGCGATGTTTCGTCAACGCTTCCGACGAAAGAAGTTCGGCCGGACTCGAAAAAAGCGATTGCCCTGTACAGGCGGCTCAATTGAGCGCCTGCACAGGGCAGTTGGAAGTGGTCGATGAGACTCCGTTACGTCTTTTACGCCTTCCAGGCCGGGTCGCGGCCGCTCAGGCCGATGACGCGGTCCAGCAGCGGGGCGTGGTCGGGCACGGGCACGATGCGGCCGAACACGCCGTCGCGGTGGTCGCCGTCCGCGTCCTGGTCCGGCGCATCCGGCGCATCCGGCGCATCCGGCGCATCCATGGTGAGCAGGTCGCGGGCGGCCCGCAGCGCCGCCTCGTCGGGCACGTACTCCTGCCCGGTGGCGCGGGCCAGGTCCCAGCCGTGCACGACCAGCTCGTCGGCGGTGACCAGGCCCGCGACCGCGCCGGGCAGGTCGAGGCCGCCCGCCCGCGTCATGCCCTCCCAGGCGGCGGGCTCGCTCCAGGTGTCGGCCAGCGCGTCCAGCGCCTCGGGCAGGACGGCGCGCCAGTCGGCCGGGAGTGCGGGCAGCCCCGGGCCCGGGTCGCTGCCCTCGGCCTCCTTGCGCCCGGCGGCGCGAAGGCCCGCCGCCAGACCGACGATGTGGCCGAGCAGCTCGCGTACGGCGTAGTCGGCGCACGGGGTGGGCAGGTCGAGCTGGTCCTCGCGGACGCCGTGGGCGAGGCGCGCGACGATGCGGGCCTGCGGGCCGATGTCCACTGTGGTGTCACTCATGGCGAATGGTGACCCTTCCGGTGAGTACGGCGTCCTGAGTGGACGTCCTTCACCGGGGTGGACTCGGCCGTGGCCCGGAACTCATCGGTGCGGCCCGTCAGAGCTGCCTCAGCGCCTCCGTGACCATGGCCAGGTCCGCGTCCGAGGCGAGCCCCGCGTGGTAGAGCCGCAGCTCGTTCGCGCCCAGGTCACGGGCGGCGCGGGCGTCCTCGGCGAGCGTGCCGGGGCTGCCGCCCATGCCGCCCACGACGGTGAGATTCGCGGCGACCACCCCCCTGCCCTGCTCGGCGAACGGCCGCACCAGGCCCGCGCCGCCCGTGCAGGGCACGACGACGCCGTCCGCGACGGAGAGGATGTGCGCCGGGTCGACCCCGGCGTTGGCGCCGCAGTGGTACGGGACCGGGTCGGCGTGGAGCAGCACCTGGAAGCCCGGCGGGGCCGCCTCCCGTACCGCCGCCACAGCGGCTTCCTGGAGGGAGCGTGCGGTCGCGTCGCGGTGGGCGCGGGTGGCCGCGGCGGTCTCGGCGCCGAGGAGCTTCTCGACGGTGGGCCAGCCGTCGTCGGCCGCGTGGCCGCGCCACAGGGGTTCCAGGGCGGTACGGACGGACGCCTGCAACTCGGCGCTGTTCAAGTCCTGTTGCGCATACCCCTGCTCGCAGTCCGGGCAGAAGCACACGGACATCAGATACTGCCCGGCCTCGCCGAGGCCGACGCCGGCCGTCTTGTCGTGGGCGTGCAGATGGGCGAGGCCGTACCAGCCGAGGGACTCCAGTTCGGTGCCGAGGGCGCCGGGCCGGGTCGCGGCTTCGGCGGCGAGGTCGACGAGGTAAGTACGGGTGGCGGGCTGCGCGATGCACGGGGCCCAGGGGTAGCGGTCGCCGTAGGCGTTGCGGACGGAGGTGTCCGGGTGGTCGGCGCCGAGGCGGCTGTTGTGGGCGAGGACGACCCAGGTGTGGACGTCGAGCCCGGCGTCGGCGAGGGCGGCGGCGGCTTCGCCGTAGGCGTCGCCGGGGGCCCAGTCGCCGGCGGCGTACGGCCCGAGGGGCTTTCCGTGCCACCTCTGCTCATCGACCGGATACAGCACGGAGGCGTGTTCCGCGGTGACGATGCGGTGGTGCGGGTGGCGCGGGGTGAGGGCGCGGGTGGAGTGGTAGGCGGCGGCGAGGGTGACCTGCTGGACGCCGAGGTCGGCGATGCGGCGTGCGGCGTCCGGGTCGCCGTTGACGTCCCAGGGATAGACGAACGCGGAGACCTTCACGCGGCGCCCCCCTCGGCGCTTTCGAGGAGCGCCTGGCCGCGCTCGATGAGGTCGGTGAGCTGCTTGACGTGTTCCCCGGTCGGCTCCTGGAGCGGCGGGCGGACCTCGCCGACGTCGAGCCCGCGCAGCCGTACGCCCGCCTTGACCAGGGAGACCGCGTACCCCTTGCCCTGGTTGCGGAGTTCGACGAGGGGCCGGTAGAAGCCGTCGAGCAGCTTGTTCGCGGTCGCGTCGTCGCCCGTGTTCAGCGCCTTGTGGAAGGCCTGCGCGATGTCGGGCGCGAAGCAGAAGACGGCGGAGGAGTAGAGGGTGATGCCGATGCCGCGGTAGGCGAGGCCGGTGAGTTCGGCGGTGGGAAGCCCGTTGAAGTAGAGGAAGTCCGCGTCCGGGGCCTCGCTGCGTACGGCGCTGACGATGCGCTGCATCAGGTCGAGGTCGCCGAGCCCGTCCTTGAGGCCGAGGATCTTGGGGTGGCGGGCGAACTCGACGACGGTCTCCGGGGTGAAGACGGCGTTGTCGCGCTGGTAGACGATGACGTCGAGGGAGGTCGCCTCCGCGAGCTGCGTGTAGTGGCGCAGGAGCCCCTCCTGTCCGGCGACGACGAGGTAGGGCGGCATCGCCAACAGGCCGTCGGCGCCCGCGCGTTCGGCCAGGCGCGCGTAGTGGACGGCGAGGGCGGTCCCGTATCCGGCGCCCGCGATGACGGGCACCCTGCCCTCGGCCGCCTCGACCGCGGCGGCGACGCAGGCCTCGAACTCCTCCGGGGCGAGCGCGTGGAACTCGCCCGTGCCGCAGCAGGCGAAGACGGCGGCGGCCCCGGCCTCGACGCCGCGCCGTACGTGGGCGCGGTAGGTGTCGAGGTCGACAGCGGCGCCGTCGCCGTCGGGCCCGTACGCGGTGACGGGGAAGAACAGCGGACCGCTGGGGACGCTGAGTCGGGCGGCGAGGGCGGCTGAGGTCACGGGCTCTCCCTGTACATGAGCAACATGAGCATGATCATGTGCACGTCTATGATCCGCGTCTATATTTCTGAACGCGCTCACGGTAAGCCGCCCCAAAGGGGACGGTCAAGCACTTGGACTCGTCGCATGAGCAACACCCTTGACGGGCTCGGACGCCGCTCCTTAACGTGACCTCGATTGTGTCCACGCATGTGAATGCAGCTCACAGACACGGAGATCACGCGCATGTCAGAGTCCTCGCCGCCCGCCGGACCCCGCACCATTCTCCTCACCGGCGCCGCCGGCGGCCTCGGCACGCTCATGCGGGAGCTGCTCCCCGCACACGGCTACCGGCTCCGGCTGCTCGACGTGCGCCCCATCCCCGACGCGCCGGACGCGATCGTCGCCGACCTGAACGACACGGAGGCGCTGCGCGAGGCGGTGCGCGGCGTCGACGGCGTGCTGCACCTGGCGGGCATCTCCCTGGAATCCACCTTCGACAAGATCCTCGAGTCGAACATCAAGGGCACCTACCACCTCTACGAGGCCGTCCGCGCCGAGGCCCGGACCCGCGCCGACGGCCGGGCCCCCCGCATCGTCTTCGCCTCCTCCAACCACGCGATCGGCTACACCCCGCGCCCGCACACGGAGGACGGCGCCCCACTGGTCCCGGTCTCGACGCTCCGCCGCCCCGACACCTACTACGGCCTGTCGAAGTCGTTCGGCGAGGACCTGGCCCAGTTCTACTGGGACAAGTTCGGCCTGGAAACGGTGTCGGTCCGCATCGGCTCCTGCTTCAAGGAGCCCACCGACGTCCGCATGATGTCGGTCTGGATGAGCCCCGCCGACGGCGCCCGCCTCTTCGACGCGGCCCTGACCGCCCCGGACGTCGGCCACACCGTCGTCTACGGCTCCTCCGCCAACACCCGCCTGTGGTGGGACCTGTCGAGCGCCCGCGCCCTCGGCTACGACCCCCAGGACGACTCGGAGGAGTACGCGGAAACCCTGCTGGCCGAGTTCGGCCCGCTGACCGACGACAACCCGGCCCACCGGCACATGGGCGGCCGCTTCGTCAACGACCCGCCGGTCTGGCCGCACTAGGCACTGAGTTCCTACGGATGCGGCGGGCCTTGGCAACGAATCTGCGAGGCAGCTTCGGACCCGCGCATGCGTAGTCGATCAGTAGGTTCCGGTAGGTAGTGTTCGCGAGTTCCGGTGCCAGGGCGATCAGGGCACTCAGGTCGTCGGACGAGCCGGAAAGGCGTGTGCGGTAGGCGGCGCTGGCCGCGCGCAGGGTGACTTCGTGAGGTTCGTGTTCCAGACCCTGTTCGACGAGGCGCGCGGCTGCGGGGAAGTCGCCCTGCTCGGCGCGCACGTCCGCCAGGTCCGGGCAGAGGGACCAATTGGCGGAGTCCAGGAGCAGGGCGCATTCGAAGGCAGCAGCAGTCTGATGCAGGTCGCCCATCACACGCCAGGTTGCCGCTCGTGCGACTGCCGTCCACCCCGATCGACGGCATCGGCGCGGTCGCACGCCGCAAAGGACAGTTCGTACTGGCCGCAGACCTGGGGCAACCTGGCCATGGCGACCAGCGACTCCGGCACGGGATCCCGTTCGGACACTACGTCGAGGGCATGGAACCAGGGTGCGAACCGCTTCCGCACCCCGTCGGTGTCCAGGTCGTGGCCGCAGAGCGACCACGCGGCCGGGCCCGAGGATAAGGACAAGCTGAGACGACAGGACCGAACCCTCGGCGATGGCCGTGCTCCCCGCCCCCGGCGCAATTTCGCGCTCCTGTGCGAGATCCTGGTGACGGTGCCGCTGCCGCTGCAGGAAGCTCGCTCGCGCCGACGCCCGTGGCGGCGCCTTCTGCCTCTAACCTGCACCACATGGGCCACGGCGAACACCCCGAAGCCGAGCTGTGGCACCACCAGGACGGGCCGAAGAACTCTCCGCCCGCCCTGCCCCTTCATCGACCGGCGCGACGTCAACGAGCTGGACGTCGTGCCCATCGAGCCCGTCGGCTAACCCCGAGCGACCTCAGCGGTGTGCGCGGGGGTGTAGCGCTCACCTGTCACCTGGTCGCTCAGCGGGTCCAGCGCGGCCAGCGCGTCGGCGTCCAGGGTGAGCTCCAGTGCGGCCGCGTTCTGCTCCAGCCGGGCAGGGCTGCGTGTGCCCGGAATGGTCGCCACCGCCACCCCGAGCTGCTCGGCTTGGGCGTGCACCCAGGCCAGCGCCACCTGGGCCGGGGTGGCACCCAGCCGGTCGGCCACCTCGCGCACGGTCTGCGCGATCTTCTCGTTGGCCTTGCCCGCCTCGCCGGCGAAGCGGGGGTTGGTGCGCCGGAAGTCCTTCTCGCCCAGTGCGGAGCGGTCCAGGGCGCCCGTCAGGAACCCCCGTCCCAGCGGCGAGTACGGCACCAGCCCGACCCCCAGCTCGGCCATCACCGGGGTGATGGCCTCGACGTCGCGGGTCCACAGTGAGTACTCGCTCTGCACCGCGGTGATCGGGTGCACCGCGTGCGCCCGGCGCAGCAGTTCGCCGTCGACCTCGGACAGGCCCAGATGGCGGACCTTGCCCGCCTCGACCAGCTCGGTCATCGCCCCGACGGTCTCCTCGATCTCCACGTCCTGGGGCGGGCGGTGGGCGTAGTACAGGTCGATCACCTCGACGCCCAGCCGCAGCAGCGAGGCGTCGCAGGAGCGCAGCACGTAGTCCCGGGCACCGCGGATGCGGCGTGCCCGGTCGCCGGCACTGCGGTCGATGCCGAACTTGGTGGCCAGCTGCACCTGGTCCCGGCGGCCGTGGATGGCTCGGCCCACCAGCACCTCGTTGTGCCCGGTGCCGTAGGAGTCGGAGGTGTCCAGGAACGTGATGCCCAGCTCCAGGGCGCGGTCGATGGTGGCCAGGCCGCCGTCCCAGTCTGCGGCGCCGTAGCTCTCGCTCATCCCCATGCACCCCAGGCCCATCGCGCTGACGGTGAGACCGGGCGAGCCGAGCGTGGTTCGGGTGATCATGCGCGGATACTCCTCCTGCCCGGCGGACCGGGCGGTACCTTGAGTTGACGAACGCCTGCGAAACTAGGACTTAAAGCGCGCTCAAAGTCAAGCCGGAGGACCGACCCCCGCAAGCGGGTCACCCGGCTCCAGGAACCGCCACCCGGCCAGCCGCTACGACGTGGGCAAGACCGTCAAACGCCCCGTCAGTATCACCCGTGAACAAACTGATCTGCGTCTTCCTTGGCACCGTCATAGTCGCGGCGGTCCGCTTGTGGCTCCGCCCATGATCCGCCGGACAGGGCCTAGCCAGGTCCGAGCTCAGAGGTACCCCCTCAGCGGAGATGCGCGACGAACATCCGCCAGGCCGCACGCCCAAAAGGGATCACCGGCCCGGCGGGATTCTTGCTGTCACGGACCGGAGCGAGGGCAGGAACGTCCTGGGCGAGCTCCACGCACTCATTGTTGCCGCCGCTGTAGCTACTCCTGCGCCACCGCGCGCCTGCCAGGTCGGGTATGGCGTGGCCTGCGCTGTTCATGTCCTGTGCTCCTTGGCCCTGCGTCGGATGAGGGCACGGGACTCCACCGGAGAGAGCGCCGACGTACGCGCGGCATCGAACAGTTCCCGGTAGCGGGAGACCTCGGCCTCACGCTCCAGCCAGACGGAACCGGTCGGGTTGTCCGTCAGCACCACGTCGAGCGCCGCCTCCTCCGGGAAGCCCAGTACCACGTACGGCCCGAACATACTTGCATGTGCCCCGCGCGAGAACGGCAGGACCTGGACGGTCACGTTGGGCCGCTCCGACGCTGCCAGTAGATGGTCCGACTGTGCTGCGGTCACCGCCGCCCCTCCGACCTGCTGCAACAGGACCGCCTCGGACAGAACCGCCCAGAACTGCAGTGGAGCATCACCGCTCAGCCGTTCTTGGCGCGCGAGGCGCACCTGGACGAACTTCTCGATCTCGTCCGCTGTCTTCCACTGGCGGGATGCCACCGTCACCGCGCGGATGTAGTCCGGGGTCTGCAGCAGCCCGGGGATCAACTGCGCCTGGAAGGTGCGGATCACGCCCGCCATCGCCTCCAAGGCGATGTAGTCACGGTAGGTGTCTGCGAGTACGGAGCCGTATTCGTTCCACCACCCCTGTCTGCGCCGGCGATTGGCCTTCCGGGCCAGCGCGGTCAGCCGGTCACGCACCTCGGGGTCCGAGGCGCCGTAGGCAAACAGCATCGCGGTCAAATCCGGGAGCCGGACGGCCACCCTGCCGTTCTCGATGCGGCTGACCTTCCCTTTCGTGCAGTCGAGTGCGTCGGCCGCCTGCGTCGTGGTCAGCCCTGCGGCCTCCCGCAACCGGCGCAACTCATCGCCAAGTTGGCGTCCGAGGACGGTCGAGGGACTGGAGGCGGCGCTCTTCACAGGCATCCCCCACATCTAGCAGAGCGCGAAGTCGCGCCCGCAGCGTTTAACTCGAAAGGTGGAACATTGCGGCGATGCTATTCGGCAACGTTGCAGATTCGACTGTTGCACCGGCAAGCTCCGAGTATCCGCGTGGCCAACTTCGGCCGCGCCAAAGGGCTTTCGCAGTCCCCAAACCCCCCGGAGGCCCGTATGGCCACGCCGAACGACGTCACCTTCCACCTCAGCCGCTCTCGCCGCAGCGTCCCTCGGGCCCGCGCTCTCCTCCTCTCCACGCTCGCCACCTGGCAGGTCGCATCAGAGGACCAGGAGTCCGCCGAGGTGGTGCTGAGCGAACTCGTCACCAACGCTTTGTGCGCCGACGCCCCGCCCGACCAACTCGTCGGCGTCCGGATCGCCCGAAACCATGCCGACGGATTGCTACGGATCGAGGTGAGCGACGGCGGGCTGGGGCTGCCCGAGGTCAGGACGCCCGGGGACGACGAGACGGGCGGGCGAGGACTCGTGCTCGTGACCGCCCTCGCGCACGAGTGGGGCGTTGACGTATGGACCGCCGGAAACGGCAAGACCGTATGGGCCCAGCTCAAATCACCAGGCATCGCCGCCCAGCCGGAAGCAGTCGAGGTGGCTGCGGTACGGGTCCTAGTGGGACACCGCGTACGGGTCTGGGGTGCGTGGCTCACCGTCCGCAGCACGCACACGGAGCCCTGCGCGACCCTGGGCACCGCCGTCGTCCTGGGCCTCGACGACGGGCCGCCCCTGCGCGTGCAGGCCACCGACCCGTTGTCCGTACAGCGCTGAGAACGGCGCCGAAAATTGACACGGGCACCGAACGGGCCCGTCCGCCCTCCTGTTCGGGCATTCAGGGCGCCCGAACAGACACGCCTCACCGCTCCCCCGCAGGTCCGCGCCGGACAGCCCCCTTTCCGAACGGGCCGAGACGGGCAGCATCTTGTCCGCAACAGACCTGGTCACCGCCGCCCGGCGCCGGTAGAACTTCCGGTGCGGGCCCTTCCGGGCCCGAACGGGCAACGGAGCTGCGCCAGGGAGGCAGGTCGGCATGAGCGCGGAGGAACGCCAGCGGGAGATCGTGCGCACCGCGCGCCGCACCGGCTCCGTCGACGTCACGGAACTCGCGATCGAGCTGGGTGTCGCCAAGGAGACCGTCCGCCGCGACCTGCGCGCTCTGGAGGACCACGGCCTGGTCCGGCGCACGCACGGCGGGGCGTACCCGGTGGAGAGCGCCGGGTTCGAGACGACGCTCGCTTTCCGTACGACCATGCACGTGCCGGAGAAGCGGCGGATCGCCTCGGCCGCCGCCGACCTGCTCGGCGACGCCGAGACCGTCTTCATCGACGAGGGGTTCACCCCGCAGCTCATCGCCGAGGCGCTCCCCCGCGACCGGCCGCTGACCGTCGTCACCGCCTCCCTCGCCACCGCCGGCGCGCTCGCCGAGGCCGACAACACCACCGTGCTGCTGCTCGGCGGCCGGGTACGCGCGGGCACGCTCGCCACCGTCGACCACTGGACGACGAAGATGCTGGCCGGGTTCGTCATCGACCTCGCCTACATCGGCGCCAACGGCATCTCCCGCGACCACGGCCTGACCACCCCCGACCCCGCCGTCAGCGAGGTGAAGGCGCAGGCGATCCGGGCCGCCCGGCGCACGGTCTTCACAGGCGTGCACACCAAGTTCGGCGCGGTCAGCTTCTGCCGCTTCGCGCCGGTCGGCGCCCTCGAAGCGATCGTCACCGGCAGCCAGCTCCCCACGTCCGAAGCACACCGGTACTCGCTGATGGGCCCGCAGGTCATTCGCGTCTGACCCGCATGAGCAAGAACACGCCGCACCACCGCTCGGGCACCCCCATGCCCGAAACCTCATCCCCTTCATCCCCACACGCCACATAAGTCCAGGAGCAATCATGCGAACCCAGAGCCGACGGAGGCCGCCGGGCGCCCTGCTCGCCACGGCCGCCGCAGGGACGCTGCTCATCCCCCTCCTGTCCGGCTGCTGGGCCGGCGCCGGCGGGCTCGGTACGGGCGGCGACGCCATCAACGTACTGATGGTGAACAACCCGCAGATGACCCAGTTGCAGAAGCTGACCTCCCGCTACTTCACGCGCGAGACCGGCATCAAGGTCAACTTCACCGTGCTGCCCGAGAACGACGTCCGCGACAAGATCAGCCAGGACTTCGCCAACCAGGCGGGCCAGTACGACGTGGCGACGCTCAGCAACTACGAGATCCCCATCTACGCCCGCAACGGCTGGCTGCACGATCTCGACCCGTACGTGAAGAAGGACACCGGCTTCGACCAGCAGGACATCCTGGAGCCGATGCGCGAGTCGCTCACCGGCGACGACGGCAAGCTCTACGGCGAGCCCTTCTACGGCGAGTCGTCCTTCCTCATGTACCGCAAGGACGTCTTCGCCGAGAAGGGGCTGAAGATGCCCGCGCGTCCGACCTGGCAGCAGGTCGCCGATCTCGCCGCCGAGGCCGACGGCGCCCAGTCCGGCATGAAGGGCATCTGCCTGCGCGGCCTGCCCGGCTGGGGCGAGCTGATGGCGCCGCTGACGACCGTCGTCAACACCTTCGGCGGCACCTGGTTCGACAACGACTGGACCGCGCGCCTGGACGACAAGGGCTTCAAGGACGCCACGAAGTTCTACGTGGACCTCGTGCGCGAGCACGGTGAGTCGGGCGCCGCCCAGGCCGGGTTCGCCGAATGTCTCAACAACCTCACCCAGTCCAAGACCGCCATGTGGTACGACGCGACCTCCGCCGCGGGCTCGCTGGAGTCCGCCAACTCCCCGGTCAAGGGCAAGATCGGGTACGTGCCCGCGCCCGTCGTGAAGACGGAGGGCAGCGGCTGGCTCTACACCTGGGCGTGGGGCCTGCAGAAGGCGTCCCACAACCCCGACAACGCCTGGAAGTTCATCTCCTGGGCGTCCGGCAAGGAGTACGAGAAGCTCGTCGGCGAGAAGGTCGGCTGGTCCGACGTCCCGGCCGGCAAGCGCGCCTCGACGTACGAGATCCCGGAGTACCGGCGCGAAGCCGCAGCCTTCGTCGACGTGACCCGCACCGCCATCGAGGGCGCCCGCCCGCGCGACCCCGGCGTGCAGAAGCGGCCCGCGCCCGGCATCCAGTTCGTCGGCATCCCCGAGTTCACCGACCTCGGCACCAAGGTCTCGCAGGAGATCAGCGCGGCCATCGCCGGGCGCCAGTCCGTCGACTCGGCCCTGAACAAGTCCCAGGACCTCGCCGCCGAGATCGCGAAGGAGTACGAGGGCCGATGACCAGCACATCGACGACGCCGCCGGTGCCCGCGGCCCCCGCCGCCCGTACCCGGATACCCGACGCCCGCCCCGACGCGCCCAACAGACTCCGCGCCTGGGCCACCCGCGCACCCCTCCTGCCCGCCCTCATCTTCATGATCGTCGTGACCCAGCTGCCGTTCGTGGCCACGCTGGTGATCTCCCTCTTCGACTGGAACGCGCTCTACCCGGACGCCCGCGAGTTCACCTGGTTCGGGAACTACTCCGAGGTTCTCTCCGACCCCGACCTGCGCAAATCCGTCCTGACGACCATCGTTTTGACCGTCACCGTCGTCATCGTGAGTCTGGTCGTCGGGCTCGGTCTCGCCCTGCTCCTGGACCGTAGGTTCCGGGGGCGCGGCCTCGTCCGTACGCTGCTCATCGCGCCGTTCCTCGTCGTGCCCGTGGCGGCCGCGCTGCTCTGGAAGCACGTGCTCTACAACCCCGAGTACGGGCTCCTCAACGGCCTGCTTCACTACGTCGGCGGGCCGCAGCCGGACTGGATCTCCAACACCCCGCTGATCGCGGTGGAGATGGCGCTGATCTGGCAGTGGACCCCGTTCATGATGCTGATCCTGCTCGCGGGCCTGCAGTCGCGCTCCCCCGAACTCCTGGAAGCGGCCCGGATGGACGGCGCGAGCCCGTGGCAGATCTTCCGCCACATGACGCTGCCGCACCTGCGTCGCTACCTGGAGCTCGGCGCCCTGCTCGGTTCGATCTACATCGTGCAGAACTTCGACGCCGTCTTCACGCTCACCTCCGGCGGCCTCGGCACCGCCAACCTGCCCTACACCGTCTACCAGAGCTTCTACCAGGCCCACGAGAACGGCCTCGCCTCGGCCGCCGGCGTCCTGGTCGTCATCGGTTCGATCATCATCGCGACGTTCGCGCTGCGCGTCGTGTCGTCCCTGTTCCGCGAGGAGGTGTCACGCGGATGACCTCCACCGGCATCAGCAACAGCCCCAGCCCCCGCCCCGGCAAGGGCTTCTTCAGGAGCAAGGGCCTCGGTCTCGTCGCCTGGCTGCTCGGCATCGTCTTCTTCCTGCCCATCGCGTGGATGGTGCTCACCTCCTTCCACTCGGAGGAGGACGCGGCGACCAACCCGCCGTCCTTCGCGGCCTCGCTCACCCTCGACGGCTACCGCGAGTTCTTCGGCGCGGGCGGCGGCGCCAGCCCCTGGCCCGCGCTGATCAACTCGACGGTCGCCTCGCTCGCCTCGACGCTCTTCGTCCTGCTCCTGGCCCTGCCGGCGGCGTACGCGCTGTCGATCCGGCCGGTGAAGAAGTGGACGGACGTGCTCTTCTTCTTCCTCTCGACCAAGATGCTGCCCGTCGTCGCGGGGCTGCTTCCGCTCTACCTCTTCGCGAAGAACACCGACTTCCTCGACAACATCTGGCTGCTCGTCATCCTCTACACCTCGATGAACCTGCCGATCGCGGTGTGGATGATGCACTCGTTCCTCTCGGAGGTGCCGGTCGCGGTCATCGAGGCCGCGCAGATCGACGGCGCGCGGCTGCCCACCGTCCTGACCCGGGTGGTGGCCCCGATCGCACTGCCCGGCATCGCGGCGACCGCGCTGATCTGCTTCATCTTCAGCTGGAACGAACTCCTCTTCGCACGGGTGCTGACCGGCGTCGTCGCCGAGACCGCCCCCGTCTTCCTGACCGGCTTCATCACCAGCCAGGGCCTGTTCCTGGCGAAGGTGTGCGCCGCGTCGCTCGTCATCTCCCTGCCGGTGCTCGCCGCGGGGTTCGCCGCCCAGGACAAGCTGGTCCAGGGCCTGTCGTTGGGAGCTGTGAAATGAAGGCCGCGATCGTCGAGTCGGTGGGCAAGGTCGTCGTCGGCGAGGTGCCGGACCCCACACCGGGGCCCCGGGACGTCGTCGTGGAGGTGGCGGCCTGCGGCCTGTGCGGAACCGATCTGCACATCCGGCAGGGCGAGTTCGCCCCTACGCTGCCGGTCGTGCCGGGCCACGAGTTCGCGGGCACGGTGGCCGAGGTCGGCAGCGCCGTCACCGAGGTGCGGGTCGGCGACCGGGTCGCGGTCGACCCCTCGCTGCACTGCCACGAGTGCCGCTTCTGCCGCGCCGGACGCGGCAACCTCTGCGAGCGCTGGGCCGCCATCGGCGTGACCACGGCGGGCGGCGCGGCACAGTACGCGCTGGCCCCCGTCGCCAACTGCGTCCGCCTCCCCGACCACGTACGCACCCAGGACGCGGCCCTCATCGAACCGCTGTCCTGCGCGGTGCGCGGCTACGACGTGCTCCGCTCCCGCCTCGCCTCGCACGTGCTGATCTACGGGTCCGGGACCATGGGGCTGATGATGCTGGAGCTGGCCAAGCGGACCGGCGCCGCGAGCGTCGACGTCGTCGACCTGAACCCGGAGCGGCTCGCCACCGCCAAGCAGCTCGGTGTCTCGGCCTCCGCCGCGAACCCGGACGAGCTGGACCGGCCGGAAGGCTGGGACGTGGTGATCGACGCGACGGGCAACGCGGCGGCGATCCAGGACGGCCTCGGCCGCGTCGCCAAGGCCGGCACGTTCCTCCAGTTCGGCGTCGCGGACTACGCGACCCGGGTGGAGATCGACCCGTACCGGATCTACAACCAGGAGATCACCATCACCGGCTCGATGGCCGTCCTGCACAGCTACGAGCGGGCCGCCGAGCTGTTCGCGGGCGGGGTCCTCGACCCGGAGGTCTTCATCAGCGACCGGCTGCCGCTCGACCAGTACCCGCAGGCGCTCGACCAGTTCGCGTCCGGGGTGGGCCGCAAGATCGTCGTCGTGCCGTAGCCGGTGGGCGTGCCGTAAATCCGGTGTCCGGTCCCGGCACGGCCGGGCTACTCTCCCGACCGTGCCGAGACCTCACGGATTCACGTACACCGAACGCGCCGACGGCAGCGTCACGATCACCCACTCCGGGCGCGACGCGGGCGTGCTGCGTGGCGCGCGGGCCGAGCGGTTCATCGCCGAGGTCACGTCCGGCGACGAGCAGCTGGTCATGGCCCGCTGGACCGGCAACTACCGCAGGGGCAACGAGCGGCAGGCCCGCGACCACCCGCGCAACCAGCGGTAACCGGTCCGAGGAGCCTCAGAGCGCCTGGGCCGCCGGCTTCACCATGCCGCGCACGGTGCGCGACTTCACGAAGTCGCCCATCGCGGTCATCTCCCACTCGCCGGAGAACTGCTTGATGAGCTTCGCCATCATGACGCCGGTCTGCGCCTCCGCGTTCGTCAGGTCGAAGCGGACCAGCTCCTCGCCGCTCGCCGCGTCGAGCAGACGGCAGTACGCCTTGGCGACGTCGGTGAACTTCTGGCCCGTGAACGAGTTCACCGTGAAGACCAGGCCCGTGACCTCCTGCGGCAGCCGGCCCAGGTCGACGACGATCACCTCGTCGTCGCCCGCGCCCTCGCCCGTGAGGTTGTCGCCGGAGTGCTTGATCGCGCCGTTCACGATCGACAGCTTGCCGAAGTAACAGCTGTCGACGTGGTTGCGCTGCGGCCCGTACGCGATGACCGACGCGTCCAGGTCGATGTCCTTGCCGCGGAACGCGGGCTCCCAGCCGAGGCCCATCTTGACCTGGCTGAGGAGCGGCTTGCCGCCCTTGACCAGGGACACCGTCTGGTTCTTCTGGAGGGAGACACGGCCCTTGTCGAGGTTGATCTTTCCCGAGCCGGGCGCGGGCGCGGCCGGGGCCGCGGCGGGCGGCGGGGGCGGCGCGATGCGCGGGTCGACCGGCGGGGTGGTCGGCGCGGGCATGGCGGCGGCCGGACTGGCGGCGGGGGCCGCGACGGGCGGGGCGGCGGGCGCGGGCGTGACGGGCGCGGCAGCAGGCGGCGCGGCGGGTGCCGCGGGCTCCTCGACCGAGACCCCGAAGTCGGTGGCGATCCCGGCCAGGCCGTTGGCGTAGCCCTGGCCGACGGCCCGGGCCTTCCACGCCCCGTTGCGCAGATAGACCTCCATGACGACGAGGGCCGTCTCCGTGCCGAGCTGCGGCGGCGTGAACGTGGCCAGGACCGAGCCGTCGTCCGCACTGCGGATCGTGGCGGTCGGCTCGACGCCCTGGAACGTCTGGCCCGCGGCGTCGGGGCTCGCGGTGACGACGATCTTCTCGATGCCGGGCGGGACGGCGGCCGTGTCGACCGTGATCGAGTCGGGGCTCGCGCCGCCGCCCGACGTGTACGTGACACCGGGGCCCGCGGGCTGGTTGTAGAAGATGAAGTCGTCGTCCGAGCGCACCTTGCCGTCGGCGGTGAGCAGCAGGCCCGACACGTCGAGCCGCACGGGGGCCGAGACGTCCACCGCCACACGCTGCGCCGTGAGCGGGATGTTCGAACCTGGGGTCATTGCTGTCATGCCGGGGATAACGAGCGACTCCGCTTTACCGTTCCCTTACCGAAGGTCTTTTTGCCCGGCCCCTCCCCCGTACGGAGCGCACCCTCCCCCGTACGGACGATACGGACGACACGGCACGGGACCGGTTGCGTAAGCCACCGATCGGCGCCGCACAATGCGAGAGTTCCCGGCGTGAACCTGCACAAAGACTCCGACCCAGGACATTTGCCGGACGATCCCACGGCCGCCGAGGGCGTCGCCGACGCGGGCGACCTCGGCTACAGCAAGGCCCTGAAACCCCGGCACATCAGCATGATCGCGATCGGCGGCGCGATCGGCACGGGGCTCTTCCTCGGCGCGGGCGGCAACCTCGCCAAGGCCGGCCCCGCGCTGGCCTTCGCCTACGCGGTGAGCGGCGTCTTCGCGTTCTGCGTCGTCCGGGCGCTCGGCGAGATGGTCGTGCACCGGCCGTCATCGGGCTCGTTCGTCAGCTACGCGCGCGAGTTCCTGGGCGAGCAGGGCGCGTACATCGCGGGCTGGATGTACGTCCTGAACTGGTCGACCACCGGCATGGCCGACATCACGGCCATCGCGCTCTACGTGCACTACTGGTCGATGTTCACCTCCGTACCGCAGTGGGTGCTCGCGGCGATCGCCCTCGCCATCGTGCTCACGGTGAACCTGATCTCGGTCAAGAGCTTCGGCGAGATGGAGTTCTGGTTCGCCATCGTCAAGGTCGCCGCGATCGTGGTGTTCCTGCTGATCGGAATCTTCTTCCTGGCGTCGCGCCAGGAGATCGAGAGCCATGCGGCGGGGCTCTCGCTGATCAGTGACAACGGCGGATGGTTCCCGATGGGCGTGCTGCCCGTCATCCTCATCACGCAGACGGTGATCTTCGCGTACTCGGCGGTCGAGATGGTCGGCGTGACGGCGGGCGAGACCGCCGATCCGGAGACGATCGTGCCGAAGGCGGTGAACTCGATCATGTGGCGCGTGGCCATCTTCTACGTCGGCTCGGTCGTCATGCTGACGCTGCTGCTGCCGTGGACGGCGTACTCGGCGGGCGAGAGCCCGTTCGTGACGGTCCTGTCGAAGATCGGCGTCCCGGCGGCGGGCGGCATCATGAACCTGGTCGTGCTCACGGCCGCGATGTCGTCCCTCAATTCGGGCCTCTACACGACGGGGCGCATCCTGCGCTCGATGGCGATGGCCGGTTCCGCGCCGTCCTTCACCGCGCGGATGAGCCGCAGCCACGTCCCGTACGCGGGCATCCTGCTGACGTCGACGGTGGCCTTGTTCGGCGTCGCGCTCAACGCATGGCTGCCCGAAGACGCGTTCGGGATCGTCACCAACGTGGCCTCGCTCGGCGTCATCTCCACCTGGTGCATGATCATGCTCTGCCATCTGGTGTTCGTGCGCCGCGCGAGGCAGGGGCTCGTGCGGCGGCCCGCGTTCCGGCTGTGGGGCTCGCCGTGGACCGAGCTGGTGACGATCGCGTTCCTGCTCGCGGTGCTCGTGATGATGTGGTTCGACACGGACGGCCCGGGCCGCGACACCATCCTGCTGCTCGTCCCGATCGCGCTCGCGCTCGTGGGCGGCTGGTTCGCGGTACGGCGAAGGGTCCACCGGATCGCCTCGGAACGGGAGGCGCCTCCGGTGGACCCACTGGGCTGAGGGACCGGACCGAGGGACTGGGCCGACTGGGCCGAGAGCCCGTCCCCGGATCAGCGCTGGCGCTTCCAGGGACCGGTGATCGCCAGCATGATGCCCGGCGTCTGGATGTTGGCGTACAGGGTGCGCCCGTCGGGCGAGAACGTGACGCCGGTGAACTCGCTGTACTCCGGGTCCTCCGCGGAGCCGATGTTCAGCTCGTTGCGCGCGATCGGGTACGTGTTGCCGCGCTCGGTCGCGCCGAACAGGTGCTGGACGCCCTCGCCGTCCTCGGCGATGACCAGACCGCCGTACGGGGAGACGGTGATGTTGTCCGGGCCGTCGAAGGCCCCGTCGACGGACGGGTCCGGGTTGACGCCGAGCAGCACCTTCAGCGTGATCGTGCGGCGCTTCGGGTCGTAGAACCAGACCTGGCCGTCGTGGGCGACGGGGCTCTCGTCACGGGCGAACGAGGCGACGACGTAGGCGCCGCCGTCCGCCCACCACATGCCCTCCAGCTTGCGGGCGCGGGTGATCTCGCCGTCCTTGAACTGCTTGCGGGTCGAGACTGTCTTGGCGTCACGGTCGGGCACGTCCACCCAGTCGACGCCGTAGACCGTGCCGGTCTTCGTGGCACGCGACAGGTCGTCGACGAACCGGCCGCCGGAGTCGAAGCACTTGAACGCCTGGAGGACGCCCGCGTCGTCGGCGAGCGTACGGAGCTTGCCGCGGCCGTGGTGGAAGCCGTGCGGCGGCACCCAGCGGTAGAGCAGGCCGTTGGGGCCCGAGGCGTCCTCGGTCAGGTACGCGTGGCCGCGCTTGGGGTCGATGACGACCGCCTCGTGCGCGTAGCGGCCGAACGCCTTGACGGGCTTCGGGGAGCGGTTGGCGCGGCGGTCGGCCGGGTCGACCTCGAAGACGTAGCCGTGGTCCTTGGTGAAACCGTTCTTGCCGGCCTTGTCCTCGGTCTCCTCGCAGGTCAGCCAGGTGTTCCAGGGGGTGGAGCCGCCCGCGCAGTTGGTGGCGGTGCCCGCGATGCCGACCCACTCGGCGACCTCGCCGCCGCGGCGGACCTCGACGACCGTGCAGCCGCCGGCCGCCATCGGGTCGTAGACCAGGCCGTCGGTGAGCGGCACCGGGTGCGGCCAGCTCGCGCGGGCGCCCGCCAGCTCGTGGTTGTTGACGAGGAGGGTGGCGCCGCGCGGGCCCTCGAAGGCGGCGGTGCCGTCGTGGTTGGACGGCGTGAACTCGCCGGACTCCAGCTTCGTCTTCCCGCAGTAGGTGACGATCTTGTACGAGAACCCGGCGGGCAGCGCGAGGATGCCCTTGGGGTCGGAGCGCAGCGGACCGTACCCGGCGCCGTGGTGGCCATGGTCGTGGCCGTGGCCCTTGCCGGCGAGCGCGGCGTCGTCGGCGTCGTCCGTGGCGGCGAGCGCGCCGGGCGCCGTGGCGAGCGCGCCGACGGACCCGGCCAGGGCGACGCCCGCGCCGGTGGCCGCCGAGCGTACGGCGAAGTCCCTGCGAGTGAGTGACATGTGACTGTCTCCTGCTGACGGTGAACGGGGGCGGGGCCGGGTGGGGTCACGGACCCTGTTTCCGGCCACACGTTCCCGTCCGCGTCTGAACGGAGGTTGAACGCGGCGCTACGTCCCGGGGCCCGCTTCGCCGACTTCCGTGAACGTCCGGGGCGTAGGAAGAATCTTCGTAAAGAAGGTCAACAGGAGCACTTCGGGAGAGAAGCGAAGATTTCACGCGGAACGCCTTGACCCCTTTCCCGAACGGCAATAGACAGGCCCTACCTGCATCACCGCATCACCGCATCACCCGTCTAGGGGGTGGCGAGCCGAGTGGACGCACGCCAGGCACGCGACCTCCATGCCGACCGGCTGCTGCAGCTGGCCAATGTCAATGGGGTCGCCACCGGGAAGGACGAGCACTCGGGCGCGGACGTCATCGTCGTCTTCGTCGTCCGGAAAGTGCCCCGCGACCGGCTCCGTGCGCACGACGTGATCCCCGATGAGCTCGAAGGCGTGCCGGTCCGCGTGCTCGCGGTCGGCGGGCTCGACGCCCAGGACGCAGAGGGCGACGAGCCGTAGGGACCACGTACTCAGGCAAAAGTCAGGGGAAGAGGTGGTCTGGCGTGAGCCAGCCCGAATTGATGCGAGGACCCGCCGGCGGTCAGCTCAGCGACAGCTCCCGCCAGCAGGCGACCAGTGACTTCCTGCGGCGCGAGGCGCCGCTCGCCAACGTCGTCGGCTTCGGCCACGGCGTGAAATGGATCGACGGCAGGCCGACGGGTGAACCGGCCGTCCTCGTCTTCGTGACCCAGAAGGTGCCCGAGTCGCTGCTGCCCGAGCGCGACGTGATCCCGCGCCAGATGGACGACGGCACCCCCACCGACATCGTGGCCGTCGGTCAGATCTCCGCCCAGCGGCGCCAGTCGAGGCCGTCAGGCGCCCGCTCCGAGGAGCCCTTCTCCTACGGGCCCGACGGCGGCGCCTCCCAGCAGTTCGGCCAGTACGGGCCGGCGCTGCACGAGGAGTACGGCTCCATGGCGACGTACGAGCCGCAGCTCCTCGTCCGCCGCATGCGGCCCGCCCCCTCGGGGTTCTCCGTCGGCAACGTGACCGTCACCGCGGGCACCCTCGGCAGCGTCGTCTACGACTTCCTGCCGGGCGCCACCGTCGACCCGCCCGGCGCCGGGCTCGGCACCCCGTCCAAGTTCTACATCCTCTCCAACAACCACGTCCTCGCCGACTCCAACCGGGCTCAGCTCGGCAGCGCCATCGTGCAGCCGGGCACCTTCGACGGCGGCACGAACCCCGCCGACCGGATCGCGACCCTGTCCCGGTTCATCACCATCCAGTTCGCCCCGCAGACCCCGCTCGACCAGCAGAACAACGTGGTCGACTGCGCGCTCGGCGAGGTCCAGTTCCAGGACGCGACCCGCGAGCAGTACTTCAGCGGAGCGCCGCGCGCCTGGCGCCGCAAGGCGAACGTCTCGGTCGGCGACCTCGTCAAGAAGTCCGGCCGCACGACGAACATCTCCTTCGGCCGCATCATCGCGACCGACGCGACGGTGGACGTCAGCTACGGCACGGCCGGCACGGCCCGGTTCAAGGACCAGGTCATGACCACGAACATGTCGGCGGGCGGCGACTCCGGTTCGCTGGTGACCTCCCTCGACAACGTGGCCGTCGGTCTGCTCTACGCCGGCTCGTCGCAGGTCACCATCGCCAACCACATCGAGAACGTACGCGCGCTGCTGCGCGTCGAGATCTCCGAACTGCTCGCCTGACCACCACACCCCCGAAAGGAGGCCGGTCCATGACCACTCAGGCACGCAAGCAGAAGGGCCAGACCCGCGGCGAGCACCGCTTCCACAATCCGCAGGGCGCGGAGGTCAAGACGCGCGACGAGGCGTTCGCCGCGCAGCAGGACGTGTCCGCGGAGGCCGTGTCGGTCGACTGCAAGCTGGAGCTCAACAACGGTGCCGTCACCTTCGCCGTCACCGCGAAGATCGACCCGAACACGCACCCCTACGTGGTGACCGGCGGTCAGATCACCTCCGGCATCTGCGGGGCCCCGTGGGACATCACCGGTGGCTTCATCGGTGACACGATCCGGCTCGACGCGAAGCGCACCGGGCAGGGCTCCTGCGCCAACACGATCACCGTGGTCGGGGAGTACCAGAACCCTCCGGCGTACCGGGGGACGTACGGGTTCGACGGGGCGACGTCGAGCTTCAAGCACACGACGCGCTATCTCTGCTAGCGGGTGTCGGGCGGGCCGGTGAGGGTCTGTGCAGGCCCTCACCGGCCCCGCCAGGGGCGCGGGGAACTGCGCGACCAGCCACGACGAGGCCGGCGGTCGCGCACGCACGCGTGAGGGCAGACGCGTCGGCGTGCAGGTGAACCCAGGGCGAGCTGTGCCCCGCCAGGGGCGCGGGGAACTGCGCGACCAGCCACGTACGGGCCGCACGCGCCGTAACACCTCGCACGGCAGACGCGTCCGCGGCCTTCGTCGTGGCTGGTCGCGCAGTTCCCCGCGCCCCCCAGGGGGGCTGAGCTCAGGGCCCGGTCAACCGGCGGACGCCGACCTCGCCTTGAAGGCGGCTTTGCGCGCTTCCTTCGCCACCTTCTTGTCCGGGTGGAGGCGGCCCATGGCCTCCAGGACCTCTGCCGTGGAGGGGTGGTCGACGCGCCAGGCCGTCGAGAAGAAGCCGCTGTGCTGTGCGGCGAGGCCCTCGACCAGGGACTGGAGTTCGTCGGAGTTGCCCTCCAGGGAGAGCTGCGCGGCGATCGTGTCGATGGTCAGCCAGAAGACGAGGGCCTCGGAGGGCGGGGGCACGTCCGTCGCGCCGTGCTCGGCGAGCCAGACCCGGGCGAGGCCGCCCAGTTCGGCGTCGTCGAGGACCTCGCGGAGCGCGGGCTCGGCCTCGGTGCCGACGAGGGACAGGGCCTGCTGGCAGCGGAGCCGGCGAAGGGGCGCACCCTGGTCGGCACCGCGCGCGGCCGCGAGCAGCTCCCCCGCCGCGCCGAGCGGTTCGCGCCGGGCGAGCCACTGCTCGATCTCGGCCTGCGCGGCGGCCTGCGGGAACGCCGACGTGCTGTCGAGGAGCGTGTCGGCCCCCTTGCCGACGAGGTCGCCGACGGCGGGCGCCGCGACACCCGCCTCCAGCATCCGGGAGCGAATGCCGTACAGGCCGAGCGGAGTGAGCCGCACCATGCCGTACCGGGCGACGTCCGCTTCGTCGACCGGCTCGGCCACCGGCTCGTCCGCGTCGACCTCCGCCATCAGCGCCTCGTCGACCGGCTGGAACTCCACGAGCCCGACCGGTTCGAGCAGCCGGAACTGGTCGTCGAGGCGCATCATCGCGTCCGACACCTGCTCAAGGACGTCGTCGGTGGGCTCCCCCATGTCGTCGGGGACGATCATCGACGCGGCGAGCGCGGGCAGCGGCACGGGCCCGTCCCCGGCGCCCTCGGAGACGGTCAGCAGATACAGATTGCCGAGCACGCCCTCCAGGAACTCGGCCTCCGCCTCGGGGTCCCAGTCGAGCTGCGAGAAGTCGATCTCGCCGCCGCCCTCCTCCAGGGCGCCCATGATGTCGTCGAGGTCGGGCACGCTCGCGTCGGCGAGCACCGTGTCGAGCGCCCCGAGCCACAGCGCGAGCACGTCGGACGGCCCGCCGGAGGCGAGCGTCGCCAGCTCCTCGCCGGCGGTGACGGTGCCCTCCTCCTCGTCGACGACCTCGACGAGCCCTGTGTCGACGGCGGCGTTCCACGCCTCGCTCGCGTACGCGATCCCCTCCTCGTCGTCGCCGAGCCCCAGCTCGGCCGCGGCGGCGGGCAGCTGCTCCTCGACGAGTTCGCCGCCCGCGCCGACGCGCGTGCCGGGCCCGGCCCAGCGGGCGAGCCGCACGGCGCGGGAGAGCAGGGGGGTGGCGAGGGCGTCCCGCGCCAGCTCCGCTTCGGCGGGCAGCCGGACCGGCGGCAGGGGGGAGCTGTCTGACATCGGTTGGTTCTCCTTGGAGGCGTACGGTGCGACCGCTCAGCCTAGACGGATTTGACCCTTTGCTGTCGGGTTCATGTACTCGTCAGATTCCGGCCGCCCCCTATCCATCCGCGGAACCTTGACAACTGCCGGGCGCAGGAAAGAGATTGACGCGCGTAGAAAGCCGCATGAGGTCATTGTCGTCCCGGACCGCGTGCGGCCACCGTCGTCCCGGCTGTATCCAGCCACCCTCGTCCCGGCGCTCGCCACTCGCACGTCCCCGGAGGGATCCCCTTGCCGAGCAAGACCGCGTACCCCCTGCTCTCTGTGTTCTCCCGCTCCCGCCTCGCCGCCCTCGCCGTGACGACCGCCTGCTGCGCGTCGTACGCCGTGGTCACCGCGGGCCCGGCGGACGCGGCCACGACCGCCGCCATCCACGACATCCAGGGCACCACCCGGATATCCCCGCTCGCCGGCCAGCAGGTGACGGGCGTGACCGGTGTGGTGACCGGGGTCAGAACGTACGGCTCGTCCCGCGGCTTCTGGTTCCAGGACACGAAGCCCGACAACGACCCGGCCACCAGCGAGGGCGTCTTCGTCTTCACCAGCTCCACGCCGACCGTGCGGACGGGCGACGCGGTGACGGTCTCGGGCACGGTGACCGAGTACGTGCCCGGCGGCGCCTCGTCCGGCAACCAGTCGCTCACCGAGATCACGAAGCCGACGGTGACCGTGGACTCGTCCGGCAACGCGGTGCCCGTGACGACGATCAGCGCGAAGTCGGTCCCGGCCGCGTACACCCCGGCCGGCGACCCGGCGGCGAACGGCTCGGTCAACGCTCTGACCCTGCGCCCGAAGAAGTACGCCCTCGACCACTACGAGTCCCTGGAGGGCCAGAACGTCCGGATCGGGTCGTCCCGCGTCGTCACCGCCTCCGACCCGTACGCGGAGCTGTGGGTCACGGTGAAGCCCCGTGAGAACACGACCGAGCGCGGCGGCGCCCGCTACGGCTCGTACACCTCGCAGAACACCGGCCGCCTGCAGATCCAGTCGCTCGGCGCGGTCGCCGACTTCCCCGTGGCGAACGTCGGCGACGTCCTGTCGGGCACCACCGAGGGCCCGCTCGACTTCAACCAGTACGGCGGATACACGCTGGTCGCGCGGGAGATGGGCACGCTGAGGCAGGGCGGTCTCCAGCGTGAGACAACCCGGGCCCAGGCGTCGGGCGAGCTGGCGGTGGCGACGTACAACGTCGAGAACCTCGACCCGGCCGACGCCACCTTCGAGGAGCACGCGGCGGCGATCGTGACGAATCTGAAGTCGCCCGACATCGTCTCCCTGGAAGAGATCCAGGACGACAACGGCGCGAAGGACGACGGCACGGTCGCCGCCGACGTCACGGTGAACAAGCTGATCGACGCGATCGTCGCGGCGGGCGGCCCCCGCTACGACTGGCGCTCGATCGACCCGGTCGACAAGCAGGACGGCGGCGAGCCCGGCGGCAACATACGCCAGGTCTTCCTCTTCAACCCGGAGCGCGTGGCGTTCACGGACCGCGCGGGCGGCGACGCCACCACGCCCGTCGGCGTCGTCCGCAGCCACGGCAAGGCCGCGCTCACCGCGTCGCCCGGCCGTATCGACCCCGCGAACGAGGCGTGGAAGAACAGCCGCAAGCCGCTCGCCGGCGAGTTCACCTTCCGCGGCAAGCCGGTCATCGTCATCGCCAACCACTTCGCGTCGAAGGGCGGCGACCAGCCTCTGACCGCACAGTTCCAGCCGCCGGTCCGCAGCTCGGAGACGCAGCGCCACGCGCAGGCGGAGTCCGTGAACGCGTTCGTGAAGGACGTCCTCAAGGTCCAGCGCAACGCCGACGTCATCGCGCTCGGCGACATCAACGACTTCGAGTTCTCCGGCACCACGCAGCGCCTGGAGGACGGCGGAGCGCTCTGGTCGGCGATCAAGTCGCTGCCGCGCGACGAGCGGTACACGTACGACTACCAGGGCAACAGCCAGGTCCTCGACCAGATCCTGGTCAGCCCGTCGATCCGGAAGAAGGGCGCCTTCCGGTACGACAGCGTGCACATCAACAGCGAGTTCCACGACCAGATCAGCGACCACGACCCGCAGATCCTGCGCGTCCGCCCCTAATCGCTGACGCCTGAGGGCCCGTCCCTGCCGCCGATCACGCGGCCGAGGCGGGCCAACTGGTTCTGGAACCAGTCGAGCCGGGCCTGCAACAGGGCGGCCTCGGCGGCCAGTTCCGGTACCCCGGCCGCCGGGGGACCCACGGCCTCGGTGCCGGGCGCGGCGCACACGGCGAGCCCTTCCCCGCCGAGCCGCGCGAACGCGTCGAGGGTCCACCGCCGCCGCCCGCCGACACACCCGGCACAGGCCGCTTCGAGGACCCTCCGCCCGTCCCGCCCCCAGCCGGCGTCGGCGAGGACGGAGGCTGTGGCACCGCACGGGCACGGCCCGACGGTGGCGACCCGCACCCGCTGGCGCGCGTACCGGAAGCCGCGCTCGAACCGGATGTAGGCCCCGAGGACGGCGACCTCCAGCAACACGGCCCTACGGTGCTCGGCGTGCACCAGCAGCCCCTCCGCCGTGCGGCGCTCGTACACGCAGTGGAACCCGCAGTCGCAGCGCCGGTGCGGGGCGCGGTGCCGGCGCCCGTAGACGCAGCGCGCCTCGTCGAGCACGCGGTACGGCGCCGCCGCACCGAGGGAGACCCCGAGGAATCCGGCGCGCCCGCCGTCCGCGTCGAGCACGGGGTGCGCGATCTTGTACCCGGTGGGCGGCTCCGCAGGACGTTCCTCGGGGAGCCGCGCCCTCATCGGACGGCCGGGGCCTCGACGGGTTCGGGCAGCGGCTCCACAACGGCGTCGACCGGCTCCCGATCCGTACGGGCGGCCTCCGTCTCCTGCGGGGCTTCTTCGGCGATCCCGGTGGCGAGTGCTTTGCCGAGCCTCATTGGTGCCTCCCCTGAACGGCCTGCGGTCCGTCCCATGGTGGCGCAGGCGGAATCGCCCAGAAAGACCGGAACGAGCCGTTCGCTTCCCCGGTCACGCAGCCACCTTTCAGCACCGCTCCGCTCGACCTCGTAGCAGATTTAAGTGGAGCTTCACGATGGGTGCGGCCGACACTGCCTCCATGAGCGACACGAGCGACACTCCGCCCTTCGGCCGCGCCCTGTGCGCCATGGTCACGCCCTTCACCCCGGCCGGAGCGCTGGACCTGAACGCCGCCCGGAAGCTGGCCGACCGCCTGGTCACCGAGGGCTGCGAGGGCCTCGTCCTGTCCGGCACGAGCGGCGAGTCCCCGACGACGACGGACGCGGAGAAGGCGGATCTCGTCCGGGCGGTGCGCGAGGCGGTCGACGGCCGGGCGAGCGTCCTCACCGGCGTCAGCACGGCGGACACCCGCCACACCCTGCGCCTGGCCCGCGAGGCCGAACGGGCGGGCGCCGACGGGCTGTTGGCGACGCCCCCGTACTACAGCCGCCCGCCCCAGGCCGCGGTCGAGGCCCACTTCCGCGCTCTCGCGGACGCGACGGACCTCCCGGTGATGCTGTACGACATCCCGGCCCGCACCGGCACCCGGATCGAGCCGGACACCCTCCTGCGCCTCGCGGAGCACCCGCGCGTCGTCGCCGTGAAGGACTGCGCCTACGACCTCCTCTCCACCCAGAAGGTCATGGCCACGACGGATCTCGCCTACTACACCGGCTGCGACGAGTACGTCCTCGCGCTGTACGCCCTCGGCGGCACCGGCTACGTCTCGACGGTCGCGAACGTCGTCCCCGCCGCGTTCCGGGCGATCGTCGACGCCTACGACAAGGGTGAGACGTCGGAGGCGGCCCGCCTCCAGCGACGCACCGTCCCGCTCACCGATCTGATGATGAACGCGGGCCTCCCGGGCGCGGTGACGGCGAAGGCGCTGCTCAGCGAGGTCGGCCTCCCCGGCGGCGGCCCGGTCCGCGCACCACTGCAGCCCGCCGACAGGGATGCGGTCGACGGGCTGCGGGTGGCGTACGAGAAGCTGCTGAGCGCCTAGTCGTGGCGTCAGGCGTGGCTGTCGGGTGTAGCTGTCGGGTGTAGCTGTCAGTTGTGGCTGTGCAGGACCTCGTTGAGGCCGCCCCACACCGCGTTGTTCGGGCGGGCCTCGACCGTGCCCGTCACCGAGTTGCGGCGGAAGAGGATGTTCGAGGCGCCGGAGAGTTCGCGGGCCTTGACGATCTGGCCGTCGGGCATCGTCACGCGGGTGCCGGCGGTGACGTACAGACCGGCCTCGACCACGCACTCGTCGCCGAGCGCGATGCCGACGCCCGCCTCGGCGCCGATGAGGCAGCGCTCGCCGATGACGATGCGGACGTTGCCGCCGCCGGAGAGGGTGCCCATGGTGGAGGCGCCGCCGCCGATGTCGGAACCGTCGCCGACGACGACGCCCGCGGAGATGCGGCCCTCGACCATCGACGTGCCGAGCGTGCCCGCGTTGAAGTTGACGAAGCCCTCGTGCATGACCGTGGTGCCCTCGGCGAGGTGCGCGCCGAGCCGGACCCGGTCGGCGTCGGCGATGCGGACGCCCTTGGGGACGACGTAGTCGGTCATGCGGGGGAACTTGTCGACCGACGTCACGGCCAGGTGCAGGCCCTCGGCGCGCGCGTTGAGCCGCGCCGTCTCGATGCTGTCCACGGCGACCGGGCCGAGCGAGGTCCAGGCGACATTGGCGAGGAAGCCGAACTGGCCGTCGAGGTTCACACCGTGCGGCTTGACCAGGCGGTGCGAGAGGAGGTGCAGGCGCAGGTAGACGTCGTGGGCGTCGAGCGGCTTGTCGTCCACGGAGGCGATGACCGTACGTACGGCGATGATCTCCACGCCGCGCCGCGCGTCCGGGCCGATGGCCTTCGCGGCGCCTTCGCCGAGCAGCTCGACGGCCTTGTCGGCGGAGAGCTTCTCGGTGCCGGCCGGGCCGGGCTCTTCCGTCAGAGCGGGCGCGGGGAACCAGGTGTCGAGAACGGTGCCGTCGGCGGCCACGGTGGCGAGGCCCGCGGCGACGGCGCCGGTGGAACGAGTAGCAGTCGTGTCGGTCATGAGGGAAACCTAACCGGCCCGGGGTTCCCGAGGCCAACCCGCCCCGGCCGCGTCTCGGGCTACGGGATGAGCCGGGCCAGCATCTCGCGCGCGTACGCGGCGTCGTACTCCCCGCCCGTGAGCAGCGCCTGGAGGCAGATCCCGTCCATCAGGGCGACGAGGGCGCGGGCCGTCACCGGGTCCGTGCGCTCGGCCAGCGCAGCGGCCAGGTCCTGGCACCATTCGGCGGCGACGGGGCGCAGCGCGGGGCGGCGCAGGGCCGCCAGATACAGCTCGTACTCCAGCTCCGCCCCTACGCTCCCCCAGCCTTCGGCCGGGGGGACCCCCGTCTCGCCACGCCCGCCGCCCAGCCACTCGCCCAGCAGGCCCGCCAGCTCGTCGGCGAGGTCGAGCGTCGGGTCCTGGAAGGCGGCGCGCGCCGCGACGGCCTTCGCGAACCCCTCGTTCGCCTGCCGCAGCGCGGCCACCATCAGCTCGTCGAGCGTCGCGAAGTGGTACGTGGTCGAGCCCAGCGGCACACCGGCCTCGGCGGCGACCGTGCGGTGGCTGAGCCCGGCTATGCCCTTCTCCCCCACGACCCGGATCGCCGCGTCGATGATCCGCTGCCGCCGCTCGGGGTCGTAGCGGCGCGGCATCAGTGCGCCCCGCCCAGATTCAGCAGCACGACGCCGCCGATGACGAAGACGATCCCGGCGACCTTGGCGAGGCTCAGCCCCTCGCCGAGGAAGATCATGCCGATCGCGGCGATGACGGCGGTTCCGGCGCCCGCCCAGATCGCGTACGCGGTCCCGATCTGCACGGTCTTCAGCGTCTGAGCGAGCAGCGCGAACGCGATCACGTACCCGGTCACGGTGATCAGCGAGGGCCACAGCCTGCTGAAGCCCTCGCTGTACTTCATGGCGGTCGTGGCGGCCACCTCCGCGGCGATGGCCCCCGCAAGCAGCACATATCCCATGCGTACGAGTGTACATATCGCATATCGTTGCGTACGCCCGTACATGACGGACCTCTACGACACGCCGAACCACGCGTACAGGGCGTACGGGTCCGAGTTGTCGTCGGCCGCCCAGCTCCCGGCCACGATCAGGTACTGGTTCGCCGTGTTCTTGCGGATGTCGCGCACGGCGAGGCCGCCCAGGTCCAGCTCGATGGGCGTACCGAAGACGCGAACTCCAGACCCTCGACGTTGAACCCGTCTATCTGCTTGGGCGCCTCGCCGTCCTCGGTCCCGGCGGCGAACCCGTAGCGGTCGCCGTTGCCCTCGTCCCAGTCGACCAGCTCGTCGCGGAGCTCGGCTCCGCAGCGCGGGCGCGACCAGCCACGACAAAAGCCGCGGACGCGTCTGCTCGGTACATGAGCAGACGCGTCCGCGGCTTTTCGCCGGCTGAGCGCGCAGTTCCCCGCGCCCCTGGCAGCGCTGGATCAGACGTTGAACCCAAGCGCGCGCAGCTGCTCGCGGCCGTCGTCGGTGATCTTGTCCGGGCCCCACGGCGGCATCCAGACCCAGTTGATCCGCAGCTCGTTGACGATGCCGTCGGTGGCGGACTTCGCCTGGTCCTCGATGACGTCGGTCAGCGGGCAGGCCGCGGACGTCAGCGTCATGTCGATCGTCGCGATGTTCGCGTCGTCGATGTGGATGCCGTAGATCAGGCCGAGGTTGACGACGTCGATGCCCAGCTCGGGGTCGACGACGTCGTACAGCGCCTCGCGGACCTCCTCCTCGGAGGCCGGCTTCATCTCCACTGCCGTGCTGTCACTCATGCGGTCTTCGCCTCCTCCGCGAAAGCCTGCGCTGTCGCGTCCTTCCACGCCATCCAGCTCAGGAGAGCGCACTTCACCCGGGCCGGGTACTTGGAGACCCCGGCGAACGCGACCGCGTCCTCCAGGATGTCCTCCATCGACTCGTCCGGCTCGATCTGGCCCTTGGACTGCATCAGCTCCAGGAACGTCTCCTGGACCTTCCGCGCGTCCGCCAGCTCCTTGCCGACCAGGAGGTCGTTCAGTACGGAGGCCGACGCCTGGCTGATCGAACAGCCCTGCCCCTCGTAGCTGACGTCCTCGATGGTCTCGCCGTCGTACTTCACGCGCAGCGTGATCTCGTCGCCGCACGTGGGGTTCACGTGGTGCACCTCGGCGTCGCCGTCCCGCAAGCCCCGGCCGTGCGGGTGCTTGTAGTGGTCCAGGATGACTTCCTGGTACATGGAATCCAGCTTCATCAGTCGACCGTCCTGCCCGCTACCCGAAGAAGTTCCGTACGTGCTCCAGGCCGTCGACCAGAGCGTCGATCTCGCCGGGCGTGGAGTACAGATAGAACGACGCTCGCGTGGTCGCAGGAATTCCGTACCGCAGGCAGACCGGCCGCGCGCAGTGGTGGCCGACCCGGACCGCGATGCCCTGCTCGTCGAGGACCTGGCCCACGTCGTGCGGGTGGATGTCGCCGAGCGTGAAGGAGATCGCCGCGCCGCGCTCCTCGGCCGTCGTCGGACCGATGATGCGCAGGTCCTGGACGTCCTGGAGCCGCTTCACGGCGTACTCGGTGAGCGCCTGCTCGTGGCGCAGGACGTTCTCCATGCCGATGGCGCTGAGGTAGTCGATCGCCGCGCCGAGGCCGATGGCCTGCGAGATCGGCGGCGTGCCGGCCTCGAACTTGTGCGGCGCGGGAGCGTACGTCGACGAGTGCATCGACACCGTCTCGATCATCTCGCCGCCGCCGAGGAACGGCGGCAGGTCCTCGAGCAGCTCCTGGCGTCCCCACAGCACGCCGATGCCGGTCGGGCCGCACATCTTGTGGCCGGTGAAGGCCACGAAGTCGGCCTGGAGCGCCTGCACGTCGAGCGGCATGTGCGGCGCGGCCTGCGAGGCGTCGACGAGGACGAGCGCGCCCACCTCCTGGGCGCGGCGCACGATGGCCTCGACCGGGTTGTGGGTGCCCAGGATGTTCGAGACGAGCACGAAGGAGACGATCTTCGTCTTCTCGGTGATGACCTCGTTGATGTTGCTCAGGTCGAGGCGGCCGTCGTCGGTGAGGCCGAACCACTTCAGCTTCGCGCCGGTGCGCTGCGAGAGCAGCTGCCACGGCACGATGTTGGAGTGGTGCTCCATCTCCGTGATGACGATCTCGGTCTCGTGGTCGACCTTGTACGGCTCGTCCGCCCAGCCCAGCATGTTGGCGACGAGGTTCAGCGACTCCGAGGCGTTCTTCGTGAAGATGACCTCGTCGCGGCTGGGCGCGTTGATGAACGCCGCCACCTTGTCGCGGGCGCCCTCGTAGAGCGCCGTGGCCTCCTCGGCGAGGACGTGCACGCCGCGGTGGACGTTGGCGTTGTGCTGCTCGTAGTACTCGTTGAGCACGTCGAGCACCTGGCGCGGCGTCTGCGAGGTCGCCGCGTTGTCCAGGTACACGAGCTTCTTGCCGTCGTGGATCGTGCGATCCAGGATCGGGAAGTCCTTGCGGATCGCCTCGGTGTCGAGGAGGCCGGTGAGCCCCTGGTGGGCCACTGTCACGCGGATACGCCGCCCTTCGTGTACTTCTCGTAGCCCTCGGCCTCGAGGGTGTCGGCCAGCTCGGGACCACCGGACTCGACGATCTTGCCCGCCGAGAAGACGTGCACGAAGTCCGGCTTGATGTAACGCAGGATGCGCGTGTAGTGCGTGATCAGCAGGGTGCCGACCTCACCGGTGTCACGGACGCGGTTGACGCCGTCCGACACCTGGCGCAGGGCGTCCACGTCGAGGCCGGAGTCGGTCTCGTCGAGGATCGCGATCTTCGGCTTGAGGAGCTCCATCTGGAGGATCTCGTGGCGCTTCTTCTCACCGCCGGAGAAGCCCTCGTTGACATTGCGCTCGGCGAAGGCCGGGTCCATCTGGAGCTGCTCCATCGCGGACTTGACCTCCTTCACCCAGGTGCGCAGCTTGGGGGCCTCGCCGCGGATGGCGGTGGCCGAGGAGCGCAGGAAGTTGGAGACGGAGACGCCGGGGACCTCGACCGGGTACTGCATGGCGAGGAACATGCCGGCGCGGGCGCGCTCGTCGACGGACATCTCCAGGACGTCCTCGCCGTCGAGGGTGACGGTGCCCTGCGTGATCGTGTACTTGGGGTGACCCGCGATGGAGTAGGCGAGGGTCGACTTGCCGGAGCCGTTCGGGCCCATGATGGCGTGCGTCTCGCCCTGCTTCACGGTGAGATCGACGCCCTTGAGGATCTCCTTCGTGGCGTTGTCGGCCTCGACGGTGACGTGCAGGTCTCGGATTTCAAGCGTTGCCATGGGTGCCTCAGGACTCCTGGGAGAGGGAGACGAGCACGTCGTCCCCTTCGATCTTTACGGGGTATACGGGGACGGGGCGCGTCGCGGGAAGGCCGGACGGCTTGCCGGTGCGGAGGTCGAAGGCGGAGCCGTGCAGCCAGCACTCGATCTGGCACTCCTCCACCTCGCCCTCGGAGAGCGACACATTCGCGTGGCTGCAGATGTCGTTGATCGCGAACACCTCGCCCTCGGTGCGGACGACCGCGACCGGCGTGCCGTCGAGCTCCACCCGCTTGGGGGTGGAGTCCTCCAGCTCGCTCAGCCCGCAGGCGCGCACGAACGTCGGGTCAGTCATCAGACCGACGCCTCCAGCTCGGTGGCGATCTTGGCGAGCAGGCGCTCCTCGATGTCCGGGACACCGATCTGCTGGACCAGCTCGGCGAAGAAGCCGCGCACGACGAGGCGGCGCGCCTCGTCCGCGGGGATGCCGCGGGCCATCAGGTAGAAGAGCTGCTCGTCGTCGAAGCGGCCGGTCGCGGAGGCGTGGCCGGCGCCGACGATCTCACCGGTCTCGATCTCCAGGTTCGGCACGGAGTCGACGCGGGCACCGTCGGTCAGAACCAGGTTCCGGTTCATCTCGTAGGTGTCCGTGCCCTCGGCGGCGGCCTCGATGAGGACGTCACCGATCCAGACGGCGTGCGCGTCGTCGCCCTGGAGCGCGCCCTTGTAGACGACATTGGACTTGCAGTGCGGGGTGTTGTGGTCGACCAGGAGGCGGTGCTCCTGGTGCTGGCCCGCGTCGGTGAAGTAGAGGCCGAACAGCTCGGCCTCGCCGCCGGTGGCCGCGTAGGTCACGCGCGGGTGCAGGCGGACCACGTCACCGCCGAAGGTGACGACGACGGACTTGAAGGTGGCGTCGCGGCCGACCAGCGCGTTGTGCTGGGCGACGTGGACGGCCTTGTCGTCCCAGTCCTGGACGGAGACGACGGTCAGCTTCGCGCCGTCGCCGAGCAGGTAGTCGACGTTGGCGGCGAGCACCGCGTCACCGGTGTGGTCGATGACGACGACGGCCTCGGCGAAGGCGCCCAGCTCGATGACCTGGTGGCCGTAGGCGGTACCGCCCTCGCCGTGCACGCGGATACGGATCGGCTCGCTCAGCACCGTCTCCTTGGGCACGGAGACGACGGAGGCCTGCTCGAACGACGAGTACGCCTGGGCGGCGACGCGGTCGACGGGCTTGCCGGCCTTGCCGATGCGGGCGTCGTCCCGGCCGACGGCGGCGACGGTGACGCCGGCCGGCGCCTCCACGTCGACCTTGACGCCGGTGCCGGTGGCGGCGGCGGTGCCGTCGTGCAGGCCGCGCAGCCGCTCCAGCGGCGTGAACCGCCACTCCTCCTCGCGGCCGTGCGGGACCGGGAAGTCCTGCACGTCGAAAGAGGGGGGCGCGCTCATGCGCGTGGCGACGGTCGACTCGGCGGCCACCGCGATGGTTCCGGCGGTGGTGGAGCCCACCGGGATGTTCTGAGCCTCAGCCATGGCTGTCGTAGCGCTCGCTTTCATACGTAAGGGGCTTGACGGGTGGGTCGGACGGCTGGGGTCAGCCGACCGAGCCCTCCATCTGCAGCTCGATCAGCCGGTTGAGCTCAAGGGCGTACTCCATGGGCAGCTCCTTGGCGATCGGCTCGACGAAGCCGCGCACGATCATCGCCATGGCCTCGAACTCGCTCAGGCCGCGGCTCATCAGGTAGAAGAGCTGGTCCTCGGAGACCTTGGAGACGGTCGCCTCGTGGCCCATCGATACGTCGTCCTCGCGGACGTCGACGTACGGGTACGTGTCCGAGCGGGAGATCGTGTCGACGAGCAGCGCGTCGCACAGCACGTTCGACTTCGAACCGGCGGCGCCCTCGCCGATCTCGACCAGACCGCGGTAGGAGGTGCGGCCACCGCCGCGCGCCACGGACTTCGAGACGATGTTGGACGACGTGTTCGGCGCCATGTGGACCATCTTGGAGCCGGCGTCCTGGTGCTGGCCCTCGCCCGCGAAGGCGATGGAGAGCGTCTCGCCCTTGGCGTGCTCGCCCATCAGGTAGACGGCCGGGTACTTCATGGTGACCTTGGAGCCGATGTTGCCGTCGATCCACTCCATGGTCGCGCCCTCGTACGCCACGGCGCGCTTGGTGACCAGGTTGTAGACGTTGTTCGACCAGTTCTGGATGGTCGTGTAACGGCAGCGGGCGCCCTTCTTGACGATGATCTCGACGACGGCGCTGTGCAGCGAGTCCGACTTGTAGATCGGGGCGGTGCAGCCCTCGACGTAGTGGACGTAGGCGTCCTCGTCGACGATGATCAGCGTCCGCTCGAACTGGCCCATGTTCTCCGTGTTGATACGGAAGTAGGCCTGGAGCGGGATCTCGACGTGCACGCCCTTCGGCACGTAGATGAAGGAGCCACCCGACCACACGGCGGTGTTCAGCGCGGCGAACTTGTTGTCACCGGCCGGGATGACGGTCCCGAAGTACTCCTTGAAGAGCTCCGGGTGCTCCTTCAGGGCGGTGTCGGTGTCGAGGAAGATGACGCCCTGCTCCTCCAGGTCCTCGCGGATCTGGTGGTAGACGACCTCGGACTCGTACTGGGCCGCGACACCGGCGACGAGGCGCTGCTTCTCCGCCTCCGGGATGCCGAGCTTGTCGTACGTGTTCTTGATGTCCTCGGGCAGGTCCTCCCAGGACTCCGCCTGCTTCTCCGTGGAGCGCACGAAGTACTTGATGTTGTCGAAGTCGATGCCCGACAGGTCCGAGCCCCAGTTCGGCATGGGCTTCTTGCCGAACAGCTTGAGGCCCTTGAGACGGAGCTTGGTCATCCACTCCGGCTCGGACTTCTTGGCGGAGATGTCCTTGACGACGTCCTCGTTGATGCCGCGCTTGGCAGAGGCACCGGCCGCGTCGGAGTCTGCCCAGCCGTATTCGTACTTGCCCAGGCCCTCGAGCTCGGGGTGGGCAGTCTCCTCGATGGGGAGAGTCATGCGGGGTTCCTCCCGGCGGTGCGTGCAGATGCGTTGGTATCGGTCTTCGGGGTGTTCTTGCTGTACTTCACATTGCTCTGCGGGATGAACGTCGTGCAGACGCCGTCGCCGTGAGCGATGGTGGCCAGCCGCTGTACGTGCGTGCCGAGGAGCTGCGAGAACATCTCCGTCTCGGCCTCGCACAGCTGCGGGAACTGCTCGGCGACATGGGCGACCGGGCAGTGGTGCTGGCAGAGCTGCTCGCCCTGTTGCGGGAGGGGCGCGCTGCGGGCCGTAGCAGCGTACCCGTCCGCGCTCAGCGCCTTCGCCAGCGCCGCAGCGCGGTCACCGGCCGGGGCGCCCTCCACCGCCGCGCGGTAGGCCTCGGCCTGCGCGGCGAGCCGGGCGCGGGCGAAGGCGACGACCGCCTCGTCCCCGCCGGGCTGGGACTGGATCCAGCGGAGCGCGTCCGCGGCGAGCTTGTCGTAGGACTGGTCGAAGGCGTCCCGGCCGCAGTCGGTCAGGGCGAACACCTTCGCGGGCCGCCCGCGCGTACGCGCGCCGTAGACCCGCTGCTCGCGCGCCTCGACCACGTCGTCGGCCGCGAGGGCGTCGAGGTGGCGGCGGACGGCGGCCTGGGTGAGGCCGAGGCGTCCCGCCAGATCGGCGACGGTCGACGGGCCGTGGTCCAGGATGGAGCGCGCGACCCGGTTCCGCGTCGAACGCTCCCCGGTCGCGAGCTCTTCCTGAGGGGCCCCCGTGGGTGCCTCCTGAGCCTCGCCGACGTTTTTCACAACGCCATTGTTGCGTAATTCCTCAGACCCTGACAAGCGGAGTCCTCGGCGGATGGCGGTGCGGTACATCACTTAGGCAAGCCTAAGTGGACACGCCGCGTGACCTGGGCAAACGATCTTTGATCGATCATCGCAGGTGGGCGGGGTACGGCCGGAAGGTGCAGGCGAGCCGCGCAGCGCGAAGAGTGACAAACCGTCCCGGGCCACCCAATCAGGCATCGGCCCGACCCCATCGACCGTCCGGCCGTACGGCGGCCCCGGCCTCACCCTTCGATACGGCAGCAACGGCCGACCACGTCGGCCACGGAGCGGGCCCCACCCGTGATCCGACCCTCTCCGGCCACCGCCCATGCACGACCCCCTGCGGACCGGACGGCCAGCCGCCAGGCGGTCCCCGCCCCGGCCGGACCCTCGACCACCGTGTGGTCTCCCGCCCGCTCCAAGCCAGACCACCGCCCGCTCCAGGCCGGGACCCGGTGCCCCCTCCACCCGCGCGCCGAGTGCCGGCGCGGCCTCCCTAGACTTGCTCACCATGCGAAGCGACCCCGTCGTCCGGATCTCGAGTCTGGTCAAGCGGTACGGAGACAAGACCGCGGTCGACGGCCTCGACCTGGAGACCGGCCCCGGCATCACGGCCGTCCTCGGCCCCAACGGCGCCGGCAAGACCACCACCGTCGAGACCTGCGAGGGGTACCGCAGGCCGGACTCCGGCACCGTCCGCGTCCTCGGGCTCGACCCCGTCAAGCAGGCGGCACAGCTGCGTCCCCGCATCGGAGTGATGCTGCAGTCCGGCGGCGTCTACTCCGGCGCCCGCGCCGACGAGATGCTGCGCCACGTCGCCAAGCTGCACGCCCACCCCCTCGACGTGGACGCCCTCATCGAGCGGCTCGGGCTCGAAAGCTGCGGCCGTACGACGTACCGACGGCTCTCCGGCGGCCAGCAGCAGCGGCTCGCCCTCGCCATGGCCGTCGTCGGCCGGCCCGAACTGGTCTTCCTGGACGAGCCGACCGCGGGGCTCGACCCGCAGGCCCGGCGCGCCACCTGGGACCTGGTCCGCGACCTGCGCACGGACGGCGTCTCGGTCATCCTCACCACGCACCACATGGACGAGGCCGAGCAGCTCTCCGACGACGTGGCGATCGTCGCCGCGGGCAAGGTCATCGCCCACGGATCCCCCGAGCAGCTGTGCCGCGGCGGCGCCGAGAACACCCTGCGCTTCTCCGGCCGCCCCGGCCTGGACGTGGCCTCGCTCCTCAAGGCGCTGCCCACCGACTCCGCCGCGGCCGAGCTGACCCCGGGCTCCTACCGCGTGACCGGCAAGATCGACCCGCAGCTTCTGGCGACAGTTACTTCCTGGTGCGCGCAGCACGGCGTGATGCCGGACAGGATCTCCGTCGAGCGCCACACCCTCGAAGACGTATTCCTCGAACTGACCGGCAAGGAGCTGCGCGGATGAGCGCCGGTACGTACACCCCGAGGCCGGGCGCGGCGCCGCTGCCCCGCATGATCGCCGCACAGGCCGTCCTCGAGACGAAGATGCTGCTCCGCAACGGCGAGCAGCTCCTGCTCACGGTCGTCATCCCGACACTCCTCCTTGTGCTGTTCTCCTCGGTCGACATCGTCGACACCGGTGCGGGCAAGGCGGTCGACTTCCTGACCCCGGGCATCCTGGCGCTCGCCGTCATGTCGACGGCGTTCACCGGCCAGGCCATCGCGACGGGCTTCGAGCGCCGCTACGGAGTCCTCAAGCGGCTCGGCGCGTCACCCCTGCCCCGCTGGGCCCTGATGACGGCCAAGACCCTCTCCGTACTCGTCACGGAGGTGCTCCAGGTCGTCCTGCTGACGGTCATCGCGTTCGCGCTGGGCTGGTCGCCGCACGGCAACCCGTTCGCCGTGCTGCTGCTCCTGGTCCTCGGCACCGCCGCCTTCTCCGGGCTCGGCCTCCTCATGGCGGGCACGCTCAAGGCGGAGGCCACGCTCGCCGCCGCCAACCTGGTCTTCCTGCTCCTGCTGGTCGGCGGCGGCGTCATCGTGCCGCTCGACAAGTTCCCGGAGGCCGCCCAGTCGGTGCTCGGCCTGCTGCCCATCTCGGCGCTCTCCGACGGCCTGCGCGACGTCCTGCGCGACGGTGCCGCGATGCCCTGGGGCGATCTGGGCATCCTCGCGGTGTGGGCGGTCGTGGGGCTCGGCGCGGCGGGCCGCTTCTTCCGCTGGGAGTGAGCGCCGAGGCCGTAACGCGCGTCACAGATGGCCCGGATACGTCCCCCTCGTGAAGCCGTGCACAAGCGGCCCCCTACGATGGTGCGCGTGCCCAACGTGACCCGCGCCGACGCCGCCCAGGCGATCCGCAACCCGCTTCGCTTCATCGCCGAGCGCTGGACCCCCACGCAGCGGACGGTCCGGCGAGCGGCCATGTCCGCCGTCCTGATGACCGTGGTGATCGTCGTGACCGGCGGCGCCGTGCGCCTGACCGGATCGGGCCTCGGCTGCCCGACCTGGCCCAAGTGCACCGATCAGTCACTGACCACGACGAGCGAGATGGGCTTCCACGGAGTCATCGAGTTCGGCAACCGCATGCTCACGTACGTGCTGTGTGCCGCGGTCGGCTGGGCGATCATCGCCGCCCGTTCCCGGAAGCCGTGGCGGCGCCCGCTGACCCGGCTCGGCTGGACCCAGTTCTGGATCGTCATGGGCAACGCGGTGCTCGGCGGCATCGTCGTCCTGGTCGGCCTCAACCCGTACACGGTCGCGGCCCACTTCATCCTGACGACCGCGCTCCTCACCGTCGCCGTGCTGATGTGGCAGCGCACCCGTGAGGGCGACGCCGAGGCGCGTCCGCTGGTCGGCGCCGCGATCAAGCAGCTCGTGTGGGTCCTGGTCGTGGTGACGGGGCTGCTCGTCGCGGTCGGCACGGTCGTGACCGGCGCCGGGCCGCACGCGGGTGACTCCAGCGACGTGCACCGGATGCCGCTGGACTGGGAGACGGTCGCCAAGGGCCACGCGGTCCTGGCCTGGGTCGTGGTGACGCTGACCTTCGCGCTCTGGTTCGTCCTGAAGGCCGTCGACGCGCCGAAGGGCCCGCTGCACCGCACCCGCGACCTGTTCCTGATCCTGCTCGCCCAGGGCGTCATCGGCTACGTCCAGTACTTCACGGACCTGCCCGAGATCCTCGTCGGCCTGCACATGCTGGGCTCGGCGCTTGTGTGGATCGGCGTCATGCGCGTCCTGCTGTCGCTGCGGGAGCGCCCGGAGCCCGCCGCCGGCGTCCCGGCCCAGGCGGATCCGGAGCTGTCGGCCGTCTGACCCGGCCCCCTCAGGCGGCGACCGGGTCACCGAGCCCGTAGACCCGCTGCGCCGTCCCCGCCGCGATCATCGACGCCACCCGCTGCGCGTCCACGAGCGACCAGGCGCCCTCCGCGACCCAGTTGCCGAGGACCCGGCCGAGCGCGTCGCAGAACAGGCGGGCGCCGACCACGTGCAGTTCGGGGATGCCGTGAGCCCCGCTGGAGAACAGCAGCTTGCCGAACGGGGCCAGTTCGAGGATCTCCGCGAGGACGGCCGCCGCCCGCGCCCCGGTGCGGGCGAGCGCCGGGCCCAGATCGGCGTAGACGTGCGGCAGGATGCCCGCCAGATGCGCGGCGTGCCGGTGGTACGGGTAGCCGTGCAGCAGGATCAGATCGGTGCCCAGGCCCGCTGTCGCGCGAGCGAAGTCCGTGAGCAGCACCGGGTCCGTCCGGTCGATCCGCAGACCCGGCTCGCCGAGCCCGGCGTGCAGTTGCAGCGGGCGGCCCGACGCGACCGCGATCCACAGCAGGTGGCGCAGCAGGACGGGGTCCGTCAGCGGCCCGCCCACCGCGCGCGCCGCGAGCCAGCGGCCCGCCGCTCCCCGTACCTCGCCGGGCCCCGGCGGCTGCGGCGCGAGCGCGAGTCCGTGCCGTACGCCCGCGACCGAGGTGAAGGCGACCGCGTGCGCGGCGGCGCCGTGCACCGACTCGGCGAGGTTGGCGAGGAAGGACTCGACGGTCCCCGAGGTGTCCGCGACCTGCTCGGCGAGGAGTTCCAGGCGCACGATCTCGTGCGCGTCGGCCTCGGCGGCCCGGCCCAGCTCGGCGGGGTCGGTCAGATCGCCGGGCAGCCCGGTGTCGACGAGGTACGTGGTGATGCCGCTGCCGCGCAGGAGGCGCCGGCCGGCTTCGAAGACGCCGAGTTCGCGGCGCCTGGCCAGGTATCTGGCGGGCGCGCAGTGCGGTTCGAGGCCGAGCAGGGGCGGGCACCAGCGGCGTACGGCGAAGCCGGTCTGGGTGTCGAAGAAGGTGGTGCCGGGGGCGGGCGGGCCCTCGCCGCGGCCGAGGTGGGCCTCGAACGTGCCGAGGCCCAGTTCCGTGCGGAGCACCCCGTGACAGTACTGATCCACCAGGGACGGCGTTTCGATCATCGGGGGCTCCCGTCGGTGGACCGTGCTCCTACGGTCCTAACGGGTCAACCGGCGCCTGGTGTTGCTGAACCGCGGCTCGCACACCTGCGCCCATGACACCGCCGGGGCCCGGCGCTCAGCCACCGAGCTGGATGCCCGCCATGCGCTTCCACTCGTACGGCCCCGTCTCGACCTTGGCGGCGAACTCGCCGTCGAAGTCCTCGTGGACCGTGATGCCGGCCTTCTCGACCGCCTTCTGCGCGATTTCGTACGTACGGGCCATGAGGTCGCCCCAGCCGCCGTCCTCGCCGACGAGGACGATGCGGGTGCCGCGCTCGCCCACGTACGCCAGCTGTCCCTCGGCGCCGCCGTGCGCCTTGGCGAACGCGCCGATGTCCTTGGCCAGCCTGGCCGCCCTGCGCTCGTCCTTCGTGGCCCGACGGGGCTGCTCCACCGCTTGAGTCTCTGCCATGGACAGGATGCTACCGACGAGTAGCCAAACTGGCGATGGGTGGGGTGCGTGGCCTGGGCCACGCACCCCACCCATCGTGCGGATCAGTGCGGATCGGTCGCCGGTCAGCGCAGGAAGGGGTCCACCGCCACCGCGACGAAGAGCAGCGAGACGTAGGTGATGGACCAGTGGAAGAGCCGCATCTCCTTGAGCTTGCCGCCGGTGACCTCGGCCTTGGCGCGGTTCTGCAGACCGTGCGCCTCCCACAGCCAGAAGCCGCCGGACAGGAGCGCGACCACCGTGTAGAACCAGCCCGTGTAGCCGAGCGGCGTGAGGAGCAGCGAGACCGCGACCATCATCCAGCTGTAGAGGACGATCTGCCGGGCCACGACCTTGTTGGAGGCGATGACGGGCAGCATCGGCACGCCCACGCGCGCGTAGTCGTCCTTCACCTTCATGGACAGCGGCCAGTAGTGCGGCGGCGTCCAGAAGAACATGACGAGGAAGAGGATGACCGGCGCCCACGACATCGAGTTGGTCACCGACGACCAGCCGATGAGGACCGGCAGGCAGCCCGCGATGCCGCCCCACACGATGTTCTGCGAGGTGCGCCGCTTCAGGATCATCGTGTAGACGACCACATAGAAGAGGAGCGCGCCGAGCGACAGCCAGGCCGACAGCCAGTTGACCGCGAAGCCGAACAGGAGTGTGGAGATCACGGCGAGAGAGATGCCGAAGACCAGGCACTCGGCCGGGCTCACCATGCCGGTGACCAGCGGACGCTGCGACGTACGGTCCATGAGGGCGTCGATGTCGCGGTCGTACCACATGTTCAGCGCGTTGGCGCCGCCCGCGGACAGGTAACCGCCGAGGCAGGTGATCAGCACCAGCTTCAGATCAGGTACACCCTGTTCGGCGAGGAACATCACCGGCACCGTGGTGATCAGCAGAAGCTCGATGATCCGCGGCTTGGTCAGCGCCACGAACGCCTTGACGCGAGCTCCGAACGGCCGCCGGCCCTGGTTGCTGCTGCTCGTCAGCGCTCCCGCTGGACGGGATTCGACGGCCGTCACGCACACCCCTGACAAAGACTCCAGCGAGTCCCGAGCCGTTCACTTGATGTGAGGTCCCGGTAAAGACTCGCGCGTACCACGCCACTGTAGACGTTGCCTATACCTCGCCCTTCGCGGGGGTGGGGTCGTGTTGAGCGGGTACTCCGGATGAGCTTCACGCCCCCCTTTTGAGCCCCCGTTCGAGCGGTCCCGTATTCACGTGATGACGCGCCTTATTCCCTGTCAGGAGGCGGATGCCGAAGACTCCCGGCAGTCTGGAATGACTCGAAAGAATGCTTGTTCCAGCAAGGGTAGGCTCGACAACAGCCGGTGAGACCGACGTCACCGGTATGAGACATGTGGAGAGGAGCCCTGACCCAGGGTGAGCACCAAGCCGACCACCACTGACCTCGAGTGGACCGATGTGGACCAGCGCGCCGTAGACACGGCGCGCGTCCTGGCCGCCGACGCCGTACAGAAGGTCGGCAACGGCCATCCCGGTACGGCGATGAGCCTGGCTCCGGCCGCGTACACCCTCTTCCAGAAGGTGATGCGACACGACCCGGCGGACGCCGACTGGGTCGGCCGGGACCGTTTCGTCCTGTCCGCGGGCCACTCGTCCCTGACGCTCTACATCCAGCTCTACCTGGCCGGGTTCGGCCTGGAGCTCGACGACCTCAAGGCGTTCCGCACCTGGGGCTCCAGGACCCCCGGTCACCCGGAGTACGGCCACACCACCGGCGTCGAGACCACCACGGGCCCGCTCGGCCAGGGTGTCGCCAACGCCGTGGGCATGGCGATGGCCGCCCGCTACGAGCGCGGCCTGTTCGACCCGGAGGCGGCCCCCGGCACCTCCCCGTTCGACCACTACATCTACGCGATCGCCGGTGACGGCTGCCTCCAGGAGGGCATCTCCTCGGAGGCCTCCTCGCTCGCGGGCCACCAGAAGCTCAGCAACCTGGTCCTGCTGTGGGACGACAACCACATCTCGATCGAGGGCGACACCGAGACGGCCGTCTCCGAGGACACCTGCAAGCGCTACGAGGCCTACGGCTGGCACGTCCAGCGCGTCGACCCGAAGCCGGACGGCGACCTCGACCACGAGGCGATCTACAACGCCATCGCGGCGGCCAAGAAGGTGACGGACAAGCCGTCCTTCATCGCCATGCGCTCGATCATCGCCTGGCCCGCCCCGAACGCGCAGAACACCGAGGCCGCGCACGGCTCGGCGCTCGGCGACGACGAGGTGGCCGCCACCAAGCGCGTGCTCGGCTTCGATCCGGAGAAGTCCTTCGACGTCTCCGACGAGGTCATCGGCCACACCCGCAAGGCCCTCGACCGCGGCGCCGAGGCCAAGGCCGAGTGGGAGAAGTCGTTCCAGGAGTGGCGTTCGGCCAACCCGGAGCGCGCCGCCGAGTTCGACCGGATCAACGCGGGCGAGCTGCCCGACGGCTGGGAGGAGAAGCTCCCGGCGTTCGAGACCGGCAAGGGCGTCGCCACCCGCGCCGCCTCCGGCAAGGTCCTCCAGGCGCTCGGCCCGGTCATCCCCGAGCTGTGGGGCGGCTCCGCCGACCTCGCGGGCTCGAACAACACGACGATCGACAAGACGTCGTCGTTCCTGCCCGAGGGGAACGCGCTGCCGGAGGCCGACCCGTACGGCCGCACGATCCACTTCGGTATCCGCGAGCACTCGATGGCCGCGGAGATGAACGGCATCGCGCTGCACGGCCACACCCGTATCTACGGCGGCACGTTCCTGACGTTCTCCGACTACATGCGCAACTCCGTGCGCCTGTCGGCCCTGATGCACCTGCCGGTGACATACGTGTGGACGCACGACTCCATCGGTCTCGGCGAGGACGGCCCGACGCACCAGCCGGTCGAGCACATCGCCTCGCTGCGCGCCATCCCGGGCCTCAATGTGGTCCGCCCGGCCGACGCCAACGAGACGGCCATCGCCTGGCGCGAGATCCTCGAGCGCGGCAAGAAGGACTACGGCAAGAGCGCGCCGCACGGCCTCGTCCTGACCCGTCAGGGCGTGCCGACGTACGACGCGAACGAGTCCACGGTCAAGGGCGGCTACGTCCTGGTCGAGGCCTCGAAGGAGACCCCGGACCTCATCCTGGTCGCCACCGGTTCCGAGGTGCAGCTCGCCGTCGAGGCGCGCGAGACCCTGGAGGCGGAGGGTGTCGCCACGCGTGTCGTGTCGATGCCGTGCGTCGAGTGGTTCGAGGAGCAGGACCAGGGGTACCGGGAGAGCGTCCTGCCGTCCGCGGTCAGGGCCCGTGTCGCCGTCGAGGCCGGGATCGGCCTGACGTGGCACAAGTACGTGGGCGACGCCGGCCGCATCGTTTCGCTGGAGCACTACGGTGCTTCGGCCGACGGCAAGGTGCTCTTCCAGGAGTTCGGTTTCACTGCCGAGAACGTGGTGGCCAAGGCCCGGGAATCCCTCGCCGCGGCCCAGCGCTGACGCCTCTATACGACACGTAGGAGATGCAATTTCCATGACAGACGCACTGAAGCGCCTCTCCGAGGAGGGCGTCGCGATCTGGCTGGACGACCTGTCGCGCAAGCGGATCACCTCGGGCAACCTCGCCGAGCTGATCGACCAGCAGCACGTCGTGGGCGTCACGACCAATCCGTCGATCTTCCAGAAGGCGATCTCGCAGGGCGACGGTTACGACCAGCAGCTCTCCGACCTCGCCGCCCGCCGGGTCACGGTCGAGGAAGCCATCCGCATGATCACGACGGCGGACGTCCGCGACGCCGCCGACATCCTGCGCCCGGTCTACGACTCGACCGGCGGCCAGGACGGCCGTGTGTCGATCGAGGTCGACCCGCGCCTGGCGCACAACACGCACGCCACCGTCGCCGAGGCCAAGCAGCTGGCCTGGCTGGTGGACCGGCCGAACGCGCTCATCAAGATCCCGGCCACCGAGGCGGGCATCCCGGCGATCACCGAGGTCATCGGCCTCGGCATCAGCGTCAACGTGACGCTGATCTTCTCGCTCGAGCGCTACCGCAAGGTCATGGACGCCTACCTGGCCGGCCTGGAGAAGGCCAAGGAGCGCGGCCTGGACCTGTCCACGATCTACTCCGTGGCGTCCTTCTTCGTGTCCCGCGTGGACACCGAGATCGACAAGCGGCTGGACGGCATCGGCACGGACGAGGCCAAGTCCCTCAAGGGCAAGGCCGCCGTCGCCAACGCCCGCCTGGCGTACGAGGCGTACGAGGAGGTCTTCTCCTCCGACCGCTGGGCCGCGCTCGACAAGGCGCAGGCCAACAAGCAGCGTCCGCTGTGGGCCTCGACCGGCGTCAAGGACCCGGCCTACAAGGACACGCTGTACGTCGACGAGCTGGTGGCGCCGAACACGGTGAACACCATGCCGGAGGCGACGCTGGAGGCCACGGGCGACCACGGGCAGATCACCGGCAACACCATCAAGGGCACCTACGACCAGGCCCGCTCCGAGATCGCCGCGGTGGAGAAGCTCGGCATCTCGTACGACGAGGTCGTGCAGCTCCTCGAGGACGAGGGCGTCGAGAAGTTCGAGGCGTCCTGGACCGACCTGCTCAAGTCGACCGAGGCCGAGCTCAAGCGCCTCGCCCCCTCGGAGGGCTGAAACCTTGACCGCACACGGAGCCAACCCGCTCCGTGACGCCGCAGACCGACGGCTCCCGCGCATCGCGGGGCCGTCGGGCCTGGTGATCTTCGGCGTTACGGGCGATTTGTCACGTAAAAAGCTGATGCCCGCCGTGTACGACCTCGCCAACCGGGGTCTGCTTCCGCCGGGCTTCTCACTGATCGGGTTCGCCCGCCGCGACTGGGAGGACGAGGACTTCGCCCAGGTCGTGCACGACGCGGTCAAGCAGCACTCCCGCACCCCGTTCCGTGAAGAGGTCTGGCAGCAGCTCATCCAGGGCATGCGCTTCGTCCAGGGCAACTTCGACGACGACGAGGCGTTCGAGACCCTGAAGTCGACGATCCAGGACCTGGACAAGTCGCAGGGCACGGGCGGCAACTTCGCGTTCTACCTCTCCGTACCCCCCAAGTTCTTCCCGCTGGTCGTCAACCAGCTCAAGGAGCACGGCCTCGCGGACGCGCCCAAGGGCTCCTGGCGGCGCGCGGTCATCGAGAAGCCGTTCGGCCACGACCTCGCCTCGGCCAAGGACCTGAACGCGATCGTGCACGAGGTGTTCGACCCGGACCAGGTGTTCCGGATCGACCACTATCTCGGCAAGGAGACGGTCCAGAACATCCTGGCGCTGCGCTTCGCCAACCAGATGTTCGAGCCGATCTGGAACCGGTCCTACGTCGACCACGTACAGATCACCATGGCCGAGGACATCGGCATCGGCGGCCGGGCCGGCTACTACGACGGCATCGGCGCCGCCCGCGACGTCATCCAGAACCACCTCCTCCAGCTGATGGCGCTCACCGCGATGGAGGAGCCCGCCTCCTTCGACGCGGACGCGCTGGTGGCCGAGAAGGCCAAGGTGCTCGGCGCCATCCGGCTCCCGAAGGACCTCGGCGAGAGCACGGTGCGCGGCCAGTACGCGGCCGGGTGGCAGGGCGGCGAGAAGGCCGTCGGCTACCTCCAGGAAGAGGGCATCGACCCCAAGTCGAAGACCGACACCTACGCCGCCGTGAAGCTGGAGGTGGACAACCGCCGCTGGGCGGGCGTCCCCTTCTACCTGCGCACCGGCAAGCGCCTCGGCCGCCGCGTCACCGAGATCGCGGTCGTCTTCCAGCGCGCCCCGCACTCCCCCTTCGACCACACGGCGACGGAGGAGCTGGGCCAGAACGCGATCGTGATCCGCGTCCAGCCGGACGAGGGCATCACGGTCCGCTTCGGCTCCAAGGTGCCGGGCACCTCCATGGAGATCCGGGACGTGTCGATGGACTTCGCCTACGGCGAGTCGTTCACCGAGTCCAGCCCGGAGGCGTACGAGCGGCTCATCCTCGACGTGCTGCTCGGCGACTCCAACCTCTTCCCGCGCACGGAGGAGGTCGAGCTGTCCTGGAAGATCCTCGACCCGATCGAGAACTACTGGGACACGCACGGCAAGCCCGCGCAGTACCCGTCCGGCACGTGGGGGCCCGCGGAGGCGGACGAGATGCTCGCACGAGACGGACGGAGCTGGCGCCGGCCATGAAGATCGATCTCACGGACACCACCTCCAGCAAGATCAACAAGGCGCTCGTGAAGGCCCGCCGCGCCGTCGGCACCCCCGCTGTCGGCATGGTCCTCACCCTCGTCATCGTCACCGACGAGGAGAACGCCTACGACGCACTGAAGGCGGCCAACGAGGCGTCGCGCGAGCACCCCTCGCGCACGCTCGTCGTCATCAAGCGCGTCTCCCGCTCCCCGCGCGACCGCACGAAGTCGCGGCTCGACGCGGAGGTGCGGGTCGGCGTCGAGGCCGGCACCGGCGAGACGATCGTGCTCCGCCTCTACGGCGAGATCATCGATCACGCCCAGTCGGTCGTCCTGCCGCTCCTGCTCCCGGACGCCCCGACGGTCGTGTGGTGGGCGGTGGACGCGCCGCTCGACGCCGCCAAGGACCCGCTCGGCGCCCTGGCGCAGCGCCGCGTCACGGACACCTACGCGGCCGAGGAGCCGATCCAGGAGCTGGAGGCCCGCGCCAAGTCCTACGCCCCCGGCGACACGGACCTGTCCTGGACCCGGATCACCCCGTGGCGCTCCATGCTGGCCGCCGCCCTGGACCAGGTGGTCTGCGACGTCACGCGGGTCGAGGTCGAGGGCGAGGAGTTCAACCCGAGCTGCGAGCTGCTCGCCATGTGGCTCGCGGACCGGCTCGACGTGCCGGTGGCCCGCTCGTACTCCTCCGGCCCCGGCCTGACCGGCGTCCGCATGGAGTCCACCTGCGGCCCGATCGTCCTGGACCGGGCCGACGGCATCCTGGCCACGCTCTCCATCGAGGGCCAGCCGGACCGCTCCGTCGCGCTCAAGCGGCGCGAGACGTCCGAGCTGATCGCGGAGGAGCTGCGGCGCCTGGACCCGGACGACACGTACGAGGCCGCGCTGCGGTTCGGCGTGGACCGCCTCGCCGAGTCGGCCGGGCGGGCGGCCTCGGAGACCTCCGCGCCGTCGGAGGCATCGGCCCCGTCCCCCGCCGAGGACGCGCCGGGTCCGGTGAAGAAGGCGGCGGCCAAGAAGGCACCCGCGAAGCAGGAACCGGCGAAGAAGGCCGCGGCCAAGAAGACCGCGGCCAAGAAGGCGCCGGTCAAGGCCCCCGCCAAGAAGGCGGCCACGGCCCCGGTCAAGAAGGCGGCGGCGAAATGAGCGCGGCACCCCAACTCGTCGTCCACCGTGACAAGGAGCTGATGGCGCAGGCCGCCGCGGCCCGCCTCATCACCAAGATCGTCGACGCCCAGGCGGCCCGCGGCTACGCGTCCGTCGTCCTGACGGGCGGGCGCAACGGGAACGGCCTCCTCGCCGCGCTCGCCGCCGCGCCCGCCAGGGACGCGATCGACTGGAGCCGCCTCGACCTGTGGTGGGGCGACGAGCGGTTCCTGCCCAACGGGGACCCGGAGCGCAACTACACCCAGGCCAAGGAGGCGCTCCTCGACTCGGTGCCGCTCAACCCCGACCGCGTGCACCCCATGCCCGCGTCGGACGGCCCGTACGAGGCGGACGCCGCGGCCGAGATCTACGCGGCCGAGCTCGCCACCGCCGCCGGGCCCGAGGACCACGGCGGGGTGCCGACGTTCGACGTCCTGATGCTCGGCGTCGGCCCGGACACGCACGTCGCCTCGCTCTTCCCCGAGCTGCCCGCCGTCCGCGAGACGGAGCGCACGGTGGTCGGCGTGCGCGGCGCGCCCAAGCCGCCGCCCACCCGCATCACGCTCACGCTCCCGGCGATCCGGGCCGCGCGCGAGGTGTGGCTGCTCGCGGCGGGCGAGGACAAGGCGAAGGCGGCCGCGATCGCCCTGTCCGGGGCCGGTGAGATCCAGGCCCCGGCGGCGGGCGCGTACGGCCGCTCGCGGACGCTGTGGCTGCTCGACTCGGCCGCGGCGTCGCAGCTGCCGCCGGAGCTGTACCCGCCGGCGATCGCGTAGGAGCGCTCCACGCGTAAGGCCCCGCATCTTCAAGATGCGGGGCCTTACGCGTGGACCGGGACCCGGTAGTCGGACCCGTCCTTCTCCCGTACGAGGAGACCGTCGTTGACGCAGTAGCGGCGCAGTGCGGCGGTGTCGTCGTGGACGGTGCCGAGAGCCGCGTTGATCTCGCGCTCGCTGTAGGTGCGGTCGGTGTCGAAGAGGGTGTCCGTGAGGTGGACGAGGACTTCGTGGCGCACGGTGGGGCGGACCGGGATCGCGGTCAGCCGGCCGCGCGCGAAGAAGCCGGTGAGGTGGCGCGGGACGCCCGTGGCGGGCTCGGGCGTCCGGGCCCGGCGGAACACCTCGGGCCCGGCCCGCAGCGACCCGTCGTCGAGCCGTTCGACGAGCCCGGCACCGATCAGCCTGCCCAGATGTCTGCGGGCGAGCGGGGAGTCGGCCTCGCGCGGCGGCAGCTCGTCGAGCACGATGCGCGCGTACAGCCTGAGTCTTTCGGGGTCGGCGAGCGCCGACATGAGCTGGTCCACGGGGATGCCTCCCGGCAAGGTCACGGACGGGCAGTCTCACCCGCCGGGCGGCATCCCCGCATCCGATTAACTCGAACGCCCGCGCTGGGCGTAGAACTTACCGGCCGCGCAGCGAGCGGTACTTACTGACGAGTGCCCGGGTCGACCCATCGAGTCCGGGCACGTCGGCGCCCTCGGTGAGGGCCGGTTCGACGCGCTTGGCCAGGACCTTGCCGAGTTCGACGCCCCACTGGTCGAAGGAGTCGATGTTCCAGACCGCGCCCTGGACGAACACCTTGTGCTCGTAGAGGGCGACCAGCTGGCCGAGCACGGACGGCGTCAGCGACTTGGCGAGGATCGTCGTCGTGGGGTGGTTGCCCTTGAACGTCTTGTGCGGGACCAGCTCGTCCGGCACGCCCTCCGCGCGCACCTCGTCCGGCGTCTTGCCGAACGCGAGCGCCTGCGTCTGGGCGAAGAAGTTGGCCATGAGCAGGTCGTGCTGGGCGACGAGCCCCGGCAGCAGATCGGCGACCGGCTCGGCGAACCCGATGAAGTCCGCCGGGATCAGCTTGGTGCCCTGGTGGATGAGCTGGTAGTAGGCGTGCTGCCCGTTGGTGCCGGGGGTGCCCCACACGACGGGCCCGGTCTGCCAAGCGACGTCCTCGCCGTTGCGCTGCACGGACTTGCCGTTGGACTCCATGTCGAGCTGCTGGAGGTACGCCGTGAACTTCGACAGGTAGTGCGAGTACGGGAGCACCGCGTGCGACTGGGCGTCGTGGAAGTTGCCGTACCAGATGCCGAGGAGGCCCAGGAGGAGCGGCACGTTGGTCTCGGCGGGCGCGGTGCGGAAGTGCTCGTCGACGAGGTGGAAGCCGTCGAGCATCTCGCGGAACGCGTCGGGGCCGATGGCGATCATCAGGGAGAGGCCGATGGCGGAGTCGTACGAGTACCGGCCGCCGACCCAGTCCCAGAACTCGAACATGTTGGCCGTGTCGATGCCGAAGTCGGAGACCTTCTCGGCGTTGGTCGACAGCGCCACGAAGTGCTTGGCGACGGCGTCCTGACCGGCCCTCAGTTCGGTGAGGAGCCAGTCGCGCGCGGAGGTCGCGTTGGTGATCGTCTCGATGGTGGTGAAGGTCTTCGAGGCGATGATGAACAGCGTCTCGGCCGCGTCCAGGTCCCGTACGGCCTCGTGCAGGTCGGCGCCGTCGACGTTCGAGACGAAGCGGACCGTGAGGTCGCGGTCGGTGAAGGAGCGCAGCACCTCGTAGGCCATGGCGGGGCCCAGGTCGGAGCCGCCGATGCCGATGTTGACGACGTTCCTGATGCGCTTGCCGGTGTGTCCGGTCCACTCGCCGGAGCGGACCTTGCCGGAGAACGCGGCCATCTTGTCGAGCACCGCGTGCACCTCGGGCACCACGTTCTCGCCGTCGACCTCGACGACCGCGTCGCGCGGGGCGCGCAGGGCCGTGTGCAGCACGGCCCGGTCCTCGGTCGTGTTGATCTTCTCGCCGCGGAACATGGCGTCCCGCAGGCCGAAGACGTCGGTCGCGGCGGCCAGCTCGCGCAGCAGCCGCAGCGTCTCCTCGGTGACCAGGTGCTTGGAGTAGTCGAGGTGCAGGTCGCCGACGTCGGCGACGAGGCTGGTGCCGCGTGACGGATCCGCGGCGAACAGCTCGCGCAGCTGCACGTCGCCCAGCTGCTCCCGGTGCTTGGCCAGCGCCTGCCACTCGGCCGTCTGGGTGAGCCGCGCGCGGCTCTCTGCGCCTGCTTCGAACGCGTTCATCTCGGACTTCAGCTGCCTCTCGTACGTGCGTACGTGCCATGCCCCGCTCTGCCGACCAACCTAATCGATCAGCGGCCGGTATGAGCGGTCTGTCCGAGGCACACGCGGCCGTCCAGCTCAGTGGCCGCCGCGGTGCAGGCGCCCCGCGTAGTGGTCCTCCAGGCGGCCGTTGCGCTCGAAGCCGCCGGGCAGGTTGGCGGAGACGTAGACCGGCGGCTCGTGCCCCTCGGCGAGCAGCAGGGCGACGGCCTCGGCCACGACCATCTGGACGAGCAGCGCCGAGGTGATCGTCGAGACGCCGCAGAGCCTGCCGCCGTCCGGGAGCGGAAGGATGGCGTCGCCGGCCGGGGCGCAGTTGTCGAGGACGGCGTCGGCGTGGTCGGCGAGGCGGCTGCCGCTCGCGTGCAGGGCGGGGACCGAGCGGGTGTGTTCGAGCGAGGTGAGCGCGACCAGGGCGTGCCCCTTCTCCTTGACCAGGAGCGCCATGTCGACGATGGAGTTGTTGACGCCCGAGTTCGAGATGATCACGAACAGGTCCTGCGGGCGTGGGGTGCTGAGTTCGTAGAGCCGGGCGGCGAGCCCGGGGCGGCGCTCCAGGAGCGGGTCGTCGAGCACGGAGCGGTCCTCGCCGCCGCGCAGGACGAGGTCGTGCAGGGCGACGCGGGTGGTGGGGATGAGCCCGCCCGCGCGCCCGGAGATCTCCAGGGCCGTCGCCTGCGAGTGACCGGTGCCGAAGGCGTGCACGACGCCGTCGGCGGCGACGCAGTCCGCGATGAGGCGGGCGGCCGCGGCGACACCCTCCTTGTTCGAGGCGACGGCGCGCTCGACGTGCTCGCGCACCTGGTCCGCCAACACGTCCGCGCCGAGCGGCTGTTCCGTCATGACCCCGACCCCCTCGGTTCATTGATTCAGTGCGATCCGCACAGACGGAAAGACTGAACCACATGGACACCGCCGTCAAGGTGTTCCGGATGCCCCGTCGGCCAGCAGGCGGGCCAGGGCGACCGCGCCGCCGACACCGTCCGGTACGGCCGAGCACCGCAGCCCCATCGGCTCTACGGCCTTGCCCAGCCGCTCACCCAAAGGCCCGCCGGGGCCGAGGAGCCCGCCGGTGACGATCAGCGATTCACCGGGCTCCGGATTCAACGCCCCTACTGTGTCGACGAGTTGGGCAGCGGCCTCGTCGAGCAGGGAGCGCGCCCGGGCGTCCCCGCGCTCCGCCGCCGCCACCACGAGCGGGCTCAACTCGGCCAGCACGATTGGCCGTTGCGCGTACGCCCAGGCCGCTATGTGCTGCTTGAGGCGGTGCCGGCCCGCCCAGTCGAGCGCGGGGTCGGCGCGGCCCGGCACCACCCGGTCGAGCACCAGCGTGACCAGCGGGCCCCACTCCGCGCGGCCGTCGACCGCGCGGAGCGCCCCGCGCAGCGCCTGCCGCCCGAGCCAGAAGCCACTGCCGGTGTCGCCGAGCAGCCAGCCGTCGCCGTCCACGACCCGCACCGTGCGGCGTCCGGCGACCCGGGCCGCCGCCGCGCCGGTCCCGGCGATGAGGACGAGCCCGTCGGCCGGGGCCCCGGGCCCGGAGGCGCAGGCCACCTCCACGTCGCCGTAGACGCGCAGCACCGCGTCGCCGATGCCGAGCCGGGCCAGCGCCTCGGCCAGGCACTCCTCGGCCATGCCGCGCCCGCGCGCCGGGGCGCCGCCCTCCCCCGCGCCCGCGAACCCGCCGACCACCCCGGCCACGGCGCCGCGCAGCTTCTCGGGCACGGCCGATTCCAGCGCCTGTGCCAGGTGCCGGACGAGTGCGGGCCGCTCCACGCTCAGCGCGTTGCCCGGACCGCCGTGCCCGGTCCCGACGAGGCGGCCGTCCGCGTCGGCACAGCGCGCCCGCACCCGGGTGCCGCCGGCGTCGATACCGACGACGAGCGGAGCCACGTACGGACCGGTGCGATCGAAGGATTCAATGAGCACACCGCATGATGATTGATAGATTCACCATCGGACAACACCATCGGACACACCATCGGACAACGTCGTCGGCACGGAAGAGCCCCATGATCACAGCCCGCATCCGCTCCGAACTGCCGACGCTCAGCGGCTCGTTGCGCAAGGTCGGCGCGTACGTGCTCGCCGACCCGGCCGCCGTCGCGGGGACCTCGGCGGCCGACCTCGGGCGGCGGACCGGCACGTCGCAGGCGACCGTCACCCGGTTCTGCCAGGCGCTCGGCCTGGAGACCTACCAGCGGCTGCTCCTCGAACTCGCCAAGGAGCAGGGGGAGAACGACCACGAGGCCGACCGCGGCGGCCAGGAGCGCCCACTCGGCCCCGACATCGGCCCGGACGACGACCTGGAGCACCTCATCTCCGTCGTCGCCCACGCGGATCTCCAGGCGCTGCGCAGCACCCGCGACCAACTGGACCGCGGCGCCCTGGAGTCGGCCGCGCAGGCGCTCGCCAAAGCGCGCCGCATCGACGTCTACGGGGTGGGCGGCTCGGGCATCCTGGCGCGCGAGACCGAGGCCCGCCTCTTCGGCATCGGGATGCCGGCGCGCGGCTGGACGGAGGTGCACGCCGCGGAGACGTCGGCGGCGCTCCTCACCCCCGCCGACGCGGCGGTCGCCCTCTCCCACTCGGGCCGCACCCGTGAGGTCCTCGGCCCGCTGCGCCTTGCCGCCGAGCGCGGCGCCACGACGATCGCGGTCACCGGCGACCCGCGCTCCCCCGTCGCCCAGGCAGCAGCCGTGCACCTGACGTGGACGGCGGCCGAGACGAGCTTCCGGCGCGGCAGCTTCGGCGCGCGCCACTCGGCGCTGCTGATCCTCGACTGCCTCTACGCGCGCGTGGCGCAGCTGACCTACGACCGGGCGACGGCCTCGATCGCGCTGACGTCGCACATCTCCGAGGAGCACGCGGCGCGGACGCGCCGCCGTCCGTGAGAGCGCGGAACAGCGACGGCCGGGCACCTTCAGGGCACCCGGCCGGTTCCTACGGCGTCTAGATCTCGCCCCGCAGTTTCGCGAGCGCCTCGGCGAGGATCGCCTCGCCGTCCGCGTCGCTGCGCCGCTCCCGTACGTACGCGAGGTGCGTCTTGTACGGCTCGGTGCGCGGCGGGTCCGGCGGGTTGTCCCGGTCCTGTCCGGCGGGGAAGCCGCAGCGCGGACAGTCCCAGGTCTCCGGCACCTGCGCGTCGGAGGCGAAGCTCGGCTGCGTCTCGTGCCCGTTCGAGCACCAGAAGGAGATGCGCAGGCGCGGCGCGGACTCGCCGCGCTCGGCCTCGCCCATCGGCCCCGCCCCGACCCGACTTCCTCGGATCGCGTTGCCACTTGCCACGGTCGTAACTCCCTGCGTGATGGTGCCGCGAAGCGTGTCGGCGTCTCGCTTCGTAGCGGAGCGCCTCAGTCTACGTAAGGCCCAACGCGCGTCCAGTGATTGGAGTTACCTCGTCTCGTCTAGACGCAAGCCCCATGATAGGCGGCGCCGTTGGACGCGTACCGGACATGGGGCTTTACGTGAGCTCTGTGCAGTTGTGACGGTTCGAACCGGTAGTTCGAATCAGGGGGCTCGGCCGATGAAAGTCAGTTGTTGATCTTCATCAGGATGCCGAGCACGACGATGCACGCGAACCAGAGCAGACCGAGCACGATCGTGATCCGGTCCAGGTTCCGCTCGGCGACCGAAGAGCCGCCGACGGAGGACTGCATGCCGCCACCGAACATGTCGGAGAGGCCGCCGCCCTTTCCCTTGTGCATGAGCACCAGGAGCATCAGCAGCAGGCTGAAGACGATCAGGGCGATCGAGAACCCCATAACCACGGCTGGACCAACTTCCTCGGACTTTTTCGGACGACGGGGCCGGAGCTCATCAAGGGAGAAGAGCTTCGGCCCCGCAAGGGTACGACGTATCGCCGCTAGCGCATACTCACAGGTCGCGCCACTCGCGAATCACCCGCGAATCACTGCTCGTGGAAGCGGACGATCTTGACGAACTCGTCGGCGTCCAGGGAGGCACCGCCGATCAGGGCGCCGTCGATGTCGGGCTTGCCCATGATCTCCGCGACGTTGCCGGACTTCACCGAACCGCCGTACTGGATGCGCACCTTGTCGGCCACCTCCTGCGAGTACAGCTCGGCGACCTTGCCGCGGATGGCGGCGCAGACCTCCTGCGCGTCGTCGGCGCCGCAGACCTTGCCGGTGCCGATGGCCCAGACCGGCTCGTAGGCGATGACGATCGTCTCGGCCTGCTCGACGGGCAGGTCCTTGAGGCCGCCCTCGACCTGGGTGAGCGTGTGGGAGACGTGGTTGCCCGCCTCGCGCACGTCCAGCTCCTCGCCGACGCAGAGGATCGGGGTCAGGCCGTGCTTGTAGGCGGCCTTCACCTTGGTGTTGACGATCTCGTCGTTCTCGGCGTGGTACTGGCGGCGCTCGGAGTGCCCGATCGCGACGTACGTGCACTTGAGCTTGGCGAGCATGGCGCCGGAGATCTCGCCGGTGTAGGCGCCGGAGTCGTGCGCCGACAGGTCCTGGGCACCGTACTTGATCTTGAGCTTGTCGCCGTCGACCAGCGTCTGGACCGAGCGCAGGTCGGTGAAGGGCGGCAGGACGGCGACCTCGACGGCCTCGTAGTCCTTGTCCGCGAGGGCGAAGGCGAGCTTCTGGACGTGGGCGATGGCCTCGAGGTGGTTGAGGTTCATCTTCCAGTTGCCCGCCATCAGCGGCGTGCGGGTGCTCATTAAGGGTCAGTCCTCCAGTGCGGCGAGACCGGGCAGCGTCTTGCCCTCGAGGTACTCGAGGGAGGCGCCGCCACCGGTCGAGATGTGGCCGAATGCCTTTTCGTCGAAGCCCAGGGTACGGACGGCCGCGGCGGAGTCGCCGCCGCCCACCACGGTGAAGCCCGGGGAGTCGATGAGCGCCTGGGCGACCGCCTTGGTGCCCTCGGCGTAGTCGGGGTGCTCGAAGACGCCCATCGGGCCGTTCCAGAACACGGTCCGCGCGTCGGCGAGCTTCGAGGCGTACAGCTCACGCGTCTTCGGGCCGATGTCCAGGCCCTCCTGGTCGGCCGGGATGGCGTCCGCGGCGACGGTGGTGGGGTTGGCCGACGCCTTCGTCCTGAGGTCGGGGAAGTCCGTGGAGACCAGGACGTCCACCGGCAGGACGAGCTCCACGCCGTTCTTCTCGGCGCGCTCCATGTACTCCTTGACGGTGGGGACCTGGTCCTCCTGGAGGAGGGAGATGCCGACCTCGTACCCCTTGGCCTTGAGGAACGTGTACGCCATGCCGCCGCCGATGAGCAGCCGGTCGGCCTTGCCGAGCAGCTTGTCGATGACGTCGAGCTTGTCGGAGACCTTGGCGCCGCCGAGCGCGACGACGTACGGGCGCTGGACGTCGGCGGTGAGCTTCCTCAGGACGCCGACCTCGGTGGCGATGAGGTAACCGGCGTAGGCGGGCAGCTTCTTCGCCAGGTCGTAGACGGAGGCGTGCTTGCGGTGCACGGCGCCGAAGCCGTCGCTCACGTAGACGTCGGCGAGGGCGGCGAGCCGGTCGGCGAACTCGCCGCGCTCGGTGTCGTCCTTGCTGGTCTCGCCCGCGTTGAAGCGCAGGTTCTCGATGACGGCGACCTGACCGGGCTCCAGGCCGTTCACCGCGTCGTGCGCGGCGGCGCCGACCGTGTCCTGGGCGAAGGCGACCGGCTTGGAGAGGAGTTCACCGAGCCGCTCGGCGGCGGGCTGCAGCGAGAACTGCGGGTCCGGCGCGCCCTTGGGGCGGCCCAGGTGCGAGGCGACGATCACCTTGGCACCGGCGTCGGCGAGCGCCTCGACGGTGGGCAGGACGGCGCGGATGCGGCCGTCGTCGGTGATGCTGCCGTCGGCCAGCGGCACGTTGAGGTCGGCGCGGACGAACACCCGCTTCCCGTCGACCCCTTCGGCGAGAAGTTCCTCGATGGTCTTCATGACTGGACTACTCCTGTAGTGAAGCTGTTCCGGTTGGCGCCCTGGCGCGCCTTAAGGCTGTGAGACTGACGCGCGAAAGGCCCGGACCGACGCGCGGCGTCGCGCGGGTCCGGACCTTCGCTCACATCGAGAGGCTCTGCTGCTCTGGAACCTTAGAGCTGACCACCGACGAAGACCGTCAGGTCGACGAGGCGGTTGGAGTAGCCCCACTCGTTGTCGTACCAGCCGAGGACCTTCACCGTCTTGCCCTCCTGGACCATGGTCATGGCGGAGTCGAAGGTGCAGGAGGCCGGGTCGCTGACGATGTCGGACGACACGATCGGGTCCTCGGTGTAGAAGAGGAAGCCCTTCAGGTCGCCGTCGTCGGCGGCCTTCTTGAACGCGGCGTTGACCTCGTCCTTGGTGACCTCGCGCTGCAGCTCGACCACCAGGTCGGTGGCGGAGCCCGTCGGGACCGGGACGCGCATCGCGATGCCGTCGAGCTTGCCCTTGAGCTGCGGCAGGACCAGGGCGGTGGCCTTGGCGGCGCCCGTCGTGGTCGGGATGATGTTCTCGGCGGCGGCGCGGGCGCGGCGCAGGTCCGAGTGCGGGAAGTCCAGGATGCGCTGGTCGTTGGTGTACGCGTGGACCGTGGTCATCAGGCCCTTGACGATGCCGAAGTTCTCGTCGAGAACCTTGGCCATCGGCGCCACACAGTTGGTGGTGCAGGAGGCGTTGGAGATGACGTGGTGGTTGGCCGCGTCGTACTTGTCCTGGTTGACGCCCATCACGATGGTGATGTCCTCGTCCTTGGCCGGAGCCGAGATGAGGACCTTCTTGGCGCCGCCCGCGATGTGCTTCTCGGCGTCGGCCTTCTTGGTGAAGATGCCGGTCGACTCGATCACGATGTCGACGCCGAGCTCGCCCCACGGGATGTCGGCGGGGTTGCGCTCCGACAGGACCTTGATGGTCTTGCCGTCGACGGTGATGGTGTCCTCCGTGTGCGACACCTCGGCCTTGAGACGGCCCAGGATGGTGTCGTACTTCAGAAGATGCGCGGTGGTCGCGGTGTCACCCAGGTCGTTGACAGCCACGATCTCGATGTCCGCACCCTGCTCGAGCAGCGCGCGGAAGTAGTTGCGACCGATGCGGCCAAAGCCGTTGATGCCTACGCGGATCGTCACGAACCGATCTCCTCGTTGGTACGCCGGATTCGACGCCGGCGAGATGTATTGGGATGTCCCCGACCGCCTTCGACCCTACCTCCCATAAGGGCTTGGGGTGACATCGAGCGGCCCTATGCAGGACACAGCGACCCGTACTCGCCAGTAACGTACGGGTCGCTGCATATTTCCCGGGTATTTCGCCGTCAATCAGTCGCTAATTGAGCGCAGTGCCTTTCTGATGAGCGCATTTCGGTCGGCGGGCGCGGTGACGTGTTCCAGACCGAATCCCAGAAGAACGCTGTCCGGGGTGCTGATCGCGCCGTAGGTCGTGAAGAGGTCCTTCGCGAGCGCCCAGTCCTCGACGGCGGGCGGGCTGCCCGCGGGCGGCCCGGGGACGGTCCAGACGCCCAGGGACGTCTCGAAGTCCTCGTTCTGGGTGACCTGGCCGCCGATGACGACGGCCGCGTTGTCGGCGCGCACGCCCTCGCCGCCGGAGCCGGGGTCGGTCACGTAGGCGAGCGAGACCTCGACGGAGCGGCCCGCGTAGGCGCTCAGGTCGTAGGAGACCGTCTTCCAGTCGTCCGAGGAGCCGGTGAGGCTGTTCCACGCGCCGCTGGTGCCGGTGTTCTGGCAGGCGGCTCCGGACCCGGTCAGGTAGCGCGTGAGCGCCGGGTGGTCGGCCAGGAGGAACCCGGCCTCGCACTCGGTGGGCACGGCGTTGGACGTGAACCCGGTGGTGTCCGGCAGGGTCGTCCAGTCCTCGGCGCCGACCGTGTGCGCCTCCAGGATCGCGTGGTCGTAGCCGGTCTCGGTGTCCCACAGCAGCTGCACACGCAAGGACGGCTGGTCGGCCGCGGTGACGTTCGTGAGGTCGATGGTGCGGGTCAGGCGCTTGTAGGCGTCGTCCGTGTGCACGGCGGCGGCCATCCCCGCGCCCTCGTACTGGCCGGCCCCGGCGCTCGTGAACTGCGGCAGGGTGGCCGAGGTGACCTCGTACAGACCGGCTCCGCCCAGCGGGTTGCCCGGCGCGTCGCCCAGGGCGGCGGTGATGCCGGAGAGCTCGCCCGAGCCCTCGAACCGGGTGGCGACGGGCGCCGCGGTGCGGGAGTAGGCGCCCAGGTAGTACTGGCTGAAGTCGTTGGTCGTGGTGTCGCCGATGTCGACGGAGCCGCCCGCCTTCTCGCCCGCCTCGATCAGCTTGCCGCCCTCGTTGAGGTAGGCGCGCACGGCGAGCTGGGTGGTGAGCCCCGGCCGGTCCGCGTTCGTGTAGTGCACGACCGTCCTGAAGTGGCCGAGGACGCCGAGCGGGTCGGGGGCGCCCTGCTTGGCGACGTTCCAGACCGCCGCCTTCTGCCCGGCCGCCTTCAGCGCGTCCACGTAAGCCGCTGTCTGCTGCCCCGCGGCGTCGTTCTCCGCGAGGACGAGCGTGTCGGCCTTCGGACGCTCGGCGACGGTGTACGTGTAGCGGGCACTGGACGTGGCTTTTCCGGATTTCGTCCGCCCCGTGAACCACACCTCCACCTTGTCGCCCGCATCGGCGCCCTCCACCTTCGCCCGGTACTCGTCGAAGTGGAGATTGTCCTCACCGCCGTAGGTCTCGCCGCCCTTCCAGGCGCGCAATTCCTCGTCGTGCGAACGGCCGCCATTGACGCGGTAGTTCAGCTCCTTGTCGCGTACGGACTTCCGCGCGACGACGGCGACTTCCTGGTCGCCCCCGCGCGCGTACGAGGTCGAGAACGTGGCCGGGGTGAAGTCGGCGGCCTCCAGACCGACCGCGGAGGACGGCTGGTCGGGGTGGTGCGCCGTCTCGGCCAGGGAGAGCGCGAAGGGGATGTTCTTCGCGAACTCGGCCTGGATCAGCTTCTCGTCGTCCGGGAACGTGAAGATCGACGCGCAGTCCTGGGGGCGCCAGGCGTCGTTCGGGTCGACGTTCGAGGCGGTCTGGCAGGTGCTCATCTCGGGGGTGAACATCGAGATGCCGTTGACGTTGCCGGCGTGGCCGTCCGCCTCGCCGTTGGTCGTGTACAGCTCCGAGGAGACCTGCGGGTGGTAGCCGGGGATCGCCGAGTTCGCCGGGGTGCCCGCGAGCGCCTGGTAGAGCACGTCGTCCGGGGTCGGGGTGGCGACCTGCCAGCCCACGCCGTAGAGGAGCAGTTCGGCGGCGGAGTGGTAGTTGATGGCGTAGTCGAAGCCGATGCGCTTCTCGAAGGCGTCGATGGCCTTGGTCTCGGGCTCGGAGCCCGGCCCGGTGCCGCGGTAGGTCTCGCTGGCGGGGCGCGGGGACGAGCCCTCGTCGTCGTAGCCCCACTTGTAGGCGAAGTTGCGGTTGAGGTCGACGCCGTCGCCGCTGGTGATGGCGCCGTCGCCGTTCACGTCGCGCAGGTTCTTGCGCCACTGGCGGTTGGCGGCCGCCTTGTGCGTGAAGTCGTAGCCGTCGGGGTTGGCCGACAGGACGAACCACAGCTCCGTGGAGTCGACGATCTTCTTGATCCGCCGGTCCTTGGCGTAGTTGTCGATGTAGTAGTGCATGAGGCGGCGGGTCATCTCGGGTGTGATCCACTCGCGCGCGTGCTGGTTGGACATGTACAGGACCGACGGCTTGGCGCCGTCCTTGACCTTGGTGGCGCCCTTGCTGAGTTTCAGGGCGAGGATGTCCTGGCCCTGGATCGTCTTGCCGATGGAGACGACCTTCGTGAGGCCGGGGTTCTCCTGCCCGGTGCGGACGATCTCCTCCTGGAGGTTCCCCTTGCCGCTGTACGGGCGGAAGACGCCGTCGCCCGCGGCCTTGAGGCGGGACTCGGTCCTGGCGGCGACCTTGTGCTCCGCGAGTTTCACGCCCTTGCCGCGCAGCGCCTCGGCCTGCTGGTCGGTGAGGTAGACCTCGACGTCGGCGGTGCCCTTCTCCGGCGCCTGCTCACTCAGTTCGTGGGCGTCCTGCCCGGCCTGCAGGAGCAGGGGTATCTGCTCCTTGCTGACCTCGGCACGGAACACCTTGACGGCGTCCGCGCCGGGATCCGCGCTCTTGGCCTCGCTGCTCTGCGGACTTCCGCTGTCCGCCTGGGCGACAGGCGCCAGCGCTGCCCCTCCCACCCCCAGCACCAGTGCTCCGACAGCGAGGATCGATCTCGCTCTTCGTCTCATGAGCCCCCCTTGCAGTTGTCTGCCGCGGTCGTGGCCACTGCCACAGAAGCGAACTGGCGCCAGACTCATGACAGTTCATGGTCAAGTCAAGGGGGCCTGAGGCTCCTCGCGCGGGCAGCAGAAAGCGGTGGCGGCGCCTCCGTGGGCGCCGCCACCGCATCGCCTCCGCGCGCGGGGGCCGTGGGTACCTCTGTGCTGCGGGTCAGCCCGCCATGTTCTCCGCGAGGTTCTCGGCCATCTCCTCGGCCATCTCCTCCACCAGCTCCTCGGCCAGCTCCTCCGTCAGGCTCGACTCCGTGCCGGGGATGCCGAGATCCTGGGCGCGCTTGTCGGCCATGGCGAGCAGGCGCCGGATGCGGCCCGCGACCGCGTCCTTGGTCAGCGGCGGGTCCGCGAGAGCGCCCAGCTCCTCCAAGGAGGCCTGCTTGTGCTCCATGCGCAGGCGGCCCGCGGCGGCCAGGTGCTCGGGGACCTCGTCGGCGAGGATCTCCAGGGCGCGCTGCACGCGGGCGCCCGCGGCGACGGCCGCGCGGGCCGAGCGGCGCAGGTTCGCGTCGTCGAAGTTGGCGAGGCGGTTCGCGGTGGCGCGGACCTCGCGGCGCATCCGCCGCTCCTCCCAGGCCAGCACCGACTCGTGCGCGCCCATCCGGGTGAGCAGCGCGCCGATCGCGTCGCCGTCACGGACGACCACGCGGTCCACGCCGCGCACCTCACGCGCCTTCGCCGCGATGGACAGCCGGCGCGCGGCGCCGACCAGGGCGAGCGCGGCCTCCGGGCCCGGGCAGGTCACCTCCAGGGAGCTGGAGCGGCCGGGCTCGGTCAGCGAGCCGTGCGCCAGGAACGCGCCGCGCCAGGCCGCCTCCGCGTCGCAGGTGGCCCCCGAGACCACCTGCGGCGGCAGGCCCCGGATCGGACGGCCGCGGCCGTCCACGAGCCCCGTCTGGCGGGCCAGCTGGTCGCCGCCCGCGACCACCCGTACGACAAAACGCGAACCGCGGCGCAGCCCGCCCGGCGCCATCACGATCAGCTCCGAGCCGTGCCCGAAGATCTCGAGAATGTCCCGCTTGAGCCGCCGTGCGGCCATCCCGAGGTCCAGCTCCGCCTCGATCACGATGCGGCCGCTCACCAGGTGAAGGCCGCCCGCGAACCGCAGAATCGCCGAGACCTCGGCCTTTCTGCAGCAGGTCCGGGTGACGGGGAGCCGGGAGATCTCGTCCTTCACCGCTGCCGTCATCGCCATGGGCCGATCCTTCCATGCATCCGAAAAATACGGTCGTACGCGGCGGCCAACAGCTCCGGATCATGGATCGGAGTCCCATCGGGCCTGGCCACCGGCGCCAGCTCGACCGCGGCACCGAAACGCTCCTTGGCGGTGTCGGTCAATGACGCGCGGTCGGGCACGGCGGCCTCGTCGGCCAGCACCACGTCCAGGGCGAGTTTAGGGGCGTGTCGTCCCAAAACCTCCAAATGACGCTGCGGGGAGAAGCCATCGGTTTCTCCGGGTTGCGGAGCGAGGTTGAGCGAGAGGACCCGGCGCGCCTTCGTCTCGACGAGCGCGTCGAGCAGTTCGGGGACGAGCAGATGCGGGATCACGGAGGAGAACCAGGAGCCCGGGCCGAGCACCACCCAGTCCGCGTCGAGCACGGCGGCGACGGCCTCCGGCACGGCCGGCGGGTCGTTCGGCACGAGGTGCACGGACTGCACCTCGCCGGGGGTGAGCGCGACCGTCGCCTGCCCCCTGACCGTGTCCACGTCGTCCGGCCGCTCCGGGTCGTGGCCCTTGACCAGCGCCTGCAGCTCCAGCGGCACCGCCGACATGGGCAGCACGCGCCCGTGCGCGCCCAGCAGCTTGCCGACCAGGTCGAGCGCCTGCACATGGTCGCCGAGCTGCTCCCACAGGGCGACGATCAGCAGATTGCCGACCGCGTGTTCGTTCAACTCGCCCGGTGAGTGGAAACGGTGCTGGATGACGCGGGCCCAGGTCTGGCCCCAGTCGTCGTCGCCGCACAGCGCCGCGAGCGCCTTGCGCAGGTCGCCCGGCGGCAGCACGCCCAGCTCGTCGCGGAGACGGCCGCTGGAGCCTCCGTCGTCGGCGACCGTGACGACGGCGGTCAGGTCGCCGGTGATGCGGCGCAGCGCGGCAAGCGATGCGGACAGGCCCATGCCGCCGCCCAGGGCCACGACCTTGGGGGTCGCGCCCCTGCGGCGCATCGCCGGTGCGTTCCTACGGCTCAGCCTGCTGGTGAGCCGTAGCGTGCGTCCTGTCATTCGCGGCCCATGTCCCGGTGGACGACCACGGTCTCCACACCCTGCGACACCAGTTGGGCGGCGAGCTTCTCCGAGGTGGCGACGGAACGGTGCTTGCCGCCCGTACAGCCGACGGCGATGGTCACGTACCGCTTGCCCTCGCGGCGGTAGCCCGCGGCGATCAGCTGGAGCAGCTCGGTGTAGCGGTCGAGGAACTCCTTGGCGCCGGGCTGCGAGAAGACGTAGTTGGAGACCTCTTCGTTGAGCCCGGTGAAGGGGCGCAGCTCGGGAACCCAGTGCGGATTGGGCAGGAACCGCATGTCCACGACGAGGTCGGCGTCGACGGGCAGCCCGTACTTGAAGCCGAACGACATGACCGTGGCCCGCAGCTCCGGCTCCTCCTCGCCCGCGAACTGGGCGTCCATCTTCGCGCGCAGCTCGTGCACGTTGAGGCTGGAGGTGTCGATGACGAGGTCGGCGTCGCCGCGCAGCTCGCGCAGGAGTTCGCGTTCGGCGGCGATGCCGTCGACGATGCGGCCGTCGCCCTGGAGGGGGTGCGGGCGGCGCACCGACTCGAAGCGGCGCACCAGGGCGTCGTCGGAGGACTCCAGGAAGACGATGCGGCGGGTGACGTGCTTGGACTCCAGGTCGGCCAGGGAGTCCCGGAGGTTGTCGAAGAACCGCCGCCCTCGTACGTCGACGACGACGGCGATCCGGGCGACATTGCCCTGCGAGCGGGCGCCCAGCTCCACCATCGTCGGGATGAGCGCGGGTGGCAGGTTGTCCACGACGAACCAGCCGAGGTCCTCCAGGCACTTCGCCGCGGTGGAACGGCCCGCGCCGGACATCCCGGAGATGATCACCAGCTCGGGGATGACGGCTTCCGGGATGCCCGGGGCGTCGATCTTCCCGCTGCTCGTGGCGCTGCCAGTACTGCTGCTCGTCGCGCTGCTCGTGCCGCTGCTCGTGCCGCTACTCACCTGTACTCCGTGCTCCGCTTCCGCCGGTGCGGGTCGGCTGTGCGCCGGGCCGCCGGTATCGCTGCTGCCGCTGATATTGCTGCTTACCTGCTCGTCGTACTCGCTCATGGCTCCTGCCCCCGTCGTTCATCCGAGGCACCCGCCCCAACGGGCGCCTCACCGGCCCGCACGCCTGCCGCGCGCGCCGTGGTGGTGTCCTGGTTGTGCTGTGCGCCGTGCGCCGGGCTGTCTTCTGGGCTGACCTGTGTGTGGTGCTGGGTGTCGCCCGGGGTGTTGTCGCCGGCGTCGCGCTGAGCGCCGCTCCGGGCTCCGTCGTCGGCGTCCCTCGCACCGGCCTGGCGGACGTCGTCGCTGTTCGCGTGCCGGTCCACCGCGGTGTCCTCGGCCGGGGCGTCCTCGGCCGGGGCGTCCTCGGCCGGGGCGTCCGTCCGAGCGTCGGCGGCGGCATCCTGCCGGAGACCTTCGCCGTCCCTCCGGGTGGAGCCCGGCCGTTCGGCGTCCGCCGGGTCCGGGGCCTCGTCCTCCAGGATCTCACCGGTCGTCATGTTCACCGCGGGCGCGGCCGGCTCCGCCTTCGCGAACGCCGCCACGATCGTTTCTGCCGTCTTGCGGCCTATGCCGGGGACCTCACAGATCTGGTCGATCGTTGCGGCGCGGAGGCGTTTGACGGAGCCGAAGTGCTTGATGAGGGCCTGTTTGCGGGTGTCGCCGAGGCCGGGGACGTCGTCGAGGGGGCCCGCGCGGAAGCGCTTGGCGCGCTTGGTGCGCTGGTAGGTGATGGCGAAGCGGTGCGCCTCGTCGCGGACGCGCTGGAGGAGGTAGAGGCCCTCGCTGGTGCGGGGCAGGACGACGGGGTCCTCCTCGCCCGGCACCCACACCTCTTCGAGCCGCTTGGCGAGGCCGCAGACGGCGACGTCGTCGATGCCCAGTTCGTCCAGAGCCCGCTTGGCGGCAGCCACCTGCGGCTGGCCGCCGTCCACCACGACGAGCTGCGGCGGGTACGCGAACTTCTTGGGGCGGCCGTCCTCCTCCGTGAGGGTGGACTCGCTCGGCCCGTCCTCGTCGAGCGGCTCCGCGTCGGACCACTCCCCCGACTTCTCCTGCGCGGAGAGGTACCGCTTGAAGCGCCGGGTGATCACTTCGTGCATGGACCGGACGTCGTCCTGCCCCTCGAACCCCCTGATCTGGAAGCGCCGGTACTCGCTCTTGCGGGCGAGGCCGTCCTCCAGGACCACCATGGAGGCCACGACGTCGTCGCCCTGGAGGTGCGAGATGTCGTAGCACTCGATGCGCAGCGGCACGCTGTCCAGGCCGAGCGCCTCGGCGATCTCCTCAAGCGCGCGCGAACGCGTGGTGAGGTCGGAGGCGCGCTTGGTCTTGTGCAGGGCGAGCGCGTGCAGCGCGTTCCTGTGCACGGTCTCCATCAGCGCCTTCTTGTCGCCGCGCTGCGGAATGCGCAGCGAGACACCCGACCCGCGCCGCTCGGTGAGCCACGCCTGGACGGGCTCGACCGGATCGGGCAGCGCCGGGACCAGGACCTCCTTGGGGACGGCGTCCCCGCTCTCCTCCCCGTAGAGCTGCTGCAGCGCGTGCTCGACCAGGTCGCCGCTCGTGACCGCCTCGACCTTGTCGGTGACCCAGCCGCGCTGGCCCCGGACGCGCCCGCCGCGTACGTGGAAGATCTGGACGGCGGCCTCCAGCTCGTCCTCCGCGAGGGCGATGAGGTCGGCGTCGGTGGCGTCCGCGAGGACGACCGCGCTCTTCTCCATCGCCTTGCGCAGGGCGCCGACATCGTCGCGCAGCCGGGCCGCGCGCTCGTACTCCATGTCCTCGGCGGCCTCCGCCATGTCCTTCTCCAGGCGGCGGATGTACGTGTTCGTGCGCCCGGTCATGAAGTCGCAGAACTCCTCGGCCAGCTCCCGGTGCTCCTCGGGCGTGACACGGCCCACGCACGGGGCGGAGCACTTGCCGATGTACCCGAGCAGGCAGGGGCGGCCGGTCCGCGCGGCGTTCTTGAACACGCCCGCGGAGCACGTACGGACCGGGAAGACGCGAAGGAGCAGGTCGACGGTGTCGCGGATCGCCCACGCGTGCCCGTACGGGCCGAAGTAGCGCACGCCCTTCTTCTTCTGGCCGCGCATCACCTGGACGCGCGGATACTCCTCGTTCATCGTGACCGCGAGGTACGGGTAGCTCTTGTCGTCGCGGTACTTGACGTTGAACCGGGGGTCGTACTCCTTGATCCAGGAGTACTCCAGCTGCAGCGCCTCGACCTCCGTACGCACCACCGTCCACTCCACGGAGGCGGCCGTGGTGACCATGGTGCGCGTACGGGGGTGCAGGTTCGCCAGGTCCTGGAAGTAGTTCGCCAGGCGCTGGCGCAGGCTCTTCGCCTTTCCGACGTAGATCACCCGGCGGTGCTCGTCGCGGAACCTGTACACCCCTGGGGAGTCGGGAATCTGTCCCGGCTTGGGGCGGTAGCTGGAGGGGTCGGCCATGTCAGACACCCTACTGGCGGGGTGTGACAGTCCGGCGCTCCTGGGGACGGGGCTCGCGCACCGGCCGCCCAGGGGGCTTGTCGAGTGCAGGACAACAACGCTTCAATGCCGGGTGCCCCCACGCGCGGACGGCAGGAGACCTGATGCGGCTCGGCGAACGGCACGATCTATATGACCTGCACGACCGGCACGACCGGCATGACCTGCATGACCGGCACGACCGGCTCGATCAGCAGGAACCACACTTACCGGTCGCGCAGGCCCCCGCTCTGGAGGCGGTCCTGCGCACCGGCCCGTTCCACCTCGCCCTGCGCGCCGCGATCGCCGCGCGACGGCTGCCGCTGCACCGGGTCCAGCACCACCTGTCCCGCCACGGCATCAAGGTCGGCGTCACCAGCCTCAGCTACTGGCAGCAGGGCGCCCGGCGCCCCCAGCGCTCCGAGTCCATGCGGGCCGTTCGCGCCCTGGAGGAGATCCTCGACCTGCCCGAGGAGTCACTGATCCGGCTGCTCGGCCCGGCCGTCCCCACGGGCGCGCCCCAGCGGCCAGCGGCGCGCCCGTACCGCTCCCTCGTCGAGGCGTCCGGCGTCCGGGACCGGCTGCTCGCCGACCTCGGGGCCCCGCCGGACGGCGGCCTGCACAGCGTCGGACAGCACGAACGGGTCCGCATCGGGCCGCGCAGGCAACTGCTCGGCAGGGACTCCCAGCATGTCGTACGCGCCCATCGCGACGGGGTGGACCGCTACGTCGCCGTCCACCAGGGCGATCCCGGTTGCTCGCCGGGCGACGTCGCCGTGCACGCCATGGAGAACTGCCGTACGGGCCGGGTGCGCTGGGACGGCGGAACCGGCGTCCTGGTGGCGGAGCTGCTCTTCGACACGCGGCTGCGCGCCGGGGAGACCCATCTGTTCCGCTACGGCTTCGAGGACGGCACGGCCGGTGCCTCGACGGAGTACGTCCGCGGGTTCGGCGGCGCGGGCGGACAGTACGTACTGCAGGTCGCGTTCGCCGACGACGCGCCGCCCCTGCGCTGTCACCGGTTCGCCCAGCAGTCGACGGCCGCGCCGCGCGCCGGCCGCCAGGAGCTGACGCCGGCCGGGCGGCCCCGGTCGGTGCATCTGGTGGAGCAGCCGGTACGGGCGGGGCTCCTCGGGATCGGCTGGGACTGGGAATAGGCCCTGGCCCTGGCCCTGGGCCCGGGACTGGGACTGGGCCTCTCGGCCCGGGAGTAAGCCCCCTGGCTCGGGAGTAGGCCCCTGGCCCAGGAGCAAGCCGCTTAACCCGAATGCGTCGTACTGGCTACTTCTGCGGGCCCGCCACGATCTTCCCGCCCTCGACCTTCACCGACAGCTCCTCCAGCGGCGTCGTCGCCGGGGCGTGCAGCACCCTGCCGGTCGTGGCGTCGAACTTGCTGCCGTGACAGTTGCAGGTCAGCTCCGTGCCCTTCAGCATCCCGATGGGGCATCCGGCGTGCGTGCAGATGGTGCTGAAGGCCCGGTACTGCCCGCCCTCCGCACGGCTGACGACGACATGCTCGTCCTTGTAGAGCTTCGCCCCGCCCTCGGGCACCTCGTCGGCCCTGCCGAGGTCGACCGGCGCGGTGGGCGCGGCCGCCGCGCCGCCGCCGGAGCCGGTGGAGCAGGCGGTCAGTCCGAGACCGGCCGTCCCCGCGACGGCGGCGCCGCGCAGGGCGGTGCGGCGGGAGATACGGGAAGGGGTGGTGCCGGACATCTGGGCTCCATGAACGTGAACGCGCCTGGTCGGACGGGAACGGACGTGCGTGACAGATCAGACGATACCGACGAGCATCCGCCCGCTTCCGACGCCCCCGCACTGCCCGGGGCCACCCGGCCCCGCACTGCCCGAACCCACGGCCCCCGTGCCCGTACCCCCGCCGGACCGTGCCCGTGTCCGGGACGCCTGCTGACCGCCGGGCCAGGACGTTCTACCCTGCCGTCGGCACCCGGGGCGCGCCCCGCGCCGTCCACCCCCCTTCCGAGAGGAACCACCGTGATCGTCGTCGCCGGAGAGGCCCTGATCGACCTCGTCCCGTTGAGCGCGGGCGGTGACGGCGGCGCCCCGGCGCTGCGTGCGCTCGCGCCCCGGCTCGGCGGCGGCCCGTACAACACGGCGGTGGCGCTCGGCCGGCTCGGCTCCGCGACCGCCTTCTGCTCGCGCGTGTCCCGCGACGCGTTCGGCGAGGCCCTGCTCGACGGGGTCCGGGCGGCCGGTGTGGACGTGGCCCCTGTCCAGCGTGGCGACGAGCCGACGACGCTGGCCGTCGCGTCCATCGGCGCGGACGGCTCGGCCGGATACACGTTCTACGTCGAGGGGACCGCCGACCGGCTGTTCGCGGTGCCGGACGCCCTGCCCGCGGGCACGCGCGCGGTGTCGTTCGGTACCTGCTCGCTCGTCCTGGAGCCGGGGGCGAGCGCGTACGAGGAGCTGATGCGCCGCGCCGCCGCGCAGGGCCTGTGCACCGCCCTCGACCCGAACATCCGGCCGGGCCTGATCCCGGACGCGGACGCCTACCGGGCCCGCTTCAAGAGCTGGCTGCCGTCGACCACCCTCCTCAAGCTCTCCGAGGAGGATGCCGAGTGGCTCGGCGGGACGCCCCGGGAGTGGCTGTCGGCGGGGCCCGCGGCCGTCGTGATCACCCGGGGCGGCGACGGGCTCACCGTCCTCACCCGGGACGGCGGCGAACAGTCGGTGCCGGGCGAGCGCGTCGACGTCGTGGACACGATCGGCGCGGGCGACACGGTCAACGCGGCGCTGCTGCACGGCCTCGCGCAGCAGGACGCCCTGTCGCCCTCGGGCGTCGCGGGCTTGAGCGGCGAGGACTGGGCCCGGCTGCTGCGCTTCGCGGCCCGCGCGGCGGCCGTCACGTGCTCCCGGGCGGGCGCCGAGCCGCCGTACGCGTCCGAGGTCGGCGCCGTTTAGCCGGCCGGGTCACTGAACGCAGTGCGCCCCGCGGGAGACTCCCGCGGGGCGCACTGATTGTCAGGCCGGTCAAGCGGCCGCTCAGGCCTTACGAGCCCGAGTCGTCGCCGCCTTCTTCGCCGCGGGCTTCTTCGCGGCCGACCGGGCGGCGGGCTTGCCGGCAGCCGACTTGGCCGTCTTGCTCGCGGCGGCCTTGCCGGAGGCCCTCGCCGTGGCCGTCTTCTTCGCCGGGGCCGCGCTCGCGGCCACCGTCTTCTTCCTCGCCGCGCTCTTGCGGGCCCGGCCGGCCGGCGCGGACGCGTCCGAGACCCGGTCGGCGCCGAGGACGTCCCGCAGGAACTTGCCGGTGTGGCTGGCCGGCTCGGACGCGACCTGCTCCGGGGTGCCCTCGGCGACGACGATGCCGCCGCCGCTGCCGCCCTCGGGGCCCATGTCCACGACCCAGTCCGCCGTCTTGATGACGTCCAGGTTGTGCTCGATGACGATGACCGAGTTGCCCTTGTCGACGAGGCCGGAGAGCACCGTGATCAGCTTGCTGATGTCCTCGAAGTGCAGACCGGTGGTCGGCTCGTCGAGCACGTACACCGTCCGGCCGGTGGAACGCTTCTGCAGCTCGCTGGCGAGCTTCACGCGCTGCGCCTCACCGCCCGACAGGGTCGGCGCGGACTGCCCGAGACGGACGTAACCGAGCCCGACGTCGTTCAGCGTCCTGAGGTGACGGGCGATCGCCGGGACGGCCTCGAAGAAGGCGAGGCCCTCCTCGATCGGCATGTCCAGGACCTCGGCGATGGACTTGCCCTTGTAGTGGACCTCCAGGGTCTCCCGGTTGTAACGGGCGCCGTGGCAGACCTCGCACGGGACGTACACGTCCGGCAGGAAGTTCATCTCGATCTTGATGGTGCCGTCGCCCGAGCAGTTCTCGCAGCGGCCGCCCTTGACGTTGAAGGAGAAGCGACCGGGCAGGTAACCCCGCACCTTCGCCTCCGTCGTCTCGGCGAACAGCTTGCGGACGTGGTCGAAGACACCGGTGTAGGTCGCCGGGTTGGACCGGGGCGTCCGGCCGATCGGCGACTGGTCGACGTGCACGACCTTGTCGACCAGGTCGTCGCCCTCCACGCGCGTGTGGCGGCCGGGAACGGAACGGGCGCCGTTCAGCTCGCGGGCCAGATGCGTGTACAGGATGTCGTTGACCAGCGTGGACTTGCCGGAGCCCGAGACACCGGTGACGGCCGTGAGGACACCGAGCGGGAAGGACACGTCGATGTCCCGCAGGTTGTTCTCCTTGGCGCCGTGCACGGTGAGCTGGCGCGACGGGTCCACGGGGCGCCGGAGGTCCGGGACCGGGATCGCCTTCTTGCCCGACAGGTACTGGCCCGTCATCGACTCGGCGTTGCTCAGCAGCTCCTTCAACGGGCCGCTGTGCACGACCTTGCCGCCGTGCTCGCCCGCGCCGGGGCCGATGTCCACGACCCAGTCGGCGACCTTGATGGTGTCCTCGTCGTGCTCGACCACGATGAGCGTGTTGCCCATGTCGCGCAGCCGGACCAGGGTCTCGATCAGGCGGTGGTTGTCGCGCTGGTGCAGACCGATGGACGGCTCGTCGAGCACGTACAGGACGCCTACGAGACCGGAGCCGATCTGGGTCGCGAGGCGGATGCGCTGGGCCTCGCCGCCGGAGAGGGTGCCGGCCGCGCGGTTCAGCGAGAGGTAGTCGAGGCCGACGTCGACGAGGAAGCGGAGCCGCTCGTTGACCTCCTTCAGGACGCGCTCGGCGATCTTCTTGTCGCGCGCGTTCAGCGTCAGCTCGGAGAGGAAGTCGGCGCAGTCGCTGATCGACATGGCCGAGACCTCGGCGATCGACTTCCCCATGACCGTGACGGCCAGGACGATCGGCTTGAGGCGCGTGCCCGCGCAGGTGGGACAGGGCACCTCGCGCATGTAGCCCTCGAAGCGCTCACGGCTGGAGTCCGACTCGGCCTCGCTGTGGCGGCGCTTCACGAACGGCACGGCGCCCTCGAACGGCGTCGTGTAGCGGCGCTCGCGCCCGTACCGGTTGCGGTAACGGACCTCGATCTGCGTCTTGTGGCCGTGGAGCAGGGCCTTCTTGGCGCGCTGCGGCAGCCCGGCGAACGGAATGTCCGTACGGAAGCCGAGGGCGTCGGCGAGCGCGCCGATGAGCCGCGCGAAGTAGTCCTTGGTGTGACCGTGCGACCAGGGGTGGATGGCACCCTCGTCGAGCGACTTCTCCTCGTCCGGGACGATCAGGTCAGGGTCGACCTCCATGCGCGTACCGATGCCCGTGCAGTCGGGGCAGGCGCCGAAGGGCGAGTTGAAGGAGAAGGAGCGGGGCTCCAGCTCCTCGAACGACAGGTCGTCGTGCGGGCAGTACAGGTGCTCCGAGTACATGCGCTCGCGCTCGGGGTCGTCCTCGGGGAGGTCGACGAAGTCGAGCACGACCATGCCGCCGGACAGGCCGAGCGCGGTCTCCACGGAGTCGGTCAGGCGGCGCTTGGCGGAGTCCTTCACGGTGAGGCGGTCGATGACCACCTCGATGGTGTGCTTCTCCTGCTTCTTCAGCGTCGGCGGCTCGGTGAGCTGGATCGTCTCGCCGTCCACACGCGCGCGGGAGTAGCCCTTGGTCTGCAGGTCGCTGAAGAGGTCGACGAACTCGCCCTTGCGCTCGCGCACCAGCGGCGAGAGCACCTGGAAGCGGCTGCCCTCGGGCAGCTCGAGCACCTTGTCGACGATGGCCTGCGGCGACTGGCGCGCGATGGGGCGGCCGCACTCGGGGCAGTGCGGCTTGCCGATGCGCGCGAAGAGCAGGCGCAGGTAGTCGTAGACCTCGGTGATGGTGCCGACCGTGGAGCGCGGGTTGCGCGAGGTCGACTTCTGGTCGATCGAGACGGCCGGGGAGAGGCCCTCGATGAAGTCGACGTCCGGCTTGTCCATCTGGCCGAGGAACTGGCGGGCGTACGAGGACAGCGATTCCACGTACCGCCGCTGTCCTTCGGCGAAGATCGTGTCGAACGCGAGCGAGGACTTGCCGGAGCCGGACAGACCGGTGAAGACGATGAGGGAGTCACGCGGGAGGTCGAGCGAGACATTCCGGAGATTGTGCTCGCGCGCGCCACGGACGATGAGACGGTCGGCCACGCCGGTCCGTACCTTTCCTTGGGAGAAGTAACAGGAAGCCCTGGGAACAGGAGTCCTGGGGGACAGGAAGCCCTGAGAAGCCTGCCGTTTTGAAGACTAGAGGGAGCCACTGACAACGCGGTCGGCTTCCCGTGTTCGGTGAACAAATCCGGACTTCCAAGAATGCCCGAAGCCGTCCTCGACCTTATAGCACGTACATTCGAATCCGGCGTGGTGTCGACCACCTTCACCCGAACGGGTGGGACCGCTACCGTCTGCGCCATGGATCATCACGAGCGTGACCTGCTGTCTGTACGTGAAGCGACCGAACGGCTGCTCGCCGCGGTCGGCACCCTGGACAACGCCGCTGTGACGCACCCGTCACGCCTGCCCGGCTGGAGCCGAGGTCATGTCCTCGCGCACCTGGCCCGCAACGCGGACGCGCTCGTCGACGTCCTCGCCGGACGCCCCATGTACGCGAGCGCGGAGGCGCGCGACGCCGACATCGAACGAGGCGCTCCGCGCGAGCTGCGCGCCCAGCTGGACGACGTACGGGAGAGCGCGGACCGCTTCCAGGCCTTCGGCGCCCGGGAGGCGGACTGGTCCCGCACGGTCGAGCTGCGCAACGGCATCAAGGACGTCGCCTCCCGCGTCCCCTTCCGGCGCTGGGTGGAGGTCGAACTGCACCATGTGGACCTCGGCATCGGCTACGAGCTGGAGGACCTGTCCGAGGAGTTCACGCAGCTGGAGATCGACTTCCTCGCGCAACGCTTCCGCGACCACCCCGGCCTGCCGCCGCTGCTGATCAAGCAGGACGACGGCCGCATGATCATGACGGGAGAGGTGCACGGCCTCCCCGTGGAGGAGATCGAGGCGGGCGCGGGTGCGGACCCGCAACCGGGCGTGTACGTCATCGAGGGCCGCCGGCCGGACCTGCTCGGCTGGCTGGCAGGCCGCAGGGACGGCGCGGCGCTCTCCGTCGACCGGGGCTCCCTGCCCGCGTTGCCCCCGCTATAGGCTGAGCGCATGACGTACAGCGGAGCGGTGAAGGTCGGCGGCGCGGCGGACGTGCACGAGCTGCAAGACCTGATGATCTCCAAGGTCGCGGTCGGGCCCATGGACAACAACGCCTATCTGCTGCGGTGCCGCGCGACCGACCAGCAGCTCCTCATCGACGCGGCGAACGAGGCGACGACGCTGCTCCGCCTCATCGGTGACGACGGCATCACGGCCGTCGTCACCACGCACCGCCACGGCGACCACTGGCAGGCCCTCGCCGAGGTCGTGGCCGCCACGCGCGCGTGCACGTACGCGGGGCGCGACGACGTCGAGGGCATCCCGGTGCCGACGCAGGTCCCGGTCGCCGACGGCGACACGATCGAGTTCGGCCACATCACGCTCACGGCCCGCCACCTCGTCGGCCACACCCCGGGCTCGATCGCCCTGGTCTACGACGACCCGCACGGCCACCCGCACGTCTTCACCGGCGACTGCCTCTTCCCGGGCGGCGTCGGCAACACGTGGAAGGACCCGGAGGCGTTCACCAGCCTCATCGACGACGTCGAGGCCAAGATCTTCACCCCGCTCCCCGACGAGACCTGGGTCTACCCGGGCCACGGCAACGACACGTCGCTGGGCGCCGAACGCCCGCACCTCCAGGAATGGCGCGCACGGGGCTGGTGACGGCCGCGCAGCACTAGGCCCGCGCCGCCCCCGGTGCCGCCAGCGACGCCACCCGTTCCACCCCGAACGCGTACCCCTGCACACCGCACCCGGCGATCACGCCGTCGGCGCGGAGCGAGATGTAGGAGTGGTGGCGGAAGGTCTCTCGCTGGTGGATGTTGGAGATGTGGACCTCGATCACGGGGAGGCCGTCGCAGGTGTTGAGGGCGTCGAGGAGCGCGACGGACGTGTGGGAGTAGGCGGCCGGGTTGATGACGACGCCGACGTGGTGCTCGCGGGCCTCGTGGATCCAGTCGACGAGTTCGCCCTCGTGGTTGGACTGGCGGAAGTCGACCGTGGCGCCGTGGGCGGCGGCCGCCTTGACGCAGAGGGCCTCGACGTCGGCGAGGGTGTCACGGCCGTAGATCTCGGGCTGGCGCTTGCCGAGGAGGTTCAGGTTCGGGCCGTTCAGGACCAGGATCGGCGCGGTGGCGAGGGTATGCGGCACAAGGACCTCCGTACGTCGGGCGGATGCTCCTCGTGGGTCTATCACGCGGGCGTCAGGGGGTGACCGCCGCCTCCGCGTACGCGGCCGGGATCACCAGGTGCACGCCGCCCCGGAGGGGCGTGGCGCAGCCCACGCAGGGCGGCGATGGTCTCCGGGAGCAGCACGCGCAGCGCGATGATCACGCCATGCGCTGCTCGAACCGGTCGAGCAGCTCCTTCGTCTCCTCCACAAGCAAACACCGGGTGGTGTGCGCGGCAACCTGCCGCCCACACCACCCGGTGCCGGTGATGCCTACGCCCGACGCGGGGGTCAGGCGTCGATGCTGTTGTCCTTGCGGTCACGTGCGGCCGCCGCATCCCGCTCCGCCTGCTTCTTGGAGGCGATGAGGCTGGTGATCGTGGTGATGATCAGGACGCCGCAGATGACGCCCAGGGAGACCGGAATGCTGATCTCCGGTACGTGCACCCCGTTCTCGTGCAGGGCGTGCAGGACCAGCTTCACACCGATGAAGCCGAGGATCACGGACAGGCCGTAGCTGAGGTGGACCAGCTTCTTGAGCAGGCCGCCGATGAGGAAGTACAGCTGGCGCAGGCCCATCAGCGCGAACGCGTTGGCCGTGAAGACGATGTACGGGTCCTGGGTCAGGCCGAAGATCGCGGGGATCGAGTCCATCGCGAAGAGCACGTCGGTCATGCCGATGGCGAGCATGACGACCAGGAGCGGCGTCATGATCTTCTTGCCGTGCTCACGGATGAAGAGCTTCGTGCCGTGGTAGCGGTCGGCGACGCCGAACTTCGTCTCGATGGACTTCAGGAGGCGGTTCTCCTCGAACTCCTCCTCCTCGTCGTCGGCCATCGCCTCCTTGACGAGCTTCCAGGCGGTGTAGATGAGGAACGCGCCGAAGATGTAGAAGACCCACGAGAAGTTGGCGATGACGGCGGCGCCCGCCGCAATGAAGATCGCCCGCAGCACGAGCGCGATCAGCACGCCGAACAGCAGCACGCGCTGCTGCAAATGGGTCGGCACCGAGAACTTCGCCATGATCAGGATGAAGACGAAGAGGTTGTCGACGCTGAGCGACTTCTCGGTGATGAAGCCCGCGAAGAACTCGCCGCCCGCCTGGCTGCTGCCCCAGATGGTCACGCCGACGCCGAAGAGCACGGCGAGTGCGATCCAGACGACGGTCCAGATCCCGGCTTCCTTGATGGATACGTCGTGGGGCTTGCGCCCGATGAAGAAGTCGACCGTGATCAGGGCACACAGACCAAGAATGGTCAGTACCCAAAGGGTCATCGATACGTCCACTGCGCCTCCGGCGTCGTACGGCTACTGATCAGCGTCGTCGCTGCCGGAGGTCTCTTCCACCCGGGCGCGCTGCGCGCCTCGGGCCGACGCCCCGGGATCGACGGCCATCGGGCCGCATCGTCCGTATTGACGGGAACGTCGCGCACGGGAGTACTCCCCTCCGCGTAAAGAAGAGTACTCGAAACACCCATGAAAGGTAAAGGTTTAGGTAAAGGTCATCTCAAAACCGCAGGTCAGACGCGCCTCAAAGGAGCAAAGAGAGGGTCAGAGGCCCCGCTCCTGCCGGGCCCTCGCCACCTCCGCCAGTACCTGGCGCAGGACCGCACTGCCGTCCGGTATCGCAGGCGGCTCGTACGTCCAGGCGTGTCCCACCCAGGGGTCGGCGAGGTGCTCGTCGGGGACCGGGGTCAGCCGCAGCAGTGCCCGCCACAGCGGGTCGAGGAGCGGGCCGTACTCGGCGGCGTCCTCGCGGTCGGCCACGAGCAGCAGGTGCACGCCGACGCGCGGGCCCTCGTCCGCGAGGTAGCGGAGCCGGGTCACCGCACGGTCGTCGAAGCCGTGCGGGAAGTCGTGCACGACAAGGAGTTGCTCGGCGACGTCGAGGCCGGGCGGCAGGGCGTCCACCGCGCCGCTGCGCACCGCCATCTGGACGAGGTCGACCCGCTCGGTCAGCCGGGTCAGCGTCTCGGCGACGCCCGCCGCGCCCCGGGCCACGGGAGCGGCGAGCACCCCGGCGTCGGCGAGCGGGGCGAGTGCGCCGGCCGCCGTGCCCGCCGGGTCGATGACGTGCACGCTGAACTCACCCGCCGGGTAGGCCGCGAGCAGCCGTGCCACCAGCTCGGTCGCCACGCGGGCGGCACGGGCCCGCAGCTCGTCGGCGTCCGCGAGCGCCTCCGGGTCGGACGCGCCCGCGTCGATCCACAGGCCGCGCTCGAGCGGCAGCCGGACCAGCATGGGGATGCGCAGGCCGACGCTGTCGCTCTCGGGCAGCCGCAGCTCGCCCAGGCGGACGGCCATGGGTATCTCCATGGGGCTGCGGTACGCGTGCCAGCACGGGTTGTCCCAGCCCGCGTACGTGGCCGGGAGCGCGGGTTCGACCACCTCGGACTCGGCGACGAGCTGGACCAGGTCCCGGTCGAGCGCCTCCCGCGCGCGGTCGACGAGGGCGGCGTGCTTGGCGGCGGCGGTCTCGCGGGCGGCGTCGGCCTGGCCGCCGATGCGGCTGCGCGGGTCGGAGAGGACCCGATCGAGCTCCTGCTCCATGCGGGAGTCGGCGAAGTCGACGGCGCTGCGGTAGGCGGCGGCGGTGCGGGCCAGGTCCTCGAACATGCCCCACACCTGGTTGTAGAGCCGCTCGTCCATGGACCAGCCGGTCGCGTCGCCGGCGACGGGAGCTGCGGGCCCGCCGCCCGGTCCGGCGACCGGGGCCGGGGCGGGCGGCGGAGGCGCCTGGCGGCCGGGGTGGGTGTAGTCGATGGGGCCGGGCGGGCCGCCGGGAGCCGGTGCGGGGGCGGGCGCGGCGGGCGGCACGGGGCTCGCCGCCTGTCCCGCCGTGGCCGCCGCGCGGACCTGGGGCTCGTCGGCGGGGCTTGGTGCGGGCGCCACGGTGCGGGCCAGGCCCTGGGCGACGGCCTGGTGGACGGCGCCCGCGAGGGCGTGAGCGTCGGGCACCCCCTGGTCGGCGAAGAGGGCGGCGAGCCCGTCGGCGTAGCCCTGGCCGACGGCGCGGACCTTCCAGGCGCCCTGTCTGCGGTACAGCTCCACGGCGGTGACGGCCGACTCGGTGTCGAGGCCGGTGATGGTGTAGCTGGCCACCTCGGCGCCGTCGAGCCCGGTGACCGCGACGTACGGGGCCGCCACCGCGCCGAACCGCGTGGGTCCGCCGGTGCCGAGCGGCAGGGCGAGCAGCACGGTCACGCGGTGCACGTGCTCGGGCATCGCGTCCAGGTCGACGGCGAGCCGGTGGTCGGCGGCGGCCTGGCGCGGCACTTCGAGCCCCGGCAGCGCGGGCGCGCCGGGGTGGGCGACGTGGCCGGGGCCGCGGACGGCGCCCCGGTCGTCGGCGAGCGTGGCGCCCGCGACGACCGGGCGGCCGGCCGACACCCGGATCTCCAGACGGGTCCGGGTCAGCGGGTGGTTCTGGCCCCGCACCAGTTCGGCCGCCATCTCGGGCCCGCTACAGGCCGGGCAGGATCGCGGGCATGAGGTCCTGGAACGTACGGCCGTTGGCCGCCGTGCCCAGGGCCGTCATCTTCCACCCCGCGCCGTCGCGGTGCACCTTCGCCATGATCTGCGCCGTGTACTGGCCGCCGCCGTCGAGCGTGTAGCGGGCCAGTTCCTCGCCGGTGGTCTCGTCGACCAGGCGGCAGAACGCGTTCTGCACTTCCTGGAAGGTCTGGCCGGTGAAGGAGTTGACCGTGAAGACGATCTGGTCGATGTGGACCGGGACGCGCGCCAGGTCGACGAGGATCGCCTCGTCGTCGCCGCCCTGTCCGACGCCGCCGACCAGGTTGTCACCGGTGTGCCGCACCGAGCCGTCGTCGCTGACGAGGTGGCGGAAGAAGACCACGTCCACGGGCTGCTTGTCGGCGAAGAGCACCGCGGAGGCGTCCAGGTCGATCTCCCGGGTACGGGTGCCGAACAGGCCGCGGCGCGGGGCGGCCTGCCAGCCGAGGCCCATGCGCACGGCGGTGAGGGTGCCTCCGCCCTTCTTCTCCAGGCTGATGGCCTGCCCCTTGGTCAAGCTGATGCCAGGACCCTTTGAAAAGTCGGCCGTCACGCGCTGTCCCCTCTCGAACCGTCCCCTGTTGCCGCGTCTTGCGCGCGGTGTGGCAAACCCTATGGGGCCCCACCGACAACGCCGCCACCGCGGTCGGGAATTTGTGGCGGCATTGCAACACAGCACCCACGCCGCCCTGCCCGTCGTGTGAGGTCAGGCGATGCCCGCCTCCCGCATCTGGCGCAGCTCCTTCTTCATCTCGGACACCTCGTCGCGAAGGCGCGCGGCGACCTCGAACTGGAGGTCCGCCGCGGCGGCCCGCATCCGGTCCGTCAGCTCCTCGATCTGCTCGGAGAGCTCGGCGGCGGGGCGGTCGGTGGGGACGGTCTCCGCCGCCTTGCCGCGCTTCTTCTTGCCGGTCTCCGCCTTGCCGAGCGAGGGGACGGGCGCCTTGGCGGGCTTTCCGTCCTTGCCGCCCTTGCGGTAGCCGGTGCCGAGCAGCGCCTCGGTGTCGACGTCCTCGCGCGCGATGGACGCCACGATGTCGTTGATCTTCTTGCGCAGCGGCTGCGGGTCGATGCCGTTCGCCTTGTTGTACGCGATCTGCTTCTCGCGGCGCCGGTTCGTCTCGTCGATGGCCTTCTCCATCGCCGGGGTGATCCGGTCGGCGTACATGTGGACCTGGCCCGACACGTTTCGGGCGGCGCGGCCGATGGTCTGGATCAGGGAGGTGCCGGAGCGCAGGAAGCCCTCCTTGTCGGCGTCGAGGATCGCGACCAGGGAGACCTCGGGCAGGTCGAGGCCCTCACGGAGCAGGTTGATGCCGACCAGGACGTCGTACTCGCCCGCGCGCAGCTCGCGAAGGAGCTCGATGCGGCGCAGGGTGTCGACATCGCTGTGCAGGTAGCGCACGTGGATGCCGAGCTCCACGAAGTAGTCCGTGAGGTCCTCGGCCATCTTCTTGGTGAGCGTGGTGACCAGGACGCGCTCGTCCTTCTCGGTGCGGGTGCGGATCTCGTGCACCAGGTCGTCGATCTGGCCCTCGGTGGGCTTGACCACGACCTCCGGGTCGACGAGGCCGGTGGGGCGGATGATCTGCTCGACGTAGCCGTCCCCGCGCGAGAGCTCGTAGTTGCCGGGCGTCGCCGACAGGTAGACGGTCTGGCCGACGCGCTCCTGGAACTCCTCCCACTTCAGCGGGCGGTTGTCGAGCGCGGACGGCAGCCGGAAGCCGTGGTCGACGAGGGTGCGCTTGCGGGAGGCGTCGCCCTCGTACATGGCGCCGATCTGCGGCACGGTGACGTGCGACTCGTCGATGACCAGGAGGAAGTCCTCCGGGAAGTAGTCGAGCAGCGTGTTCGGCGGGGAGCCGGGCTCGCGGCCGTCGAAGTGCATCGAGTAGTTCTCCACGCCGGAGCAGGTGCCGATCTGGCGGAGCATCTCGAGGTCGTAGGTGGTGCGCATGCGAAGGCGCTGGGCCTCCAGGAGCTTGCCCTGCTTCTCCATGCCGGTGAGGCGCTCGCCGAGCTCCTTCTCGATGTCGTTGACCGCGCGCTCCAGGCGCTCGGGGCCGGCGACGTAGTGCGAGGCGGGGAAGACGTAGAGCGACTGGTCCTCGCTGATGACCTCGCCGGTGAGGGGGTGCAGCGTGGACAGCGCCTCGATCTCGTCGCCGAACATCTCGATGCGGACGGCGAGCTCCTCGTAGACCGGGAAGATCTCGATGGTGTCACCGCGCACGCGGAAGGTGCCGCGCTGGAACGCCAGGTCGTTGCGCGTGTACTGGATGTCGACGAAGCGGCGCAGCAGCTCGTCCCGGTCGATCTCGGCACCGACCTTCAGGGGGACCATGCGGTCCACGTACTCCTGCGGCGTGCCCAGGCCGTAGATGCAGGAGACGGAGGCGACCACGACGACGTCCTTGCGGGTCAGCAGAGAGTTCGTCGCGGAGTGGCGCAGGCGCTCCACCTCCTCGTTGACCGAGGAGTCCTTCTCGATGTAGGTGTCCGACTGCGGGACGTACGCCTCGGGCTGGTAGTAGTCGTAGTACGAGACGAAGTACTCGACCGCGTTGTTCGGCAGCAGCTCGCGGAACTCGTTCGCCAGCTGGGCGGCGAGCGTCTTGTTCGGGGCCATCACCAGGGTGGGGCGCTGGAGCTTCTCGATCATCCACGCCGTGGTGGCGGACTTGCCGGTGCCGGTCGCACCGAGCAGGACGACATCCTTCTCGCCTGCGCGGATGCGCTTCTCCAGCTCGGCGATGGCCGTGGGCTGGTCGCCGCTGGGCTGGTACGGGCTGACGACCTCGAAGGGTGCCACCGTGCGTTCGATCTTCGTTACGGGCCGCATGAAATCAACCGTACGACCCGCCACTGACAACCGGGTGCGATCCGCCTCCGGACCGCCGCGTCACCAGCCGTGCGGGGCGCGCGGCGCCTGCCGCTCGGTGACGCCGCGGGGCCGCGGCACGCCCGCGCGTGAGAGGCCCTCCCGCTCCGCCTCCAGGGCGTCGCGCCAGTCGGGGCGGCCCATGACCATCAGCGGGTCGAACATGACGACGACGCCGGCCAGGAGCAGGAAGCACAGCGGGCCGATCAGCATCGGCGCGAGTATCCCGGTGGCCGAGTCGCCGCCGGGGGCGCCGGTGACGTCGCCGTGCGGGTGGACGCTGACGGCGGCCATCCCCATGTAGTGCATGCCGGAGACGGCGAGCCCCATGATCAGGCTCGCGCCGAGGCTCCACAGGATGCCGCGGACCTGGACGGCGGCCCACAGCGCGGCGGTGGCGGCCACCATGGCGATCACGACGGAGGCGCCGACGACGAAGGTGTTGTACTCGATCGTCGCGTGCAGCCGCATTCCGGCCATTCCCAGGTAGTGCATGGACGCGACCCCGAGCCCGGTGATCGTGCCGCCGGTGAACAGGGCGGGGCCGGTCGCGCCCTTGTAGCCGACGATGAAGACGCCGATGCCGACCATGACGATGGCGAGGCCCAGGCTCGCGAACGTCAGCGCCTTGTCGTAGTGGATCGGCACGTCCTCGACGGTGAAGCCCATCATGGCGATGAAGTGCATCGTCCAGATGCCCGAGCCGATCGCCGCGGAGCCGAGCGCGAGCCAGCCGGCGCGCCAGGTGCTGGCCACCCGGAGCGACCGTGTGGTGCACCGCAGCCCGAGGGCTCCGCCGAGGCAGGCCATGAAGTACGCCACCAATGGCGTAACCAGCCCATAACTGAAGCCGTCGACCGTCCCTTGCATGTGCCGCAGCCCTTCCGCCCGATTCCGTGCCCGAGATATCCGGTATGTTCCCTGTCAACGACCACTGGGGCGGCCGTGGTTGAGGCTGAGATTAAAGCGCACCCCGGAACGTCCGATTGATTTTCCGGCAAAGAAATCCGCGCTTCGAACGCGGGGTGGGTCCCTGTTGAGTAAATCCGTTCAACTTATGACCATCCTTCGCCTGTGTTCTGTTGGCCACTCCCTGTCAGTCTCGTCCCGTCCGTGTCTCACCACGCACGAGGAGCAGATGTGTACGTACGCGCAGTAGCCGCCCTGGCCACCGTGACCGGCTCCGCGGTCATCGGTGTCCTTGTCCTGCCCGCCGCCGCACAGGCCACCACCCGGCACGACAGTCCCGTGATAATCGCTCACCGCGGCGCCTCCGCCTACGCTCCCGAGAACACCCTCGAAGCCGTCGACGAGGCCGACGACCTCGGCTTCGACTGGGTCGAGAACGACGTGCAGCGCACCAAGGACGGCGCACTGGTCATCATCCACGACACGACCCTGAACCGGACGACCGACGTCGAGGAGCTCTACCCCGACCGCGCGCCCTGGAACGTGAAGGACTTCACCGCCGCCGAGATCGCCAAGCTCGACGCGGGCAGCTGGAAGGGCGCCGAGTTCGCCGGTCAGCGGGTGCCGACCCTGCATCAGTACCTGCGGCGCGTGGACCACAACCGCCAGAAGCTGCTCATGGAGATCAAGTCGCCCGAGCTGTACCCGGGCATCGAGGCGCAGATCATGCGCGAGCTGCGCAAGGACGGCTGGCTGAGCCGGGGGCACGTCAAGCGCCGCCTGGTGATCCAGAGCTTCAGCGCGGACAGCGTACGGACGGTCCACACGCTGCGCCCGGACATCATCACGGGGTTCCTGGGCACGCCCGCCGTCGCCGAGCTGCCCTCCTACGCGGCGTTCACGGACCAGATCAACCCGAGCAACACCACGCTCTCCGCGGACTACGTGAAGGCCGTGCACGCCCTCAAGGGTGTGCACAAGAAGCCGCTCGAGGTCCACACCTGGACGGTCAACGACGCGGCGACCACACAGCGGGTGGCCGGGTACGGCGTCGACGGGATCATCACGAACGCGCCGGACGTGGTGCGCAGGGCCCTCCGCGGCTGACGCCCTCCGGGTGCGCGGCGGGCGTTGTCGGTCGGCGCCCGGACCACGACCGCCGGAAACCGGGGATCGGCGTCGATGTCAGTGGCCGGCTCTAACGTGGTCGGTATGGACGCCACTGGGCAGGATTCCGCTGAGCAGCGGACCGTCGGTCAGGACACCACCGTCGGTCACGACGCCGTCGGCCGAGGCCGGGTCGTGTGGGCCGTCATGCCCAGCGACATCGGGCCGCTGCTGCTCGCCGCCACGGAGGAAGGCCTGGTGAGCGTGGTCTTCCACGCCACCGACGCGGTACGGGACGACATACTCGGCCGGCTCGGCGCCCGCTTCGGGGCCGCGCCGGCCGAGGCCCCGGACGCACCGCTCGTCGCGGCGGCGCGGGGGCAGCTCGCGGAGTACTTCGCCGGGCGGCGCCGCGCCTTCGACCTCCCGCTCGACTGGTCGCTGATCGCCGGGTTCAACCGGGAGGTGCTGCGCGCGCTGGCGTCCGGGGTGCCGTACGGGGCGGTCGTCGGGTACGGGGAGCTGGCCGCGCGGGTCGGGCAGCCCGGGGCCGCGCAGGCGGTCGGCGCCGCGATGGGGGCGAATCCCCTGCCGGTCGTGGTGCCGTGCCATCGGGTGGTGGAGCGGGACGGAGGGATCGGGGGGTTCGGGGGCGGGCTCGAGACCAAGCGGAAGTTGCTCGCGCTGGAGGGGGTGTTGCCCGAGCCTCTCTTCTGAGAGGGTCCGGGCGGGTCCTTCGAACGCCGTCGCGCCGTTCGGGCTCCGGCTTCACCGGCGGCTTTCCGTCGCGTGGTGGTTGCCCGCGCAGTTCCCCGCGCCCCTGGCGCGGCTCAGGTGGGTGAGGGGTGGTGGAGGTGGGGGTGGTCGACGGTGTGGCGCTCGGGGGCTTGCAGCGGCGTACTCAGCGGGTGCTCGTCGCCTCGCAGATTCTCGGGGGGCTCGGCACCGCCACCGGGATCGCGCTCGCCGCTGTGCTGGCCAAGGAGGTCAGCGGCGACGAGGCGCTGTCGGGGCTCGCCTCGACGGCCAGCGTCGCCGGGACGGCCGTGCTCTCGATGCCGCTCGCCGCGCTGATGAACGCGCGCGGACGGCGCGCCGGGCTCGTGCTCGCCTATGTCGTCGGCGCGCTCGGCGCCGTCCTGACCGTGCTCGCCGCCGCGGCCGGGAACTTCCCGCTGCTGCTCGTCGGGCTCGCCGGGTTCGGCGCCGCGTCCTCCGCCAACCTCCAGGCCCGCTACGCCGCGGCCGACCTGGCCGCGCCCGACCGGCGGGCCCGCGCCATCTCCACCGTCGTCTGGGCCACCACCATCGGCGCCGTCCTCGGCCCGAACATAGCCGCGCCCGCCGGCCGCAGCGTCGCCGGGCTCGGCATACCCGCCGAGTCGGGCCCCTTCGTCTGGGCGGCCGGGGTGTTCCTCATGGCCGCGGCCCTGGTCCACCTCACACTGCGCCCCGACCCGCTCCTCACCGCGCGGGGGCCCCCGCCGAGGAGCGGACCCGCGAGGCCCGCTCCCTGCGGGCGGGGTTCGCCGCGGTCTCCGCGTCGCCGCGCGCCCGGCTCGCCCTGGTGACCGTCGCCGTGTCGCACACCGCGATGGTGTCCGTCATGTCGATGACGCCGGTGGACCTCGAACACCACGGCGCCGGAATCGAGTTGATCGGCCTGGTCATCAGCGGGCACATCGCCGGGATGTACGCGTTCTCGCCGGTGATGGGGCGCCTCGCGGACCGGTACGGGCGGCTGACGGTGATCGGGCTCGCCGTGGGGCTCCTCGCCTGCGCGGCGCTGCTCGCCGGGACCGCGGGCGGCAGCCACGCGCAGAGCGCCGCCGGCCTGTTCGTGCTCGGGCTCGGCTGGTCGGCGGGGCTCGTCGCGGGCTCCGCGCTGCTCACCGACTCGGTGCCGGGTGCCGCGCGCGCCGCGGCGCAGGGCCTCTCCGACCTGACGACCAGCCTGTCGGCGGGGATCGGCGGCGCGACGGCGGGTCTGGTGGTGGCGACGGCCAGTTACGCGTGGCTGAACCTGGCCGCGGCGTGCCTGTTGCTGCCGCTCGCCGCTTTCGCCCTCTTCACCACCCGCATCGGGGCGCCCGACCGGACGGACCGGGTGTCCGGCCGAACGGACGGCGTCGGCTCAGCGTGAGAGCGTGAGGTGATACGCCTTGCGGAGCGTCTCGTGCACCGTCCACGTCGTACGGTCGCCCGCCCGTAGCACAGCCGCCGTGCCCGGGGCCAGTTCGAGGACCTCGCCGCCCTCGACCTCCACGGTGGCGCGGCCGCTGACGACCACGAACAGCTCGTCCGCCTCGGTGTCGGTGACGACGCCGGGCGTGATCTGCCAGACGCCGCGCACCTGCTTGCCGTCGGCCGACTCCCACAGCACGGCGCCGGTGACGACCGGGTCGCCCGAGACGATCCGGGCCGGGGCGAGGGGCTCCGGTTCCAGCTCCACGCCGGGGACGCGGACGGCGAAGGAGGGCGGCGAGGCGGAAGCGGGCTGGTTCGCCGACGCGGAAGCGGGCTGGTTCGTGGTGGTCATGAGCCGTCACCCTAGGGTTCCCGCGCCCCTCCCTTCACTGGACGCCTCGTACCGCGTCCGCCCCGACGACTGGACGGCCCGTACAGGGGCAGACGCTCCTCAGACGTTCCTCAAGCGTTTTGTCGACATGTCATCGGGAGGCAGGGCATGGAGATCTCGGGCATTGTGAGCGCGATCGTGATCGGCATCGTCATCGGTGTGCTCGGCCGGCTCGCGCTGCCGGGCCGGCAACGCATCGGCATCCTCCCGACGGTCCTCGTCGGCGTCGTGGCGGCCTTCCTCGGTTCGGCGATCGCCGCGGGCTTCGGCGTCCAGGAGACGAACGGCGTGGACTGGATCGAGTGGCTGATCCAGATCGGTCTCGCGGCGCTCGGTGTCTCCCTGCTCGACCGCGGCCGCGGCCGCCGTGTGCGCCGCTGAGCGACGGCCGACCGCGCGCCACCGCCGCTCCCTCCGCCGTTCCCTCTTCAACGACCCGGCCCGCCGGGTCTCCTCAGGACGCCCGTTCAGTAGCAGACTCCGCCGTGCGCACAGCCGGAACATCCGCCGTACGGCGCGTCGCACGCCGGGCCGTACGCGTACGCCGCGTCACTGAGCCGAAGGGACGGCGATCAGGCATGAGCGGGAACAAGGCAGTCGCTTATCTCAAGCCGGGTGCGGTCGAGATCAGGACCATCGACCACCCGACGCTCGAACTGAAGGACGGGCCGGGGGTGGCGTCGGCGAACATCGGCCGCACGTGCCGGCACGGCGTGATCCTGAAGGTCCTCGCCACCAACATCTGCGGCAGCGACCAGCACATGGTGCGCGGCCGTACCACCGCGCCCGAGGGCCTGGTCCTCGGCCACGAGATCACCGGCGAGATCGTCGAGAAGGGCCCGGACGTCGAGTTCCTGGATGTCGGGGACATCGTCTCGGTGCCGTTCAACATCGCGTGCGGCCGCTGCCGCAACTGCAAGGAGCGCAAGACCGGCATCTGTCTGAACGTCAACCCGGCACGGCCCGGCGCCGCGTACGGCTATGTCGACATGGGCGGCTGGGTCGGCGGGCAGGCCGAGTACGCCATGATCCCCTACGCGGACTTCAACGCCCTGCGCTTCCCCGACCCGGAACAGGCGCGCGAGAAGCTGCTCGACCTGACCATGCTGTCGGACATCTTCCCGACCGGTTTCCACGGCGCGGTGACCGCCGGGACGCAGGTCGGCTCGACGGTCTACGTCGCGGGGGCCGGGCCCGTCGGCCTCGCTGCGGCGGCCTCCGCGCAGCTGCTCGGCGCGGCCGTGGTGATCGTCGGCGACCTCAACGCCGAACGGCTCGCGCAGGCGCGGAGCTTCGGCTGCGAGACCGTCGACCTGACGCGCGGCACGGTCGAGGACCAGATCGCCGAGATCCTCGGCGTGCCCGAGGTGGACGCGGCCGTGGACGCGGTCGGGTTCGAGGCGCGGGCGCACGGCCCGGACTCCGGCGAGGCGCCCGCGACCGTCCTCAACTCCCTGATGGGCCTCACGACGGCCGGTGGCGCGCTCGGCATCCCCGGCCTCTACGTCACCGAGGACCCGGGCGGCGTCGACCAGGACGCGCGCACCGGGACGCTGAAGGTGCGGCTCGGGCTCGGCTGGGCCAAGAGCCACCGGTTCACGACCGGGCAGTGCCCCGTCATGACGTACCACCGGGGTCTGATGATGGCGATCCTGCACGAGCGCGTGCACATCGCCAAGGCCGTCAACGCGACGGTGATCGGCCTGGACGAGGCGCCGCGCGGCTACGCCGAGTTCGACCAGGGCGCGAGCAGGAAGTACGTCCTCGATCCGCACGGCGCGCTCAACGGCGTACGTCCGGTCTAGGAGAAGCGCCTGTGTCAGGAGGGGGAGGGGCCGCACGCGCGCGTGCGGCCCCGCCCCCTCCTGACACAGGCGCTTACGGCTTCCTCCCCCACGCGGAGATCAGCGGCGCCGTCGCCAGGTCCATCGAACCTTGCGCCACATTGTCCAGGTGCCGGTCGATGTCCTCGTCCGTGGCCAGGCCCGCCTCGACGAGGGTGGCCCGGATCTGCTGGACCGTCGCCGTCTCCAGAGCCGTACAGGCGGGCGAGGTCAGCGGGAAGTACGCGTCCGCCTCCACCCGCTCCAGGCCCGCTTCCCGCAGCAGCCGCGGGAGCTTGCGGCCGTACGACAGGTCGGCGCCGCGCTCCTTGAGCAGCGCGCGGAAGCCGTGGCGCAGCCGGTTGGCCAACTCCTGCGCGGGGCCGTGCTCGTCGGGGCAGAGCAGCGGCTGGAGGGCCGGGTCGGCGTCCTCGACGAGGAGGTGCCCGCCGGGGCGCAGGGCGTCGGTCATGGTCCGCAACGCGCGGTCCCGGTCAGGGACATGGACGAGGACGAGCCGGGCGTGCACGAGGTCGAAGCGCTCGGCGGGCGGCTCGTCGGCGCCGATGTCGTGGCGGCGCACCTCGACGGGGGCGGCCGGTTCGGCGGGGGCGGCCGGTTCGGCGGATACGGCCGGTTCGGCGGTCTGCCAGGACGTGTCGATGTCGGTGGCGAGAACTCGCCCGCTCGGCCCGGCCTTCCGCGCGAGCCAGGACACGACCGATGTGCCGCCCGCGCCGACCTCCCAGCAGCGCGCGCCCGCTCCGATGCCGAGGCGCTCGATGTGCCGGAACGTCGTCGGGTCGAAGAGGACCGCGAAGGCGTCGAAGCGCCGGCCCGCCTCGGGCTGCCGGTTGTCGAGAAGGGAGGCCTGGCCGTCGTCGGAGCGCGTCATGGGGGCATCGTCGCAGCCGTTGTCGGTGGCGGCTGGCAGACTGGCCCGCCACGTACGGGAACACGTACGGGAACACGTACGGGAACACGTACGGGAACACGTACGGGAACGGGCGCAAGGAGCCGAGCATGTCGATGGCGGGCAACCTGCGGAGGGTCGGTGGGCTGCGCGGGGTGAGCGGGCTGCGGAAGGTCGCGCGCCTCGCGCGGCGGCGGCCCCGGGTCGATCTGAGCCACCCGGCGCGCTCCCCTCTCGGTTCGGCGGTCGTCAACTGCGTGACGTACCGCGACGGCGTGCGCGAGCGCGGCGGCCGCGATCTGGTCGAGGCGGTACGCGCGGTCCGCAAGTCGGACGACGGGTTCGTCTGGCTGGGCCTGCACGAACCGACCGAGGCGGAGATCGCGGACATCGCCGAACTGTTCGACCTGCACCCGCTGGCGGTGGAGGACGCGGTCCACGCGCATCAGCGGCCGAAGGTCGAGCGGTACGGGCAGACGCTGTTCGCGGTCCTGAAGACGGTCTGCTACGTGGAGCACGCGCAGCTGACCGCCACCAGCGAGGTCGTCGACACCGGCGAGATCATGGTCTTCGTCGGGCGGGACTTCGTGATCACGGTGCGGCACGGGCGGCATGGTTCGCTCGGGCCCGTCCGCGAGAACCTTGAGGCCGCCCCCGAGCAGCTCGCCAAGGGGCCCGCCGCCGTGCTGCACGCCATCGCGGACAGCGTCGTCGACGACTACCTGACGGTGATCGACGAGGTCCAGGCGGACATCGACGAGGTCGAGACCGACGCCTTCGCGCAGAACGGGGCGCGGGCCGACCCCGGCCGCATCTACCAGCTCAAGCGTGAACTCCTGGAGCTGAAGCGGGCGGTGTCGCCGCTGGCCCGCCCGGTCATGGAGCTGGCCCAGCGCCCGTACCAGGCCGTGCCGCCGGAGATACAGGCGTACTTCCGTGACGTGTCGGACCATCTGCTGCGCGCGGTCGAGCAGATCGCGGCCTTCGACGAGCTCCTGAACTCGATTCTGCAGGCGCATCTCGCGCAGGTGACCGTCGCGCAGAACGAGGACATGCGCAAGATCACCGCGTGGGCCGCGATCATCGCCGTGCCGACGATGGGGTGCGGGATCTACGGCATGAACTTCGACCACATGCCGGAGGTGCACTGGCGGTTCGGTTATCCGCTGATGCTGTCCGTCATCGCCGTGATCTGTGTCGTCGTCCACCGGGGGTTCAAGCGCAACGGCTGGCTGTGAGGGACGGGACCCGGCCGGTCACCGCCGGGCCCAGGCAGGGTGGCGGGGATCGTCCGCGCGGATCACGATGTCCGCCTGCTCGGCCGGTGCCGTCTCGTCGTCGTAGCGGGCGAAGGCCGGCAGTGTCCACCGCTCCTCGTCGGGCGTCCGGCGGCGCAGCGCGCCCGGCGTCAGGCTGACGTGGACCGTCAGGTCGAACGGGAACCAGTGGTTCAGCAGGAACGGGCCGTGCAGCAACAGGACCCCGGAGGGCGGGAGTTCGACGTACGGGCTGCGCGTGGCGCGGTCCGTGGCCGGATCCCACAGGTCGGGCAGGACGCGGCCGGTGCCGTCCGGTTCGAGGGGCCCGAACACCTCGCGCCACAGCGCGCCCGTGTCGAACCAGCCGCCGTAGTACGAGTCCGGGTCCTTGTGCCCGAACTCGTAGCGCAGGGAGGCCGGGCGCAGGAAGCCGTCCGTGCCGACCGGCAGCGAGGAGCGGCCGCGGACGCGCAGGGCCTCGGCGACGCGCACCGCGAGGTCGCCGGGGCGGGCGGCCGGGGCGCCGTCGAAGGCGACCTTCGGCCAGGGCCCGTCGTCGCCCGCCTTCAGATCGAGCAGGCGCTCGGCGAGGGCGTCGCCGAGCCGTTCCCAGGTGATCGGTTCTAGTCGCACGGGATCCATGATGCCGGGCGGTGGCGAGGGCACCGGGTGGTGCGGTGGCCAGGCGACCGGGCGGTGCGGTGACGACGGCTTCCGGGGCGGCGCGGTGACGAGGGCGTCCGGACGGCGCGGTGACGGAGGCTTCCGCGCGGCGTGGTGGCCAGGCGACCGGGCGGCGCGGTGGCGGAGGCTTCCGCGCGGCGCGGTGGTGGAGGCTTCTGCGCGGGCATGACGTGCGTATGACCAGCACGACGCCACCCTCCACGCCACCCTCCATGTCCCTCTCCACACCTCCTTCCCCGCAGCCCGCGCACGGGCCCGTCGTCTTCCGGCCGGTCAAACGCAGGCGGTGCGGCGCCTGCCGCGCGGGCCCGCTCCCCCTCCTCGTCATGGCGGAGGGGCAGCCGCGCTGCCTGGACTGCGCCGACCTCGGCCACCTGGTGTATCTGGCGCGCGGCGACACCGCGTTGACCCGCAGGTCACGAGAGGAGAGCGGGCTCTCGGCGGTCGTCGTACGGTTCCACCGGCGGCGCGGGCGGTACGAGCGTCAGGGCGTCCTCGTCGAGGAGGCGGCGCTCGTGCGGGCCGAGGCGCGCTGCCTCGCGGACGCCGAGGCGCGGGCCCGGCGCCGGGAGCGGGACGCGGCGTACCGCGCGACCCAGGACGTGCGCTTCGAGGCGGCGTTCGCGGCGGAGATCCTGCGCCTGTTCCCGGGCTGCCCACCGGAGCGGGCGGCGGCCGTCGCCCGGCACGCGGGGGCGCGGGGCAGCGGACGGGTCGGACGCAGCGCGGCGGGCCGGGCGCTGACGGAGGGCGCGGTGACAGCGGCGGTGCGGGCCGCGATACGCCACGTCGACACTCCGTACGACCGGTGGCTGATGGAGGGGGTAAGCCGGCCGGAGGCGCGGGCCCGGGTGGCGGGGACGGTGATGACGGTGCTCGAGTCGTGGCGGGCGGGCTGAGGACGCACCCGAAGGCGCCCGCCCCGGCGCGAGAAAGCGCTGCCATCTCATGGCTTCTGCGAGATGATCCCCTGCACCGGGGCGTACTGCCGTACAGGTGTTCTGAGGGGGCGGGTCGGCGATGATCGAGGGACCGTATTTCGTGCTCGTCGTGTGCGGGGCGTTGTGGTGCGGGCTCGTCGCGGGGGTGTTCGTCGCGTTCTCCACGTTCGTGATGCGCGGGCTCGGCGCGCTGCCCGCCGCGCGCGGCATCGCGGCGATGAACGCCGTCAACGTGGCGGCGCTGACCCCGGCCTTCATGGTGGTCTTCCTGGGCGCGGCGCTGCTGTGCGCGGTGATCGCCGTGGTCACCTTCGTGCTCTGGCCCGACGAGAACACTGTGGAGCTGCTGCTCGGCTGTGCGCTGTACCTGGTCGGGTCGTTCGGCGTGACGATCGCGGCGAACATCCCGCGCAACACCGCCCTCGCGGCGCTCGCCGGGGACGAGGAGTCCGAGAGCAGCGCCGCGTACTGGCGTACGTATCTGCGGGAGTGGGTCCTGTTCAACCACGTGCGGAGCGCGGCCTCGCTCGCCGCGTCGGCGTCGTTCGTGCTGGCCCTGACCTAGGGCCTGCCGACTGGACGCGCACGCTCGGAGCTCCGGACGTTTCGCGACAGAAAGAGCCTCTGGGGAAACGCCGGAGTGGGGGTCAGGTCAAGAGGAAACGCCGGTGCGGGGGTCAGGGCGGCAGCAGGCCCGGCAAGGGTTCAGGACAGCAGGAAGTCCGCTGCCCCCGACTTGGCTCCCTCGATGAACGCGTTGATCTCGCCCGGCGTGTAGATCAGCGCGGGCCCGTCCGGGTCGGAGGACTGGCGCACCGCGACCCGGCCGTCGGCCAGCTTCATGGCTTCGAGACAGTTGCCCCCGTTGCCACCGCTCCACGGCTTGTGCCAGCCCTCGGTGCCGAGGTCGCGCGCGGGCATGCCGTTGTAGATCGGCTCCCCGTCGACGCCTCGTATCCGGTCCTTGATCCGGTCCATTCACAGCTCCTTGCGGAGATCGCGGAGGATCTCCTTTGTGCGTTGTGCCGTCGCGGCCTGCGCCGCCATGCGGTCCATGACCTCCAGGTGGGTGGCCACCTCGGGGCGCGCGTCCAGGTAGACGGCGCCGGTCAGGTACTCGCTGTAGACCATGTCCGGCAGTTCTGACATGGCAAATCGGAACAGGACGAAGGGTCCGAACGTGCCCGGGTGGGGGCCCGTGGCGAACTCCGCGACCTGGAGCGTGACGTTGGGCCGCTCCATCACCTGGAGCAGCCGGTCGATCTGTCCGCGCATGACGTCCGCGTCGCCGACGGGCCGGCGCAGCGCCGTCTCGTCCATGACGACCCAGAGCCGGGGCGCGTCCTCACGGGTGAGCAGGTTCTGGCGCTGCATGCGCAGGGCGACGTGGCGCTCGACGAGGCCGGGGTCGTCGGCGAGGGCTCTCCCTATCGCGCCGGATCTGAGCACCCCGCGCGCGTAGTCCTCGGTCTGCAGCAGGCCGGGCACGAAGTGCGGCTCGTAGGACCTGATGAGCGCGGCGGCGCCCTCCAGGCTCACGTACATGGAGAACCAGCCGGGCAGGATGTCGTGGAACCGCTGCCACCAGCCGGGCTTGTTGGCCTCCTCCGCGAGCTGCACGAACGCCTCGGCCTCGGCGTCCGTGACGCCGTAGGACTTCAGGAGGAGCTGGAGGTAGGGAATCTTGAGTCCGACCTCCGCGGTCTCCATGCGACGAACGGTCGCCGCGGTTACACGGAGTACTTTCGCGGCCTCTTCGCGCTTGAGTCCGGCGCTCTCGCGAAGGTCCTGGAGGCGTCGGCCCAGAACGACCTGGCCGACCGTCGGCGCGGACCGCGGTTCGCTCACGCCCGTTACCTCCCACTGGTCGAGTCTCCGAATTGCAGCCGCGGAGGAAAGGCCCGGCGAGGTCGTTCACCGGCGGTTTCCCCGCGGCACACCCGCGATGGGCGCCGCGCGGCGAGCTGTTTGGAGCAGTGTGCCATGTCCCCTCGCCGCGGCACACTGCACTCTGCACTTTCCAGAGTGGCTCTTGCCAAGTGTTCACGACGGGGAGATAGTGGCAAGCGTGATTCCGTCCGCGCCTTTAGGAACAGAAGCCGGCGAGGCTACGCTGCGTGACCGTCCGGGCACCCCCGAGGTGTCCGCGACCCGCCGCAGCACCTTCGAACTGGCTCCCCACCCGGGCTCCGCCGCACAAGCCCGGCGCATGACACGTGCCCATCTCACGGGATGGGGGGCGTGCGAGGACACCTGTGACGCCGCGGCGCTCGTCGTCTCCGAGCTGGTCACGAACGCGATCGTGCACACCGCCAGCAGACGCATCCACTGTGAACTGCACGAACTGCGCGACGACGCCGGTGAGCGGGTGCGGATAGCCGTCCGCGACGAGGGCTGCATACCCGACGACCCCCGCACCGGGGGCCGTATCGCCCCCGAGGAGGAGCACGGCCGGGGACTTCTTCTCGTGGCCGCCGTCTCCACGGCGTGGGGCGCGCAGGAGACCGGACCAGGACTGCTCGTCTGGGCGGAGCTGCCGCGGGACGCGCGGGCCGCGTCCGGCCCGGCGCCCGCGGCGGACGCCATCGGCGGCGTCGGCTGGGCCTGGTGAGCGAAGCCCGCCCTTGACCATGGCGGGCGTGGAACGACGAACGTGCGATGCGGGAACGGATGGGCGTGGCGTGGTGACGACGCGGACGATGCACCTGGATTCGCTGGCCGGGCTCGCCCGGCGACGGCGCGACCTCCGCCCGGCCGGGACCATACGACTCAGCGTGCCGGACGGCATGACCGTCCCCCTCGGCTGCGACGCGGTGGCGGTTCCCGAGGCCTGCGGCCGCGCGATGACGCGGCGGCTGCCGCGCATGGGCTGCGTCTACGCCGACGAGGCGCACTGGTGGTGGCTGGTCCCCTCGGACTCGGACGTGGCCCTGGAGTGGCCCGCGCCCGCGCGCTACACGGCCGGCATCCTCGTGCCGGACGCCGACCGCGCCCCCGACCTCATCCACTGCCCCGACAGCTCCGTGCCGTACACCCCGCCCATCCCCCTGTATCTGGCGCTGTGCCGGGTGACCGGAACGACGCCTTCCTGGTCCCGCCCGCTCAGCGCGTCCTGACTGCACCGCTCCGTTCCGCGTAGAGGGCGCCGAAGCCGGGGATGTCGCCGGTGGCGGACTCACACGGGGACGGGGTGGTCCGATGATGGCCAGGAAGAGGCCGGGCACCGAGCCGGAGCTGGACGCACCGGTGACATCGGAGTCGGAGGAGCTGCTCTTCGGCGGCCCTCTTCGGTACGACATCGGCTGGTCGGCGCATGACGACGCCTTCCTCCAGCTGAACTTCAAGGCGATGCTGACGCGGCTGCCCGCACTGCTCGCCTTGAGTTTCCGGCTCGCCCGCGACGCGGACCGGCGCGCGGCCGGCATGGTCCTGGTCGCCGAGTCCGGCCGGGGCGTCGCGCAGGCGGTGAGCCTCCTCGCCGTCAACAGCGTGCTCGCCCGGCTCGTCGCGGGCGGCACGATGGCGGAGCGGTTGCGTGGCGCCGCGCCCGCACTGATCACCATGGCCTCCGTACTCCTGATCGCGGCGCTGCTGCGCGCGGCGTCGACGTACGCGACGGGCCGCCTCGAACCCAAGGTCGAACGGCTCGCCACCGAGCAGTATCTGGAGCGGGCGGCGACCGTGGAACTGGCGGCGATCGAGGACGACGCGTTCCACAAGCTGCTCGACACCGCGCAGTACGGGGCGCAGTCCGCGCGCCGGATGATCACCATTGCGACCCGCGTGGTGAACGCGCTGATCTCGCTGATCGCGGCGGCGAGCGTGCTTGCGGTGCTGCATCCGGTGCTGCTGCCGCTTCTCGTGACGATGGTGCTGCCGAGCGCGTGGGGCGCCCTGACGATCGCGCGGCGCCGCTATCGCTCGTTCCACGTGTGGGTGCAGCACGTACGCGCGGGACGGCTGATCAGCAGCCTGCTCATCGACACGGCGGCGGCGCCGGAGATCCGGGTGCACGGCGTCGGCCCGTTCCTGCTGCGCCACTTCCGCTCCATGTCCCAGACGCAGGAGGCCGAGCAGGAGCGGCTCGCCGGGCTCGCGGCGCGGACCGGCCTGGTCGCCGCCGCGTGGACGGGCCTGGCGACGACGGCGACGTACGCGACGCTCGGACTGCTCCTGCTGACCGGCGCGATGGCCCTCTCGGTGGCGGGTACGGCGGTCATCGCGATCCGCACCGGTTCGCAGAGCCTCGACACGCTCGTTCTGGAGATCAACTCCCTGCACGAGGACGCCCTGTTCGTCGGCGACCTCGAACGCCTTTACGTGGAGGCGGCGCGGCGCGCGATCCCGACGGGCGGGGCGCGACTCCCGTACGAGCCGAAGGAGATCAGCTTCGAGCACGTCACGTTCGCCTATCCGGGCAGCGCCGCGCGCCCCGCGCTCGACGACGTGACCCTGTCCGTGCCGACCGGCCGCATCGTCGCGCTCGTCGGCGAGAACGGGTCGGGGAAGACGACCCTGGTCAAGCTCCTCGCCGGGCTCTACGCCCCGCAGCAGGGCCGCATCCTGTGGGACGGGGTCGACGCGGCGGGCGCCGACCGGGTGCAGCTCGCCGAGCGGGTCGCGATGGTGGCGCAGGACTTCAAGCGCTGGCCGTTCACGGCGCGCGTCAATGTCGGTATCGGCCGCGCCGCGTTCGAGCCGACCGAGGAACGGATCGGCGACGCGGTCGCGCAGGCGGGCGCGGGTGAGGTCGTACGGGATCTGCCGCGCGGCATCGACACGTTGCTCGCGCGCGCGTTCAGCGGCGGGCACGAGCTGTCGGGCGGTCAGTGGCAGCGGCTCGGCATCGCGCGCGCCGCGTACCGCAGGGGCAGCATCCTCATCGTGGACGAGCCGACGGCGGCGCTCGACGCGCGGGCCGAACTGGAGGTCTTCGAGAAGATCCGGTCGCTGGCGGGCACCGGCCAGACGGTCATCCTGATCACGCACCGGCTCGCGTCGGTCCGCCACGCCGACCTCGTCCACGTCCTGGACCAGGGCCGGCTCGTCGAATCCGGCTCGCCCGAGGAGCTGCTGGCCGCGGGCGGGATCTACGCCGAGCTGTACGGGCTCCAGGCGGACCAGTTCACCCGACAGGCTCCGGAACCGCCTCCGGCTCCGCCGCCCGCACAATCACCAGGAACGCGTCCGTCGCCAGGTCCATGACCACCTCGGCCGCCTGGCCCTCCAGGCGGCGCAGGTTCGCGAACTCCTCGGCAGGCCAGGAGCCGCGGGGCCCACCGGCCGGAAATCGTCGCAGTACCACTCGTCCGTTGATCATCGTTCTTCCTTGCCCCCGTGATCGTGCCGATGTGCACGGCGCCGGAACGGTCCGACGCCTCATGGGGGAGAACGCTGACAGGGCGGGTCCGGACTCGCAACGTGACGATAATGACACCATCTTGGTACGGGGTTGGGCCGGATGGAGGCGGATCGGAGCCGGATCGGTGGGGGGCGGTGCCGGATGGGTGCCGGATGGGTGCCGGATGGGCCCCTCCCGTCCAGGTCTCAGTCGTCGTACTCGTCGTGGTACCGGACGCCCTCGCTGCCCGCGGGCGCGCCGAGGGCGGAGGCGCGGCCGGCCGGCTTCTCCCACTCCTCCTGGCGGCCGAGGGCGGTGAGGTCGAGGAAGTTCGAGGTGAACCCGAGGTGGTCCAGGCCGCGGTCGAACGCCGAGTACGTGTGGAAGACCCGCTCCCCTTCCCGCAGGAAGCAGCTGAGGGCGGGACGCTCCTGGGGCCCGTCCCCGTTCTCGAAGGTGGCGCCGAAGTCCTGGTTGAAGTCGCTCAGGTTCGAGGAGTACCAGGGCACGGTCCACCCCATCCGGGCCTTGAACTGCAGGATCTTGGTGAACGGAGCGCGCGAGACCGCGGCGAACGCCGTCCCCCGGGCACGCAGATGCGCCAGATGGCCGATCTGGTCGAGGAACCCCGAGCAGCTGCGGCACCCGGCGTCCCACTCGGGCGCGAACATGAAGTGGTAGATCACGAGCTGGTCCCGCCCCTCGAAGAGGTCGAGCAACTCGGCCTTTCCGTCCGCCCCTTCGAACAGGTACGTCTTGTCGACCTCGACCATGGGCAGCGCACGCCGCTTGGCGTTCAGGGCGTCCCGCGCCCGGGTCGCCGCCTTCTCCAGGACGAGCAGCTCCTCCCGGGCCACGCGCCATTCCTCCCGCGTGACCGCTTCGGGCAGCCCCATGGTTCCTCCTCTGGTCGGGTCTCCGGCCGGGTCTCCGAACGGGTCTCTGGGAGGGGGGACCGAACCCGCGGGCGGAACTCATCGCTCCCGGCGCCACTTTTTTCCGGACCCGGACCTGGCCCCGGCCGGGACCGGGGGCGGGGGCGGGGCGCCGGGGCCGGGTCCGAGGCCAGGGCCGGGCCGGGGAACGGCCGGAGCCAAGGCCGGGGACACGGCCAGGGCCAAGACCAAGGCCAGGGCCAGGGCCAGGGCCAGGGCCAGGGCCGGAGCCAGGGCCAAGGCTAGGGCCAGGGCCGGAGCCAGGGCCAAGGCCAAGGCAGGGCCAAGGTCAAGGCCAGTGCCAGGGCCGGGGCCAGGGCCAGGGCCAGGGCCAGGGCCAGTGCCAGGGCCGGGGCCGGGGCCAGGGCCAAGACCAGGGCCAGGGCCAAGGCCAAGGCTCGGTCGAACCTCGGTTCCTTTCGGGCCTGGCACGACCCCGGCCGAACCCCGGCCGGGTCTTCGGACGTGCCGTACGTCCGGCGGACCACCGCCCCGTCCTGCGTCCCGCCCACCCCGACCGCGCATCGGGGCCGCCCCCTGTTCCCCCGGCGGGACCACTGGCACGCTGGCGGCCCCCGGCCCCGGACGGGCCGGATCATCCGAGGATGGAGTTCGCCATGCTCGTCGGCACCTGGAACCTGGAGAACCTCTACCGGCCCGGAGGACCGTTCGGGCCACACGACAAAGCCGCGTACGACGCGAAACTCGCTTCACTCGCCGCCACTGTCAACCTACTGCGCCCGACGCTGCTCGGCCTCCAGGAGGTCGGCGACCCGCAGGCGCTCAACGACCTCGTCGAACTGCTCGACGGCCAGTACACCGTGACGCTCTCGCGCTTCCCCGACGAGCGCGGCATTCGGGTCGGCTTCCTGAGCGACCTGCCGGTGAACGTCGTCGCCGACACCGCCGCGTTCCCCGACGGCCTGCGGCCGGTGCAGGTCGACGACAGCGGCCGTACGACGGACCGGGCGGGCCGGGGCGTGCTGGCCGTCGAGTTCTCAACGCGGGTGACCTGGCTGACGGCCGCCGTGTGCCACCTCAAGTCGAAGCTGCTCAGCTACCCCGGCGGCCGGTTCGCGCCGCACAACGAGGGCGAACGCGCCCGCTACGCGACGTACGCCCTGCACCGCCGCGCGGCGGAGGCCGCGGCCGTACGCGTCCTCGCCGACACCCTGCTCGGCGACGACGGCCGCCGCGCCCGCGTCGTCGTCCTCGGCGACTTCAACGACGAGGCCGGCGCGGCCACCACCCAGATCCTGCAAGGCCCGCCCGGCTCCGAGATCGGCACGCCGGGGTTCGAACGCCCGGACCGGGGCGACGCGAAACGGCTCTGGAACATCGCGCCCCTCATCCCCGAGGAGCAACGCTACTCACGCGTCCACGCGGGCCGCCGCGAACTGATCGACCACGTATTCGTGACCCGGGACATGATCGACCGCATCACGCACGCGGGCACGGGCCTGCCGCACGACGCGGCGCTGCTGCCGTCGGTGGGCGAGGACCCGGACGCGCGCCGGGACGCGCCCGGCTCGGACCACGCGCCTGTGTGGATCGTGCTGACGCGGTGAGAGATCCGGGATTCGGTCCCGTTCGCTGAGAAGGCGCTGTTGTCCGCTGAGCCGTACGCCATCACAATGCTCATGCCAAACATGGCGTACGCCCCACCCGGTGCACCACCCTCAGCACGGGAGAGGACCCCCCACATGAAGCCCCACGTGAAGCCCGGCAAGAAGCCTCACCTGAGAAAGACGCTCGTCGGCGCGGCCTTCGGCACACTCCTCTGCGCGGCCACAGCGGTCCCCGCCGCCACGGCGCACGCCTCGACGGCCGCCCCGGCGCACGCGCCGACGGCCGCCACGGCGCACGCGTCGACAGCCGCCCCGGCCAGAGCCCAGGCGGTCTCCTTCGCCGGAACCGTCGCGCTCAGCAACTGTTCCGGCTCCGTCGTCCGCGTCCCGAGCTCCAGGCCGACCGACCCGGCACTGGTCATGTCCAACGGCCACTGCCTGGAGACCGGCTTCCCGGGCCCCGGCGAGGTGCTCGTCGACCGGGCCTCCAGCCGCACCTTCAGCCTCCTCAACGCGGCGGGCAGCAGGGTGGCCACACTGCGCGCGAGCAAGATCGCGTACGGCACGATGACCGACACCGACGTCTCGCTCTACCAGCTCACCACCACCTACCAGAGCATCGAGAACTCCTACGGCATCAAAGCCCTGGAACTCTCCTCAGCGCACCCCGTCAAGGGCACGGCGATCAGCGTGGTCTCCGGCTACTGGAAGCGGACCTACAACTGCGCGATCGACGGTTTCGCGTACCGCCTGAAGGAGGGCGAGTGGACCTGGAAGGACTCGGTCCGCTATACCTCCGCCTGCCAGACCATCGGCGGCACCTCCGGCTCCCCGGTCCTCGACCAGGCGACGGGCAAGGTCGTCGCGGTCAACAACACCGGTAACGAGGACGGCGGACGCTGCACGGACAACAACCCGTGCGAGGTGGACGAGTCCGGCCAGGTAACGGTCCGCCAGGGCATCAACTACGCGCAGCAGACGTACGGCATCGTCGCGTGCGTGACAACAGGCAACAAGATCAACCTCTCGGCCCCGGGCTGCACACTGCCCAAGCCGTAAGAAGGCTCCTGACGGGGCGCAGGCCACCCCGCGCCCCGCCAGGGGCGCGGGGAACTGCGCGACCAGCCACGACGAAGCCGCAGCCGACCAGGGGCGCGGGAAACCGCGCGCCCAACCACGACGGCGCGGCGGCCGACGAGCGATCCCTGCCCCATCAGGGGCGCGGGGAACTGCGCGACCAGCCACGACGAAGCCGCACCCGCCGGAGCACCTCGCGCCCCGCGGCGTCGGCGCTAAGCCGCCAGCTCGGCCTCCGCCAGAAGCCTCCGCATCCGCGCAGCGTCCCGCGCCGACAGCCCCCCGTTCTCATCCACCCGCACCGCATACGCCGTAGCCGCGTCGACCAACCGCTCAAGCACCGCGGTGACCCGCCGCGACCCGTCCGAGTGCCGCGCCAGCACAGGCAGCTCCGCGGCGGCCAGCTCAACCGCCGCGGACGCCTCCGCGAGGGCCCGGTACGCCTCCCGCCGCAGCGCCCACCGCCCGGCCCGGTCGATACCCGCGTCCTCGCTAAGCACATGCGTCGCATACACACGCGCGGCCTCCCGCGCGACAGCGATCCGCATCCGCACGCCGCCCCCGTGGTGCCCGCCGGGCCACGGCAGATGTCCGGCGACGAGTACGAGGGCGCAGGCGAGCAGCGTCTCGTAGATCCGGCTCCACGAGGCCTGGGGCTCCCCGCCGACCATGACCAGGGCCAGGACGAGGACGGTGATCACGGCGGTCTGCGCCGCGAAGTGCCGCAGGGAGACGGGGATGAGCGCCCCGGCCACGGCCACGAGGGCGACCAGGCCGAAGGGGTGCGGCAGCAGCATGGCGAGCCCGGCGAAGAGCAGCGCCCCCGCGACGGTTCCGGCGGCCCGGCACAGGACGCGGGAGGCCAGCGGCCCGAGATCGGGCTTGACGAGGAAGACGGCGGTGACGGGCAGCCAGTACCAGTGCACGGGCTGCAGGGCCTGGGCGACGGCGGCGCTGGCCCCGAAGGAGAGCCCGACGCGCACCCCGTACTCCCGCCCGGCGGGCCCGGCCATCCTGCGCACGCCCACTCGGAAGGAGCCGCGGCGCGCGATCTCGCTCCCGGCGCCGCTCCCCCGGTCGAACATCTCGGCGGCCCGCAGCAGCGCGTCGTCCAGGGCCCGCAGCCCCGCACCGGTACGCGCCGGCGCGGGCAGCGGTCCGACCGGCGCCCCGGACCGTACGGCGGCGGCGAGCCGCGCGGGCCCCTCCGCCGCGCGCGCCGGTACGGGCGCCCCGGCCCAGGCGAGCGCGGTGGCCGCCTCGGCGAGCGGCAGCGCGGCCCCGAGCTGCGCCCGCAGCCGCCGCGTCCCGGGCGGACGTCCGCGCAGGGCGTCCTGCGCCTGGTCGAGCGCGGCGGTCAGGGCCACACGACGCGCACGGGCGTCAGGCCCACCGGCGGCCTGGAGCAGCGCGGCGACGGCGTCGTACACCGCGGCGACAGCGGCACGCTCACCGTCGTACAGATAACCGAGCCGCTGCCCGCGCACGGGCGACGGCAGCACCAGCCGCAACAGGATCAGCCAGGCGGCACCGCACAGGAACAGCCCCGCCCGCTGCCACCCGCTCTCCGGCAGCGGCATTCCCGCGCTCATGGCGGCGGTCACCAGCAATTGCGTCACGGCGGCGGACGCGACGGGCCCGGCCGCGCTGACCGCCCCGCCGATCAGCCCGAGCACGACGAACGCCCCGACGATCACCCATCCGCTCCCGGCGAGGCAGCTGCCGAGCACCATTCCGAGCGCCCCGGCGAGCGCGGGCCCGCCGAGCCTGGTGAGGGCGGCGCGCCGGGTGCCCGGCCGGTCGATGTTCCCGGCGAGCATGGCGCCGAGGGCGAGCAGCACCCCGCTGGACGCCTGCCCGGCGAGCACCCCGGCAAGGAGCAGCGGGCCGGCGGCGAGCGCCCCGCGCACGACGGCCGGCCACGGCACGGGCGCGCGCTGGGCACGCAGGGCATGGCTGAGCCAGGGCGGAAGGGTGTGCGGACGGATCATGACGGTGCGCAGACTCCTGTCGTACGAGGACGCGGTGGCGCCGGACGACATCGGCCAGCCCGAAACAAGAACGGGAACTGAAACTGGAATCAGTGCCTCAACGGTACTGGACGGTGCGGAAGGTGCGGGAACGCCCACGTTTCCGCAATGTGACACTTGGCCGTGCCCGTGAACACCGCGCCGGTAGAGGCTGTGCCCGTGAAGACTGCGCCCGCGACCACATCAGCGGACGGCTGGCCCGACGCGCCGGGCGACACTGCCCTGACGATCCATGTCCCGGAGGCGGACCCGCTGGTCCGCACGGGTTCACGTGCCCACGTGACGGTGCTCTACCCGTTCCTTCCGGTGACCCGCATCACCCCCGGGACGGAATCGGCCCTACGCGCACTCGTGGCCGCCGTCCCACCCTTCACCTGCACGTTCGCCGAGGTCCGCCGCTGGCCCGGAGTCCTGTACCTGCACCCGGCCCCGGCGGACCCGTTCCGTACGCTGCTGAAGACCCTGCGCGAACACTGGCCGGAGGCGGTCCCCTATCGGGGAATCTTCGGCGACGAGGGCCTGGACCCCCACCTGACACTGGCGAGCGGCGCGGGCACCGACGCGATCCCGGCGGCCACGTTCGCGCGCGCTCTCCCCCTGCGCTCGGAGATCCGCTCGGTCCGCCTGATCGTCACGGACGGCGCGGGAACGGGCTGGCGGGACGCGGCGGACTACCCGCTGACGGGGCCCTGCTGACGGGCGGCGACGACAACGACAGCGACGACGACGGCGACGGCGACGGCGACGGCGACGGCGACGTACGACGGAATCCCGGCACATCGCCTTGCTGAGTAGTTTTCTGTACAGTTTCGCCATGACGATATTGCGCGACGCCCAGGAAATGTCCGTCACAGAGGCCTCGCAGCGCGGTCTCGCCAAGCTGGTCAGCGAGGCCGAGCAGGGCTCCGATCTCGTCGTCACCCGGCGTCACAAGCCGGTCGCCGCCGTCGTCGGAATCGACCGGCTCACCGAGCTGGAGCGCGCCGCCTCCGACCTGAACGATCTCGCACTCGTCCTGTCCCGCGGCCTCACCGACCCGGGACGGCGGACCTCTCTCGATGACGTGCTGGCCGCCTTCGGGCAGACCCGCGAAACGCTCTCCGCGCAGGATGACGACGAGACCGACAACCACCCGGCCGGCCGCTCCTCGCACCAGGACGGCTGATGGCGGAGATCTGCTTCACCGATGCCGCCCTCGACGACCTACGCCGCATCGGCCCCGAGGCAGTGCCCAAGGTTCTGAAGAAGGTGCTGCTGCTGGAAGAGAGTCCACTGGCCGGGTATCCGCTCGGCAGCGGGCTCACCGGATACCGCAAGCTGATCATCGGCCGCAATACCTGGCGCGTGGTCTACCGCCTCACCGAGGACAAGACCGTCGAGATCTGTGAGGTGTGGGCCATCGGCGAGCGGGCCGACGCCGAGGTGTACGGCGAGGCCCTGGCGCGCATCCGCGAGGCCAAGGACGACAAGCCGGAGTTGGTGCAGTTCGTCGAGGTCGTCCAGCGCATGGGCAAGCTGGCGGGGGACATCGCCGTACGCACCGAGGAAGCCGATCGGGAGCCGGTGCCCGACTGGCTCGCCGACCGTCTGGTGCACACCGTCGGCATGCCACGTGAACAAGTCGCCGCACTGGGACTCGAAGAAGCCGTGGACACCTGGACCGCCCACATGACCGGCAAGCGGTAGCAATCGGGGGCAGGGGTTGCCGACCTGCATGGTCATCGGTGCTCTCGTATCGGCGAAGATGGACCCATGTCAACGGTCGAACCCCTGGGCGCGGTGCGCGAGCGCGTGCTCGCCACGCTGCGGCAGGACATCATCAGTGGCCGTCTGCGCCCGGGTGACCGGCTCGTCGAGCGGGAGCTGGCCGAGCGGTTCGGGGTGTCGCGGGTGCCGGCGCGGGAGGCGATCAGAGCGCTGCTCGCCGAGGGGTTCGTGACGTTCGAGACGCCGCGCCGGGCCGTCGTCCGTACCCTCACCCGCACCGACGTCGCCGAACTGTACGAGCTGCGCGAGGCGTTGGAGGTCTACGCGGCCGGGCTCGCCGCCGAGCGGGCCGACAAGGAAGACGTGGCGCGGCTCGCGGAGTTGCTCGACGAGGCGGCGGCAGCCACCCGTACCGGCGACGACGAGACCATCGCCGACATCAACAGCCTCTTCCACGACCGGCTCCTCGCCATGGCGGGCAACGGCCTCCTCATCGGCGTCATGCAGCCCGTCGACGGCCGTCTGCGCTGGCTGACCCGGCGCAACGAGGCGTGGTCGCTCCAGCTCGACGAGCACCGCAAGCTGTACGACGCCGTGGCCGCCGGTGATCCGGAGCGGGCGCGGGCCGTGGCTCTGGGGCACGTACGCACCAACTACCGTTCCACCGTGCGTCATCTCTTCGGTGACGACGACACCCAGTAAGAGTCCACGTAGGAGCACCGTGCCCACCCTCATAGGCGCCGCCCGTACCCGCCCCTGCACGCTCGTCGTGTGCCGGGGCTGCTGCTGTGGTGACGCCCGCAAGTACCCCGGTTACGACCATGACTGGCAGCTGGAGCGGTTGCGCGCCGCGGCCGCTGCCTCCGGGGGGCGGCTCGCCGTGCGGGTCAGCGACTGTCTCGGGCCGTGCGACCAGGCGAACGTCGTCGTGGTGCAGCCGTCGGGGCAGGGGCGCGCCCGGGGCGGGCGTGCCGCGTGGGTCGGCTGGTCCATGGGAGACGACGCCACCGATGAGATTCTCGCCTGGGCGGAGGCGGGGGGACCTGGGGTCGCGCCCGCCCCTGCCACCCTGGAATTGCAGTTCATCGAGGCCCAAGGTGAGCGCGTCCGGCGGCGCGGCCGGAAGCGGTGAGCCCCGCCCTCACGCCGCCTTCGTCGTGCGCATCCGCCCCAGCGCGTACACACATCCCGCGAGCGCCAGGTCGGACAGGAGCATGAAGCCGATCGAGTACGAGTCCTTGGCGCTGTAGATCGCGCCCATGACCAGCGGCGGGACGAAGCCGCCGAGGCCGCCCATCGCGCCGACGATGCCGGTCACCGAGCCGACTTGCGGCTGCGGGGTGACCTGCGAGACCAAAGCGAAGACGCTGCCGCTCGAGGTGCCGAGGCCGGCCGCCATCAGCAGGAAGCAGATCGTGCCCATGGGGTTCAGGGAAGGGTCGAAGGCCTGGAGGATCGCGAACACGGCGACGAGGGCGAGCGCCCACGCCGTGACGGTCGCCGGGTGGATCCGGTCGGAGAGCCAGCCGCCGACCGGTCGGAAGACGACCGTGACGAGCGCGAATCCGGCCGCCTTGGTGCCCGCGTCCGTGGGGCTCAGCTCGTACCAGGTCTTCAGGTACGTGGGCAGGTACACGCCGAAGGCGACGATGCCGCCGAAGCCGATCGCGTACAGGGCGGACAGTTCCCAGGTCACGCGCAGTTTCCCGGCCGCGCCGAGCCGCTTGCCCAGAGATGTCGTGGGGATCTTCCGGTCCGGGTGGTCCGTGATGAGGACGGCCGCGATCACCGCGTAGACCGCGAGCGCGATGGCGACGACGACGAAGGGGAGGTTCTCGCCGTGCTTGGCCATGCGCGGCGTGAGGTACCCGGACAGCGCCACACCGCCCATGCCCATGCCGAAGATGCCCAGCGCGAGGCCGCGGTGCGCGGGCGGGAACCAGGAGTTCACCAGCGGGATGCCGATGGCGAAGGTGGTGCCGCCGAGGCCGAGCAGGAACGCCACGACGATCATCGCGCCGAAGTTGTGCCGGGCGGGGATCACCAGGAGTACGGGGATGATCGTCAGCGCCGAGATCAGCGGGAACAGCAGCCGGGCGCCGTAGCGGTCGGTGAGCGCGCCGACCGGGATGCGGCCGAGCGAACCGACGAGCACGGGCACGGCGACGAGGAACGACTGGGCGAACGAACTGAGGTCCAGGTCCGATCCGAAGACCCCGGCGAGCGGCGCGATCAGGTTCCAGGCCCAGAAGGTGAGGGCGAAGCCGACCGTCGCCACGATCAGGTTGCGGTAGGCCGCGGCCGGCGGGCGGTCGCCGCTTGTCTGCGAAGCCGGAGTGGAGGGCGTCTTCGGCGCAGAAGAAGGTGTCGTCGTCACCTTTTTCAGGCTAGGAAGCGCGGGGAGGTGGCTCCAGATCTGTTGCGCCGAACGGGGACACGTCCAGCCCGGCGGCGATGGCGGCGGTGCGCAGCACTCCGCGCAACATGTTCGGGGTGAGGCGGCCGGTGAAGGTGTTGCGCTGGCTGACGTGGTAGCAGCCGAAGAGCGTGATGCCGCCGAGGTCCACGCGAGCGCCGTGGCCGAACACGGGGCGCGGGCGCGGCACCGTCCAGCCCGCCTCGGTGAACGCGGGCAGCGCCGCCTGCCAGCCGAACCCGCCGAGCACGATGACGGCGCGCAGGGTGGGCCGCAGCAGTTCCAGCTCGCGCACCAGCCAGGGGCGGCAGGTGTCGCGCTCGCCCGTGGTCGGCTTGTTCTCGGGCGGCGTGCAGTGCACGGGGGACGTGATGCGGACGCCGTGCAGGGTGAGGCCGTCGTCCAGGCCGATCGCGTCGGGGCGGGACGCGAGCCCCACGTCGTACAGCGCCTGGTAGAGCACCTCGCCCGAGCGGTCGCCGGTGAACATGCGGCCGGTGCGGTTGCCGCCGTGCGCGGCGGGCGCGAGGCCGATGAGCAGCAAGGACGCGTCATGCGGTCCGAAGCCGGGCACGGGCCTGCCCCAGTACGTCTCGTCGGCGAAGGCCGCGCGCTTTGTCCGCGCGACCTCCTCGCGCCAGTCGACCAGGCGGGGGCAGGCCCGGCAGTGCGTGATCCGCTCGTCGAGCCGTCCGAGCCCGTCTTCCCGAAGTCCGTCGTTCATCTCTTCGACCATAGGCCCCGGCGCGAGTAATAAGGTCGACGCATGGCATCGGAGACATCGGAGACGCAGGCGCAGACGCAGAGCGTACGGGTCGACAGCTGGATCTGGGCCGTACGCCTGGTCAAGACGCGTTCGGCGGGCGCCGCGGCCTGCAAGGGCGGCCATGTCAAGGTCAACAACGTCAGCGTGAAGCCCGCGCACGCGCTGCGCGTCGGCGACGAGGTGCGGGTGCGCCAGCCCGGCGGGCGCGAGCGCCTGGTCGTGGTCAAGCGGCTGATCCGCAAGCGCGTCGGGGCGCCGGTGGCCGCCGAGACGTACGTCGACAACTCGCCGCCGCCCCCGCCGCGCGAGGTGATCGGCCCGGTCGGCGTCCGCGACCGCGGCACGGGCCGCCCGACGAAGCGGGACCGCAGGGAGCTGGAGCGGCTGCGCGGCGTCTTCGGCCAGGGCCCTGGACAGGACTCGGGACAGGGCCCCGGGGTGGAGTCCGGGCAGCACTGAACCGGGGTCCACCGCGGTGGGCCCCGGCCAGGGCGGGAGCTACGGGCCCCGCACCGTCAGGCGCCGGCCCGCTCCGTGGCGGCGGTGCGGCGCGTCAGCAGGGCCACGAGCTCCCGGTTCCGGCCGCGGTGCGCCCAGGCGAGGGCGACCAGCGGGACGAGCAGGACGACCGGGGTCGCCGCGTTCTCCCCGTCGAACGCGACGACCTGCATGAAGAAGGCGCCGACCATGAGCGTGCTCAGGCCGATCGGGGCCAGGCCGGCCAGGACCGGGACGACCAGGCCGATCGCCCCGGCGACCTCCACCGCGCCGATCGCGTACATGCCCAGCGCACCCCACCCGATCGAGTCGAACGCCTCCACCGCGGCAGGGGCGGCGAAGAGCTTGGGAAGCCCGCTCGCCGCGCCGAAGAACAGGGCGAGCACGATCGCCGTCGTGTGCAGCGCGATCCGGGCGCGCCGGGAGCGGACGGGGACGGTCGCGGAGGCGGCGGGAGCGGTAGCGGCGAGGTTCGTCATGACGGTCTCCTGTGAGCGGTGCGAAGCGGTGTGCTGCTGTCACCGGATAAGACCGGCGCCGCCACCAGAACTCATCGCGCCGTCAGCACGCACACCGCATCGGGCGACCGGTCACACGGGAACCGCACGCACCCAGCTCTGGTCCTCCGTCAGGTACCGGTCGACCCGCAACCCGGTCTCCGCCAGCGCCCGTTCGAACTCGGCCACGATCATCGGCCGGATCCGGTAGGTCTGCGTCCACACCGCGTCCGGGAACTCGTACTCCACCCGCACCGACCGCACCCCGTCGCCGCCCACGAGCTCCGACGACACCTTGCGGACGACGGCCCCGTCCGGCAGGACATGTTCGCGCGGCAGCCCCTCGTGCACCCCGTCGCGCTCCCGCTGGATCACCACGCAGCCGTCGGCGGCGACATGGCGCCGGCACGTGTCGAGCATGCCGCGCCGCACCGCCGCGTCCCCGGTGTTGACGAGGATCGAGCCGAGCAGCACCACGTCGAACTCCTCGCCGAGGTCGAGCCCCTCGATGGTGGAGCGCACGGTACGCGCACCCCGCACCCGCTCCAGCATCTCCGGCGACTCGTCCACCGCGGTCACCCTGAACCCGCGCTCGACCAGCGGATGCGTCACCCGCCCCACCCCGCACCCGAGTTCGAGCAGCGTCGCGCCCGCGGGCACCGCCTCCGCGACGACGTCCGGCTCGCCCTCGACGGGCAGTCTCGAGTACAGCTCCACGGCGCAGCCGTCGGGCGTGATCGCGCCCGGTCCGGTCCCCTCGTACCCCGCACGCATCTCAAGGCTCATGCGGGCAGAACGAACCGCCCGCCCCGGCCGTTCCCCGCACTCGTACGCCCCGTACGCCCCGTACGCCCCGTACGACTACAGCCGGAACCAGCCGTGCCCCGGATGCCAGTGCCCGCCCGCGTCCAAGTGGTCGAGCACGGCCCGCTGCACGCTCGTCCGGCGCGGCAGCCGCTCGCGCGGCGTCTCGGTGCCGCCGAACACGAACACGACCGGGGTGTCGTCCTCCGCCGCCTCATCCACGTACGTGATCTCGAACCGGTCCTGGAAGCGGAGAATGTTGGACTCGGCGGGCAGGTACCGCCGCAGCTGCGGGTCCAGGAGCCAGGAGTGGCAGACCGCCACCTCGGCCGGTTCCCCGGGGAAGTGCCGGGCGAAGAACTCCCGTGCCCGCGCCACCGAGTCGTCGCACGCCTCGGGCGTCATGGGCCCGCGGAAGTCCGGGATGTGCACGCCTAGCACCAGGTCGCCGGGCCCGACCCCGGCACCCGAGGAGGCGAGCCGCTCCCCCGTGCGCCGCCCGAGCCGCCACCGCTCGAACTGGAGTCGCCCCAGCTGATACAGCTCGCCGCGGAAGTGCCGGGTCAGCCACCAGGGCACGGAGAGGCCCGTCGTGGCGAACCGTCTGCGGTGCAGGGCGAGGTTGCGGCCGAGGTCGGCGAGGGTGCGCCGGGAGACGTCGTCCGGGATGCCGCGCTCGCGGTGGAAGGCGCGGGTGTGCGGCAGCGCCGCGGCGAACACGAGGACGGCGAAACAGCGCCCCATCGCCCCGGCCGCCGCGGGGAACAGCGGCAGGCCCGTGCCCTTCCCCGGCTCGCCGAGCCGCCACAGCAATCCGCTGACCGCCCGCTCGAGCAGATCCCGCAGCTCGGGCGAGGCCGGCAGCTCAGCGCGCAAGCGCACCAGCTCGTTGACGTCCTCGTGCGGCACGGCCAGGTCGAGCAGGACGTCGGGCAGGTCGAGGGCATGGGGCAGCTCGGCGGCGAGGCGGGGTATCGCCGGGTCGTCGAGCGCCGTCAGCCACGCGCCACAGGCCGCGTCGCCCCTGAGTAGGTCCAGCACGCCCGCTCCTTCGCTCGTGGTGGCACCCTGGGAAGGGGAGCCTCTCGTGGCCCCCTCGTCCTGAGGGGATGGTGCCCATGCGTCTGGCGCGTCAGGTGCGTACGGGTGACGAGCCGGTCACCGCGCGCAGTCCCCTGCGGCTGCGGCTCGGGCTGGCCCTGTTCGGCTTCGCCTGGACCGCCTTCGGCACCGTCGCCTTCGCGCTGACCGACCGACCCTGGTGGGCGGTGGCCTGCGGAGCGCTGGCGCTGATCACGGCGGTCGACGTCGTCATGATCGGGCGCCACATCCGCCAGGGTCCGCACTATCAGCCCGGCCGCGACGTCCCACCGTACCGAAAGGCCCCATGAGGGACCGGTCGCGGGACCAGTCGCGGGATCGGTCGCGGGATCAGTCGTCGAAGCGGGCCGCGGCCAGGTACTCCGGCTGCGGGTCGAGCGCGGCGGCGAGCCGGAAATGGCGGCGCGCCTGCTGCGGCTTCGACCACCGCTCGTAGGTCCTGGCCAGCGCGAAGTGCGCGAACGCGTTGTCCGGCTCGCGCTCCAGGACGATGGAGAACTCCAGCTCGGCGGCGCGCAGTTGCGCGGCGGCGAAGAACGCGCGCGCCCGCAGCAGCCGGGCCGCCGTGTTCTCGGGGTGCACCGCGATCACGTCGTCCAGGAGCTTCACCGCGCCGCGCGGATCGCGCGCGGCCAGCAACTGCTCGGCCGCGCGGTAGTCGATGACGTGCGTCTCCGGGGTGGAGTCGGACACGGTGAACTCCCTTCTGGCGTCGGCCTGACGCTCACACGGCTCATGTCGAGATCACCTTCGACCGGATCAACGGCGCGCACCACACGGCCTATTCCTGCGCTCTGCGACGCAGATCCGCCCACACCGCGTCGACCTGCTCGACGAGGCGCTCCAGCGGTACGTCGTTGTCGATCACGACATCGGCGATCTCCCGCCGCTTCTCGCGGGTGGCCTGCGCGGCCATCCGTGCCCGAGCGTCCTCCTCGGTCATGCCACGCAGCCGGGTCAGCCGGTCGAGCTGGGTCCCGGGGCTCGTGTCGACGACGATCACGACGTCGTAGAGCGGGGCGAGCCCGTTCTCGGTGAGCAGCGGGACGTCGTGGACGACCACGGCGTCGGGCCCCGCGGCGGCCTCCAGCTCGGCGGACCGGGCACCGACGAGCGGATGCACGATTTTGTTGAGGACGGCCAGCTTGTCGGCGTCGGCGAAGACGATCGAGCCGAGTCTCGGCCGGTCGAGCGTGCCGTCGGCGGCGAGCACCTCCTCGCCGAACGCCTCGACGACGGCCGCGAGCCCCGGCGTACCGGGCTCGACGACCTCACGCGCGATCTTGTCCGCGTCGACGAGTACGGCTCCGCGCTCCACGAGCAGCCGGGACACTTCGCTCTTCCCGGCGCCGATACCGCCGGTCAACCCCACCTTCACCATGGGCAGCAGCTTAAAGCCCCCGGCTCGGGCACCGTCCAGGCACCGCTCAGGCACCACCCAGGCGTCCCTCAGGCGCCGCTCAGGCGTCGCCCTCCCGCTCGGCGAGGAACTTCTCGAACTCCAGGCCGATCTCCTCGGCGGAGGGGATGTCGGCAGGCTCGGCCAGCATGTTGCCCCGGGACTCGGCACCCGCGGCGGCGTCGTACTGGTGCTCGAGCCCCTGGACGAGCGCGACCAGCTCCTCGTCGCCCTCCTGGATCTGCCGGTCGATCTCCGTCTGCGTCCGGTGCGCCTCGGTGCGCAGACCGTGGGCGATGCCCGGCAGTACGAGCCCGGTCGCGCCGGTGATCGCCTCCAGGACGGTGAGCGCGGCGTCCGGGTACGCGGAGCGCGCGATGTAGTGCGGGACGTGCGCGGCGACACCGAGGACGTCGAACCCGGCCTCCATCAGCCGGTACTCGACCAGCGCCTCGGCGCTGCCCGGCACCTGCGCCTCGTCGAACGGGCTGATGTGCCCCGGCACCAGGTCCGTACGGTTGCCGTGCGGGGTGAGGCCGACCGGCCGGGTGTGCGGGACGCCCATCGGGATGCCGTGGAAGTTCACCGCGAGGCGTACCCCGAGACGCTCGACGATCTGCTGGACGGCCGCCGCGAATCGCTCCCACTCGACGTCCGGCTCGGGCCCCGCGAGGAGCAGGAACGGCGCGCCGGTGGCGTCCTGGACGAGCCGCACCTCGATCGAGGGCACTTCGTAGGAGGTCCAGTGATCGCCCTTGAAGGTGAGCAGCGGGCGCCGGGCCCGGTAGTCCACGAGCCGGTCGTGGTCGAAACGGGCCACGACCTGGTGGGGCAGCGAGTCGAGCACCCGGTCGACGATCTGGTCGCCGGTCTCACCCGCGTCGATGTATCCGTCGAAGTGGTAGAGCATGACAAGGCCGGCGGACTCCTGGGCGAGCGCCATGTCCACCACGGCAAGGCCCTTCGGCTCCCATGTGTACAAATCCTGCGCATCAAGCACTGTGACCGCTCCTCCTCGTGTTCATCGGAAGAACGCGCGGGGAGGGCGCGGGCATTCCCGCCCGCGCCCTTTCTCAGCCTTCTCTTACCAGGGACGCCGCTCTCACGTGGCCATCACGCGCGCGTGCAGCTTGGTGACGGCCCGCCGCGCCGAGGTGAACGCGCCGTGCTGCCAGGCGTCGGTGTAGCTCAGCCAGTCCCCGGCGAAGTAGACCCGCCCGGCCGGTTCGTTCAGCGGCTTGTAGCGCGGGTCGTCGGGGCCGCCCGGGGTGTTGTGCCAGGCGGCCTCCAGGTGCGGGGTCTGCCGCCAGTGGTGCGAGAAGGACGAGGCGAGTTCCGTGCGGTACTTCTCGCCGTAGATCTTCACGCCCTGCGCGACGGCCCGGGCCTCCCGTGCCTTGGGCGTCAGCTTCGCGTACGCGTCGGCGTCCGCGCCGTAGTTGTAGTAACCGATCATGACGCCGCGTTCGCCGTTGAAGCCGTACGAGGGGTGCCAGATGTGGCTGAGGTCCATGTCGGTCTCGGTGATGCCGCCGTAGATCCGGTGGTCCAGCTCCCACCAGCGCGAGGCGTACTCCAGGCCGATCTTCCCCGCGGACTGCGGCGTGATGGCCTCCAGGGCGCTCTGCACACCGGCGCCGAGGTTGTGCGGAACCTTGGCGAGGATGTTGGGCGGGAGCGCGCCGACGCAGAAGTCCGCCTCGACGACCCGGGTCCGCCCGCCCTGCCGGTAGGTGACCTGTACGCGGTCGCCCTGGTCGGTGATGCGGGTGACCACGGCGCCGGTGCGCACCCGGTGCCCGCCGACGGCCCGCGTCAGCGCCTGCGGTATCCGGTCCATGCCGCCGACCGGCTGGAACATCAGCATGGCCTGGTCGTAGCCGAACTCGAAGGAGAAGTAGCGTCCGACGCCGCCGGCGAAGACCTCGGAGGCGGAGGGCACGTCACCGAGCAGCACGCCCGGCGTGCCCGTGGCGGCCGGGACGGTGGTGTAGCCCCGCCGCTCCCCGCCCTCGTACGTCAGCTTGTCGCCCAGTTCGCCGAAGTCCTTCAGGAACTCCACGAGCCGGTCCCGGTCGGCGGCGGTCAGTTCCTGGTCGAGGGCGCCCTTGTCGGACGCCTTGGCGAGGAGTTCGGACACGTAGCCGTAGACGTCGGCCTTGGCAGTCCTGTGGCGCATCGGCCGGGTCATGCCCGCGGACTCGTTGAAGAGATAGGCGTCGGCGTTGGTGTTGGTGAAGACCTCGATGGGGACGCCGAGTTCGCGGCAGTAGTCGAGCGTCACCATCCACTGCGGCAGCCGGGCCGGGCCCGCGTTCATGTACTGCCCGTCGCTGAAGCGCGCGGTCTGCTTGTTGCCGTACAGGTCGACGGTGGCGTCACCGCCCCGCACGGTGAAGTTGCGGCCTCCCGTGCGGTCCCTGGCTTCCAGGACCGTACAGTCGTAGCCCGCCTTGCCCAGCTCGTAGGCGGTGGCGAGCCCGGCGATGCCGCCGCCCACGATCACCACCTTCGCGGCGCCCCGCCCGGTCAGCGCGAAGTCCCCGGACCGCGGCGCGCGGTAGGGGAGGTCACGCTGGGCGGCCTGTGCGGTGGGGGCGAGCCCGAGGGCCCCCATCGTGGCGAACATGGCGCCCGCGCCGCCCGTGAGGCCGACGTTGCGAAGAAAGGCCCGCCGACTCGCCCCGGTACCCGCCGCCTGCTGTGCTGCCATCTGCCCGGCTCCCCTCAAGGTCACACGATCTTGCATGACCCGGGGATCCTGGCAACGGCCTGTTACGGCACGGGAGTTACTCGTGTATCCGCCACGTTTCTCTCCGCGCACAGCCGGTCAAGGGGCGCACACCGGCACATAGCAGGGGGCGCGGCGGCGGAGACGGCAGTGGGGCCCGCACCTGACGGTGCGGGCCCCACTCTTCACCTACCTGCTAGCGCAGAGCGTTTCAGCTCTGGCCGCCGGCCAGCTTCTCGCGAAGCGCGGCGAGCGCCTCGTCCGAGGCGAGCGCGCCGGAGTTGTCGTCCGACTCCGAGGAGTACGAACCGCCGCCGCCGCCGCTGCCACCGGAGGCGGCCGGAGCCGCACCCGTGGTGGACGCGCCCTCGGCCTCGGCCTGAGCGTCGGCCTCGCGGCTCTTGATGACCTGGGCCTGGTGCTGCTCGAAGCGCTGCTGCGCCTCGGCGTACTGGCCCTCCCAAGCCTCGCGCTGGGTCTCGAAGCCCTCGAGCCAGTCGTTCGTCTCGGGGTCGAAGCCCTCGGGGTAGATGTAGTTGCCCTGGTCGTCGTAGGACGCGGCCATGCCGTACAGGGTCGGGTCGAACTCGACGGCCGACGGGTCGGCGCCGAACGCCTCGTTGGCCTGCTTCAGCGAGAGGCTGATGCGACGGCGCTCGAGGTCGATGTCGATGACCTTGACGAAGATCTCGTCGTTGACCTGGACGACCTGCTCCGGGATCTCCACGTGGCGCTCGGCCAGCTCGGAGATGTGGACCAGACCCTCGATGCCCTCGTCCACGCGGACGAACGCACCGAACGGAACCAGCTTCGTGACCTTGCCGGGCACGACCTGGCCGATCTGGTGGGTGCGGGCGAACTGCTGCCACGGGTCTTCCTGCGTCGCCTTCAGCGACAGGGAGACACGCTCGCGGTCCATGTCCACGTCGAGAACCTCGACGGTGACTTCCTGGCCGACCTCGACAACCTCGGACGGGTGGTCGATGTGCTTCCAGGACAGCTCGGAGACGTGCACCAGACCGTCGACGCCACCCAGGTCCACGAAGGCACCGAAGTTGACGATGGAGGACACGACGCCGGAGCGGACCTGACCCTTCTGAAGGGTCGTGAGGAACGTCTGGCGGACCTCGGACTGGGTCTGCTCGAGCCAGGCACGGCGGGACAGGACCACGTTGTTGCGGTTCTTGTCCAGCTCGATGATCTTCGCCTCGAGCTCCTTGCCCACGTACGGCTGGAGGTCGCGGACGCGGCGCATCTCGACAAGGGAGGCCGGCAGGAAGCCACGGAGGCCGATGTCGAGGATGAGACCACCCTTGACGACCTCGATGACGGTGCCGGTGACGATGCCGTCCTCTTCCTTGATCTTCTCGATGGTGCCCCACGCACGCTCGTACTGCGCGCGCTTCTTCGAGAGGATCAGTCGGCCTTCCTTGTCCTCCTTCTGGAGAACCAGGGCCTCGATCTCGTCGCCGACCGCCACGACCTCGTTCGGGTCGACGTCGTGCTTGATCGAGAGCTCGCGGCTCGGGATGACACCTTCGGTCTTGTAACCGATGTCGAGGAGAACCTCGTCCCGGTCAACCTTGACGATGACGCCGTCGACGATGTCGCCATCGTTGAAGTACTTGATCGTCTCGTCGATGGCGGCGAGGAAGGCTTCCTCGTTACCGATGTCGTTGACCGCAACCTGCGGGGTGGTGGCGGTGGTCTCGGTGCTGCTCGTCATGTGGGAAAGGGCTCCGGCGGACATTGAAAGTCGGTGGGTACTGCTACGCCGTGAACCTGTTTCGCACCGAAGAAGCCGGACAGCCTAGGAAGCGCCGAACCCAAGGTCGCGTTTCCACGACCGTGGCGGCGCCTCGACAACCGAGGGGACATGCAACAGATGCGAGCACAGCCTGCTATGTCTGAGGTGCGCAGGCCCGCAGCGCAACTTGTAGCATACGGGGGCCGCCGGGCAGGGTCAATGTCGCGAAGGCGCACACCGGGGGCGGAAGGCCGCATACCCGGCACAAAACCTGTCGCACGAGGCTACGCGGGCCGCAAGGCGCGCTGTGGACACCCTCCCCTGTCGCGGGTTGGACGGAAGAGTACGACGAGGGAGCCGATCATCCAAGAGTCCGGAGCAATGGAAACGCACGAGCCCGACGGAACGGGCGGCCCGTCGGTGGACGACGAGTCGACGGCCACGCGGCGCGACGCCGACATCACGGAGAGTTCGCGGGCCAACCGCGGCTGGTGGGACCGCAACGCCGACGACTACCAGGTCGAGCACGGCACGTTCCTCGGCGACGACCGCTTCGTCTGGGGCCCCGAGGGCCTCGACGAGGTGGAGGCCGAACTGCTCGGCCCCGCCGAGCGGCTGGAGGGCAAAGACGTCCTGGAGATCGGCGCGGGCGCCGCCCAGTGCTCGCGCTGGCTGGCCGCCCAGGGCGCGCGGCCCGTCGCCCTGGACCTCTCGCACCGCCAGCTCCAGCACGCGATGCGGATCGACGGCGGCAAGGTGCCGCTCGTCGAGGCCGACGCGGGCGTCCTGCCCTTCAAAAACGCCTCCTTCGACCTGGCCTGCTCCGCCTACGGGGCGCTGCCGTTCGTCGCCGACCCCGTACAGGTGCTGCGCGAGGTGCGCCGGGTGCTGCGGCCCGGCGGCCGCTTCGTCTACTCCGTCTCGCACCCCGTCCGCTGGGCGTTCCCCGACGAGCCGGGCCCCGAGGGGCTCACCGTCTCGGCCTCCTACTTCGACCGCACCCCGTACGTCGAGCAGGACGACGAAGGACGCGCCGTCTACGTCGAGCACCACCGCACCGTCGGGGACTGGGTGCGCGCCGTCGTGGCGGGCGGCTTCCGCCTGGTGGACATCGTGGAGCCCGAGTGGCCGGCCTGGAACACCCAGGAGTGGGGCGGCTGGTCCCCGCTGCGCGGCAACCTGATCCCCGGTACGACGATCTTCGTCTGCGAGCGGGACGCGGCGCCCGCCGGAGGTGCTGGAGACTGAGCGGGTGATCCGCGCCGACTCCCTCGACCAGCTGCCCGTACGGTCCGCCCTGCCCGCCCTGCGCACCGCGCTCGACGCGGGCGGGGCGGCCGTCCTCGTCGCCCCGCCCGGCACCGGCAAGACGACGCTCGTGCCGCTGGTCCTCGCCGGGCTTCTCGACGCGGACGCGCCCGCACGCCGGGTCGTCGTCGCCGAACCCCGCCGGATCGCGGCGCGGGCGGCGGCGCGCCGGATGGCGTGGCTGCTCGGCGAGAAGGCCGGGGAACGGGTCGGCTACACGGTGCGCGGCGAGCGGGTCGTCGGCCCGCACACGCGCGTGGAGGTCGTCACCACGGGCGTGCTGCTGCAACGGCTCCAGCGCGACCAGGAGCTGACCGGCATCGACGCCGTCATCCTCGACGAGGTGCACGAGCGGCACCTGGACGCGGACACCGTCACGGCGTTCCTGTGCGACGTACGGGCGGCGCTCCGGCCGGAGCTGCAGCTGGTGGCGGCGTCGGCGACGACCGACGCGCAGGGCTGGGCCGGGCTGCTCGGCGACGCCCCGGTCGTCGAGGCGGCGGGCGTCACGCACCCCGTCGACGTGGTCTGGGCGCCGCCCACGCGCGCGGTGCGGCCACCGCACGGGATGCGGGTGGACCCGGCGCTCCTGACCCACGTGGCGGCGACGGTGCGGCGCGCCCTCGCGGAGCGCACCGGGGACGTCCTGTGCTTCCTGCCGGGCGTGGGCGAGATCGCGCGCGTCGCGAACCAGCTGGGGGCGATCGGTGACGTGGAGGTCCTCCAGGTCCACGGGCGCGCCCCGGCCGCGGTGCAGGACGCGGTGCTCTCGCCGGGGTCGCGGCGGCGCGTGGTCCTTGCCACGTCGGTCGCGGAGTCGTCGTTGACGGTGCCCGGGGTGCGGATCGTGGTCGACTCGGGCCTGGCCCGTGAGCCCCGCGTGGACCACGCGCGCGGGCTGAGCGCGCTGACGACCGTACGGGCTTCTCGCGCGGCCGGGGCGCAGCGTGCCGGGCGCGCCGGGCGGGAGGCCCCGGGCGTCGTGTACCGCTGCTGGGACGAGGCGGAGGACGCACGCCTCCCGCGCTTCCCCGCCCCGGAGATCAAGGTGGCCGACCTGACGGCGTTCGCGCTCCAGGCCGCCTGCTGGGGCGACCCGGACGCCTCGGACCTGGCCCTGCTCGACGCGCCGCCGGCCGGCGCGATGGCGGCGGCCCGCACCGTCCTGACGGCGATCGGCGCGGTGGGGCCGGGCCCCGGCCGGGTCACGTCCCGGGGCGCCCGCCTCGCCCGCCTCGGCCTCCACCCCCGTCTCGGCCGCGCCCTGCTCGACGCGGCCCCGGAGGTGGGCACCCGGCGCGCGGCCGAAGTGGTCGCCCTGCTGAGCGAGGAACCGCCGCGCGAGTACGGGGACGACCTCGCCGGGGCGCTGCGGACGGCCCGGCGCGGGGGCGACGCGTACGGCGCCCGATGGCGGCAGGAGGTGCGGAGGCTGTCCGGCCTGGCCAAGCAGCCGGACGAGCGGCAGGAGGGGCGCGGCGGGGCCTCGGACGACCACGTCGCCGGGCTCGTCGCCGCCCTCGCCTTCCCCGAGCGGGTCGCCCGGCGGGACGGCGGGTCGTACCTGATGGTGTCCGGGACGCGGGCGGAGGCCGGGGACGGGTCGCCGCTGCGGCATGCGGAGTGGGTGGCCGTCGCCGTGGCCGACCGGCCGGTGGGGGCCGGGCACGCGCGCGTGCGGCTCGGGGCGGTCGCCGACGAGGAGGTCGCGCGGCGGGCGGCCGCGTCGCTGTTCGCCGAGGGCGATGAAGTGGCCTGGTCGGACGGCGCGTTGGTGGCGCGCAATGTGACCCGGCTCGGGGCGGTCGAGCTGACCGTGCGGCCGCTCAGCAAGGCCGCGCCCGGCCTCGTACGGGAGGCTCTGCTCGAAGGGCTGCGGCGGGAAGGGTTCGGGCTGCTGCGCTGGGACCGGGACGCCGAGGCGCTGCGGCAGCGGCTCGCCTTCCTGCGGCGGCGGATCGGGGAGCCGTGGCCCGACGTGAGCGACGAAGGGCTCCACGCGCGCGTGGACGAGTGGCTGGAGCCCGAGCTGAGCGCGGCGCGGCGCCGGGCGGATCTGGGCCGGATCGAGGCCGGGCAGGCGCTCAGGCGGCTGCTGCCGTGGGCGAGCGGCGACGCGGCCCGCCTTGACGAACTGGCCCCCGAGCGGATCGAGGTGCCCAGCGGGTCGCGGATCCGGGTGGACTACGCCGACCCCGGGCAGCCTGTCCTCGCCGTCAAGCTCCAGGAGATGTTCGGGCTGGACGAGACACCGCGCCTCGCCGGGGTGCCAGTGCTCGTGCACCTCCTCTCCCCCGCCGGGCGGCCCGCCGCCGTCACCGCCGACCTGGCCTCCTTCTGGCGGGACGGTTACCGCTCCGTACGCGCTGACCTGCGCGGCCGCTACCCGAAGCACCCGTGGCCCGAGGATCCGGCCGCGGCGGAGCCGACCCGGTTCACCAACGCGCGGCTCAGGCGCTGACCGGCTCCGGCTCCCGCGCGCCCGTCTCCTCCGGCTCCCCGGGGCGCCTGCCGCGCGCCTCCAGCCACAGGGCGAGCGCGAGGAGCAGCACCCCGAGGACCAGGAACCCCCAGGGAAGGTAGGCGGTGAGCAGGAGGACGACGGTGCGCTGGGACTTGACCAGGTCGACCGTGGACCTGATGTAGTCCTCGCGCATCTTGACGTCGCCCTCGAACGCGGTGACCTTCTTGCCGTCGCCGAGCAGCGTCCCGCCGCGCATCTCCTCCTTGTGGCGCTCCTCTCCGTAGACGGGCGCGCCGGTCGTCGGGTCGACCAGGAAGGTGCGGACCGTCGTGTACCACATCTGCGTACCGGTCTGGGCGAGGGAGTCCGCTGTGACGCCCTCGACCGGCAGCTTCTTGGGGAAGGGGACCTTCGTCCAGGGGACGGTCTGCTCGAACCGGTAGATCTCGACGCCGCGGAACGTCTCGGTCCCCTTGTAGTGGATGGGGCGGGTGACGCGGGCCCGCGCGTCGAAGTACTCGTAGTCCCGCTTCTCCGTCAGGAACGGCCACTTGAACTCGATGCCCTCGCGCCTGACCGGGTCGCCGTCGACGGACTCGCCGGTGGCGTGCACGGGCTCCTGGCTGTGCGCGTCGAAGATGTAGCGCTCGGGGACCTGGGAGACGAACTCGCCGTCGGGGCCGACGATGTAGCTGAGCCCGTCCCAGACGACGACGTCACGCCCGGCGCTCTTCTCGATCTTCTCCGACTCCTCGACATTGCCCTTGAGGGTCTGCACGACCGTGAGCCTCGGGACGGTCTCGGCCCGCATGGAGCCGTAGTCGATGAGGGTCGCGTCCTTCGCCTCCAGGACCATCGTCTGGTACTGGCTCGGCGGGACCTTCGCCAGGCGCGGGTACGCGTACCAGCGCACCAGCGGGGACAGCGCCGCGAAGAACACGGCGACGGCGAGCAGGATCAGGCTGGCCTTGCGGCGCATCTCGGCGGCCCCTCGCTACGGGTGGTCGGGGACGGTGGTCAGGAGCGGCTTCGGGGACGTCTCGCCCGGCGGGGCGCCGAGCGCCGTGAGGGCGAGGGCCAGGGCGACGGCGAGGACGAGTCCGCTCGCGGCGGCGATGAGGGCGCGCATGTCCGACCTCCCTGCGGCCGTGCCGTGCGGCACACGGGATCTGATGAGGCGTCAGGCCTCTGGGTCGGGGCACCGTAGCAACGGCGGGGTGAGATGAGAACAGGTGCGGCACGCGCCCGCGACGAAGCCCTCCGGTCCCGACAGGACCGGAGGGCTTCGTACGGCGCCGGTTACGCGGACGGGCTCGGGCTCGGGGACTCCGCCGGGGCTTCGGTCACCTTCAGTTCGACGAGGAGCGTCGCGCCGCCCGTCGTCTCGACCCGCAGCAGGAACGTGCCGACGGCGTCGTCCGCGTACAGCTTCGGGAGCGTGAGCAGGCCGTCGGCGTCGGTCTTCAGACCCTTGAGGCTACGGATCTTGTTGCCGTCCGCGTCCTCGAAGTAGGGGCCCTTCTCCGCCTCGGCCGGGTCGTCCTCCGCCTTGACCAGGGTGGCGGTGGCCGCGACCCCGTCGGCGACGGCGCCCTTGTACGTGGCCTTGAGCTGGACGGCGTCCGCGAACTCCTTGCCTGCGACGCAGGTCAGCTCCTGGTCGCCGGTGCGGGCCAGCGCGTCGGCGGCGCGCGCCGTGACGGTCGCCGTGTGGTCCAGGGCGGGCAGGGAGCGGCCCACGACGACGGCGCGGACCGTGAACTCGCCGGTCTTCTCGCCCGCGACGAGCTTGGGCGCGGTGGCCACGCCCGCGCTGTTCGTGACGGCGACGGCGCTGTCCTCGCCGCCCGCGAACCGCGCGTCCGTCCCGCCGACGAGCGTGAACCGTACGCGGACCTTGGCCACGCCCTTGCCCTTGGCGTCCTGCGGGCGCACCGCGACCTGCTCGGCGAAGGTGTCGCCGGCCATGGCGGTCAGCTTGCCGGTGCCCGCGTCGGTGATCTTGGTGACGGATTCGGTGGGGGTCGGCGTGGGCGGGGTCGTGGGCGGTGTGGTGGGGGGCGTGGTCGGCGGGGTGGTGGGCGGCGTGGTCGGCGTTCCCGAACCACCCGCACCGCCTGTACCGCCCGATCCGCCCGGCGAGGCGGGCACGTGCGGGGACGACGGTGACGTGCCGGGCGACGGGGAGCCCGACGGGGTCGGGGTGATCGTCGGCGAAGGGGACGTGCCGCCGCCGACGGGGGCCGTCGGCCGGACGCCGGAACCGTTCGGCACCTCGTGCGTGCCCTTGCGGTAGTACTCCAGCCAGGACAGGACGGTGGCGAGGTAGTCCGAGGAGTTGTTGTAGCTGAGGATCGCCGCGTTCAGGTACGAGGCGTCGGACAGGTCGCGGTCGGCCCGGCAGAGGTAGTGGCCGGCGGCGAGGGCCGCGTCGTAGATGTTGTTCGGGTCGCGCCTGCCGTCGCCGTTGCCGTCACGGCCCGCCCACTCCCAGGTGGAGGGGATGAACTGCATCGGGCCCACGGCGCGGTCGTGGACCGTGTCGCCGTCGTAGGTGCCGCCGTCGGTGTCCGTGATGAGCGCGAAGCCCTGGCCGTTCAGGGCCGGGCCGAGGATCGGCTTGATCGTCGTGCCGTTCGCGTCGACGTTGCCGCCGCGGGCCTGGTTCGACTCGACCTTGCCGATCGCGGCGAGCAGCTGCCACGGCAGGTTGCAGCCGGGCTTGCTCGTCGCCAGCTCGGCCTCGGCCTTCTTGTACGCGTCCAGAACGGTGGCGGGGATACCGGCCTCGGCGGCGCCGGTGCCCGCGCTCGGTCCCGCGGAGGCGGACGGGTCGGCGGTGGGGCTGTCCAGCGGCGGCAGCTCGGTGTAGTAGTCGGGGCCCGTCGCCCCGTCGGTGGCCGGGTCGTCGGAACGGTCCGCCGCGCTGTGGCCGCCGCCGGCGTCCGTCCGCGGGGCGGTCACGCCCGGGGCCTGTGACGCGGAGAGCGCCGCCACCGCCGCGGCGGCAACCGCTGCCGTCATCGCGCTCCTGCGCAGCCTCCTGCCGATTACCGCCGCCATGCGCCGAACCCTCCCGTGTCGCCCGCCAACTTGTCCGCCAACTTGTCCGTCAACGCCGCTTCCCCTGCGCTCCCCAGCGCATGGACCCCGCCGACACTACGACAACTTCCGGCGCGCATACACCCGTTCGTGACCGTTATTAACCGATTGGCCATGTACGCGTTGTCGTAGGCTCGCGGCCTCCACGCTCGCACGTACTTGCACGTAATCGAACCCGGGAGGCTTAGTGCCGTTCACCATCAGCCACGCCGCGGCGGTGCTGCCGTTCGTGCGCAGGGACGGTACCGGGCGGGGACGGCTCGTGCCGTCGCTGCTCGTCGCCGGGTCGTTCGCGCCGGACGTCACGTACTTCGCCGCGAGCGCGGTGCCCGGGGCGATGGAGTTCGGCGACGTCACGCACTCCTTCCCCGGCGTCCTCACGGTGGACGTCCTCATCGCGCTGGCGCTCGTCGCCCTGGAACGGCTGATCCGGGAACCGGTCCTCGCGCTGCTGCCCCGGCGGGTACGCGGCCGGGTCGGGGCGCTGCTCCGGGGGCGGCCCGGCGGGCGGTGGCGGCCGGGATGGTGGTACGTGTCCGCGGTGCTCGGCGGGCTCACGCACGTGGTGTGGGACGCGTTCACCCACCCCGACCGCTGGGGGTCGCGGATCTTCCCCGTCCTCGGCGAGAAAGTGGCCGGTTCACCGCTGTACTGGTATGTGCAGTACGGGAGTTCGGCGATCGCGCTGGGGGTGCTCGGGGTGTTCCTGTGGCGAGCGCTACGGACTCCGTCGGACCCGGTGGTGGGGCTGGTCGGCGTTTCTGCGCGGCGGCGGTGGGCGGCGTTCTTGCTGATCGGTGGCTGCGCGTGCGGATGCGGGGCGGTGCGGGTGGCGCGGTGGCTCTCGTACGTGGACGAGTCCGGCCTCGCCTGGAAGCCCTGGGAGATCGTCCCGACGCTGTGCTTCGGGGTGGGGGCGGGCTTGGTGCTCGGGGCTGTCCTGTACGCCCTGGCCGCGAGGGCCCGCCCGGACCGAACCGTGCGGGCGCCCGCGGATCTGGTGGGCTAGCCCTCTCGCGGCTGCCCGGGACGCGCCACCTCGTGCACCGGGCCGGGTTCTCGTCGCCGACCGCGGATACGCCGGGGCCGGCCGCGCCGTTCCCAGCGCCCCTGAGCGGGATGCGGCTCCATCGACACGTGCGAATACGCCCGGGCCGGCCGCGCCGCTCCCAGCGCCCCTGAGCGGGATGCGGCTCCATCGACACGTGCGGACACGCCCGGGCCGGCCGCGCCGCTCCCAGCGCCCCTGAGCGGGATGCGGCTCCATCGACACGTGCGGATACGCCGGGGCTGAGCGCGCAGTTCCCCGCGGCCCTGGGATGCGCACTGCGTGCGCCGTCCCAAGGGGTGCCAGGGCACCCCAGAAGGCGCGAAGGCGCGGCGGAGCCGCAAGCCTCCAGGGGCGCGGGGAACTGCGCGACCAGCCACGACGCGCCCGCGGCCGACCATCCACCCGACCGCCGGAGGCTAATGCGCGGCGGACTCCCAGTCCCTCCCCAGCCCCACCGAAACATCCAGCGGCGCCCGGAGGGCAACCGCCCCGGCCATCTCCCGGCGGACCAGCTCCTCCGCGGCCGCCGCCTCCCCGGGCGCGATCTCGAGGACGATTTCGTCGTGGACCTGGAGCAGCATCCGGGACGTGAGCCCCGCCTCGTTCAACGCCCGGTCCACGTTCAGCATCGCGATCTTGACGATGTCCGCCGCCGTGCCCTGGATCGGCGCGTTGAGCGCCATCCGCTCGGCCATCTCCCGGCGCTGCCGGTTGTCCGAGTTCAGGTCGGGCAGGTACCGGCGGCGCCCGAGCATGGTCTCCGTGTAACCGGTGGCCCGCGCCTCGTCCACGGCCCGCCGCAGATAGTCCCGTACGCCTCCGAACCGCTCGAAGTACGTGTCCATGAGGACCCGCGCCTCCCCCGGCTCGATGTTGAGCTGCCCGGAGAGACCGAACGCCGACAAGCCGTAAGCCAGCCCGTACGACATCGCCTTGATCTTGCGACGCATCTCCGCGTCGACCGCGTCCCGGCCGACCCCGAACACCTGCGAGGCGACCGTGGTGTGCAGGTCCTCGCCGGAGCTGAACGCCTCCAGGAGGCCCTCGTCCTCCGAGAGGTGTGCCATGACGCGCAGCTCGATCTGGCTGTAGTCGGCCGTCATCAGCGACTCGTAGCCCTCGCCCACCACGAAGCCGCGCCGGATCGCCCGGCCCTCGTCGGTGCGGACCGGGATGTTCTGCAGGTTCGGGTCGGTGGAGGACAGGCGGCCGGTCGCGGCGACCGTCTGGTTGAACGTGGTGTGGATGCGGCCGTCCGCGGCGATCGTCTTGATCAGGCCCTCGACGGTGACGCGCAGCTTGGCCTGCTCGCGGTGGCGCAGCATGATCACGGGGAGCTCGTGGTCGGTCTGCTGGGCGAGCCAGGCGAGCGCGTCCGCGTCCGTGGTGTAGCCGGTCTTGGTCTTCTTCGTCTTCGGGAGGTCCAGCTCGCCGAAGAAGACCTCCTGGAGCTGCTTGGGCGAGCCGAGATTGAACTCGTGGCCCACCGAGGCGTGCGCCTCCTGCACCGCCTGCTGGACGGCGCCCGCGAACATCTGCTCCATGTCCTGGAGGTGCGGGCGGTCGGCGGCGATGCCGTACCGCTCCATGCGGGCGAGGAGCGCGGAGGTGGGCAGTTCGATGTCGGTGAGCAGCTCGCCGGCGCCGACCTCCTTGAGGCGCGTACCGAACGCCTCGCCGAGGTCGAGGATGGCGCGGGCCTGCACCATGAGCGCGTCGGCCTCGGCCTGCTCGTCCTCCTCGCTGCCGAAGGCGAGCTGTCCGTCGGGGGCGCCGGCGGGGGCCAGCTCTCGGCCCAGGTACTCCAGGGTGAGCGCGTCGAGCACGAAGGAGCGGCGGCCCGGCTTGACCAGATAGGCGGCGAGCGCGGTGTCCATCGTCACCCCGTCCACCGTCCAGCCGTGCTCGGCGAAGACGCGCATGACCGCCTTGGCGTTGTGCAGCACCTTCGGCTTGGCCGCGTCGGCGAGCCACGCCGCGAACGCCTTCTCGTCGGCCTCGTCGAGCAGCGACGGGTCGAACCAGGCGGCCTGTCCCGTGGCGGCGGCGAGCGCGACCTCGGTGACCGAGCCGGTGCCGAGCGACCACGTGTCGACGGAGGCGAGCCCCAGTGCCGCGTCGGCGGTGCCGTGCTCGGCCAGCCACGGCGCGACCTCGCCCGTGGTCAGCACCGTCCCGTCGACGTCCACGCCGGGCTCGGCCGGCGCCTCCTCGGCCTCGGCGGCGCCCGGGTCGACGGCGAAGAGCCGCTCGCGCAGCGAGGGGTTACGGATCTCCAGGGTGTCCAGGATCATCGCGATCGCCGTGCGGTCGTACGCCGTGCGCTCCAGGTCACCGACGGTCTTCGGCAGCTCGACGTCGCGGACCATCTCGGTGAGGCGGCGGTTGAGCTTGACGGCCTCCAGGTGCTCCCGAAGGTTCGCGCCCGCCTTGCCCTTGACCTCGTCGACGCGCTCGACCAGCTCGGCGAAGGAACCGAACTGGTTGATCCACTTCGCGGCCGTCTTCTCGCCGACGCCGGGGATGCCCGGCAGGTTGTCCGACGGGTCGCCGCGCAGCGCCGCGAAGTCCGGGTACTGCGCCGGGGTCAGGCCGTACTTCTCGAAGACCTTCTCCGGCGTGAAGCGCGTCAGCTCGGAGACGCCCTTGGTCGGGTAGAGCACCGTCACGTGGTCCGAGACGAGCTGGAAGGAGTCGCGGTCGCCGGTGACGATCAGGACCTCGTACCCCTCCGCCTCGGCCTGGGTGGCGAGCGTGGCGATGACGTCGTCGGCCTCGAAGCCCTCGACGGCGAAGCGCGGCGTGTGCATCGCGTCGAGCAGCTCGCCGATCAGCTCGACCTGGCCCTTGAACTCGTCCGGGGTCTTCGACCGGTTCGCCTTGTACTCGGTGAACTCCTCCGAGCGCCACGTCTTGCGCGAGACGTCGAACGCCACCGCGAAGTGCGTGGGCGCCTCGTCGCGCACCGTGTTCGCCAGCATCGACGCGAAACCATAGATCGCGTTCGTCGGCTGACCCGTCGCCGTCGTGAAGTTCTCCGCGGGCAGCGCGAAGAACGCCCGGTAGGCCAGGGAGTGCCCGTCCATGAGCATCAGCCGGGGGCGCCCACCTGCACCGCCGCCGGTCGCCTTCGTCGCCGTCGTCTTCGCCGTCTTCGCTGCTTTCTCTGCCACGTCCCCGATCCTGCCACGCCCCACTGACAGCCCGGCCCACCCCCGACCGGCCGGGGCCCCTGTCAGTCGTACGTGCGAGGATCGACAGGCGCGCTTCACAGCAGTGAGCAGACGCGCTTCACCGCAGCGGAAGCGCTGCGCCGCACGCTCGCAGGACCAGCTCGAAGGGGAGCCAGCCATGGCCAGCAAGCCGCCCGCGTCGGATCCGGTTCAGGACGCACCGCAGGTCACGGCCCCGCAGCACCATGCCGCGGGGATCCCCGCCGTCCGGCAGTCCCTCAAGATCGCCCGCGAGCAGATGGGTGTGAAGCGCACCGCCCTGACGCTGCTGCGGGTCAATCAGAAGGACGGCTTCGACTGCCCCGGCTGCGCCTGGCCCGAGCCCGAGCACCGGCACGCGGCGGAGTTCTGCGAGAACGGCGCGAAGGCGGTCGCCGAGGAGGCCACCCTGCGCCGGGTGACCCCCGAGTTCTTCGCCGCGCACCCGGTCGCGGACCTCGCGACGCGCTCCGGGTACTGGCTGGGCCAGCAGGGCCGCCTCACCCACCCCATGTACCTGCCCGAGGGCGGCGACCGGTACGAGCCGGTGACGTGGGAGCGGGCCTTCGACATCATCGGCGACGAGCTGGCCGCGCTCACCTCGCCCGACGAGGCGGTCTTCTACACCTCGGGCCGCACCAGCAACGAGGCGGCGTTCCTCTTCCAGCTCTTCGCCCGCGAGTTCGGCACGAACAACCTGCCGGACTGCTCGAACATGTGCCACGAGTCGTCCGGCTCCGCGCTGACCGAGACGATCGGCATCGGCAAGGGCAGCGTCCTCCTGGAGGACCTCTACAAGGCGGACCTGATCATCGTCGCCGGGCAGAACCCGGGCACGAACCACCCGCGCATGCTCTCCGCCCTGGAGAAGGCGAAGGCGGGCGGCGCCCGCATCATCTCCGTGAACCCGCTGCCCGAGGCGGGCCTGGAGAAGTTCAAGAACCCGCAGACCCCCAAGGGCCTCACCAAGGGCGCCTCCCTCACCGACCTCTTCCTCCAGATCCGGCTCGGCGGCGACCAGGCCCTCTTCCGCCTCCTCAACAAGCTCATCCTGGAGACGGAGGGCGCGACCGACGACGCCTTCATCACCGAGCACACGCATGGTCACGAGGAGTTCGCCGCGGCCGCCCGCGCCGCCGACTGGGACGAGACGCTGAAGGCGACCGGCCTGTCCCGCGCGGACATCGAGCGCACCCTCGAACTGGTCCTCGCCTCCAAGCGCACCGTCGTCTGCTGGGCGATGGGCCTGACCCAGCACAAGCACTCCGTGCCGACCATCCGCGAAGTCGTCAACTTCCTGCTGCTTCGCGGCAACATCGGCCGCCCCGGCGCCGGTGTCTGCCCGGTCCGCGGCCACAGCAACGTGCAGGGCGACCGCACCATGGGCATCTTCGAGCGCCCCGCCCCCGCGTTCCTGGACGCCCTGGAGAAGGAGTTCGGCTTCGCGCCGCCGCGCGAGCACGGCTTCGACGTCGTCCGCGCCATCCGCGCCCTGCGCGACGGGGACGCGAAGGTCTTCTTCGCCATGGGCGGCAACTTCGTCTCCGCCTCGCCCGACACCGAGGTCACCGAGGCTGCCATGCGCCGCGCCGCCCTCACCGTCCACGTCTCCACGAAGCTCAACCGCTCGCACGCCGTCACCGGCGCCCGCGCCCTGATCCTGCCCACCCTCGGCCGCACCGAGCGCGACGTACAGGGCAGTGGCGAGCAGTTCGTCACCGTCGAGGACTCCATGGGCATGGTCCATGCCTCGCGCGGGCGCCTGGAGCCCGCGAGCCGCCACCTGCTCTCCGAGCCGGCCATCGTCGCCCGCCTCGCACGCCGTGCCCTGGGCGCCGACTCGGCCACCCCGTGGGAGGAGTTCGAGAAGGACTACGCGACGATCCGCGACCGCATCGCACGCGTCATCCCCGGCTTCGAGGACTTCAACGCGCGCGTGGCGGACCCGGCCGGATTCGCACTGCCGCACGCCCCGCGCGACGAGCGCCGCTTCCCCACGGCCACCGGCAAGGCCAACTTCACGGCCGCGCCCGTCGAGTACCCGCACCTGCCCGAGGGCCGCCTCCTCCTGCAGACCCTGCGCTCGCACGACCAGTACAACACCACGATCTACGGCCTCGACGACCGCTACCGGGGCATCAGGAACGGCCGCCGCGTCGTCCTGGTCAACACCGAGGACGCCAAGGACCTCGACCTCGCCGACGGCGCCTACGTCGACCTCGTCGGCGAGTGGAGCGACGGCGTCGAGCGCCGCGCCCCCGGCTTCCGCGTCGTGCACTACCCGACGGCACGCGGCTGCGCGGCCGCCTACTACCCGGAGACCAACGTCCTGGTGCCGCTGGACGCCACCGCGGACACCAGCAACACCCCCGCCAGCAAGTCCGTCGTCGTCCGCCTGGAACAATCGGCCACCGACTGAGCGTTTGCTCAGCCAGCCACACGGCAGCAGCCACACGGCACACAGACACAGGAACGCAGGCACGACGGACGGAGCCGGGCCCCATGGGCGAGCAGAACCACGTGAAGTTCCCGCAAGAGGTCATCGACGAGTACGCGACGCTCGGCGTCGACCTGCCCGCCCTCTTCTCCGCCGGGCACCTCGGCACCCGGATGGGCGTCGAGATCAAGGAAGCCGCCGCCGACCGCGTCGTCGGCACCATGCCCGTCGAGGGCAACACCCAGCCCTACGGGCTGCTGCACGGCGGCGCCTCCGCCGTCCTCGCCGAGACCCTCGGCTCGGTCGGCTCCATGCTCCACGGCGGCCCGGGCAAGATCGCCGTCGGCGTCGACCTGAACTGCACGCACCACCGCGGCGCCCGCTCCGGCCTCGTCACCGGCGTCGCCACCCCCGTACACCGCGGCCGCACCACCGCCACGTACGAGATCGTCATCACCGACGAGCAGGACAAGCGGGTCTGCACGGCCCGCCTGACCTGCCTCCTCAAGGACGCCCCCACAGCCCCGGCAGCGCCTACGGCGCCGTCGGCAGCGTGAGCGACGCGGACCCGGCGCGCACCGTCATCCTCGTGCCCGCCGGGTACCGCAGCGTGTAGTCGTGATCGGTCGAGATCAGCACCACACCGAGCCGGTGCCCGGCCTCGAAGACATAGTCCTCGGGCTGCATGTCCCACCGCAGCCGGTACTCACGGCCCTCCACGACCCTGCTCTGGTGTGCAGTTGAGTGCCGGTTACGGGCGTCGAGCCAGCCCCGCGTCACGATCTTGAAATCGGCCGTCTCCGTCGCGTGCCTCGTCCGGTACGCGCACCCGGTCTCGCCCGGCAGATCAGGCACCCCCTCGCCGTAACAGACCTGCCGCGACGTGTCGGTGACCGTCCCGGACGTCGCCCGCGTGGCGCGCCCGTAGTCGACGAGCAGCGCGGTCACGTACGGCGACGTACCGGCGAGTGACGACCGGATGTCGATCCCGGGCACGCCGTTGAGGCGCAGATCGCGCGCCAGCGGTCCCGTCGTGTACGCGAGCCGGTTCGGGTTCGCGCTGTCGGGCGCGGTGACGAGCCGCTCGGCGGGGACGGTACGGCCCGCGTCGGTCAGACTCTGCACGCGCTGCGGGCCCGCGAGACGCCCCAGCGTCCCGTCTGCGCGCAGCCGCAGCGTGAGGTCACGCGTCCCGGGCGCCGGCCAGTCCGGCTGCTGACGCCAGCCGAAGTCCGCCTGCTCGACGTCGACGCGGGGCTCGTCGAGCACGCCGTTGCGGATGCCGTAGAGCCAGTGATCGAACCAGTGGTGGACCTGGCCGAGCCACTCCTCCATCCGCAGCGGCATCGGATTGGCGTGCCCCGCCTGGTGCAGCCACAGCTTGCGCGGGACATGGTTCCTCTTCAGCGCCTCCCACAACTGCCCGGCGTTCTTCGTCTTCACGTTCCAGTCGTTCAGGCCGTGGACGACGAAGACGCCCGCCTTGATCCTGCGCACGTCCTTCAGATAATCCCGCTCCTGCCAGTACGGCGACCAGTCGCCCGTCACCCGGTCCTGGTCGCGCTCCAGGGCGTCGAGCACCGGCTTGCAGATCTCCTGGTCGGCGCGCGAGTACACGTACCGGGCGAGCACGTCGGTGTCCTCGCCCTGGAAGGTGCCGGGCGCGACGACACCACCGTTCGCCCGGTAGTAGTCGTACCAGGACGAGATCCCGGAGATCGGCACGATCGCCTTGAGACCCTTCACGCCCGTGGCGGCCACGGCGGTCGGCAGCGTGCCGTTGTACGAGATGCCCATCATCGCCGCGTTGCCGGTCGACCAGTCGGCGCGCACCGGATTCCCGTCGAGGTCCCAGCCCTCGGCCCGGCCGCCCAGCCAGTCGATCGCGGCCTTCGCGCCGAGCGTCTCGTTGCGGCCACCCGAGGTGGGACAGCCGGTGGAGCCGCCCGTACCGAGACTGTCGACCTGCGCCACGGCATAACCGCGCGGCAGGAAGTAGTTGTCGTAGTAGCCGGAGTAAGCGACCGCAGGACCGGTCAACCCCGGCCTCTGCACCGCCGGTTGACGAGGCGGCCCGGCGACCGGCAACCCGTCCTCGTCGAGGTCCACATTGTGGTTCGGCACGTCGTTGCCGCCCGCCCAGTACGGGCTCGCCTCGACGATCGTGGCGACCTTCAGCCCCGCCGCCTCCGTCTCCTTCGGCCGCAGGACGCGCATCCGTACGGTGTCGCGCTCGCCGTCACCGTCGCTGTCGGCCTCCGTCTGGACATCGACCTGCTGCAGCACGGCGTCGGCCCGGGAGAAGACGGGTTGCGTCTCGTGCCCGGCTATCCGCAACTCAGCGCGTCGAACGGGCTGTTCAGCGGCGTACGCGGACGGCGGCGCGGCCAGCACCGCCGCCAGCGCGCACACCGAAGCCGGACCGCGCAAGCGGCGTGCTCTCATACCGGTGGATCTCACCATCGTGCCTCCAAGGGCGCGAGAAGGGAGTGCACTCGCGGGACGCGGGTATTCCACCGCGCCCCACCCCGACCCGCCAGAGGGCCTCCCCAACACCGCCGCCAAGCACGGGCGTTGGCAAAGCGAAGGGCACCGGCCTACCGTCAGGCATGACCGGCACCGGGCCCGTCGAGCCGTACGAACCGACCGACTCCACCCCTGCCCCCGGGCTCGACACCCTCGACACGTTCGGCCCCGACTCCCCACTCCTCCGGGAGCGCTGGGCAGCCATACCCGTCCGGCGGCGCCGCACCGCCCTGCTGCTCGCCGCGAGCGCGGTCGCGGTCGCGATCCTCCTCGGAGCCCTGCACACCCTGCGGCCCACCCCGGACGTCACCACGCCCTCACCCTGGCCCGCACAGGCCACGACACTGCGGTACCACGGCCCCGCCCCGGAGAACGGCGCCTTCCGGTTCACCGTGCGCGTCAGCAGCGGGAGCCCCGTGAGCATCCGGCAACTGGAAGCGGGACTGCCCCAGTTGGGCGCCTCGACCACGCCCCGGCTGCCACTGACAGTGAGGCCCGGCCGGCCCCGTACCGTCACCGTCTGGCTCGCCGTCTACGCCTGCACGGGCCTGCCACGCGCCATCGACCTGCCGCAGCTCGATCTGGACCTGCGCAACGAGCGCGCACAGCAACGGCACAGCTTCCTCTTCGGCGGCGCGTTCGCCCGGGACCTGCGGACGTTCCTGCGCGCCAACTGCGGCCCGGCACTGCCGAGTCCGCTGTCCGCGCCACCCGCCAGGAACCCGTACGGGCCGCCGGGAACGATCACACGTGTAGGTAACACACAGTTACCCCCGCCGTAACGAGGCGATGCGAGCCTCGCGAGGCCGGGCGCACGGCTTCCACACCGTTCACACACCGTCGGCCCACACACCCCGGCAGCCCGCCCCGCGGCGTTCAAGATCAACTCAAGTTCCGTAGCGGAACTGCGAGTTCTCGCTATGTGAACAACTGGATGCCTAGGGCCGCTATCCCCATACGCCCCAATCGTCCGCACTGCACCCACGCGAATCCGCCCCGGCATAACAAGAGCGTCACAGCCTGCCCTCGGCTACTCCCCCATCCCCTACCTGCGCTTATAGTCACGGCCAGTCACCGCGCCGCCGGGCGCGTCCATTGCACGGCCCCTGTACCACTCAGTACGGCCCGGCGAGACTCACGGCCCCCGTCCCGGGGGCCGCGCCAGGGAGAGGAATGATCGTGCGACACCGTTCTCTGCTCATACTCACCACCGTGCTCACGACCGGAGCACTCACGCTCACCGCCTGCGGATCGCGCGACGACAAGGGCAGCGACGACAGTGGCGGCAGCAACACCACGGTCGTGATCGGCGTCGACGCGCCCCTCACGGGCCAGAACTCCGCCACCGGCCTCGGCATCAAGTCCGGTGTGGAGATAGCCGTCAAGGACGCCAACGACAAGAAGCTCGTCCCCGGCGTCACCTTCAAGGTGTCCGCCCTCGACGACAAGGCCCTGCCGCCGACCGGCCAGCAGAACGCCTCGCAGCTCGTCGCCAACAAGGACGTCCTCGGCGTCATCGGCCCCCTCAACTCGGGCGTCGCGCAGACGATGCAGAAGGTCTTCGCCTCCGCCAACCTCGCCGAGATCTCGCCTTCCAACACCGCCCCTGAACTCACCCAGGGCAAGAACTGGGTCTCCGGCACCAAGACCCGCCCCTTCAAGACCTATTTCCGCACCGCCATCACCGACGAGGTACAGGGCGGCTTCTCCGCCGACTACGTCTACAAGACGCTCAAGAAGAAGAAGGTCTTCGTCGTCGACGACAAGCAGACCTACGGCGCCGGCCTCGCCGGCATCTTCGCCAAGAAGTACAAGGAGCAGGGCGGCAAGGTCGTCGGCACCGACCACGTCAACGTCGGCGACAAGGACTTCGCCACCCTCGTCACCAAGATCAAGAACTCCGGCGCCGAACTGCTCTACTACGGCGGCCAGTACGACGAGGCGCAGGTCCTCACCAAGCAGCTCAAGGACTCCGGCGCCAAGATCCCGCTCATGGGCGGCGACGGCATGTTCACCCCGACCTACATCAAGACCGCCGGCGCGGCGGCCGAGGGCGACCTGGTCACCTCCGTCGGCGTCCCCGTCGACACCCTGCCCGCCGCCAAGGAATTCATCGACAAGTACAAGGCCGGCGGCTACAAGGGCGACTACGGCACCTACGGCGGCTACTCCTACGACGCCGCCACGGCCGTCATCAAGGCCATCGGCGCCGTCGTGAAGGACGGCAAGGTCCCGTCCGACGCCCGCCAGAAGGTCGTCGACGAGCTCCAGAAGATCAGCTTCGAGGGCATCGCGGGCCCCGTCGGCTTCGACGAGTACGGCGACACCAAGAACAAGCAGCTCACCCTGTACCAGGCCACGAAGGGCGAGTGGAAGTCCGTCAAGACCGGCACCTACGACGCCGGCTGACACCCACTCACCACCCACGGCACCGCGTAACACCAGCACCACGCACCACCAGGGCCGCGCGGCCACGACCACCCGTCACCGCGCGGCCCGCGCTCTCTCCCCCCGTTCACTCTCCGCACCCACATGGAGGCCATGCGGTGCACACCCTGCCGCAACAGCTGGCCAACGGGCTGATTCTCGGCTCGATGTACGGGCTGATCGCCATCGGCTACACGATGGTGTACGGCATCGTCCAGCTCATCAACTTCGCCCACGGTGAGATCTTCATGACCGGCGGCTTCGGCGCCCTCACCGTCTACCTGATCCTGCCCGGCGGCACATCCATGTGGGTCGCCCTCCCCCTCATGCTGATCGGCGGCGGCCTCGTCGCCGTCCTCATAGCCGTCGGAGCGGAACGGTTCGCCTACCGACCACTCAGAGGCGCACCACGCCTCGCACCCCTCATCACCGCCATCGGCCTCTCCCTCGCCCTCCAGCAGGCCGTCTTCAACTGGTACCCCGAGGCCGACAACGCCCGCAAGTTCCCGCAACTGCCCGGCGGCCCCTTCAACATCACCGACAACCTCAAGATCCAGTCCGGTGAACTCTTCGTCCTCGTCGCCGCCCCCGTCTGCATGGCCGCCCTCGCCTTCTTCGTCCGCACCTCCCGCACCGGCCGCGCCATGCAGGCCACCTCGCAGGACCCGGACACCGCCCAGCTCATGGGCATCGACACCAACCGCATCATCGTCATCGCCTTCGCCATCGGCGGCTTCTTCGCCGCCGTCGCCGGCATCGCCTGGGGCTTCCGCGTCGGCAGCGTCAACTACGACATGGGCTTCGTCGCCGGACTCAAAGCCTTCACCGCCGCCGTCCTCGGCGGCATCGGCAACATCTACGGCGCCATGCTCGGCGGCCTCGTCCTCGGCCTCGCCGAAGGACTCGCCACCGCCTACATCTCCGACATCCCCGGCATGGACCAGTTCGGCGGTCAGGGCTGGGCCTCCGTATGGGCCTTCATCCTCCTCATCCTCGTCCTCCTGTTCAGGCCACAAGGCCTACTGGGAGAACGCGTAGCGGACAGGGCGTGAGCGGCATGACCGACACCACCGCCCCACCCGCCGAGCACACCCCGCTCATCAAACTGCCCCACAACGCCGCCCGCATCCTCGTCGCCGCCGGCGCCGTCGCCACCATGGCGAGCACCATGCTCGCCTGGACCTGGACCTCCGCCTTCCCCGGCGACCTCACCGTCAACGGCTACCCCGCCGGCCTCCAGCTCCTCACCCTCACCGGCGGTATCCTCACCCTCCTCTACGCCCTCACCCTCTGGAACGTACGAGGACTGCGCTGGCTCAACCCGGCCCGCTCCAACGCGCCCGTCTTCCTCATGGCCCTGGCCGCCTTCGCCGTCACCTGGTACACGGTCCTCGCCATCGCCATCGAGTTCGGCGGCCTCGCCAACCTCGAACCCGGCGGCTTCCTCGCCGCCATCGCCTCCGCCCTCCCCGTCGTCGGCGCACTCGCCCTGCCCCGCCCCGGAGACACCTGGAAGTCCTACTTCAAAAAGGCCGACCACGTACCCCCGGCCGCCGCCGTACCCCCCTGGGCCGAACGCCTCATCATCACCGGCGCACTCGCCGTCGGCCTCATCGTCTTCACCTACGGCATCGGCACCCCCGACGACGAATACGGCGAGACCTTCAGCGGCTACATGCTGCTCGTCATCTTCGCCGCCTGGGCCCTCGTCAGCGCGGGCCTCACCGACCGCTTCTCCGCGCTCAACGCCCGCCACAAGGGATTCGCCACCTCCATGGCCTTCCTCGCCGCGGCCGTCTTCCCCTTCACCCAGGCCGAGGACCACAACGCCAACATCGGCGTCAACATCCTCATCTTCGCCACCGTCGCCCTCGGCCTCAACATCGTCGTCGGCCTCACCGGCCTCCTCGACCTCGGCTACGTGGCCTTCCTCGGCGTCGGCGCCTACGCCGCCGCGCTCGTCTCCGGCTCCGAGTACTCCCGCTTCTCCGGCACCCAACTCCCCTTCTGGGGAGCCGTACTCGTCGGCATGGGCGCCTCCCTCATCTTCGGCGTCCTCATCGGCGCACCCACCCTGCGGCTGCGTGGCGACTACCTCGCCATCGTCACCCTCGGCTTCGGAGAGATCTTCCGCATCGCCGTCAACAACCTCGACGGCTCCTCGGGCCCCGACATCACCAACGGCCCCAACGGCATCGCCAACATCCCCGACCTCGAAATCCTCGGGTTCAACTTCGGCGAAGCCCACCAGATCGGTTCCTTCACGCTGGGCCGCTTCGCCAACTACTTCCTGCTGATGCTCGTCTTCACGGCCATCGTCGTCCTCGTCTTCACCCGCGCCGCCGACTCCCGCATCGGCCGCTCCTGGGTCGCCATCCGCGAGGACGAGACCGCCGCCACCGCCATGGGCATCAACGGCTTCCGCGTCAAGCTCATCGCCTTCGCCCTCGGCGCCGCACTCGCCGGCCTTGCCGGCACGGTCAGCGCCCACGTCAGCTACTCCGTGGTCCCGACCCCCTACCAGTTCGCCGGCGCCGCACCGCCCAACTCCGCCTTCCTCCTGGCCGCCGTCGTCCTCGGCGGCATGGGCACGGTCAGCGGCCCGCTCCTCGGCGCCAGCCTGCTCTACCTCATCCCCGAGAAGCTCAGCTTCCTCAAGAGCTACGAACTCTTCGCGTTCGGCATCGCCCTCGTCCTCCTCATGCGGTTCCGCCCCGAAGGCATCATCGCCAACCGGCGCCGCCAGCTCGAGTTCCACGAGACCGGCCAACTCGACATCCCCGAACAGCAGAGCCTGCCCGAAGGCACCATCGGCGCCACCAAGGCGCACAAGGCAGGGGCGTGACCACCATGACCCAGACCACGACCCGGACCGTCCTCGAAGCCAGCGACGTCACCATGCGCTTCGGCGGCCTCACCGCCGTACGCTCCGTCGACCTCACCGTCAACGAGGGCGAGATCGTCGGCCTCATCGGCCCCAACGGCGCCGGGAAGACCACCTTCTTCAACTGCCTCACCGGCCTCTACATCCCCACCGAGGGCAAGGTCTCCTACAAGGGCTCCGTCCTCCCGCCCAAACCCCACCTGGTCACCCAGGCCGGCATGGCCCGCACCTTCCAGAACATCCGGCTCTTCGCCAACATGACCGTCCTGGAGAACGTCCTCGTCGGCCGCCACACCCGTACGAAAGAAGGCCTCTGGTCGGCTCTTCTCCGCGGCCCCGGCTTCAAGAAAGCCGAAGCCGCCTCCGAGGAACGCGCCATGGAACTCCTCGAATTCATCGGCCTCGCCCACAAACGCGACCACCTCGCCCGCTCCCTCCCCTACGGAGAACAGCGGAAACTGGAGATCGCGCGCGCCATGGCGAGCGAACCGGGCCTGCTCCTCCTCGACGAGCCCACCGCCGGCATGAACCCGCAGGAGACCCGCGCGACGGAGGAGCTGGTCTTCGCCATCCGCGACAAGGGCATCGCCGTCCTCGTCATCGAGCACGACATGCGCTTCATCTTCAACCTCTGCGACCGCGTCGCCGTCCTCGTCCAGGGCGAGAAACTCGTCGAAGGCACCAGCGAGGTCGTCCAGGGCGACGAACGCGTCATCGCCGCCTACCTCGGCACCCCCTTCGAAGGCGCCCCCGAGGACACCGCGCTCCAGGACGTCCAGGCAGCCGAGGCCCACGCGGCGGAAGGCGCGACAGAAGCCGCGACGGACGGCTCTTCGGAAGGAACGGAAAAGTGACCGCCCTGCTGGAGGTCGAGGACCTCAAGGTCGCCTACGGCAAGATCGAGGCCGTCAAGGGCATCTCCTTCACCGTGGAGGAGGGCCAGGTAGTCACCCTCATCGGCACCAACGGTGCGGGCAAGACGACAACCCTGCGAACGTTGTCAGGCCTCCTCAAGCCCCTGAGCGGCAAGATCACCTTCAACGGGCAGCCCCTGACCGGAGTCCCGGCGCACAAGATCGTCGCCATGGGCCTCGCCCACTCCCCCGAAGGCCGGCGCATCTTCCCGCGCCTCTCCATCCTGGAGAACCTGCAACTCGGCGCCTTCCTCCGCAAGGACTCGGCAGGCATCGAGAAGGACCTCCAGAGGGCCTACGACCTCTTCCCGATCCTCGGCGAACGCCGAAAGCAGGCGGCCGGAACCCTCTCCGGCGGCGAACAGCAAATGCTCGCCATGGGCCGCGCCCTCATGTCCCAGCCCAAACTCCTCATGCTGGACGAGCCCTCCATGGGCCTCTCCCCCATCATGATGCAGAAGATCATGGCGACGATCGTCGAACTGAAGGCCCAGGGCACGACGATCCTCCTCGTCGAACAGAACGCCCAGGCGGCGCTCTCCCTCGCCGACCAGGGCCACGTCATGGAGGTCGGCTCCATCGCCCTCTCCGGGACGGGCCAGGACCTCCTGCACGACGAGTCCGTCCGCAAGGCGTACCTGGGCGAGGACTGACCCGGTTCGTCTCTGTGCTTGTACGTGGCTGAGGCCCGCGCCCCGAGATCGACTCTCGGAACGCGGGCCTCAGCGCTGCTTGCTCTGACGTGCGGCCTCTCAGCCCTTCGACGCCTTCTTCTCCTCGGCGTCCTGGATGACCGCCTCGGCCACCTGCTGCATCGAGAGCCGCCGGTCCATCGACGTCTTCTGGATCCACCGGAACGCCGCCGGCTCCGTCAGCCCGTACTGTGTCTGCAACACCGACTTCGCCCGGTCCACCAGCTTCCGCGTCTCCAGGCGCTGCGTGAGGTCCGCGACCTCCTTCTCCAGCGTCTTCAACTCCGTGAACCGGGACACGGCCATCTCGATCGCCGGCACGACGTCGCTCTTGCTGAACGGCTTCACCAGGTACGCCATCGCGCCCGCGTCCCTCGCCCGCTCGACAAGGTCGCGCTGCGAGAACGCGGTCAGCATCAGCACCGGGGCGATCGACTCCCCCGCGATCTTCTCGGCCGCGCTGATGCCGTCCATCTTCGGCATCTTCACGTCGAGGATCACGAGGTCCGGCTTGTGCTCACGGGCCAGCTCGACGGCCTCTTCGCCGTCACCGGCCTCGCCCACTACCGAGTAGCCCTCCTCCTCAAGCATCTCCTTGAGGTCGAGGCGGATCAGGGCCTCGTCCTCGGCGATGACGACACGGGTCGTCAGCGGCGGGACGTGCGACTTGTCGTCGTCGGCGTCGTCTACGGGCTGGGGCGACTCGGGGGCGGTCACGGGGGCGCTCCTTGGTTGAGCAGGCTGGGGGCTGCACCTAGAGCCTACCTAGCTGCAGTGCAGTCCCGTGAACCGGTACACTCCTCTCGGGTTATCTGGCCGGGTTGGCGGAATGGCAGACGCTGATGTCTCAAACACATCTGTCCGAAAGGACGTGCGGGTTCGACTCCCGCACCCGGCACGCAGACCAGTAAGCGGATGTCCACATTCTCGTGAACATCCGCTTACCGCCGTACGGCCCGCTGCTCGTCCTTACAGAGTGGCTACATGTACGACATGGACACCCGCAAGCAGGCCCTCGCGCTGGTCGCACAGGGGCGCAGTCTCAACTCCGTCAGCAGGGAGACCGGGGTCTCGCGGACCGCGATCCGTTCCTGGCAGACGCGTGTCGAGCCACTCGGCTGGAGCCGCGCCACCCCCTGCCCGCGCTGCCAGGAAACGCCCGAGCCGCCCCCCGACCCCAACGCCTACACCTACCTGCTCGGCCTGTACCTCGGCGATGGTTGCATCAGCCACCTTCGGCGCGGCACCTACTTCCTCCGCATCACCTGCGCCAACGACTGGCCCGGCCTGGTCGACGCTTGCGCCGAAGCTATACAGGCTGTCCGGCCCTCCAACAAAGTGTTCCGCGTACAACGCCAGGGCTGCCAAAACGTGACCTGCTACAGCAACCACTGGCCTTGCCTGTTCCCGCAACACGGCCCTGGCAAGAAGCACAGCCGCGAAATTGCTCTCGCGTCGTGGCAGCAAGAACTCGTCGACGCCCATCCGTGGGAGTTCATCCGTGGGCTGATCCACTCCGACGGGTGTCGGATCACGAACTGGACCGAGAAGACGGTCGGCGGCGTACGGAAGCGCTACGAGTATCCCCGCTACTTCTTCAGCAACAAGTCCGATGACATCCGGAAGCTGTACACCGACACACTCGACGCCGTCGGCGTCGAGTGGAGTTCGCTGGCGCGCGGCGTCGACCCGTTCAACATCTCGGTCGCCCGCAAAGCCTCCGTAGCCCTCATGGACAAGCACGTAGGCCCGAAATACTGACCCGGGGCCTACTTGGGCGCGTCGTCCTCGCCGATGTGATGCACGCGGACCAGGTTCGTCGAGCCGGCCACCCCGGGCGGGGAGCCCGCCGTGATGACCACGATGTCGCCGCGCTCGCAGCGGCCGATCTTCAACAGTTCCTCGTCGACCTGGGCGACCATCGCGTCCGTGGAGTCGACGTGCGGGCCGAGGAAGGTTTCCACGCCCCACGTCAGGTTCAGCTGCGAGCGCGTGGCCGCGTCGGGCGTGAAGGCGAGGAGCGGGATCGGTGAGCGGTAGCGGGAGAGGCGGCGGACCGTGTCTCCGGACTGGGTGAAGGCGACGAGGAACTTGGCGCCAAGGAAGTCGCCCATGTCCGCCGCCGCGCGGGCGACCGCGCCGCCCTGGGTGCGGGGCTTGTTGCGTTCGGTCAGCGGCGGCAAGCCCTTGGCCAGGATGTCTTCCTCCGCCGCTTCGACGATGCGGGACATGGTCCTGACCGTCTCGATCGCGTACTTTCCGACGCTGGTCTCGCCGGAGAGCATGACCGCGTCGGTGCCGTCGATGACCGCGTTGGCGACGTCGCTGGCCTCGGCGCGGGTCGGCCGGGAGTTTTCGATCATGGAGTCGAGCATCTGGGTGGCGACGATGACCGGCTTGGCGTTGCGCTTGGCGAGCTTGATGGCGCGCTTCTGGACGATCGGCACCTGTTCGAGGGGCATTTCGACGCCGAGGTCGCCGCGGGCGACCATGATGCCGTCGAAGGCGGCGACGATGTCGTCGATGGCTTCGACGGCCTGGGGCTTCTCGACCTTGGCGATGACGGGGAGGCGGCGGCCCTCCTCGTCCATGATGCGGTGGACGTCCTCGATGTCGCGGCCGCTGCGCACGAAGGAGAGGGCGATGATGTCGGCGCCGATGCGCAGGGCCCAGCGGAGGTCGGCCTCGTCCTTGTCGGAGAGGGCGGGGACGGAGACGGCGACGCCGGGGAGGTTGAGGCCCTTGTGGTCGGAGACCATGCCGCCTTCGACGACCTGGGTGTGGACGCGGGGTCCGTCGACGCCGGTGACCTGGAGGCTGACTTTGCCGTCGTCGACGAGGATGCGTTCACCGGGGGTGACGTCCTCGGCGAGGCCGCTGTAGGTGGTGCCGCAGCGCTGGCGGTCGCCTTCGACGCCGTCCTCGACGGTGATGGTGAACTCGTCGCCGCGTTCAAGAAGTACGGGGCCTTCGCTGAAGCGGCCGAGGCGGATCTTCGGGCCTTGAAGGTCGGCGAGGACACCGACGCTGCGGCCGGTCTCCTCGGCGGCCTTTCGCACGCGCTGGTAGCGCTCCTCGTGCTCGGCGTAGCTGCCGTGGCTGAGGTTGAAGCGGGCTACGTCCATTCCGGCTTCGACGAGTGCCTTGATCTGCTCGTACGAGTCGGTCGCGGGGCCCAGGGTGCAGACGATTTTTGCTCGGCGCATGGTTCGAGCCTAGGGCTTACCGGCGGGTAGAGAATTGGCCGGGGGCGACTACTCAACAACCGTTGTGTGAAGGGCTATTGACAAACATCGACATGTTTTGAATATGCGCGCGCTGCCGCTCTGATGAGCACAGAAATGGGGTGGGCCGGGGTTCAGAGGGTCGGTGGGTGAAGGGTGAAGGCGGCGCTGACGGTGGCCTGGATGTGCTGGCGCTGGGGTTCGAGGTTGAGGGCGGGGGCGGGTTCGTCGTCGGGGGCTTTGGCGAAGGAGGCGCGGGTCCAGCCGCGGGGGCTTTCGTGGTGCGTCCAGTCCTGGGGGTCGGTGCCGGTGTCGGAGAGTTCGAGGAGGGCGGCGACGGTGGTGCCGAGGGCGTCGGCGTATTCGCGGGCGCGTCGGACGGCTTCGCGGACGGCTTGGGTGCGGGCCTGGGCGTGGACGGGTGAGGTGCGGCGCAGGGACCAGTGGGGGCCGTCGACGCGGGTGAGGTCGAGGTCGGCGAGGCGGGTGGCGAGTTCGCCGAGTGCGGTGAAGTCGGTGAGTTCGGCGGTGAGGGTGGTGCGGCCGTGGTAGGTGCGGACGCGTTCGCCGCGGCCGTGTTTGGCGTATTCGGGGGCGAGGGAGAAGGTGCCGGTCTCGACTTTGTCGACGGCTTCGCCGTAGGACTTGATGAGGTCGAGGGCGGTGCTGTTGCGGCGGGTGAGGTCGTCGAGGGTGGTGCGGCGGTCGGTGCCGCGGGCCTGGACGGTGACGCGGATGCGGGCGAGTTCGGGGTCGGCTTCGAGGTGGGCTTCGCCGCGGACGGTGATGCGGGGTACGTCGGGGGTCCCGTACGGGGTGGGTCCGTGGGGTGTGGGTCCGGTGGGGGTGGTGGTCATGCGCCTCACTGTCGCACCGTTGCCCCGGTCCGGTCAGCGTCCGGTCATCGGATCGCAACCTGTGGGGGGTGTTGCGGAGGTGTGTTCTGAGCCAGAATCCAGGATCTACGCGCGTTACAGACGCGTTGCTACAGACGCGTTGCTACAGACGCGTTGCTCAGATGCGTTGACCCGTGGTGCCCTCCGAGGAGTACAGAGATGCCGTTGAACCGCCGAAGGTTTCTGGGACAGTCCGCCGCGACGGGTGTGGGGGTGGCGCTGACGGGTGCCGTGGCCGCGCCCGCCGCGGAGGCGTCCTCGCACCACCACCCCAAGCCGCACCCCCAGAAGCCGAAGGGCAAGCGGTACTCCTTCACCGTCATGGGCACGACGGACCTGCACGGTCACGTCTTCAACTGGGACTACTACAAGGACGCGGAGTACACGGACGCGGCCGGTAACGCGCAGGGGCTTTCGCGGATCTCGACGCTGGTCAAGCAGGTGCGGGAGGAGAAGGGGCGCGGCAACACGCTTCTGGTCGACGCGGGTGACACGATCCAGGGCACGCCGCTGACGTACTACTTCGCGCGCGTGGAGCCGATCACCGCCAAGGGTGGTCCGGTGCACCCGATGGCCCAGGCGATGAACCAGATCGGGTACGACGCGGCGGCGCTCGGCAACCACGAGTTCAACTACGGCATCGACACGCTGCGCAAGTTCGAGTCGCAGCTGAGGTTCCCGCTGCTCGGGGCGAACGCGGTGGACGCGAAGACGGAGAAGCCGGCGTTCCGCCCGTACGTCATCAAGAAGATGCGGACGCCGCACGGCCGGGACGTGAAGGTGGCGATCCTGGGTCTGACCAACCCGGGCATCGCGATCTGGGACAAGGCGTACGTACAGGGCAAGCTGAAGTTCCCGGGGATCGAGGAGCAGGCCGCGCTGTGGGTGCCGAAGCTGCGGTCCATGGGCGCGGACGTGGTGGTCGTGTCGGTGCACTCGGGTGCGTCGGGGACGTCGTCGTGGGGTGACCAGCTGCCGTACGTGGAGAACGCGGCGGCGACCATGGCGGCGAAGGTGCCGGGGATCGACGCGGTCCTGGTCGGGCACGCGCACGTCGAGATCGAGCAGCAGGTGGTGAAGAACGAGAAGACGGGCAGGTCCGTCGTGCTCGCGGAGCCGCTGTGCTACGCGGAGCGGCTCGCGCTGTTCGACTTCGACCTGGTGTGGGAGAAGGGCCGCTGGTCGGTCGAGTCGGTGAGGTCGAAGCTGCTGAACTCGGCTTCGGTGAAGGACGACCCGAAGATCACGAAGCTGCTCGCGGACGAGCACGCGCTGGTCGTGAAGTACGTGAACCAGGTGGTGGGTCAGGCGACGACGACGCTGACCACGGTGGACGCCCGTTACAAGGACGCGCCGATCATCGACCTGATCAACAAGGTGCAGGCCGATGTGGTGACGGAGGCGCTGAAGTCGACGCAGTACGCGTCGCTGCCGGTGCTCTCGCAGGCGTCGCCGTTCTCCCGTACGTCGGAGATCCCGGCCGGTGACGTGACGATCCGGGACCTGTCGGGTCTGTACGTGTACGACAACACGCTGGTGGCGAAGTTGCTGACGGGCGCGCAGGTGCGGGCGTACCTGGAGTTCTCGGCGCAGTACTTCGTGCGGACGGCGGCGGGTGCGGCGGTGGACGTCGAGAAGCTGACGAACGCGGAGAACCGGCCGGACTACAACTACGACTACGTGTCGGGCGTGACGTACGACATCGACATAGCGCAGCCTGCGGGTTCGCGGATCAGGAACCTGAAGTTCGGGGGTGAGGACCTGGACGACGCGGCGCAGTTCGTCCTCGCGGTGAACAACTACCGGGCGAACGGTGGTGGTGCGTTCCCGCATGTGGCGTCGGCGCAGGAGCTGTGGTCGGAGTCGACGGAGATCCGGACGCGGATCGCGGAGTGGGTGACGGCCAAGGGTGTCCTGGACCCGGTGGACTTCGCGTCGGTGGACTGGCGGCTGACGCGGGACGGGACGCCGGTGTTCTGACCGTGCGTCGTCGCTAGCTTCGCAGTTCGATGAGGGGGCCGCGCTCTCCTGCCTGTTGTTCGGGCCGGGGGGTGCGGCTTTCGTCGTGTGGCTGGAGGCCGAAGGTGGTGAAGGCGGTGCGGCGGGGCTGCGGGTAGGGCTCGTTCTTGGTGAGGGTGTTGAGGATGGTGGCGCTGCGCCAGGCGGCGAGGCCGAGGTCGGGGGCGCCGACGCCGTGGGTGTGGCGTTCGGCGTTCTGTACGTAGACGGAGCCTTTGACGGTGTCGTCGAGGACGAGGCGGAACTGTTCGTCGACGCGGGGGCGTGCGGAGCTGTCGCGGCGGAGGTGGGGGTCGAGGCCTGCGAGGAGCTGGTCGAGGGGGCGTTCGCGGTAGCCGGTGGCGAGGACGACGGCGTCGGTGGTGAGGCGGGAGCGGGTGGACTGGCGGCGGTGTTCGAGGTGGAGTTCGACCTTGGCGGCGCCGACGCGGCCTGCGGTGCGGACGCTGACGCCGGGGGTGAGGGTGGCGTCGGGCCAGCCGCCGTGGAGGGTGCGGCGGTAGAGCTCTTCGTGGATGGCGGCGATGGTGTCGGCGTCGATGCCCTTGTGGAGCTGCCATTGGGCGGGGACGAGGTGGTCGCGTTCGGCTTGGGGGAGGTGGTGGAAGTAGCGGGTGTAGTCGGGGGTGAAGTGTTCGAGGCCGAGCTTGGAGTACTCCATGGGGGCGAAGGCCTCGGTGCGGGCGAGCCAGTGGATCTTTTCGCGGCCTGCGGGGCGGGCGCGGAGCAGGTCGAGGAAGATCTCGGCGCCGGACTGTCCTGATCCGATGACGGTGATGTGGTCGGCGGTGAGGAGTCTTTCGCGGTGGGTGAGGTAGTCGGCGCTGTGCAGGACGGGCACGGTGGGTTCGTGGGCGAGGGGTTTCAGGGGTTCGGGGATGTGGGGTTCGGTGCCGACGCCGAGGGCGATGTTGCGGGTGTAGGTCCGTCCCAGTGCCTCGGCTTCTCCGTCGGCGTCGAGCTGGGTGTGGTCGACCTCGAAGGCGGCGCGGTCGGGGTTCCAGCGGACGGCGTCGATCTGGTGGGAGAAGTGCAGCGCGGGGAGGTTCTCGCTGACCCAGCGGCAGTAGGCGTCGTACTCGGCGCGCTGGATGTGGAACTGCTCGGCGAAGTAGAAGGGGAAGAGGCGGCCCCGGGTGCGCAGGTAGTTGAGGAAGGTCCAGGGGCTGGTGGGGTCGGCGAGGGTGACGAGGTCGGCGAGGAAGGGGACCTGGAGGGTGGCGCCGTCGATGAGGAGGCCGGGGTGCCAGTGGAAGGCGGGGCGCTGGTCGTAGAAGACGGTGTCGAGGTCGGGGAGGGGGTGGGCGAGGGCGGCGAGGGAGAGGTTGAAGGGGCCGATGCCGATGCCGACGAGGTCGCGGGGTGTGTCGGTGGGGCGTTCGGCTGGCACGGCGTTCATCGGGGTGTCCTTCCACCGGGGGCGAGTGCGGGGGCGGGTTCGGGTCCGGGGGGCGATTTCGGGGGCGAGCGAGGTCGTGAGGCGGGGGCGCGGGGGTCGACTCGGCGGGTTTGTCGGGCGGGCGTTCCGGCTCGGCGGGCCTGTCGGGCGGGCGTTCGGGGCTCGGCGCGGCGGGTCCGTCAGGGGTTCCGGCACCGCGCGGCGCGGCGGGTCTGTCGGGGGTTGCGGTACCGCGTGGCTCGGCGGGTTTGTTGGGCGGGTGTTCGGGGCTTGGGGTCAGTGCGGGGTGTGGCCCTCCACCAGTTTCAGGAGGGCGGACAGGTCGCCGGGTTCGGTGTGCGGGTTGAGGAGGGTGGCCTTGAGCCAGAGGGTGCCGTCGTCGGTGCGGGCGCGGCCGAGGACGGCGCGGCCCTCGGTGAGCAGGGCGCGGCGGATCGCGGCGATGGAGTCGGCGCCGGCGCCGAGGGGGCGGAAGAGGACGGTGGAGAGGGTGGGGGTGTCGTACAGCTCGAAGCCGGGGTGTACGTCGACGAGTGCGGCCAGGTGGTGGGCGAGGGCGATGACCTGGTCGGTGAGGGCGCCGAGTCCGGTGCGGCCGAGGGCTTTGAGGGTGACGGCGATCTTGAGGATGTCGGGGCGGCGGGTGGTGCGCAGGGAGCGGCCGAGGAGGTCGGGGAGTCCCGCTTCGGTGTCGTCGTCGGCGTTGAGGTAGTCGGCCTGGTAGGTGAGGGCGGCGACGTCGGCGGGATCGCGTACGGCGAGGAGTCCGGCGGCGACCGGCTGCCAGCCGAGTTTGTGCAGGTCGAGGGTGGTGGTGTGGGCGCGGTCGAGGCCGGCCAGGAGGGCGCGGTGCCGGGTGCTGAAGAGGAGGCCCGCGCCGTAGGCGGCGTCGACGTGGAGGCGGGCGCCGTGGCGTTCGCAGACGTCGGCGATATCGGGGAGGGGGTCGATGAGGCCGGCGTCGGTGGTGCCCGCGGTGGCGGCGACGAGTGCGGGGCCGGGAAGGCCGGTGAGGGTCGCGTCGAGGGCGGCGGGGTCGAGGGTGCCGCCCGGGGCGGGCACGGTGAGGGGGGCGGGGAGGCCGTAGAGCCAGGTGGCGCGGGGGAGGCTGTGGTGGGCGTTGGCGCCGACGAGGAGTTGGACGGGTTCGGGGTGGGGGTTGGTCTCGCGGGCGAGGAGGACGGCGAGCTGGTTGGCTTCGGTGCCGCCGGTGGTGACGAGGGCGTCGGCGTGCTGCGGGGGGCTGGTGGCTGCGTGGGCCTCAGCGGCGGCGGTGCTCGTGGCGCCGTAGACCTCGTGGGCGAGGGCGGCGGTGACCAGGTCTTCGAGGGCGGAGGCGGCGGGGGCCTGGTCCCAGGAGTCCATGGAGGGGTTGAGGGCGCTCGCGGCGAGGTCGGCCGCGGCGGCGACGGCGAGCGGCGGGCAGTGCAGGTGGGCGGCGCACAGGGGGTCTGCGGGGTCGGCGGCGCCTTCGGTGAGGGCGGTGACGAGGGTGCGCAGGGCGTCGTCGGCGCCGGTGCCCTGTGCGGGGAGCAGGGGTCCGGCGTGTTCTCGGAGCAGGGCGGCGACGGCGTCCGGGCCACCCGCCGGGAGGGGGCCGTCGCGGCGGACGGCGCCTTCGTGGAGTGCGTCGAGGACGGTGTCGAGCAGCGGCCGCAGCGCGGCGGGTCCCTGGGTGCCTCCGGCGAGGGGCGGGGTGCTGCTCATGGGCGTCCTTCGGTCCGGTGACGGGTGCGGTGGGCGCGGCCGGGTGAGCCGCGCCGCACCAGTCTTGGACCTCAGGTAAGGGTGCCTTTACCGAATGGATGGAGGGCAACCCGAAAGGGGTACTCGTGTACGGGAGAGGGGTGTTGGTGGTGTATAGGGCGTACGGGTCTGTTGTGGGTGGCGTTACGGGTGGCGGGGTGCGCGGACCTTCAGGGCGCGGGTGAGGTCGTCGAGCTGGTCGACGAGTTTGCGGCGCAGGGCCGGGGTGGGGGCGCCCGCGGTGAGGCACTGCTCGCCGAGGCGGAGGGTGTCCTCGTCGATGGCGTGCGCGGGGAAGGCGTAGCGGCCGGCTGCTTCGGCGATGGCGGGGCCCCGGCGGGTGGCGAGGGCGGTGGCGTCGTCGAAGTAGCGGGGGACGTAGCGGCGCAGGAGGTCGGTCTGTTCGGGTTGCCAGAAGCCCTGGGCGGTGGCGGTGAACAGGTAGTTGGAGAGTTCCTGGCCGGGGTCGGTGGTGAACAGGGCGGTCCAGGCGGCTTCCTTGGCCTGCGGGTCGGGCAGGGCGGCGCGGCAGCGGGCGGCGCCTTCCTGGCCGGTGGCGCTGGGGTCGTGGGCGAGTTCGGCCTCGATGACGGCGTCGTCGATGGCGCCGAGGAGGCTGAGCCGGCCGAGGATGCGCCAGCGCAGTTCGGGGTCGAGGTCGGGGCCGCCGGGGACGGCGTTGGCGTCGAGCCAGCCGCGGATGGTGTCGGCGTGCTGGGCGGCGCCGATGAGGTGGCGTACGGCGGTGAGGCGCAGGCCGGGGTCGGTGCCGTTCTCGGTGCGGCGCAGCAGGTTCTCGCCGAGGGTGGTGAGGAGGGTGAGGGCGGCGGGGCGTTCGGCGGGGGTGCTGTAGCGGTCGGCGATCTCGGTGCGGGCGAAGGCGAGGACGCCCTGGACGAGGGCGAGGTCGGTCTCGTCGGGGAGGTGGGCGGCGGCGGTCTCCAGGTAGGCGGCGGGTTCGAGTTCACCGTCGCGGACCATGTCGCGCAGGGTGTTCCACAGGACGGCGCGGGTGAGCGGGTCGGGGATGCCGGAGAGGCCGCGGAGGGCCGCTTCCTCGGAGGCCGGGTCGAGGCGGACCTTGGCGTAGGTGAGGTCCTGGTCGTTGGGGACGATCAGCGCGGGGCGGGGCCCCGGGAACGTACGGGCCTCGCCCGGCACGTCGACGTCGACACGTTCGCGCAGGACGAACCGCCGGCCGTCGCCTTGGTCGCGGTCGTAGAGGCCGACGGCGATGCGGTGGGGGCGGTTGCCGGTGCGGTCGAGGGCGAGGGTCCAGCTCTCGGTGTCACGGCCGGCGGGGCCCGTGTCCGTGGCGGGCTCCGTGACGCGGGCCGTCAGTGTGTCGACGCCGGTCGTGCGGAGCCAGGCGTCCGCCCAGGCGTGGACGTCGCGGTCCGTGCCGGAGGCTCCCGAGGACAGGGAGTCGATGAAGTCCGCGAGGGTGGCGTTGGCGAACTTGTGGCGGTGGAAGTGGGTGTTGATGCCGGTGAGGAAGTCTTTCTCGCCGAGCCAGGTGACGAGTTGACGCAGGGCGCTGGCGCCCTTGGCGTAGGAGATGCCGTCGAAGTTGAGGAGGGCGGAGGCCGTGTCGGGGACGGCTTCGGGGGCGACGGGGTGGGTGGAGGGGCGCTGGTCGGCGTCGTAGCCCCAGGCTTTGCGGGCGACGCCGAAGTCGACCCAGGTGTCGGTGAAGCGGGTGGCTTCGGTGAGGGTCTGGTAGCCCATGTACTCGGCGAACGACTCGTTCAGCCAGATGTCGTCCCACCACTGGAGGGTGACGAGGTCGCCGAACCACATGTGGGCCATCTCGTGGGAGATGACCATGGCGCGGGTCTGCCGCTCGGTGTCGGTGACGGCGGAGCGGTAGACGAACTCGTCGCGGAAGGTGACGAGGCCGGGGTTCTCCATGGCGCCGGCGTTGAACTCGGGGACGAACGCCTGGTCGTAGGAGTCGAAGGGGTAGGGCTCGTCGAACTTCTCGTGGTAGCGGTCGAAGCACGCGCGCGTGATGTCGAGGATTTCGTCGGCGTCGGCGTCGAGGTGGGGCGCGAGGGAGCGGCGGCAGTGGATGCCGAAGGGCAGGCCGCGGTGTTCGGTGCGCACGGAGTGCCAGGGGCCTGCCGCGACGGCGATGAGGTACGTCGAGAGGAGGGGGGTGGTGGCGGCCCGCCACTTCCCCTCCCCCAGGTGCTCCGTGACCGAGTTGGCGAGGACGCTCCAGCCTTCGGGCGCGGTGACGGTGAGGTCGAAGACGGCCTTGAGGTCGGGCTGGTCGAAGGCGGCGAAGACGCGCTGGACGTCCTCCATGAAGAGCTGGGTGTAGACGTACGTCTCGCCGTCCGTGGGGTCGGTGAAGCGGTGCATGCCCTCGCCGGTGTGCGAGTAGCGCATGGCGGTGTCGACGCGCAGTTCGTGGGCGCCCTCGGTGAGGCCGGTGAGCGGCAGCCGGTTGCCGTCCAGAGCGGCCACGTCGAGGGGGTGTCCGTCGAGGGTGACGGAGCGCAGCTCGGCGGGCTTGAGCTCGACGAAGGTGTCGCCCGGGGTGCGGGCGGTGAAGCGGATCACGGCGCGGGAGTCGAAGGTGTCGCTGCCGCGGGTGAGATCGAGGTCGACGGTGTACCGCTGGACGTCGATCTGTCGGGCTCGGGTCTGCGCTTCGTCGCGCGTCAGTACGGGCATGGGCTCATGCTGCCGTACGCCTCGGACATCGGGACAGGGTGATCCCGATCGGTCCGGTCGGCCCGGTCAGCGCTTGCTGTCCTCGGCGATCTGTTCGTGGTGGCGGATGACCTCGCTGATGATGAAGTTGAGGAGCTTCTCGGCGAAGGCCGGGTCGAGTTTCGCGCTCTCGGCGAGCTGGCGCAGTCGTTCGATCTGCCGGGCTTCGCGCGCGGGGTCGGCCGGGGGGAGCGCGTGCTCGGCCTTGAGGTGGCCGACCTGCTGGGTGCATTTGAAGCGTTCGGCGAGCATGTGGACGACGGCGGCGTCGATGTTGTCGATGCTGTCGCGGAGGCGGTCGAGCTCGGCGCGGACGGCCGGGTCGACGGGCGGCTGGGATGCGGGCGTACCTGAAGTCATGACAGGTCAGCCTACGTGGAGCATGGGTGGGTCGTCAGGGTCGGGGATGCGGTCGGACCAGCCGCCGGGCACGGCGCGGCCCTGCTGCTCGCGGAAGCGGACGGGTGCGGTGCCGACGCGGCGGGTGAAGAGGCGGGAGAAGTAGGCGGGGTCGTCGTAGCCGACGCGGCGGGCGACGGCGGCGACGGGCAGTTCGGTGGCGGCGAGGAGTTCCTTGGCTCGGCCGAGGCGGATGCCGAGGAGGTAGTCCTTGGGGCTGCAGCCGGCTCCGCGGCGGACGGCGGTGCGCAGTTCGGCGGGGGTCATGCCGTGCCGGGCGGCGTGTTCGGCGACGGACAGCGGCCGGAAGGCGTCGCGGGCGAGGGCCTGGAGGACGGGGTCGCCGTCGGGGGCCATGTCGGCGCGGGCGCGGCGCAGGGCGACGAGGAGTTCGTGGACCGCGGCGCCGGTCTCGACCTCCAGGAGGGGGTTGCCCCGGCGGGCGGCGCGGGCGATGCGGCCGACGACTGCGCGGGCGGCGGCCGCCTCGGAGAGCGGGACGAGGGGCCGGTCGGCGTCGATGTAGCCGAGTTCGGTGTACGTGGCGGTGGCGGGGCCGGTGAAGTCGACGAAGCACTCGTCCCAGCCGGTGTGCGGGTCGGCGCCGTAGTGGTGGGAGGTGCCCGGGGTGAGCCAGAGGAGGGCGGGGGCGGTGACGGGGGCCCGCCGGCCGTCGGGCAGCTCGATCCAGCCGCTGCCCGCCGTGACGACGACGGCGACGTGGTGGTCGAGGGTGCGGGGGCCGACGGCGGGCAGCAGTCCGTGCTGGAGTCCGACGCCGAGGCAGACCAGGCCGAGGCGGTGGTGGACGGGGCTGGGTGTGAAGTACCGCATCCAGGTGTGGTACGTGGACATGTGTCCCCTCCCGTGGTGTTTCGTGCGGGTGGCCTCGGGCCGTTCTTCCGGGGCTCCCCGCGGTGTTCTTCCAGGATTCCTCGTGGCTTCCCGAGGGCTCCTCGTGGCTCTGGTCTTCTGCGGGCTTCCCGTGGCTCTGGTCTTTTGCGGGCTTCCCGTGGCTCTGGTCTTCCGAGGGCTCCTCGCGGCTCTGCTCTTTTGCGGGCTTCTCGCGGCTTCGGTCTTCCGAGGGCTCCTCGCGGCTGCGGTCTTTTGCGGGCTTCCCGTGGCTCTGGTCTTCCGAGGGCTCCTCGCGGCTCTGGTCCTTTGCGGGCTTCCCGTGGCTCTGGTCTTCCGAGGGCTCCTCGCGGCTCTGCTCTTTTGCGGGCTTCTCGTGGCTCCGGTCTTTTGCGGGCTTCTCGTGGCTTCGGTCTTTTGGGGGCTTCTCGTGGTGTCGCGTGGCTCCCGTCCAACACCAGCCGATCTTTGTCCATGGACCCCGTCGCCCGCCAGAGGTGACAGTGGCGGCCGGTGGGTGAGGTGCCCACCAGGCACGAAGGAGCACGTCATGGCCGAGTTCAGGGTGGGCGAGGACGATTTCGAGGTGGACGGCCGTCCGGTGCGGCTGCTCTCGGGCGCCCTGCACTACTTCCGGGTCCACGAGGAACAGTGGGGGCACCGGCTGCGGATGCTGCGCGCGATGGGCCTGAACTGTGTGGAGACGTACGTGCCCTGGAACCTGCACGAGCCGCACGCGGGCGAGGTGCGGGACGCGGCGGCCGTGGGCCGCTTCCTCGACGCGGCGCGCGATGCCGGGCTGTGGGTGATCGTGCGGCCGGGCCCGTACATGTGTGCCGAGTGGGAGAACGGTGGGCTGCCGCACTGGGTGACAGGTGCTCTGGGCTCGCGGATCCGTACCCGGGATGCCGAGTTCCTGGTGGCGGTCGAGCGGTGGTTCCGGGTGCTGATGCCGCACATCGTGGAGCGGCAGGTCGACCGGGGCGGCCCGGTGATCATGGTCCAGGTGGAGAACGAGTACGGGAGCTACGGCTCGGACGCGCGTTACCTGCGGGCGCTGGCTGACCTGTTGGCCGATACCGGTGTGACAGTGCCGCTGTTCACCTCGGACGGGCCCGAGGACCACATGCTGACAGGCGGCTCGGTCCCCGGCGTGCTCGCCACGGCCAATTTCGGCTCCCACGCGCGCGAGGCTTTCGAGACGTTGCGCCGGCACCGGCCGACGGGGCCGTTGATGTGCATGGAGTTCTGGTGCGGCTGGTTCGACCACTGGGGTGCCGAGCACGTCGTACGGGATCCGGGGGACGCGGCGCGGGCGCTGCGCGAGATCCTGGAGTGCGGGGCGTCCGTCAACCTGTACATGGCGCACGGCGGCACGAGTTTCGGTGGCTGGGCCGGGGCGAACCGGGGTGGCGACCTCCACGACGGGCCGCTCGAACCCGACGTCACCTCGTACGACTATGACGCCCCCATCGACGAGTTCGGCCGCCCCACCGAGAAGTTCTGGCTGTTCCGGGAGGTGCTCGGCGCGTACGCGGAGTCGCCGTTGCCGGATGTTCCTGTGGCACCGGCGGTGCTTACGGGTGCGGTGACCGCCGAGTTGGGGGTGTTCACGCCGCTCGATGAGGTGCTGGCGGCGCTCGGTGGGCCGGAGTCGGAGCACGCGGTGCCGCCGTCGTTCGAGGAGCTCGACGTGGACCGGGGTCTGGTCCGCTACGCGGTGACGGTGCCGGGGCCGCGCCGGCCGTACCCCCTCCGGGCCGACGGGCTGCGGGACATCGCCGTCGTGTACGTCGACGGAGAGCGGGCCGGGGTCCTGACGGAGGAGGAACCGGTGCTCCCCGAGCCGGTCGCCGGGCACGCGCGCGTGGAGCTGTGGGTGGAGTCCCTGGGCCGGGTCAACTACGGCCCGCGTACGGGCGAGCGGAAGGGGATCACGGGTGGCCTGCTGCACGAACGCCAGTACCTGCACGGCGTCCGGGCGCGGGGGCTCCGCCTCGACCGGTTCGTGCCTGAGGAGGTCGCTGCGCTGGCGCGGGTTGTGCCGGGGGGCGGGGGCCGGGGTCTGTACCAGGGGGGTTTCGAGGTGGCCTCGGACGGGGTCGGGGATGCGGTGCTCGAACTGGGTGCCGGGTGGACGCGGGGCCTCGTGTGGGTGAACGGGTTCTGCCTGGGGCGGTACTGGGAGGTCGGGCCGCAGCGGGGCTTGTACGTGCCGGGGCCTGTGGTGCGGGCGGGCGGTAATGAGGTGTGGGTGCTTGAGTTGGAGCGGGCGGGTGAGCTGAGGGGGTTGCTGCGCGCCCCCGCGTCCGCCGGATGACCGAGCGCGGGCCCGTCGTGGCTGGTCGCGCCGTTCCCCGCGCCCCTGAAAGACCACAGCCCCTGCCGGGTGACCGCGCATGGACGAGTGCAGATGCGTCGCGGCTGAGCGCGCCGGTCCCCTTCCCCGCGTGCCTGAGGAATCTCGCGGCGTGCTGCCGTGTAGGCCAGCGCTCGTACCTCGTGGGCGGGGGTGCGCCCCTGGGAGTTGTGGCTTTGCCGCGCTTCTCTGGGGGAAATGGCGCACGCAGTGCGCATTTCAGGGGCGCGGGGAACTGCGCGACCAGCCACGACGCACGCGCACGCGCCGACGCGCAGTCACTCGGCGGACGGTCGGCCGGGACCTCAGGTCACATCGAGCTCGGTCACATCGACCTCGGTCACCTCGAACCCGTCCAGCACGAACTCCGCCGTCCCGTGGTCCCCGACCTTCCTGAGCCCCACCCAGGCCTCCCCCTCCGCCGGCGCAGCGAACTCGTACCGCAGTGTGCCGGGCTCCACGGCCACAGGCAGCCCCCGGCGGCTCAGCTCCGTGGCCCCGGGCCCGTCGACCCCGGTGACCCAGGCGTACTGGCCCGCCAGTTCACACTCGTACCGCAGACGCACCCGGTACCGCCGGCCCGGCAGGAAACGGACGGTGTGCGGGACCGTGCGGTAGACGAGGCCCTCGTTCTCGCCGCGGGATTTGAGGGACTGCGTGCCGTCGATGACGTCGTCGATGGTCTTGCCGTTCCAGCCGCGCTGGGTGAAGGGGGCATGGCGCTGGGCGATGTGGGTGCGCGGGTCGGTGGAGCCGCCCGCGTCGCCCTTCACGAAGGGGCCCCAGCCCTGCGGGACGTGCTCGAAGGTCTCCGCGACCACCACACCCGGCCGCTGAACCGGGCGCTCGGCCCTCACCACCCGGACGTTGTCGAAGCGGACCCGTGCCTGCCCGGCGTCAGCGCGCAACGACAGCACCGTGGCGCCGCCCCCCTGCGCCACCGTGAAGTACACGAACATCCGCTGGAAGCGCGTTCCGTGCTTGCGGTCGGCGGCGACATAGTTGCCCGCGGTCGACGTGTCCGTCCAGTTCGTGGCGGACACGCCGTCGGCCGTGCGCACCTCCAGGGAGGCCCGGCGGCGCTCCCCCGCCGACGCACCCACCTCGACCTGGACGGACGCGGCGTACGTCCCCGGGGCGAGCCGGCTCAGGCGCTGCGCGACGGTCGCCGCGGCGCCGGGTGCGACGACCAGTTCGTAGTCGCCGAGGTCGCTGCGCACGACAGAGGCCGGGCCCGTCACCTGCCAGCCCTTCAGTGAACCCGCGTGGAAGCCCGGGTCGTGCAGCGGCGTGCCCTCGCCCCAGGCCGGGTCGCGGGTCAGATCGGTGCGGCGGCGGTACACCACGTAGGGCTGGTCGGCGTCTGCGGTGAGCGTGACCTTGCCGTCGGCTACGGGGACGTGGGAGACGAAGACGCGGCCCTGGTCGGTGAGGCGGTACAGGGCGACGCGGGACAGCCGCGCCCACGCGCGTGGGAGCTGCCACGCGCTCGTCCCGCCGGCCGGGTTGTAGTGGTACAGCTTCGCCGGGTCGTCCGCTGTGCGGGGCTCCCAGGGCAGCAGATACGTGCCGTCGTCGTAGACGAGGCGGCCGTCGGTGGTGATGCGGCGGGCGCCCTGCGCATCGCTGACCGAGGTGCGCTCGTCGCCGAAGAACGTGATCTCGTGGTCGGCCCATGTCCTGACCGGCCGCGCCTGGAGGTACTTCGCGGGGAGCGCGTGCGTCCAGATCAGGCGGTAGAACGCCGTCCAGTCCGTCTTCCCCGTCCAGCCCTCGAAGTTGCCCATCCGGGCGGCGCCGAGGAGGGTCGGCCATTTGTCGGCGAAGACGTCCTTCTGGTGGTGGCGGACGAAGCGGATGAGCTGTGAGTTGATGCCTCGGGAGGTGTCGGGGCCGTAGTCGGTCTCGGTCGCCCAGTGCGACCACAGGGACGAGCGTTCGAAGCCGTGGCCCCATTCGGACGTGACGTTCCACCCTTGGTCGCGGAAGGCGCGCTGGAGGCGGTCGGAGGTCCAGCCGGACTCGCGGAACACGTCGATGTAGAGGGTGTTGAGGGCGGGCTCGGTGTCGCGGCGCAGGGCGGCGAAGCGTTCGATGATGTCGCCGGAGACGAGGTCGCGGCGCTGGTCGATGCGGTAGCTCTGGTCGAGCCAGTCCCACTGTTCGTTCGTCTTGTCGACCAGGGTCTCGGAGAAGGCGTGGGCGACCGGGTAGGACTCGGTGGCGTTGACGTGCACGCCGAAGTCGCTGTTCCACTCGGCGCCTGCGCGGACCAGGGTGTTGAGGTCGGGGAGGCCGCCCGCGCGCGTGTTGTAGTTCCCGGCGTAGTCGGGGTGGGCGGAGTCGTGGCCCTCGGACTGGTAGCCCTTGAGGAGCGTGTACTGGCGCAGGCCGTCGGTGGCGAGCGAGATGCGTTTGACGTTGTCGAGGGTGGCCAGGAAGGGGTTGGTCGCCTGGGAGGCGAAGTTGAACGGGATGTGCGGGACGACCCGCAGGTGCTGTGTTTCGGCGCCGCGGGGGGTGACGGCGATGGACCGGAAGGCGATGGCGGCGTCCTGCCAGTCGACGCGGCCGTCACCGTTGCGGTCACCGGTGATGATCACGGTCGCGTACGGGAGGGGTTCGGTGGCGTCGACGGGGGCCGTGGCGGCGCGGTGCGTCCACTGGCCGGGCGCGAGGCGCACCTCCGTGTACCCGTCGGAGGCGCGCACGACGGTCTCCCGCCACAGGCGGCCGTTCTCCCAGGTCGCGCCGCCGGTCGGCTTGTCGTGGACGGTGTTGGTCTCGATGGCGCCGCCGAGCGTGTCGTGCGCGAGCACGGCGTAGGCGCAGCCGGTGGGCGCCTCGGCCGGGCTGTCGGGCTTCGGTGCGACGAGGGTGTCGCCGCTCTGCGCCTTGTCGAGCTGGACCCTCGCGGCGAGCAGCGCCGCGCCGGGCTGGTCGCTGCGTACGGAGAGCAGGGCGAGCCCGGGGATCTGGAGGGTGCCGACGCGCAGGGCGGCGGTGTCGTGGATGCGGGTGACGCGCCAGTCGACGCGGTGTCCCTCGACCGTGATCCGTACGTCGATGGTGGCGGCGGCGCCGGGGAAGGTGAGCCGGTAGTCGGCGTGGTCCCGGCCGATCCGGGACGTCACCTCGGGGGTGTGGGCGGCACCGTCGACGAGCACCGTGGTGACCGGGTCGGGCGTGCCGTGCAGGACGGCGCCGGTGGCGCGGTCGGTGTAGGAGACGACGGCCGGGAAGCCGGTGGCGACTCGGACGGTGAGGTCCGGGGAGCGGAGCACGGCGGCCGGGTCCCGGGTGTCGGCGCCGTGGGCGGTGGCGGCGCCGGTGAGGCCGAGCGTCAGGCTCACGCCCGTGGCGGCGCCCGCGGTGACGACGGCCCTGCGGCTGGGGTGCTGCTCGGACTCCTCTGACGGATCGGTGGGCGGCACGTGGCACTCCTTACGGGGGTACGGGGAGCTGAGGGCCTGGCTTCGGACGAGGTGCCGATCACCATGCGCCGCGTGGGGCGGGGGCGCCCATGGACAAAGGAGGGACAGGTGTTGGACTAACGGACGCGCGACGGCGTCCGGGCCCGTACGGGAGCGGGCGGGCGGCCTTACGCTGGGAGCGCCGGGTCCGGGGGCGGCCCCCGGGGGTGCATGGCCCGGCGGCCCCTGGGGGTGCGCGGTGAACGGCGGTCCTGTGGTGCACGGCTATCCGCATCTGGAGACCGTGCGGGCGGCGGTCACCGCGCTGTACAAGCGGCTCTCGTACGACACGGTGCACACGTTCGCGACGAGCGTCGCCCCGGCCGACGTGGCCTTCGGCGACCAGGACGATCTGCACCTCGGTGCGCAGCGCGTGGCGCGCGAGCTGGTGCGCCACTACCACCTGCCGGACGCGCGGATGATCGTCGGGTTCCGGGAGATGGAGCACGCGGCGAGCGTCGAACTGGCGGCGGGGCCCGAGTACTTCATCGAGCTGAACGACCGTTTCCGTACGCACCGCCGGGACATCGGCGCGGCCCTGGCGCACGAGATCATGCACGTCTACCTGCACCGTCTGGACCTGTCGTTCCCGGGGACGCGGGACAACGAGATCCTCACCGACACCGCCGCCACGTATCTCGGCGCGGGCTGGCTGCTCCTGGACGCCTACCGGGAGGACGCGGCGTCGTCGCAGAAGCTGGGCTATCTGACGCCGGAGGAGTTCGGGTACGTCCTGGCGAAGCGTTCGCTCGCGTTCGGGGAGGCGCCGGAGACGTGGTTCACCAGCGCGCAGGCGTACACGGCGTACACGAAGGGGCTCGCGCAGGCGCGCCGCGACGAGCAGCAGCCCCCGCTGACGGCGGCGGGCTGGGCGGGCCGCCGCCGCTACGCGAAGGACCGCCGTTACGCCCAGGACCACGGTGCCCGGGGGCCCGCCCCCGCGGGCCCGTACACCTTCTCGGCGGACGGCCCGCAAGGCCGGGCGGGGCTACGGGTGTCGTTTCCCTGCCCCACCTGCCACCAGCGGATCCGGGTGCCGGTACGGGGGCGGGTCAGGGCGCGGTGCGGGTTGTGCCGGACGGTGCTGGAGTGCGACACGTAGAACCGGGCTGTTCCTCACGACGCCCCGTACACCGCCCCCGGCGCCTGTGCCCGCGCCAGCAGCTCCCGTACCGCCGCGCCCGCCCCCGCCGGAGTCCACCGTTCCGCCTTGTCGACCGTCGGCCCGGGGTGCCAGCCCTCCATGACGGTGATGCGGCCGCCCTCGACCTCGAAGACGCGGCCGGTGACGCCGTCCCCGGTGGCGGCGGAGCCGAGCCAGACCACGAGCGGGGAGACGTTCTCCGGCGCCATCGCGTCGAAGCCGCCGCGCTCGGGGGCGGCCATCGAAGCGGCGAACGTCGCCTCGGTCATCCGGGTGCGGGCCGCGGGCGCGATCGCGTTGACCTGGACGCCGTACCGGCCGAGTTCGGCGGCGGCCACGAAGGTCAGGCCGAGGATCCCGGCTTTCGCCGCGCTGTAGTTGCCCTGCCCGACCGATCCCGACAGCCCCGCGCCGGACGATGTGTTGACGATCCGGGCCGCGACCGGCCGCCCCGCCTTGGCCTGGCTCCGCCAGTACGCCGCCGCGTGCTTCAGGGGCAGGAAGTGCCCTTTCAGATGGACGCGCATCACGGCGTCCCAGTCGTCCTCGTCCAGGTTGACGAGCATCCGGTCGCGCAGGAACCCGGCGTTGTTCACCAGGGTGTCGAGCCGGCCGAAGGTGTCGACGGCGGTGGCCACGAGCGACGCGGCGCCCTCGCTGGTGGCGACGTCCCCGCCGTGGGCGGTGGCCTCCCCGCCCGACGCCCTTATCTCGCGGACGACTTGAGCGGCCGGGCTCTCCGCCCCCGGTGCGCCGTCGAGGCCCACTCCCAGGTCGTTCACGACGACCTTCGCGCCCTCGGCCGCGTACGCGTGGGCGTGTGCGCGCCCCAGTCCACGACCGGCACCGGTGACGGCCACGACCCGCCCCGCGCACAGCCCGCTCCCGCCGGCCTTCGCCTCGCTCACGTCACGCCCCCTTTGCCGCCCGTTCTTGTCGGCCGTTCTCGTCGGCCGTTCTTGTTGACCGTCGCCGCGTCCAGGAACGCGGGGCGTTCGCCGCCGCCGTGCAGGAGCAGGCTGGCTCCGGTGATGTACGAGGCCGCGTCCGAGGCCAGGAAGACAGCGGCGGCGCCGATCTCGCGCGGCTCGGCGAGGCGGCCGAGCGGGACGGTGGCGCCGACCGCCGCGATCCCGGCCTCGTCCCCGTAGTGCAGGGCGGAGAGTTCGGTGCGCACCATGCCGAGCACGAGGGTGTTGACGCGGATGCCGGGGGCCCACTCCACGGCCATGGACCGCGCGAGGTTCTCCAGGCCCGCCTTGGCCGCTCCGTACGCGGCCGATCCTGGCGAGGGGCGGGTCCCGCTGACGCTGCCGATCATGACGATGGAGCCGTGCGCGGCGGCCAGTTGTTCGCGGGCGGCGAGGGAGGCCGTCAGGGGCGCGGTCAGGTTGAGCTCGATCACGCGCGCGTGGCGCTCCGCGTCGCTGTCGCCGAGCAGCCGGTACGGGGTGCCACCCGCGTTGTTGACGAGGACGTCGACGCGGTCGAGCCGGGCGAAGAGGTCCTGGACGGCGGTCGCGTCCCGCAGATCGACCGGGAGGAACTCGCAGCCGGGAAGGGGCCGTTCGGGCGGGCGGCGGGCGCAGACGACGACCCGGGCCCCGGCGCGTACGAACGCGTCGGCGATGCCCGCGCCCACGCCCCTGGTGCCGCCGGTGACGACGGCGGTCCGTCCGCTGAGGTCCGCGCCGACAGCCGTCATACAGCCCTCCCTCCCACCAAACAAACGTTAGGTGGGAGGGAGGGTGCGCGTCTAGGCCGCGGCCTTACGGCGTCTCTGCCTCTGGGCTGCGGCCTTGTGGCGTCTCTAGGCCGCGGCCTTACGGGGTCCGCGCGGGCCCTGACCGCGTCGGCTGGAGCCCGACGCCGTACCGCTCGCCGCACCGGCACCCGCGCCCGTACCCGAGCGGCGACGGCCACCGGACGCGCCCTGGCCGGAGCGCTGACCCCCCTGGGCCGAGCGCTGGCCCTCGCCGCGACCGGAGCGCTGACCACCCTGCGCCGAACGCTGGCCCTCGCCGCGACCGGCCGCGGGGGAACCTCCACGGGAGCGGCGCGAGGAACGGCGCGGCTTGCCGGCCGACTCCGCCGTGGCCTGCTCGGGCACGGAGATCGTCACGGCCACGCCGGAGGGCTCACGCGCGCCGGTGATGGTCACCAGCTCCTCGTCGGTGGAGCGGACCTGGGTCGTGCGGGGCTGCACCTTGGCGTCCCGCATGAGCCGCTGCACGTCACGCTTCTGCTCGGGGAGCACGAGCGTGACGACGCTGCCGGACTCACCGGCGCGGGCGGTACGGCCGCCGCGGTGCAGGTAGTCCTTGTGCTCGGTGGGCGGGTCGACGTTGACGACCAGGCCGAGGTCGTCGACGTGGATGCCGCGCGCCGCGACGTTCGTGGCGACGAGTGCGGTGACCCGGCCGTCCTTGAACTGCTCCAGGGTGCGGTTGCGCTGCGGCTGGCTGCGGCCGCCGTGCAGCGGCGCGGCGAGCACGCCGCTCGCGAGGAGCCGCTTGGCCAGCCGGTCGGCGGAGCGCTTGGTGTCGACGAAGAGGATGACGCGGCCTTCACGGGCGGCGATGCGCGCGGTGACGGCCTTCTTCTCGGTCTCGTCGAGGACGTGCAGGACGTGGTGTTCCATCGTGGTGACGGCGCCCGCGGACGGGTCGACCGAGTGCACGACGGGGTCGGTGAGGAACTGCTTGACGAGCCGGTCCACGTTCCGGTCGAGCGTCGCCGAGAAGAGCATGGTCTGGCCGCCGTGCGCGACCTGCTTGAGCAGGGCGGTGACCTGCGGCATGAAGCCCATGTCGGCCATCTGGTCGGCCTCGTCGAGGACGGTGATCCGGACCTGGCCGAGGGCGCAGTCGCCGCGCTCGATGAGGTCCTTCAGACGGCCCGGGGTGGCGACGACGACCTCGGCGCCGCGGCGCAGCTGACCGGCCTGGCGGCCGATCGACATGCCGCCGACGACGGTGGCCATGCGCAGGTTGAGCGCGGTGGCGTACGGGGTGAGGGCGTCGGTGACCTGCTGGGCGAGTTCGCGCGTGGGGACGAGCACGAGCGCCAGCGGGGTCTTCGGCTCGGCCCTGTTCCCGGCGGTGCGGGCGAGCAGCGGGAGGCCGAAGGCGAGGGTCTTGCCGGACCCGGTGCGGCCGCGGCCGAGCAGGTCGCGTCCGGCGAGGGAGTTGGGCAGCGTCGCGGCCTGGATCGGGAAGGGCGCGGTGACGCCCTGTGCCGCCAGGGTCTTCAGGAGCGCGGCGGGCATGTCGAGGGCGGCGAAGTCTTCGACCGGGGGCAGCGCGGGGCTGCTGTTCTCCGGCATGGTGAACTCGCGGGGCGGCGTGGGCTGCTGCCGGCGCTGCTGCTCGGGGGCGCGCCGCCTGCCGGCTGATGCGGGGCGGGGACTGCGACGGCTGGACGGGCGGGCTGAGCTGGCCATGCGGCATGCCTTCCGGGGGGATCTCCGGGGGTCCGGGGGGTGGGGACAGCGCGAGCCGGGGCCCGCACCATGACGGTGCGGGCCCCGGCCCGGTGAAGCTGGATCAGGCGGGGAGGATGTTCTCCGCCTGCGGGCCCTTCTGGCCCTGCGTGACGTCGAAGGTCACCTTCTGGCCTTCCTGGAGCTCGCGGAAGCCCGAGGTGGCGATGTTCGAGTAGTGGGCGAAGACGTCAGCGCCGCCGCCGTCCTGCTCGATGAAGCCGAAGCCCTTTTCCGAGTTGAACCACTTAACGGTACCGGTGGCCATGAAATTCTCCTTGAAACAGGTAGCAGCCCCCCATTCCGAGAACGCCCCGGCAAAACAATAATGCGCCTGAGGAACATTCCCGTCAGGCGCACATAAAGTCTATGGGTACCAAAACTGCAACACGCTGAGCGTAGCACGCTTTTTCAGCTGGCCGCGAGTCCGTCCAGGACCATGGTCAGGTACTGGCGGGCGATCTCGTCCGGACTGTGCTGTCCGCCCGGGCGGTACCAGGAGGCGGCGACCCAGACGGTGTCGCGGACGAAGCGGTAGGCGAGGCGGAGGTCGAGGTCGGCGCGGAAGACCTGGTCGGCGACGCCGCGCTCCAGGGTCGTCAGCCACGTCCGCTCGAAGCGGCCCTGCGACTCGGTGAGGAACGCGAACCGCTCCTGCCCGGCAAGCTGCCTGGCCTCGCGCTGGTAGATCGCGACGGCGGCGCGGTGCCGGTCGATCTCCCGGAAGGACTCGGTGACGAGCGCCTCCAGGGTCTCCCGCGGCCCGAGACCGGCGTCGAGCACGGTGTCGTAGCCGGCCCACAGCTCGTCGAGGAAGGTCCGCAGGATCTCCTCCAGCATCGATTCCTTGGAGTCGAAGTGGTAGTAGAGGCTGCCGGCGAGCAGGCCCGCCTCGTCGGCGATCTTGCGGACGGTGGTGGCGTCGTAGCCCTGGGCGGCGAAGACCCCGGCGGCGGTCTCCAGGAGTTCGCGGCGCCGCTCGTCGGGGGCGACCTGTGGCTTCTTCTTCGTAGGCACACCCCTATTGTGGTCCGCCGTCACAGCCCGCCCGTCACAGCCCGCCGACGACGGCCACGGGGCCCCGCGCGTGCAGCGTGCCCGCCCCCTCGCCCGCTCCCTCGCCCGCTCCTTCGACGAGTACGGCGTCGTAGCGGCCGAGCGCGTACCCCGCGACCTGCGCGCCTTCCCCGGTGAGGGCGACGACGAGAGTGGTGCCGGGCGCGAGGGTCAGGCGGCCTCGGACGACGGCGACGGCCGGGGGCGCGGGGAGGGCGGTCCGGCGCCACATGACGTTGAGGTTCACGACGGGCCCGCCGAGGAGGCGGCAGCCGGTGGCCACGTCACCGGCGAAGTCCCGGGGTTCGCGGAGGGAGCCGACGAGCGCGGGGCGGCCGTCGACGGTCAGCTCCATTCCGTCGCCCTCGACCATGGTGAGCGTCCGGTCGACGCCGGGGAACGCGGAGAACGGCCCGTCCGCGGCCACCTCGGCGAGGCTGACCCGCCAGCCGAACCCGGCCATGTCCGCGCCCCGCGGCGAGCAGGCGATCTCGCGGGTGACGCCGCCGCCGTTCTTCCAGGCGACGGCGGTGCGGTCGGCGGCGGGCAGCACCCGCACGGCAGTGGCGATCATGGTCGCCGAGGGTACGCCGGGACACCCGCGCCGACCAGGCACGCGGCGTTGGCTATGTTGTTCGCGCCTACGTTGATGACCTCAGGAGCCGGCCGTGGAGCCCACCTCTCAGTCCGCCGCGACACCGATGTGCTATCGCCACACCGACGTCGGGACGCACGTCACCTGCACGCGCTGCGACCGGCCGATATGCCCCGACTGCATGCGGGAGGCCTCGGTCGGCTTCCACTGCCCGGAGTGCGTGCGCGAGGGGTCGCGTTCGGTGCGCCAGGCCCGCACCGTGGCCGGGGGCCGGATCTCGGCCGTGCCGCTGGTGACGTACGCCCTGATCGCGGTGAACGTCCTCGCGTACGTCGGTGAGATCGTCCGGCCCGGCATCGTCGAGCAGTTGCAGATGCTCGGCCGGGGCCTGGTCGGTCCCGACGGGGCGCGCTACGTCTACCAGGAGTACTACCCGGCGGGCTTCCACGCCGACGGTGTGGCCGCCGGCGAGTGGTACCGGCTGCTGACCGGTGCTTTCCTGCACCTCCCGCCCGGTGACAACCCGTTCGCGTTCCTGCACATCCTGCTCAACATGGCCTCGCTGTGGAGCCTCGGCCGGATCGTCGAGGCCCAGCTGGGCCGTGCGCGCTACCTCGCGCTCTACCTCGTCTCCGCGCTCGGCGGCTCCGTCCTGGTGATGCTGCTCGCGCCCGAGACCCCGACGGTCGGCGCGTCCGGCGCGATCTTCGGCCTCGGCGCCGCGTACTACGTGGTCATGCGGCGGCTCGGGACGGACATGCGCCAGGTCAACCAGTTCATGGCGTCCTTCCTGCTGTGGATGCTGCTCTCCATCAGGTTCACGTCGTGGCAGGGCCACCTGGGCGGCCTGCTCACGGGCGCGCTGGTGACGGCTGCGCTCGTCCACGCGCCGCGCGAGCGCAGGAACCTCGTGCAGGGGCTGGCGTGCGGGGCGGTGGTCGCGCTGCTCGTGGTGCTGACGGCGGTGAAGGTGGCCGCGCTCTAGATCGACTCGGCTGATCGACTCGGTCAACCCGGCGGCGGGGCCCGCATACGCTGTCCCCATGAACCGCGCGGGCCGCCTCCTCCTCTCCTTCCTCGCCGTGGCCTCGCTGTCCACGGTGGCGGTCTCCTGCCGCCCCACCGAGGCGAAGCCCGCGCACGGCGCCGCCGCGTCCGGGCTCGCCGCGCCGGACAAGAAGGAGCTGGCGCAGCAACTTGTCTCCAGCGCGGAGAACTCGACGCTGAACTGGCGTGGCCAGTACGGGTACATCGAGGACATCGACGACGGCCAGGGCTACACGGCGGGCATCATCGGCTTCTGCACCGGCACCCACGACCTGCTCGCGCTGGTCGAGCGGTACACGAAGGCGCACCCGGACAACGGTCTGGCCCGCTATCTCCCCGCGCTGCGCGAGGTGGACGGCACGGACTCCCACGAGGGGCTGGACCCCGGTTTCACGGCGGCGTGGAAGGCGGAGGCGAAGGTGGCCGCGTTCCGCGAGGCGCAGGACGAGGAGCGCGACCGCGTCTACTTCGACCCCGCGGTCCGCCTCGCCGAGGGCGACGGCCTGGGCACGCTCGGCCAGTTCATCTACTACGACGCGATGGTCATGCACGGCCGCTCCGGCCTCCACGACCTGCGCGAACGCGCGATGAACGAGGCGGACACCCCGGCCGAGGGCGGCTCCGAGAAGGGGTACCTCGACATCTTCCTGGACGTCCGCACCGAGCGGATGAAGACCGAGAAGGCCCACCGGGACACGTCCCGTGTGGAGACCGCCCAGCGCACGTTCCTGTACGACGGCAACCTGTCCCTGCGCACACCGCTGACGTGGCAGGTGTACGGGGAGACGTACCGGGTGCCGTGACCGAACCGGCCCCGCGCATCGGCCTCTTGTTGCGATAATCGAGGTTTCGCAGCCGTGTGTGCGACAGGAGGGGTGGATGACAACCGGACAGCCGGGTGGGACGGGAACCCGCCGCGCCCTGGTGGTCGGCGTCGGGCAGACCCAGGACCTGGGAAGGTATCCCGAACTCGCCGCCCGCTTCCCACCGTTGGAGTCCGCGGCGACGGACGTGGACCTGGTGGCCACGGCGCTGCGCCAGTCGCGTTACGACGTACGGCGCCTGCATGACGTCGGCGGGGCGCAACTGCGGGGTGAACTGGTCGAGTACTTCACGTCCTGCGAGCCTGGTGACACCGCCCTCGTCTACCTCTCAGGGCACGGTACGACGCTGAACAACCGGTCGTATCTGCTGCCTGCCGACGCCCAGTCACGCCCCGGGCCGCCCGGCGGCGAGCGCACCCTCTACGACGCCACCCTGATCCCCGCCGACCCGGAGGGCCTGCTCACCGGGCTGCCCTCCGGTGTGACGGCCGTGATCTGCCTGGACATGTGCCGGACGGACGGCGGTGGCCCGATTCCGACTCAGCGCCACACCGTGCTGGCCGCCGACCAAGAGGTGTACTGGCTGTACAGCTGCGCGCGCGGCGAGCAGGCGTACGCCGATGCCCAGAGCGGCAGCTGGTTCGGCCGTGCCCTGGCCCACGCCCTTACCCCGACCACCCGGCCGACGACCTTCGAGGAGATTCTCGCGCACACCCGGGCCACGGTGCGCGACGCCGCCACCCGCGCCGCGCTGCCCCCACCGCAGATCGAGCCGCAGCGCCCCTACGGCCGTCCCGCGGGTGCGTCCGATCCCGTCCTGTGCGACGGGGCGCAAGAGGCGTACCGGTGGACGACCATGATCGAGCAGTCCTCGCTGTGGCGGTTCACGTCCGGCGGCGAGGCCACGCACGAGCGGGTGAAGAAGGCGCTGGGCGAACTTGTCGAGCATGTCGTCGACGCGCTGGCCGGGGCCGGTGCGCACCGCGACGACCCGTGGGCCGATCCCACCTATCCGGTGCGTGTCGTGGAGCGGCTGTCCGCTCTTGTCGAGCGGGCCGCGCCGGGCGGCCGGGACCTGCTCTCGCCTGCCGAGACCGCGGTCCTGTTGGCCGCGCCCGTGGTGCACGAGGGGGTCGTCGCCCTGGCCCTCGACGAGTTGTGCCGCGTCGCGCCGGAGCGTCTGGACCGGGGCGTCACGACGGCGGAGGGCCACACCCAGCTGGTGCGGGACGCCGCGCACGACGTGTGCCGCGCGCACTCCCAGGTGCGGCGCGCCGCCGCGACCCTGCGCCGCCGCCGTCTCCCCGACCGGGCCCTGGCCGCCGACCACTGGCTGCGCCACCGCTTCATCGCTGAGTGGGACCTGCTGTGGGAGCGCACCGGCGCCTACCCGGACGTGGACGGCATCGTCGATCTGACGGTGAGCGCGGTCCTCGCCGCGTCCCAGGACACCTCGGCGGGCCGGTTGCGGGACGAGACCCGGCTCACCGTGGACCGTCAGCTGAGGCAGGTGCTCGCCCACCTGACGGTCCAGCCCAGCGTCAGCCCGCGGATCAACGACCCCGGGCTCGGCGACGAATGGAACCTCTACCCCCCGGTGCCTGGCAACGGCTGGCGGGCGCCCGACCTGGCCCGGCTGCTGTGGACGGCCGCGCTGCTCGCCGCCGATCCGCGCCGGATGTCGAGCGTCCTCGTCGACCACTTGGGCGCCCACAAGCCGCTCGACCCCGCCGAGGTGGTCGCGACGCTCTCGGCGGACTTCGGCTACGACCCGGTGGAGCCGGAACGGAGTGACGACGGCTACGAACTGGCCGTACGGTTCCTGTGCCCGCACCCCGCACTGCATGTCGCCGTCGAGGAGCTGGTGGCGCGTGTCAACGCGAGCCTGCAGCCCCTGCGCACCGACCGGCACGGACAGCGCACCACCGCGCCCACCCTGCTGCGCGGGCTCCCCGGGCGGGTCACCAGTGCGCAGTTGATCCCTCTTGAACGCCGCTATCAGCAACCGCTGGAGCGGTTCCGGCTCGCCGAGGACGAGATCCGGCCCCTGCTGATGGGCACCCAGCTGTACGGCGACCGCATGCTGTCCGTGCGGGAGCTGTACCAGAACGCCCTCGACGCCTGCCGTCACCGGGACATGCGCCGCCTGTACGGTGCGACGCAGGGGCGGGGCGGGCCCGACTGGTCCCCGAAGATCCTCTTCACCCAGGGAGTGGATGAGGACGGGCGGCCCTACATCGAGTGCCAGGACAATGGCTCGGGCATGTCGCGCGCCAAGCTCACGTCGATGTTCGCGCGGGCCGGAAAGCGGTACGAGCAGGACCCGGAGTTCATCCAGGAGCGGCGCAACTGGCGACGTGCGGGGCTCCACGAGATGCCCCTCAACTCCCGTTTCGGCATAGGCGTGTTCAGCTACTTCATGCTGGCCGAGGAGGTCGTCGTCTGGACCTCGCCGGTCGACCGGTACGGCCGTCCCAAAGAGCCGGAGCCGCTGCGCGCCGACATCCAGTCGGGCTCGGGCCTGCTGCGGATCGGCAAGGATCCGCGGGTGTCCCTGGACGGCGGCACGCGGGTGCGTCTGTACCTCGGGGACGACGAGAAGCGGCCCCCGTCGATGCTGGACGCCCTGGAGTCGCAGCTGTGGGTGGCGGATTTCGAGGTGGAGGCGGTGGAGTACGCCGTCGGCGACCCGGACAGGGCTCCGCGCCGGGCCCGTTGGAAGGCGGGCGAACTGCGCGAAGCGAACCTGGAGCTGAAAGGGGAAGGGCGGACCGCACAGGGCTCCGCGGATGTCTGGCTGATCCAGGGCAAGGGGAAACTCCTGCTCGACGGAGTGGCCATCCGGTCCGGCACCAGCTCCCGCCCCGACGTCTTCGGGTATGTGTTCAACCTGCGGGAGCGGCACCGGCCCGAGCCTCGGGTGGACCGCAACCAGCTCCGGTCCTACGACGTGGACGCTGTCCAGCGTGAACTGCTCACCGTGGCCGAAACGGCCGCCGCTCAGTGGAACACCGTCTCCCTGCGATGGCTGTGGGAACTCGCTTCGCAGGAGCCGCTCCTGGCCGTGAAGGTGCTCGACGCCCTGCCGCCCGGGGCGAACGTGGTGCTGCGCCCCGAGGACTTCCCGATGGGGGAACTGCCGTTTCCCCGACAGGCCCCTATCGCCAGCACCGGGTGCCTGCCCTTCGACAACCCGAACAAGACCCGGAACGCTGGGCCCGGCCACCTGCCCACGGACGGCCCCCACGAGAACGGGATCGCGCGCCTGTGGCAGCAGTCCCGGTTGCGGACGCTCACCGGAGGCCAGCCCTTTCTGCCTCCGGGCTATCCCGAACCGGACAGTCTCGACGCCCTCCTCTTCCGTACGACTCCGCGCGGATGGTCCAGCGCGTTCGACACCGCGGCGGCCGGCCAGGTGTCGCTCGGGCAGGTCCTCCGCGCTTGGCGTCGTTACGCGATCGTGGGCTTCGAGGTACCGGCCGCCCAGGACATCCGGGCACTGCGCGACACCGCGCCCGACGCCCTCATGGCGCAACTGCACGCGTCGTACGCGTCCGCGTCGAGCGACGCCGCGCTGCACGCCCCCCTCCTGGCCGCGGGGGCCCGGTGGCGGAAGCCGCTGGGCGAGGTGGCCGAGGTCCTGCGGACTCTGCGCACACTCGACCCCACGCTCCCGCAGCCTCCCGCGCTCGATGCCGCCCTGGCCGCCGAGGTGCCCACACCGTCGGACCGCCGCTCTCTGTTCCGCAGCGTCCAAGGCAGGGTGTCCCGGCACCAGGCGGAGCTGCGCACCTTCTCCCTGTTCCGGCAGACCAGCGGCGGCCAGGCCATGGCCGATGTCCTGGACCGGGCACGGCACTTCGCGCCGCTCGGCTGGTCGGTCCCCGACGAGATCCCTGCGACGCTCTGGAAGCAGGCCCCCCTGGACACCACCACATGGCTGATCCTCTCCCGGGACCATGACGGCAACGAGCCCTGGTTCGAGGAGGCCTACCCCCTGGCGGCCTTCCTCTCGCGAGCCGCCCTGCTCCAGGTCACCCCCGGGCGCCTGCACGAGCTGATCGGGGAGACGGCCGCGGTTTTGGGGATCACCCTCCCCAAGATTCCGGAGGGGCTTGCGGACTGGGTACCCTCGCGGCTGGTCATCGACGCGCTCAACAGCGTGGAGGACGGCCGCGAGGACCGTATCGGCCCCTGGCAGTTCACGCTCTGCGTGGCCGAGAGCCACAGGTACCACAACGACACCGGTGCGGTGACCGAGCTGCTGCGCAGGGATCTCCACATGCTCGACCTGTGCGGTGTCCTCACCCCCGACTGTGCCGACCGCATCGAGGACGTACTGAGCCAGCTCGAGGTCGGGAGCGTGCTGCTCCGGCTGGTCGACGAGTTGCCGATGTCCGAGGAACAGGCCGCGCTGGGCCAGGCCCTTGACCGGCACGGAGTGTCCCTGGCCACCCTCATGTTCCTCAGCATGACCGACAACATCAGCCTGGGTGCCGCTCTGGACACCCTCACAGCGGAGGAACGGACGCTCCCCCTTGCCCTCCCCCAGCTACCTGACGCCGCTCGTGACCTGCGGATCGACTACACCGACCGGGCCATGCTCCTGCTCACCCCGCTCGAGACGGTGACCACCTTCTCCCTCTCCCGCCTGCTGGACTACGCCCGCTCACTCCGCCGCCCTCTCGCCGCCGCCCTCGACCGCCTCGCCACCTTCACTGTCCTCGGCATCCCCGCTCCTCCGGGCGACTTCTCCGGACCCGACGCCGAGGCCCTCGCCGACTTCGAACCTGACGACTTCGATCTGGCCGCCTTCGACCGCGGGCTCCTCGGACCCGGCGCCCTCGGCACCCTCGAACTCGTCCGCGTAGCGGGCAGATTCGGGCGGTCACTCGCGGCGACCTACGAGCGCTACGCGCCCTTCCGCTGCCTGGGCCTGGAGGTCACCGTCGACGCTCCGAGCGGCGACGAGGCCGGTCTGATCCCCGACTGGCGCGACCTGATCCTGCTCACGGAGCAGCTCACCGGCCGCCACCCCGCCCTCACCGGCGATGTCGCCCCCGATCACCTCACGCTCTGCGCCGAGGAGACCGACCTCACCGTGCCCGAGGTCCGCGCCCGGCTCGCCCGCTACGCCCGGCTGTTCTCCCTGACCCTGCCGCCCGAAGGAACCCCCGCCTCATGACCGCACCCGTCTCCTACGACGCGGACATCGTCCACGCCCCCGTACTCACCTTCCAGTGGATGGTGCGGGTCGACGGCGACGACACCACCTACGAGGCCTCCGGCGCCTGCCCGGTCTGCGGCTGCACGATGACCCGGAGCTGGACCTTCGGACAGCCGCCCGTCGCCAAGGGCGGTTTCCTCGGCCGGCGCAAGGAGCCGGGGCCCGAGCCGTACTACACCGAGTGCCGGTGCCGCTCGCTCCACATGAACCGGCCCGTCAGCGAGGAGTTCGGCTGCGGGGCGCTGCTCGCGATCGCCCCGCCCACCGTCCCCCCGCAGAGCGGCGGCACCCCATGACGTATCTCCCCACCCCGCGCCAGCTACGCGAAGCGGACCGCCGCATCCCCGAACTGACCTTGCCACACCGGCAGTTGGCGGAGGCGCTGCGTCAGGCGGAGGGGTACCGGAACTTCCTCTCCACGCTCACCGGGCTGCTCGCCGCCGTCTTCGTCCTCAAGGGGCAGGAGGATTTGAGCAAGTTGGCCGACGGCCCACGCTGGAGCGTGATCGGGCTGCTTGTCACCGGGTTCGCCGCCCTGCTCCTTGCTTCCTGGCTGGGCGTCGTCGCCGTGCACGGGCGCCCCGGAGAGGAGATCCTGATGGAGGCGGGCCGGATCGTACGCTATGAGCACCGGCGTACCCGCACCATCTGGAAGCTGGTCGAAGCGGCCCGCTGGCTCGGCCTTGTCGGTGTGCTCGCCGTGGCCGTTGCTGTCGTCGTCACGTGGGTGGCCCCCACCAAATAGCCCGCCGCGAGCCGCCGGAGGCGGACGCGCCGCGACGCCCGCCCTGTCGTCCGGTCGGGGACAGTTGGGCGGGCGTCGCGCTCAGTTCCGTACGCCGTTGTACGGGACGTTCAGGGGCGGATCGTCACATCATGAGTCACACCATGAGGGAGCGGTCCGTCGGGCGGATCGGGGCCGGGAGTTCCGAGACGCCGGTCAGGAAGCTGTCGACGCCGCGGGCGGCCGAGCGGCCCTCCGCGATGGCCCAGACGATGAGGGACTGGCCGCGGCCCGCGTCACCGGCGACGAAGACGCCGGGGACGTTGGTCTGGAAGTCGGCGTCGCGCTCGATGTTGCCGCGGGCGTCGAGGTCCAGGCCGAACTGGGAGACGAGGCCGTTCTCCTGGTCGGTGCCGGTGAAGCCCATGGCGAGGGTGACGAGCTGCGCGGGGATCTTGCGCTCGGTGCCGGGCTTCGGGGTCAGCTTGCCGTCGATGAACTCGACCTCGGTGAGGTGCAGCGCCTGGACGTTGCCGTCCTCGTCGCCTTCGAAGTGGGTGGTGGAGACGGAGTAGACGCGCTCACCGCCCTCCTCGTGCGCGGAGGTGACCTTGTAGAGCATGGGGAAGGTCGGCCACGGCTGGTTGGCGCTGCGGTCCTCGCCCGGACGCGGCATGATCTCCAGCTGCGTGACGGAGGCGGCACCCTGGCGGTGGGCGGTGCCGACGCAGTCGGCGCCGGTGTCGCCGCCGCCGATGACGACGACGTGCTTGCCCTCGGCGGTGATGGGGGGCTGCACGAAGTCGCCCTCCTGCACCTTGTTGGAGAGCGGCAGGTACTCCATGGCGAAGTGCACGCCGTTCAGCTCGCGGCCCGGAACGGGCAGGTCGCGGGAGACCGTGGCGCCGGCGGCGATGACGACGGCGTCGTAGCGCTTGCGGAGCTTGGCGGCGTCGATGTCGCGGCCGATCTCCACACCGGTGCGGAACTTGGTGCCCTCCGCGCGCATCTGCTCGATGCGGCGGTTGATGTGGCGCTTCTCCATCTTGAACTCGGGGATGCCGTAGCGGAGCAGGCCGCCGATGCGGTCGGCGCGCTCGTAGACGGCGACCGTGTGACCGGCCCGCGTCAGCTGCTGGGCGGCGGCGAGACCGGCCGGACCGGAGCCGATGACGGCGACGGTCTTGCCGGAGAGCCGCTCCGGGGCCTGGGGCGCGACGTCGCCGCGGTCCCACGCCTGGTCGATGATCGAGACCTCGACGTTCTTGATGGTGACGGGCGGCTGGTTGATGCCGAGCACGCACGCCGACTCGCACGGAGCGGGGCACAGGCGGCCCGTGAACTCCGGGAAGTTGTTCGTGGCGTGCAGCCGCTCCTGCGCCGCCGACCAGTCCTCGCGGTAGGCGAAGTCGTTCCACTCGGGGATCAGGTTCCCCAGCGGACAGCCCTGGTGGCAGAACGGGATGCCGCAGTCCATGCAGCGCGACGCCTGCTTGCTGATGATCGGCAGCAGGGAGCCGGGAACGTAGACCTCGTTCCAGTCCTTGACGCGCTCGCCGACGGGGCGGGTCTCGGCGACCTCGCGCCCGTGGTTGAGAAAGCCCTTGGGATCAGCCATTGGTCGCCGCCTCCATCATCTTCTCGGTGATCTCGGTCTCGGTGAGACCGGCTCGCTCGGCGGCGTCCTTGGCGGCGAGCACTGCCTTGTACGTGCTGGGGATGATCTTGCTGAAGCGCTCCACGGACACGGTCCACTCGGCGAGCAGCTTCTCGGCGACCGTCGAGCCGGTCTCCTCGGCGTGGCGGCGCACCACGTCGTGCAGCCACTGCTTGTCGGTGTCGTCCAGGGGTTCGACGGCGCCCTGGCTGGTGACGTTGACGTTGTCCGGGTTCAGGTCGATGACGTAGGCGATGCCGCCCGACATGCCGGCCGCGAAGTTGCGGCCCGTCTCGCCGAGGACGACCGCGTGGCCGCCGGTCATGTACTCGCAACCGTGGTCGCCGACGCCCTCCGAGACGACCGTGGCACCGGAGTTGCGGACGCAGAAGCGTTCGCCGGTGCGGCCGCGCAGGAACAGCTCGCCGCCGGTCGCGCCGTACGCGATGGTGTTGCCGGCGATCGTCGAGAACTCGGCGAGGTGGTCGGCGCCGCGGTCCGGGCGGACGATGATGCGGCCGCCGGAGAGGCCCTTGCCGACGTAGTCGTTGGCGTCGCCCTCGAGGCGCAGGGTGACGCCGCGCGGCACGAACGCGCCGAACGACTGGCCCGCGGAGCCGGTGAAGGTGATGTCGATGGTGTCGTCGGGCAGGCCCGCACCGCCGAACTTCTTCGTCACCTCGTGGCCGAGCATGGTGCCGACCGTGCGGTTGATGTTGCGGATGGCGACCTGGGCGCGGACCGGCTGGGCGTCGGTCTGGTCGTTGGCGGCGAGGGCGTCGGCGGCGAGCTTGATCAGCTCGTTGTCGAGCGCCTTCTCCAGGCCGTGATCCTGCGTGGTGATCTGGTGGCGGACGGCGCCGTCCGCCAGCTCGGGCACGTAGAACAGCGGCTCGAGGTCGAGGCCCTGCGCCTTCCAGTGGTCGACGGCGCGCTCGGTGTCGAGGAGTTCGGCGTGGCCGACGGCCTCCTCGATGGAGCGGAAGCCGAGCCCGGCGAGGAGCTCGCGGACCTCTTCGGCGATGAACTCGAAGAAGTTGACGATGTACTCGGCCTTGCCGGAGAACCGCTCGCGCAGCGTCGGGTTCTGCGTGGCGATGCCGACCGGGCAGGTGTCCAGGTGGCAGACGCGCATCATGACGCAGCCGGAGACGACGAGCGGCGCGGTGGCGAACCCGAACTCCTCGGCGCCGAGCAGCGCGGCGATGAGCACGTCGCGGCCGGTCTTCAGCTGGCCGTCGGTCTGGACGACGATGCGGTCGCGCAAGCCGTTGAGCAGCAGCGTCTGCTGGGTCTCGGCGAGACCGAGCTCCCAGGGACCACCGGCGTGCTTCAGCGAGGTGAGCGGCGAGGCGCCCGTACCGCCGTCGTGACCGGAGATGAGGACGACGTCCGCGTGCGCCTTGGACACACCGGCCGCGACCGTGCCGACGCCGACCTCGGAGACCAGCTTCACGTGGATCCGCGCCTGCGGGTTCGCGTTCTTCAGGTCGTGGATCAGCTGGGCGAGGTCCTCGATGGAGTAGATGTCGTGGTGCGGCGGCGGCGAGATGAGGCCGACGCCGGGCGTCGAGTGACGCGTCTTGGCGACCCACGGGTAGACCTTGTGGCCGGGCAGCTGGCCGCCCTCGCCGGGCTTGGCGCCCTGCGCCATCTTGATCTGGATGTCGTCGGCGTTGACCAGGTACTCGCTCGTCACACCGAAGCGGCCGGAGGCGACCTGCTTGATGCTGGAGCGGCGCGCGGGGTCGTACAGACGGTCCGGGTCCTCGCCGCCCTCACCGGTGTTGGACTTGCCGCCCAGCTGGTTCATGGCGATGGCGAGAGTCTCGTGGGCCTCGCGTGAGATGGAGCCGTAGGACATGGCGCCGGTGGAGAACCGCTTGACGATCTCGGAGACCGGCTCGACCTCGTCGATGGAGATCGGCTCGCGGCCCTCGCCCTTGAAGCCGAACAGGCCGCGCAGCGTCATGAGGCGCTCGGACTGCTCGTTCACGCGGTCCGTGTACTTCTTGAAAATGTCGTAGCGGCGCGAGCGCGTGGCGTGCTGGAGGCGGAAGACCGTCTCCGGGTCGAACAGGTGCGGCTCGCCCTCGCGGCGCCACTGGTACTCGCCGCCGATCTCCAGGGCGCGGTGCGCGGGCGCGATGCCGGTGACCGGGTACGCCTTGGCGTGACGCGCGGCGACTTCCTCGGCGATGACGTCGAGACCGGCGCCGCCGATCTTGGTGGCGGTGCCGTTGAAGTACTTCTCGACGAAGGCTTCCTGGAGGCCGACGGCCTCGAAGACCTGGGCGCCGCGGTAGGAGGCGACGGTCGAGATGCCCATCTTGGACATGACCTTCAGGACGCCCTTGCCGAGCGCGTAGATCAGGTTGCGGATGGCCTGCTCGGGGCTGCCGTCCTCGTCGCCCGCCAGGAAGGTGCCCGCGCGGACCAGGTCCTCGACGGACTCCATTGCCAGGTACGGGTTGACGGCGGCGGCGCCGAAACCGATGAGCAGGGCGACGTGGTGGACCTCGCGGACGTCACCGGCCTCGACGAGCAGACCCACCTGGGTGCGCTGCTTGGTGCGGATGAGGTGGTGGTGGACGGCCGCGGTGAGAAGGAGCGACGGGATCGGCGCGTGTTCGGCGTCGGAGTGCCGGTCGGAGAGCACGATCAGGCGGGCGCCGGCCTCGATGGCGGCGTCGGCCTCGGCGCAGATCTCGTCGATGCGGGCGGCGAGGGAGTCACCGCCGCCGGAGACGCGGTAGAGGCCGGAGAGCGTCGCGGCCTTCATGCCGGGCATGTCGCCGTCGGCGTTGATGTGGATGAGCTTGGCCAGCTCGTCGTTGTCGATCACCGGGAAGGGCAGGGTGACCGAGCGGCAGGAGGCGGCCGACGGCGCGAGCAGGTTGCTGCCCGGGCCGAGGGAGGAGCGCAGCGAGGTGACCAGCTCTTCGCGGATGGCGTCCAGCGGCGGGTTCGTGACCTGCGCGAACAGCTGGGTGAAGTAGTCGAAGAGGAGGCGCGGGCGCGCGGAGAGGGCGGCGATGGGCGTGTCCGTGCCCATGGAGCCGATCGGCTCGGCGGCTGTCCTGGCCATCGGCGCGACGAGGATGCGCAGCTCTTCCTCGGTGTAACCGAAAGTCTGCTGGCGGCGCGTGACGGAGGCGTGCGTGTGCACGATGTGCTCGCGCTCGGGCAGGTCGGACAGCTCGATCTCACCGGCTTCGAGCCAGTCCCCGTACGGGTTCTCGGCGGCGAGGCCGGCCTTGATCTCGTCGTCCTCGATGATGCGGTGCTCGGCGGTGTCGACGAGGAACATGCGGCCGGGCTGGAGGCGTCCCTTGGTGACGACCTTCGCGGGGTCGATGTCGAGGACGCCGACCTCGGAGCCGAGGACGACGAGGCCCTCGTCGGTGACCCAGTAGCGGCCCGGACGCAGACCGTTGCGGTCGAGAACGGCGCCGACCTGGGTGCCGTCGGTGAAGGTGACGCAGGCCGGACCGTCCCAGGGCTCCATCATCGTGGAGTGGTACTGGTAGAAGGCGCGCCGGTCCGGGTCCATGGAGGTGTGGTTCTCCCACGCCTCCGGGATCATCATCAGGACGCTGTGCGGAAGCGAACGTCCACCCAGGTGGAGCAGCTCCAGCACCTCGTCGAAGGACGCGGAGTCGGAGGCGTCCGGCGTACAGATCGGGAAGATCCGCTCCAGCTTGTCGCCACCGAACAAGTCGGAGGCGAGCTGCGACTCACGGGCCCGCATCCAGTTGCGGTTGCCCTTGACGGTGTTGATCTCACCGTTGTGCGCGACGAAGCGGTACGGGTGCGCGAGCGGCCACGACGGGAACGTGTTGGTGGAGAAGCGCGAGTGGACGAGCGCGATGGCCGAGGCGAAGCGGCGGTCGGACAGGTCCGGGAAGAACGGCTCCAGCTGCCCGGTGGTGAGCATGCCCTTGTAGACGAGGGTGCGGGCGGAGAGCGACGGGAAGTACACGTCGGCCTCGCGCTCGGCGCGCTTGCGCAGCACGAACGCCTTGCGGTCGAGGGCGATGTCCTTGTTGACACCGTCGGCGACGAAGATCTGCCGGAAGACGGGCATGGTCGAGCGGGCGGTCGCACCGAGCAGTTGCGGCGCGACGGGAACCTCGCGCCACCCCAGAACGGTGAGCCCCTCCTCACCGGCGATCGTCTCGAGCTGCGAGACGAAGGACTCGGTGTCGTCCTCGGGCAGGAAGGCGATGCCGACGGCGTACGAACCGGCGTCGGGGAGGTCGAAGTCGACCACCTCGCGCAGGAAAGCGTCCGGAACCTGGGACAGGATGCCCGCGCCGTCGCCCGAGTCGGGCTCGGAGCCGGTGGCACCGCGGTGCTCCAGGTTGCGCAGAACCGTGAGCGCCTGTTCGACCAGCGTGTGGCTCGCCTCGCCGGTGAGGGTGGCCACGAAGCCGACGCCGCAGGCGTCGTGCTCGTTGCGCGGGTCGTACATGCCCTGGGCGGCAGGGCGAGCATCCATGTGCGACCGGTTCATGAGGTTCCGGCCGTTGTTGGAATGCTGGGACGGCTGGCGCGGCGTACGCATCGGCTCTCCCGTCGTCGTCGTGGCATTTGCGTGCCGAGGGACGACGTTGGCCCTCTGCGAAAGTTCATGCTGCTGCAAAATTTCGTGCAGGTTACATGATGGAACGAATCTCGAAAACTGGATACTTCGTTCCAACATGCGGACACCGCGGTGGCGGTGGAGGGAGGACCCTGGCGGGTGGATGGGTGACCCGGGGGCCGATACGTCGTAGGGCGACGTGGGCCTCATTGCCCACAGCGCTTACGGCTCATGCCCCGTGGTCAAACAGTCGAAACAGTCCAGTAACGACTAGTTATGCAAGGCCCTGTATAGCCATCTTCCGGCCGTGACCGGCGAACCGTCAACCTATTGCGGTACCGAAAAGACTGCCCAGGAGATACGTCACACCCGCCGCGGCACCGCCCAGGGCCAGCTGCCGCAACCCGCTGAACCACCACGAGCGGGCCGTCACTCTGGCCACGACGGCACCGCAGGCGAAGAGCCCGATGAGCGCGAGCACGACGGCCGGCCACAGGTCGCTCGCCCCCAGGAGATAAGGGAGTACGGGCAGCAGGGCGCCCAGCGCGAAGGAGCCGAACGAGGAGACCGCGGCGACCATCGGCGAGGGCAGATCGCCCGGGTCGATGCCCAGCTCCTCGCGCGCGTGGATCTCCAGAGCCTGCTCGGGGTCCTTGGACAGCTGCCGGGCGACTTCCGCGGCCAGCTCCGGCTCGACGCCGCGCGAGACATACAGCTCGGCGAGTTCGCGCTCCTCGTCGGCGGGGTGCTTGCGCAGCTCACGGCGCTCGACGTCCAGCTCGGCCTCGACCAGCTCCCGCTGGGAGGCGACGGAGGTGTACTCACCGGCGGCCATGGAGAAGGCGCCGGCGGCAAGACCGGAGAGACCGGTGATGACGACGGTCTGCTGCGAGACGGCCCCGCCCGCGACACCGGCCATCAGGGCGAAGTTGGAGACGAGCCCGTCCATCGCGCCGAAGACCGCGGGACGCAGCCAGCCGCCGTTGACGTCACGGTGGGTGTGGTTGTCCCGGTGCGCGTCGTGCAGTGCTGCCTCGGTCTCGATGATGGCCATGCTCGTGAACCCCACTCCCCTAGGTCGTTTACACAGTCGAAAGTACGCGCGGAGATCGACCCTCGCTAGCAAGGAAGGCCGTACTTACCTGCGGTTTTGCACCCTGCGCAACGCGCCTGCCACCCCCTGACCTCGATCTTCCCGCGCTCGCCCGTGAGATGGATCACAAGGGGCAGCGGTTGACGGATCTCCGGCCAGGATCAACGATCTGTAAACGTTTCCAGCTTCCGGAAACGTTTACAGCAATCACCACAAGGGGGTGCGAAGGTGCCGATACCAGCGGCGTCGTCACCGCAGCGGGGCCAGCCCACGATCGTCTCCATCGCCGAACGGGCGGGTGTCTCGATCGCCTCCGTCTCGCGCGTCCTGAACGGCCTGGGCGCCCGCCGCGACACCGTGGAACGGGTCGAACGCGCCGCCGCGGAGCTGGGCTACGTACCCAACGCGGTGGCCCGCTCCCTCAAGGACGGCCGCACCCGCCAGCTCACCTTCGCGATGCCCGACATCGGCAACCCGGTCTATGTGGCCATGGTCCGCGCCATCCAGACGGTGGCGAAGGCGGCGGGCTACCGCCTGCTCCTGCACTCCACGGACGCCGTGGTCGACGACGAGCTTGCCGTGCTCCGCAGCCTCGGCGACCGCACCAGCGACGGCCTCATCATCTGCCCCATCCGCATCACCGACGCCCATATCCAGGCGCTGAGCGACGCGGCGGGCCCCGTCGTGGTCATAGGGTCCCTGCCCGAGGACGTGCCCGTGGACAGCGTGCGCGCCGACTCCGTCGCGGGCGCCGCCCTCGCCGTACGCCACCTGTACGAGACCGGGCGCCGCCGCATCGCCTTCGTCAACGGCCCCAGCGACACGGTCCCCGGCCGCAACCGCGACGAGGGCTACCGCGCGGCGCTGGCCGGCTGCGGCCTGCCCCACGACCCGGCGCTGGTCGTGCACACGGACTTCGGCATCGACTCGGGCGCCGAAGCGACCGCGCAGCTCCTGCCCCACTCCCCCGACGCGGTCTTCTGCGCCAACGACCAGCTGGCGCTCGGCGCGGCCCGCGCCCTGCACGCCCGCGGCCTGCGCATACCCGAGGACGTGGCCGTGGCCGGCATGGACGACAGCATGCTGGCGCAGGCCGGCTGGCCCCCGCTGACCAGCGTCGACCTCGGCTCGACCGAGCGCGGCAGACAGGCCGCGGAGCTGCTCCTGAAGCGCCTGGACGCGAAGGGCCCCGACCCCACCCGCACCCCCCTCTCCATGACCGCCCCGCCCCGCCTCGTCGTCCGCGCCTCCACGGGCCGGGCGGCGCACGACGCTTGAGAGTCACGAGGTTCGAGCCATGAGTCTCACCGCCTCCCGGGACAGTGCCGTCCCGGGCAGCCGCGGCACACCGCCACCCCGCACCCCCGGCCGGCGCAGAACAGCGCTCGGCCTGGACCAGGGCGCCTGGTTCCTGCTGCTCCCCGCGCTGATCCCGATCCTGATCCTCAGCGTCGGCCCCCTCCTGTACGGCCTGTCGCTGGCGTTCACCGACTCGCAGGCGGGCCGCACGGCCCCCACCCAGTTCGTGGGCCTGGACAACCTCCTGGACCTGCGCCACGACAGCCTGTTCTGGGAGTCGTTCCGCATCGGCCTGGTCTGGGCGGTGTCCGTCACGGCACTGCAGTTCGTCCTGGCCCTGGGCCTGGCCCTGCTCCTGAACCAGAACCTGCGTTTCCGCTGGCTGGCCCGCACGCTCGCACTCGTACCGTGGGCGATGCCGGAGGTGGTGGTCGGCATCATGTGGCGCCTCGTCTACCACTCGGACGCGGGCATCCTGAACAAGACACTCACGCAACTCGGCGTGATCCACGAGAACGTCGACTGGCTCTCGAACCTCTCCTACGCGCTGCCCGCCGTGATCGTCGTAGGCGTATGGGCGGGCATGCCGCAGACCACGGTCGTCCTGCTCGCGGGCCTCCAGAACGTCCCGCACGAACTGCGCGAGGCGGCACAACTGGACGGCGCGGGGCTGTGGCGCCGCTTCACCACGGTCACCTGGCCGGCCCTCAAACCAGTGGTCCTGGCCGTGACGGCACTGAACTTCATCTGGAACTTCAACTCGTTCGGCCTGGTCTACGTGCTGACGCAAGGAGGCCCGGGCGGCCAGACCCGACTCCCGATGCTGTTCGCGTACGAGGAAGCCTTCAAGTACGGCCAGTTCGGCTACGCCGCCGCGATGGGCCTGGTCATGATCGCGGTGATCGCGGTCCTCCTCACCCTGTTCCTGCGCAAGAAGCTGAAGGAGGACGCGGCATGAACGCGAGCCGGGCACTCCCCCGAGCGGCGGGCAGAGCGGGCCAGTACGTGGCGCTCCTCTGCTACCTGGTCTTCCTGGCCTTCCCGCTGCTCTGGCTGCTGTCGACATCGTTCAAATCCGCCCGAGAGCTGGGCTCGATCGACCCGACATGGCTCCCGGTCCACCCGAGCCTGGACAACTACAGGGCGGCGTTCGACGCGCAACCGCTGCTCCACTCGGCGCTGAACAGCCTGATCGTGGCGGTGAGCGCGTCGCTGATCTCGGTGGCGATCGCGGTCCCGGCGGCGTACGTGATGGTCCGCCACAAGACGCGGGTCGGTCAGGCGGGCACGGCGTGGATCCTGGTCAGCCAGATGTTCCCGTTCGTCCTGGTGATCATCCCGCTGTTCCTGGTCCTGAAGAACCTGCACATGATCGACAGCATCCCCGGCCTGATCATCGTGTACGTCGTCTGGAACCTGCCCTTCTCCCTCTGGATGCTGCAGGGCTACGTGAAGTCGGTGCCGACCTCGCTCGAGGAGGCGGCGGCGATGGACGGAGCGGGCCGCCTGCGCACGCTCACCAGCGTGGTCCTCCCTCTCCTCGCCCCCGGCCTGGTGGCGACGCTGATGTTCAGCTTCGTGACGGCCTGGAACGAGTTCTTCTTCGCCCTCGTCCTGCTCAAGTCCCCGGAGAACCAGACGATGTCGGTCATCCTCACCCGCTTCCTGGGCGCCGAGGGCGTCGCGGACCTCGGCCCGTTGGCGGCGGCCTCCGTCCTGGCCACGATCCCCAGCCTGGTCTTCTTCGCGCTGCTCCAGAAGAAATTGGTGGGCGGAATGCTCAGCGGGGCGGTGAAGGGCTGATGAAACGAATCCACAGGACCATGCCGATGGCGGCGACGGCGCTGACGCTCACCCTCCTCGCCGGCTGCGGCGGAGAGGGCGACGGGAATTCGAACGGAAAAGTCACTGTCGAATTCCTGAGCCTGGCCTGGCAGAAGGAATCGGTGGACGCGAACAAAAAATTGGTCAAACAGTGGAACGACACCCATGCCGACGTGAAAATCAAATACGTACAAGGCAGTTGGGACAACATCCACGACCAGCTCCTCACCTCCTTCGAGGGCGGTGAGGCACCGGACATCTTCCACGACGACGCCTCGGACCTGACGGACTTCGCGAACGGTGGCTACCTGGCCGACCTGTCGCCCTACCTCCCGCAATCCCTGCGCAAGGACATCCCGAAAGCCTCCTGGGAGACGACCACCTACGACGGCGGCAAGACCTACGGCGTCCCGTTCCTCCAGGAACCCCGCGTACTGATCGCGAACACGAAGCTGTTGAAGAAGTCCGGAGTCCGCATCCCCACGGCCGGGCATCCGTGGAGCTGGTCGGAGTTCGAATCGGTGACGAAGAAACTGACGCACCCGAAGACCGGGAACGCGCCGGCCACGTACGGAGTGGCCTGGTCGATGAAGGAACCGGTGAGCCAGTCCGTCAACCTCTCCTTGTCCACCGACGGCAAGATCTTCTACAAGGACGAGGACGGCAAGAACGAGATCCGTTACGACGCGAAGGACTCGGCCGTAGCGCAGCTCATCAACCGCCAGGTCAACGAGGACCACACCGCGCCCAGATCGGGCCTGGGCATGTCGGGCTCGGACACGCTGCCCGGATTCTTCGCGGGCCGCTACGCGATGCTGCCGCTCAACTTCTCCTACCGCCAGCAGGTCCGGCAACAAGCCCCGGAGAACTTCGACTGGACGGTGCTTCCCATGCCGTCGGGCGCGGGCGGCCTGGCCCAGGGCACGGCCCCGCAGACCCTCTCCGTCTCGGCCGACAGCAAGCACAAGAAGGAGGCGGCCGCCTTCGTCGCGTACCTCACCCAGGCGCAGCACCAGGTCCAACTGGCCCGAGGCGACTGGCTGTTGCCGACGAGCAGCGAGGCCCTCGAGGCGCCGTCCCTGACGACGGAGAAGAACGGCTGGAGGACGGGGGCCGAGATCGCGACGGCGCTGCGCCCGTCCCCGGTCCTCGGGGTGCGCGGCTACGCCGAATGGAAGGACAAGATCGCCACTCCGGCCTACCAGGAGTACTACAACGGCGCGTTCGGGATCGACGAGCTCCGCGAGCGCCTGTCATCGGACGGCAACCACATCCTCGACCGCTACCAACGCTGAACCGAGCACGACGACGCACCACCAGGCACCACCGAGCACAACCGCGCACGACCCCAGAAAAGAGCACGAGCACCATGAGCGTCAGCGTCGACCCGGACAAACCCGCGGACGACAGCGCGAGCCGCAGACTCGAGCCGGTCCCCCCGCCGCCACCACCGCCCGGCGTGATCGCACCACGGGACCGGGCCAGGGGCGCGCTCCTCGGCCTCGCCATCGGCGACGCGCTCGGCGCGCCCGCCGAGAACATGAAGCCGTCCCAGATCCGTGAACGCTGGGGCCGCATCGAGGACTTCGTCGCCGACAACCCGGCCGGGACGGACGACACCGAGTACGCGATCTTCTCCGGGCTGCTCCTCGCCGAGCACGGCTCCGCGCTGACCCTCGCGGATGTCGAGGCGGCGTGGCACACGTGGATCGCGGACCGGGACGAGGGCCCGTTCAAGGGCGCGGGGTTCAGCGAACGCGGCACGCTGGAGAACCTGCGCCGCGGCTTGGCGGCCCCCATCTCGGCACAGCACCGGCACGCGTGGAGCGACGGGTTGGCGATGCGGGCGGCGCCCTTCGGGGTGTACGCGGCGGGCCGCCCCGCCGAGGCGGCCCGCCTGGTGTCGATCGACGGCACGGTGTCGCACGACGGCGAGGGCATCCACGGGGGCCGGGCGGTGGCGGCGGGCGTGGCCGCGGCGATGGTCACCCACAACCCGGACGCGGTGGTCCAGGCGGCGCTCTCCGTGGTGCCGGACGACTCCTGGACGGCGCGCTCCCTGCACCGGGCGGTGCAAGCGGCGCGGCGGGCTCGCCGGGACCCGGACGGTACGCAGCTGTCCATGGAGCGGGCGGTACGCAAGGCCGTCGTCATCGGCGGCTATCCCTGGACGGATCTCGCACCCGAGGCGGTCGGTCTGGCGTTCGGGGCGTTCGCGGTGGCCCGCGGCGACTTCCGGGAATCCGTCCTCACGGCGGTGAACATGGGCCGGGACGCGGACACGACTGCGGCGGTGGCGGGCGCCCTGGCGGGTGCGTTGCGCGGGGAGACCTCGATCCCGGCGCCCTGGGTGGCGGCGATCGGTCCCGTCCGAGGCAGCTGCCTCCCCTCCATGGCGGGCCGCCACGTCCTGGACGTGGCGGAAGCGTTGGCTCCGCCGAGTGAGGGGGCAGCGGCGTGAAGTTCCCCGCCGGGGCGGTACATAGGAGCGCCGGGTCCATGTACGGGCCTGTCCGCCGGGGCGCCGCCCTGCGGGCCCCCCGGACGGAGCCTGAGGAAGGCAGATCGCCCAAGGCAAAGCAAGAGGGGACGGGACGCACCCTCGTCCCACCGGAATGGCCCACCGGAATGGCCCACCGGGGTGCACACGCGTGTCGGCCGGAGGGGACGTGTCGGGGTGCCCCCGCAGGACTCCGCCGGAACTCGGCCCAGGACGACTCGCCCATGGCGGACCGAGGGGGACGAGGCCCATCCGGCCGAGGAGGCACCCCGGCACGGCCCCGCCCACCACACGACCGACCGCGCGCTACAGCGCCCAGGCAGGTACCCCGCGACACGGCCGACGGCGCACGACAGCACCCCCACCCCCACCCCCACCCCCACCCGCACCACCGAGAGGCTCCCCATGAGCAGCACCGTCAGAGGCGGCGCCGGCGCCCCGGCCGACATCGCCGCCCGCATCGAAGGCCTGCTCCTGGGGATCGCCGCCGGCGACGCGGCCGGCTGGCCGTCGGGACGGCACCGCGCGGCACGGCTCCCCGACTGGACCCGCCGCCTCACCCGCGAACTCGACACCTTCGCCGAGCAGAACGCCACCACCACCCTCCCCGTCCCGATCGCCCTGAACCAGCCCCCCGAACCCCTCCGCCTGGGCCCCTCCGACGACGCGGAATGGGCCGCGTTCACCGCGACCGCCGTCCTCGACGCGTACGCCGACGGCCTGGGCGACCTCCCCGCTGACCACCGCGTCCGCTCCGCACTGGCCCTCGCCTGGAACACCCTGGCCGACGAGATCGCCGCGGCAGCGGCCCGCGCCGACGAGATCGAGTCGGCGGAGATACCGCTCCGGGCCCGCATCTCCGTACGGGCAGGTCTCGGCAACCTGGCCGCGGGCCTGCGCCCTCCCGCGACGGGCCACGACAACCCCCACTACTTCGACGACGCGGCCTGCGTACGTGCGGCGGTCCTCGCGACGGTCCACCCGTCGGACCCGCACAGCGCGGCGGACCTGGCCGAGTTCGACGCCCGCTACACCCAGGACGGCGACGGTGTGCACGGCGCGCGAGCGGTGGCGGCAGCCGTGGCGACGGCCCTCGGCGGCGCCCCCGTGGAGACCTGCGTGGACGCGGCGCTGGCCCAGCTCCCCGAGGGCACGGAGATCCACCGCAACGCACACCGCGCCGTGGAGCTCGGCAGGGCGACCGCGGCCGCCCGCCCGGGCCTGCCGGGCAACGCGTTCGCACTCGTCCCGGTACTCGAGCACGAGATCGTCGACCACGTCTACAGCTACGGGATCGCGGCCGCGGAGACGGTCCCCGTGGCGCTGGCGGTGGCGACGGCGGCGGCGGGCGCGGTCACCGAGGCGGTGCCGACGACCGCGTGCCTGTCCCGGGTGGCGGACTCGGCCCCCGCGCTGGCCGGTGCGCTGACCGGCGCGATCGGCGGCGCGGACGCGCTCCCGAGGAGCTGGCGGGAGGCGTGCCGGACGCTGGCGGGCTGCGCGCTGCCCCGCTTGGCGGGCACGGACCTGACGGAGCTGGCGGCACGCCTGGCGGCAACTCACACAACGACGCGCGACACCCCCTCCCCCAGTCCCACCCCGGAAGGAACCCAGAAATGACCCCGACGTCCACCCCCACCAACCCTTCCCTCCCTTCCCTCCCTTCCCTGGCGGACCGCACCACAGGCGCCCTGGTGGGCGCGGCGGTGGGCGACGCGCTCGGCGGCCCGGTCGAGGGCTGGACGCCGGAGGCGATCGCGGAGCGGCACGGCGGCAGGGTGCGCGGCATCGTGGAGCCGTTCTACAAGGACGAGTGGAGGACGGCCCGCCCGATCGCCCCGTACCACAAGGGCGACGGCCACGTAACGGACGACACGCTCATGACCCACGCGCTGATCCGCGTCTACGAGAAGGTCCGCGACCACCTGGACGCGTACGCCGTGGCGGACCACCTCGTCCCGGATCTGATCACGACACCGCGCTGGATCCCGGAGCTGGAGGCGGAGGCGCTCCCCCTCCAGCGCATCTTCCTGGCGGAGAAGTGGATCGTGGCGCGGATCCACTACGGCCACGTGGACCCGCGGGAGGCAGGTGTGGGCAACATCGTGAACTGCGGCGCGGCGATGTACATGGCGCCGGTGGGCGCGGTGAACGCGGGCAACCCGCTGAAGGCGTACGAGGAGGCGCTGGACGTGGCGGGCGCGCACCAGAGCTCCTACGGCAGGGAGGCGGCGGCCGTGTTCGCGGCGGCGGTGGCGGCGGCGTACAAGCCGGACGCGACGCCCCACACGGTGGTGGAGGACGCGCTGTCCCTGGCGAAGGACGGCACGAGGTCGGCAATAGAAGCGGTCTGCGAAACAGCGACCCGCTTCACCGACTTCGAGGAGGCCCTGGCCCCTCTCCGGGAGGCGGTCACCCCCTTCGACACGGTCGGCCCCGACTACCGCAAGCCGTCGCTCGGCGCCCGCCGCCCCTCCCGCCTGCACGCGATCGAGGAACTCCCGATCGCGCTCGGGATGCTGCTTGTCGGAGCGGGCGACTTCCGGCAGACGGTGCTCGGTTCGGTCAACTACGGCAGGGACTGCGACTCGATCGCGACGATGAGCGGCGCGATCGTGGGGGCGCTGTACGGGGAGGGCGCGGTGCCGAAGGAGTGGAGCGCGGAGGTGGCGCGGGCCAGCAAGCTGGACCTGCACGCCCCGGCGGCGGCCCTCACCCGGGTCACCCGCGAGGTCCACATCCGGGACCTGGAGCGGCGCCGCGCCCACGAGTCGGCGTTCGCGGCGATCGCGGGGCTGTGAGGACGGCGATGCTACGTCTGACCTGGGTACAGCCCGAGGATCTGCTGGGCCACGAACTGCGCCGGGCGGCACAGGACGGCAGGGACGCGTCGGAGATCGAACAGCGCTGGCTGAAGGCGGGCGGCCACCTGGCGCCGGACCGGGCGGGCGCGTCACAGGCGACCGGCGACCCGGCGCTGCGCGACCTGGCCGGGGCTTTGCTGGACGAACTTGCCTCGCTGCCGTCCCCCCTGGCATCCGCCGAACCCACCGGCCTCGCGGCGATCAAGGCGGCCTGCCCGGACTGGCCGGCCCTCCCCCTTTCATCCACCTCGTACGACGCGCTGCACGCGGCATGGCTGGGCCGAGCAGTGGGCTGCCTTCTGGGCAAACCAGTCGAAAAGCTCCCACTGCATGGCATCCGGGCGCTGGCGAGATCCACCGGCAACTGGCCTCTGACCACCTACTTCACAGAGATCGGCCTCGACCCGGAAACGGCGGCCGCCCACCCCTGGAACCGCCGTTCGGCCCCCACGTCCCTGGCCGAGAACATCGACGGCATGCCCGAGGACGACGACCTCAACTACCCGTTGCTCGGCCTGCTCCTGCTCCAGCGCCACGGCCCGGACTTCACCACCACCGACGTGGCGAAACTGTGGCTGGACGAGCTCCCGGCGGGCCGCACGTTCACCGCGGAGCGGGTGGCGTACCGCAACCTCCTGGACGGCATCGAACCGCCCGCGACCGCCACGTACCGCAACCCCTTCCGCGAGTGGATCGGCGCCCAGATCAGAGCGGACGTCTTCGGCTGGACGAACCCGGGCGACCCGGCGCGAGCGGCCGAACAGGCGCACCGTGACGCGGTACTGACGCACACGGCGAACGGCGTCTACGGCGCGATGTTCACGGCGGCGGTGATCGCGTCGGCGGCCACGGGCACGACGACCGTCCACGAAGCGCTCCGCACGGGCCTGACGGTCATCCCCCCGGCGAGCCGCTACGCGCGGGCGATCGCTCTCGGCATCCGACTGGCCGACGAGCACCAGCACTTCGACGAGGTCGTGGACGCCCTGCACGCCACGTACGCCCCCACCCACCACTGGGTCCACGTCCTCCCCAACGCGGCCCTGCTCGCCGCGGCCCTCACCCACGCCGACGGCGACTTCGAGGGCTCGATCTGCCGTGCGGTGTCGGGCGGCTGGGACACGGACTCCAACGGCGCGACGGCGGGCTCGATCGCGGGCCTGCTGGCAGGCGTCCCCGCGGCGCTCGGCGAGCGATGGACAGCGCCGCTGAAGAACCGCTTGGCGACCACGGTCGCCGCTTTCGACGGCATCGGCTTCGACGAACTGGCCAGGCTGACGCAGGAGGCCACACCATGACTGAGAACACCCCCCGACCACGCGAACCGCACGAAGCCCACGAAGCCCACGAAGCCCACGAAGCCCACGAAGCCCACGATCCACGAAACAACGAGGGCCCGTTGAAGGGCCTACGCGTCCTGGACCTGGCCACCCTCTTCGCCGGCCCCCTCTGCGCCACGATGCTCGGCGACTTCGGCGCCGAGGTCGTCAAGATCGAGCACCCGCGCAAGCCGGACCCGTCCCGCGGCCACGGCCCGTCGAAGGACGGCGTGGGCCTGTGGTGGAAACACCTGGGCCGCAACAAGAGGAACCTCACCCTCGACCTCTCCCTCCCCGAAGGCCGCGAGGTCCTCCTCGGACTGGCGGCGGAATCGGACGTCGTCATCGAGAACTTCCGCCCCGGCACGCTGGAGAAGTGGAATGTGGGCTGGGACGAGCTGAGCGCCGCCAACCCGGGCCTGGTCCTGGCCCGCGTGACGGGCTTCGGCCAGTTCGGCCCGTACGCCCGCCGCCCGGGGTTCGGCACGCTCGCGGAGGCGATGAGCGGCTTCGCGGCGATCACGGGCCAGCCGGACGGCCCGCCGACGCTCCCCCCGTTCGGCCTGGCCGACTCGATCGCGGCGCTGGCGACGTCGTACGCGGTGATGGCGGCGCTGCGCGCCCGGGACGCGACGGGCCGCGGCCAGGTCGTCGACATGGCGATCATCGAGCCGATGCTGGCGATCCTCGGCCCGCAGGCCACCTGGTACGACCAGCTCGGCTACGTCCAGCCGCGCACCGGCAACCGCTCGACGAACAACGCGCCCCGCAACACCTACCGCACGAGCGACGACAAGTGGGTCGCGGTGTCGACCTCGGCGCAGTCGATCGCGGAGCGGGTGATGCGCCTGGTGGGGCGCCCGGAGTTCATCGAGGAGGACTGGTTCGCGACGGGCTCGGGCCGGGCCGGGCACGCGGACGAGCTGGACGCGGCGGTCGGCGGCTGGATCGCGGCGCACACCCGGGACGAGGTGGTGGCGGCGTTCGAGGAGGCGCAGGCGGCGATCGCCCCGGTCTACGACATCCGCGACGTCCTCCAGGACGAGCAGTACCAGGCCCTGCGCACGATCACGGAACTACCCGACCCGGACCTCGGCACGGTCAAGATGCAGAACGTGCTCTTCCGCCTCTCCGAGACGCCGGGCGCGATCCGCTGGACGGGCCGCCCGCACGGCGCGGACACGGACGAGCTCCTCGCCGGCCTCGGCCTGTCGGAGGCGGAGATCGCGTCCCTGAGGGAGGCTGGTGCGGTATGAGCTGTCCGTACCTGACGTGGCTGTACGTCCCCGGCGACCGCCCCGACGTGGTCGCTAAGGCGCTGCGCTCCCGCGCCGACGTGATCCTCGTCGACCTGGAGGACGCCGTCGCCCCCGACCGCAAGGCGTACGCGCTCGACGCGACGGCGGAGCTGCTCACGGGCCGCCCCCCGCTGCCGGTGCACGTCCGCGTGAACGCCCTGGACGGCCCACTGGCGGAGCGGGAGGTACGCCGCCTCGCCCCGCTCCCCGGCCTGGGCGCCCTGCGCCTGCCGAAGGTGCACGACCGGGAGACCTTGACCAAGGTCGCGAACTGGGCCGACGCGGCCGCCCCACCCCTCTACGCCCTCCTCGAATCCGCGCTCGGCGTCGAGCACGCCTACGACATCGCCTCGCACCCGGCCGTGCACGGCGTCGCGCTCGGCGAGGCGGACCTCCGCGCCGACCTCGGTGTCGCGGACGCGCGGGGTCTCGCCTGGGTGCGCGGCCGCGCCGTGGTCGCCGCCCGCGCGGCGCATCTGCCGCCGCCGCCGCAGTCGGTGTACCCGGACGTCCGTGACGCGGAGGGCCTGGCCCGTTCCTGCGCGGAGGGCCGTGCGCTCGGCTTCTTCGGCCGTACGGCGATCCACCCGCGCCAGCTCCCGGTGATCGAGGAGGCGTTCCGCCCGACGTCGGCGGAGGTGGCGGCGGCCCAGGAGATCGTCCAGGCCGCGTCGACCGACGCGGGGGCGCTGGCGCTGCCGGACGGACGGTTCGTGGACGCGGCGGTGGTGGCGGGCGCGGAACGGGTCCTGTCGCTCGCGGAACGCGCCCGGAGCCGCTCCGGCGTCTGAGGGGGGCCGACAAGAGAGGGCGCCGGACCGACCGGCCCGGCGCCCTCATCCACGTACGACCGACAGCCCTCAGGTCTTCTCGGCGTCAGCGGTGTCCTTCTTCCCCAGGTCCTTCTCCCCCAGGTCCTTCTCCGCGGCCGGGTCCTCGGCGTCGGCGTCCTCTTCAGCCGCCTCGGCCTCGGCCTTCTCAGGCGCCCCAGGCCTCTCCGGCTCGACGATCTCCTCGCGCCCCGGCCGCGTCCTGGCCGAAACCACGAGGTAAACGACGGCGAGCAGGAAGACGAGAAGTGCCGTCCAGTTGTTGAGACGCAGCCCGAGGATGTGATGGGCGTCGTCCACGCGCATGTACTCGATCCAGAAGCGCCCGACACAGTACGACGCGACGTAGAGCGCGAACGCCCGCCCGTGCCCGAGCTTGAACCTGCGGTCGGCCCAGATGACTAGGACAGCGACGCCGATGCACCACAGGGACTCGTACAGGAACGTCGGGTGGTAGGTGTCGGGCACCCGCCCGTCCGTGTTCGAGGTGATCTTGAGAGCCCACGGAAGATCGGTCTTGCGGCCGTACAGCTCCTGGTTGAACCAGTTGCCCCAACGGCCGATGGCCTGGGCGAGGGCAATGCCGGGAGCGAGGGCGTCGGCCCAGGCGGGGAGCGGGATGCCACGGCGGCGGCAGCCGATCCAGGCGCCGACCGCGCCGAGCGCGATGGCGCCCCAGATACCGAGGCCGCCTTCCCAGATCTTGAAGGCGTCGACCCAGTCGCGGCCGTCGCTGAAGTACAGCTCGTAGTCCGTGATCACGTGGTAGAGGCGCCCGCCGACCAGGCCGAACGGCACTGCCCAGACCGCGATGTCGGCGACCGTGCCGGGCTGCCCGCCGCGGGCGACCCAGCGCTTGTTGCCGAGCCAGACGGCCACGAAGACGCCGATGATGATGCAGAACGCGTAGCCGCGCAGCGGGATGGGCCCGAGGTGGACCACGCCCTGCGACGGACTGGGGATGTAGGCAAGTTCCATGGCAGGGTCGACGCTACCGTGCCGGGCCGGGGACACGTCCGCCAGCCCGGCTACGTCTCCATAACAAGCACCTGGGGAGCGAGCGGCTACTCGGCGGCGTCCTGAACCGTCTTCTTCAGCTTGGCCGGGGTCATGGACTGGTCGTCCATGAGGTTCTTGCCGTTGAGCAGCACCGTCGGGGTGCCCTTGTGCCCCGCGTCCTGGAACGCCTTGTAGGACTTCTTGATCCAGCCGTCGTGCCTGCCGTCGTTCACACAGGACTTGAAGGAGTCCGTGACCAGGCCGTCGACCTTTCCGGCCAGGTCGATCAGCTTGCCGTTGTCCGAGAAGGTGTCGTCGGTCTCCTTCGGCTGGTTCTCGAAGAGCACGTCGTGGTACGCGGTGAACTTGCCCGCGTCCTGCGCGCACGCCGCCGCGTTCCCCGCGCGCAGGGAGCCGCTGCCGCCCATGTTCGAATCGATGAGCGCGACCGTGTGGTACTCGGCCTTCAGCTGTCCGGCGTCGGTCAGCTCATTGATGGTGGAACGGAATCCGTCCTCGAAGGACTTGCAGGCGGGGCAGCGGAAGTCCTCCCACACCGTGAGCGTCGACTTGGCGCTGTCCTTGCCGACCGGGACCGCCAGGCTGTTCTTGCCCGCGGCGCCCTTGGGTGCCGCGACCGAGCCGGACGACTCCCCGGAACTGTCGTCGCCGGAATTGGCGGCCACGACGCCGATCACGGCGGCCAGGCCGAGCACGCAGACCACGGCCGCGGACACGATCAATGTGCGGCGCCGCTTCTCGGCGACTCGTCGCTTCTCGCGCTCCTCGGCCAGCCGGTCCCGGGCCGCGCGCTTTCCCTCACGGTTCTTCTCGCTCACACCTGCGCCAACGAACCGGGGAGGCACGAGCGTGCCTCCCCGGCCCACTTCCACCCATACGGGTGACATCACCCATATAGCGACCAAGGTGATGAAGGCGACTAAGCGTTGCCCCTGACGCCCGCCGCGAGTTCACCGGCGAGCTCCCGGACCGCCTTGAGGCCCGACGCCTCGTCCTCGGCGTCGAGCAGCCGCTTCACGAACGCGGAGCCGACGATGACGCCGTCGGCGAAGGAGGCGACCTCCTTGGCCTGCTTGGCGTCGGAGACGCCGAGGCCGACGCAGACCGGCAGGTCCGTGGTGGCCTTGGTGCGGCGTACGAGGTCCTGGGCCTGGTTGCCGACGGACTCGCGGGTGCCGGTGACGCCCATGAGCGAAGCGGCGTAGACGAAGCCGGAACCGGCGGCGGTGATGGTGGCGAGCCGCTCGTCCTTGCTGCTGGGCGCGACGACGAAGACGGTCGCGAGACCGTGCTTCTCCGCGTGCTCGCGCCAGGTCGCCGACTCCTGCACGGGCAGGTCGGGCAGGATGCAGCCGGCGCCGCCCGCCTCGGCGAGCTCGGCGGTGAACCGCTCGATGCCGTAGCGGTCGATGGGGTTCCAGTACGTCATGACGAGGACGGGCTTGCCGGTGGCCGCGTGGGTCTCGCGGACCGTGCGCATGACGTCCTTGATCTTGAGGCCGCCCCGCAGCGCGATGTCGTCGGCGGTCTGGATGACCGGCCCGTCGAGCACCGGGTCGGAGTGGGGCAGGCCCACCTCGACCACGTCGGCGCCGCCGTCGAAGGCGGCCTTGATGGCCTCGATGCCGCCGTCGACCGTCGGGAACCCGGCGGGCAGGTAGGCGATGAGGGCGGCGCGGCCCTCGGCCCTGGCGCCGGCCAGGGTGTCGTTCAACAGCTGGATGTTCCCGCTCACTTGGCGTCCCCCTCGATCTCGGCGGTGTCGGCGGCGTCGGCCGCGACTTCGGCGTCGGCACCCTCGTCGTAGAGGCCGAAGTAACGGGCGGCGGTGTCCATGTCCTTGTCACCGCGACCGGACAGGTTGACGACGATCAGCCCGTCCGGGCCCAGCTCCTTGCCGACCTCCAGGGCCCCGGCGAGCGCGTGCGCGGACTCGATGGCCGGGATGATGCCCTCGGTGCGCGAAAGCAGGCGCAGGGCCCGCATCGCGGCGTCGTCGGTGACGGCGCGGTACTCGCCGCGTCCGCTGTCCTTGAGGTAGGCGTGCTCGGGGCCGATGCCCGGGTAGTCCAGGCCGGCCGAGATCGAGTACGGCTCGGTGATCTGGCCCTCCTCGTCCTGGAGGACGTAGGAGCGGGAGCCGTGCAGGATGCCGGGGGCGCCCGCGGTCAGGGTCGCCGCGTGCTCGCCCGTCTCGACGCCGTGGCCCGCGGGTTCGCAGCCGACGAGGCGGACGTCCGCGTCCGGGATGAAGGCGTGGAAGAGGCCGATGGCGTTCGAGCCGCCGCCGACGCAGGCGATGGCGGCATCCGGCAGCCGTCCGGCGCGCTCCAGGATCTGCCGCCTGGCCTCGACGCCGATGACGCGGTGGAAGTCGCGGACCATGGCGGGGAACGGGTGCGGTCCCGCCACGGTCCCGAAGAGGTAGTGCGTGCGGTCGACGTTGGCGACCCAGTCGCGGAACGCCTCGTTGATGGCGTCCTTCAGCGTGCGGCTGCCGGACTTCACGGCGATGACCTCGGCGCCGAGCATGCGCATACGGGCCACGTTCAGCGCCTGGCGCTGGGTGTCGATCTCGCCCATGTAGATGGTGCATTCGAGGCCGAACAGGGCGCAGGCGGTGGCCGTGGCGACGCCGTGCTGGCCCGCGCCGGTCTCGGCGATGACGCGGGTCTTGCCCATGCGCTTGGTCAGCAGGGCCTGACCGAGCACGTTGTTGATCTTGTGGGAGCCGGTGTGGTTCAGGTCCTCGCGCTTGAGGAAGATCCTGGCTCCGCCGGCGTGCCCGGCGAACCGGGGCACCTCGGTGAGGCTGCTCGGGCGGCCGGTGTAGTTGACCATGAGGTCGTCGAGCTCGCGGGCGAACTCGGGGTCGTTCTTGGCCTTGTCGTACTCGACGGCGACCTCGTCCACGGCGGCGACGAGCGCCTCCGGGATGAACTTGCCGCCGAACGCGCCGAAGTAGCCTTCGGCGCTGGGGACCTGACCGTCCGGGTCGGGGTGGAAGTACTCGCTGGGCATGCCTCAACCTCGCATGGCGTGATGGGGTGATCATGGGATGCGATCGACCCCGCCAGGGGCGCGGGGAACTGCGCGAGCAACCCCCCGCCGGGGGGAGGACGGCTACGCGCCGTTGATGGCAGACGATTCGTCCGACTGTCGCGACGTCGTGGCTCGTCGCGCCGTTCCCCGCGCCCCTAGCGGGGCGCTGGCCATCGCATCCCGTTCACTTGGCCCGGCTCGTCGCCGATGACATAGCGCACCCGGCGACCATGCACGCGCCGCGCAGGCGCCCGGCAGCCGCGGGGGCGGCAGCCGGGGGCGAGGCGGGCGGCGATGGGCATCGTGCGGGTCAGCCCCGTCCGTGGCGGAGGGCCGGGTGCGCGCCCGCGGCGACGAGGTCGGAGACGGCGGAGCGCGGGTCGCGGCCGGTCACCAGGGACTCGCCGACGAGAACGGCGTCCGCGCCCGCGTTGGCGTACGCGATGAGGTCGTGCGGGCCGCGCACGCCGGACTCGGCCACCTTGACGATGTGGTCCGGGATGTCCGGGGCGACGCGCTCGAAGGTGCCGCGGTCCACGGACAGGTCCTTGAGGTTGCGGGTGTTGATGCCGATGACCTTGGCCCCGGCGTCGACGGCCCGCTCCACCTCGTCCTCGTCGTGCGCCTCGACGAGCGGCGTGAGGCCGATGGACTCGGCGCGCTCGATGAGGGATTCCAGGGCCGGCTGGTCCAGGGCGGCGACGATCAGCAGGGCGAGGTCGGCGCCGTACGCGCGGGCCTCCCACAGCTGGTACGAGGTGACGATGAAGTCCTTGCGCAGGACCGGGATGTCCACCTTGGCGCGGACGGCCTCCAGGTCGGCGAGGGAGCCGCCGAAGCGCCGCTGCTCCGTGAGGACGGAGATGACGGCGGCGCCGCCCGCCTCGTAGTCGGCGGCGAGGGCCGCCGGGTCGGCGATCGCGGCGAGCGCGCCCTTGGACGGGCTGGACCGCTTGACCTCGCAGATGACCTTGACGCCGTCGCCGCGCAGCGCCGCGACCCCGTCCTTGGCGGCGGGTGCCTTGGCCGCGCGCTCCTTGAGCTCGTCGAGGCCGACCCGCGCCTGCCGTTCCGCGAGGTCGGCACGGACACCGTCGATGATCTCGTCGAGCACACTCACGCGGGCGGACTTCCTTTCCTGCAATTCGGTTCTTTGAGCAACCGACCGGTCACTGTGATGGTATCCGCAGGAGCGCCGAGGCTCCGCATCCGGTTGACCGCACTCTCACTACCTGGACAAATGTCGGTGATCAAGGGCGTAGGAAGCCACCGGGGGGCAGGTTCCGGACAACGGTGAAGACGGTGACGACGGCGCCGAGCGTCCACAGGTGCACGCGGGAGAGGGCGAGGCCGACGGGCCGTCCGCGAGCCGCGCGTGTCACCCATACGGCCCACACCACGACGAACAGCGCGTAGCCGACGACGGCGAGGGCGTTGGCGGCGAGGGCGCCGCCCAGGTCGCCGTGGACGAGCGCGTGGGCGCTGCGCAGGCCACCGCAGCCGGGGCAGAGGACACCGGTGGCGGCCAGGAGCGGGCAGGCGGGGTAGTGGCCCGCCTCGCTGGGGTCGACGGCGCCGACGTAGGCGAAGGCCGCCGCGACACCGGCGAGGATGCCAAGCGGGACCGCGGTGCGGCGCAGCGGGCCGAAGCGGGCGGTGCGGGTCGTCTGCACGGTCACCCGGAGATTGTCCTACGGGACCGCGCGCTCCGCCCCCCGGCGACACACGAAAGGGGCGGGCGGCGATCGTGTCGCCGCCCGCCCCTTTTCCGCGGCGGAGGTGCCGGATGTGTCCGGCGTGTCAGCCCTGCGAACCCACGGCGTGGCCCGCGACATCCAGCTCGGCGCGCTTGGGCTTGCCGAGGCCCACCATGCTCATGATGCCGCCGACGACCGCGGCGAGGAGCAGCAGTGCCATGCCGACCCAGAAACCCACCACGTTGGCCATCACCATGAAGGTGCCGGCGACGATGAACCCGATGAAGGCGATGATGACACCGGTCCAGGCGGCCGGGGTGTGTCCGTGGCTCTTGTCCGCCATGGCTTGCTCCTCGTTGCTTATGGCCTCTGCGTACGCAGGGCGTACGGCTCTGCTCTCCGGTTCCATTCTCCCGCACGCGCGCGTGCGGGACTAACCCGGGGTCAGGCAGTGCCCGTCGGGTCCTCGCCGCGGTCCAGGGCCTTCCAGAGGTCCTCGGGGCGGTCCGGGTCGAGGGCCTTCTGCCTACGGGGGCGAGGGGTGCCGTCGCGTTCGTAGCGGCCGCCCATCGAGGGCCAGGCGGCGCCGTAGACGACGGCGAGGATCCCGGCGATGAGGAGGAGGGCGCCGCCGCCGGCGGCGACGTAGGGCCAGGCGGTGTGGGAGAGGGCGTCGATGCCGGTCGTCGCGCCGCCGGAGGCCTGGGCGGCCTTCTCGTCGAGGGCGGCGCTGTCGTCGGCGCCGAGGACCGCGGCGGCCACGGCGCCCGCGCCGCTCAGCGCGAGCAGGGCGGCGACCAGGACGCGGCCCGCCTTGCGCACCGCGAAGACGGCGACCAGGGCGGCGAGGCCCACTATGGCGAGGGCCGCGGGGACGCCGGTGACGTCGCTGCCCTTGGCGGTCAGCGGCAGCTTCCCGCCGGCGACGGCGGCGACGCCGGAGCACCACTCCTGCCGGGACGCGAGCAGCGCGACCGCGGCGCCCGCGGCACCGAAGAGCAGGGCGATGCCGAGGCTGCGGCGGCCGTTCTTGCTCGGCCCGGCGGTCTCGGCGGCTTCGGTTCGGGGGTGCGGTACAGCAGTCACGTACTCCACTATCGCCTGTCCGCACACCTGTGTGTGTACCGGGAGCGGGAGGCGTGGGTCACTTCACACCGGTTCCCACGGTGCCCATGCGGTTGGCGGTGTGGACGGCGCGGAGCACGGCGGCGGCCTTGTTGCGGCACTCGGTGTCCTCGGCGACGGGGTCGGAGTCGGCGACGACACCCGCCCCGGCCTGCACGTACGCGGTGCCGTCGCGAAGGAGGGCGGTACGGATGGCGATGGCGGTGTCGGAGTCCCCGGCGAAGTCGAGATAGCCGACGCAGCCGCCGTACAGACCGCGCCGGGAGGGTTCGAGTTCGTCGATGATCTGCATCGCGCGCGGCTTGGGGGCGCCGGAGAGGGTCCCGGCCGGGAAGCAGGCGGTGAGCACGTCGAAGGCGGTGCGGTCGGCGGTGACCTGGCCCGTCACCGTCGAGACGATGTGCATGACGTGCGAGTACCGCTCGATGGACATGAAGTCGACGACCTCGACGGAGCCGGGTTCGCAGACCCGCCCGAGGTCGTTGCGGCCGAGGTCGACGAGCATGAGGTGCTCGGCGCGCTCCTTGGGGTCGGCGAGCAGCTCGTCGGCGAGCGCCTGGTCGCCCTGCGGAGTGGCGCCGCGCGGCCGGGTCCCGGCGATGGGATGGAGAAGAGCACGTCCGTCCTCGACCTTGACGAGGGCCTCGGGCGATGAGCCGACGACATCGAACCCGTCGAACCGGAAGAGATACATGTACGGGGACGGATTGGTGGCGCGGAGCACACGGTAGACATCGAGCGCGCTGGCGGTGCACGGCGTCTCGAACCGCTGCGAGGGCACGACCTGGAACGCCTCACCGGCCCGGATGCGCTCCTTGATGTCCTCGACGGCCTCCTGGTACTGCTCGCCGCCCCACAGCGCGGTGAAGTCGGGCAGTTCGGAGGGCGGGAGCGCGGCGGGGGCGGTGTGCGCCGGCTTGCCGAGATCGGCCTCCATGGCATCGAGACGGGCCACGGCATCGGCGTAGGCCTCGTCCACACCCGTTTCGAGGTCGTTGTGGTTGATGGCGTTGGCGATGAGCAGGACAGAACCGTCCCAGTGGTCGAGGACCGCGAGATCGCTGGTGAGCAGCATGGTCAGTTCAGGGAGTCGCAGGTCGTCCCGCTCGCCGGGGCCGATCTTCTCCAGGCGGCGCACGATGTCGTAGCCGAGGTAGCCGACCATGCCGCCGGTGAACGGCGGGAGCCCTTCGTAGCGCGGGGTGTGCAGGGCCTCGATGGTGGCGCGCAGGGCGGCGAGGGGGTCGCCGTCGACGGGGACGCCGACCGGCGGAGTGCCCAGCCAGTGGGCCTGCCCGTCCCGGGAAGTGAGCGTGGCGGCGGAGCGGACTCCGACGAAGGAGTACCGGGACCAGGAGCGCCCGTTCTCCGCGGACTCCAGGAGGAACGTGCCGGGCCGCTCTGCGGCGAGCTTGCGGTAGAGACCGACGGGCGTGTCGCCGTCCGCGAGGAGCTTGCGGCTGACGGGAATCACTCGGCGGTCGGTCGCGAGCTTGCGAAAGGTCTCGAGATCCATGGGAGGAGCTTAGGTCTTACGCGGCAGGGGAGATCACTGGCAGCTGATCGGCGTCGAAGCAGGTACGGGCGCCGGTGTGGCAGGCGGCCCCCACCTGGTCGACCTGGACGAGCACCGTGTCGGCGTCGCAGTCGAGGGCCACGGATTTCACGTGCTGGAAGTGGCCGGAGGTGTCGCCCTTGACCCAGTACTCGCGGCGGCTGCGCGACCAGTAGGTGCAGCGGCCCGTGGTGAGGGTGCGGTGCAGCGCCTCGTCGTCCATCCAGCCGAGCATCAGGACCTCGCCGGTGTCGTACTGCTGGGCGATGGCGGGAACCAGGCCGTCGGCGCTGCGCTTGAGGCGGGCGGCGATGGCGGGGTCGAGACTGCTGGACCGGGACGTGTCGCTCATAGGGCCATTGTGCCGCGCTGTGACGGGACTCCCCCGGGGCGTCCACTGTCCGGACGGTGCGGGCGGTCGTAGGGTTGCGTCCATGTCGACCCATGCCAAGCGTGAACGACTTCTCCTCGCCGATCTGTTGGAGGCCGCGGGCCCTGAGGCCCCCACCCTGTGCGAGGGCTGGACCGCCCGCGACCTGGCGGCGCACGTAGTGGTGCGCGAGCGCCGGCCCGACGCGGCCGGCGGCACCCTGGTCAAGCAGCTCGCCCCCCGCTTGGAGCGGGTGCAGAACGAGTTCGCGGAGAAGCCGTACGAGGAACTGATCCAGCTGATCCGGACGGGACCGCCGCGGTTCTCGCCGTTCGCCCTCAAGCAGCTCGACGAGGCGGCGAACGTGGTCGAGTTCTACGTCCATGCCGAGGACGTGCGGCGCGCTCAGCACGACTGGTCGCCGCGCGAGCTCGACCCGGTCTTCTCCGAGGTGCTCTGGTCCCGCCTGGAACGAATGGCCCGGGTGATGGGCCGCAAGGCACCGGTCGGCCTGGTCCTGCGCCGCCCGGACGGCCAGACGGCGGTGGCGCACCGGGGCGCGCCGGTGGTGACGGTGACCGGCGAACCGTCGGAGCTGCTGATGTACGCGTTCGGCCGCCAGGACGCGGCGAACGTGGAACTGGACGGCGACAAGACGGCGATCACCCAGCTGAGCGAGACGAAGGCGCTGGGCCTGTAGCGACGGACCCGTCCGCCCGCAGCCGATGGGCGTGCAGGGCGAGCGCCAGCTCCACGAGGTCGGTCGGACGGGTGAGGCTGCGCCCGGTGAGCTGTTCGCAGCGGCGCAGCCGGTTGAGAACCGTGTTGCGGTGACAGTAGAGGCGGGTGGCCGCGCGCTGGGCCGACCCGTCGCAGTCCAGCCATGCGGTGAGGGTGTCGAGCAGCAGGGCGCCGTCCACGGGGGGCAGGGCGCGCAACGGGCCGAGCACCTGGTCGACGAGGAGCGTGCCGAGCGCGGGGGCCCCGGCCACGAGCGCGGCGGGCAGTTCGTCGTCGAGGAGTACGGTGCCGCCGCCCGCGGGGCAGATCCGCAGGGCGGTCTCGGCGAGGCGCCGGGCGACGCCGACACCGGCGAGCCCTTCGACGGCGGAGCTGATGCCGATGCGGACGCCTGCGCCGGGGGCGGTCGACCCGCGCCAGCGGGCGGCGAGTTCCCGTACGTCGTGGGGGCCGAGGGCGACGATGCCGCGCTCGGCGTCGGGGCTCGGGTGCCAGACGGTGCGGGTGCCGTCGGCGAGGGGCGCGACGGGCTGGCCGCCGGCGACGAGCACGACGGCGTAGCGGCCTTGCTCGGGCAGGCCGAGGGCGGCGGCGGCCTCGGGCAGGTCGGCGATGCGGGTGGCGCCGTCGAGCAGGGCGGCGGCCGTGAGGCGGCGACGGTTCTCGCGGCGCCAGGTCAGTTCGTGCTCGGCGCGGTGGTAGGCGTCGGTGACGCAGGCGCAGTGCTCGTCGACGAAGCCGCGTACGTCGGCGGCGAGGTGGACGAGGAGGTGCGCGTCGCGCGGGTGGTGCCGGGTGACCTCGTCGACGAGGGCCTGCCAGACCAGGGCGCCGCCGAGCCGGAAGGCGTGCACCAGGGCGTCGAGGGGGAGGCCGCGGGCGGCGCGTTCGGCGCCGATCCGGGCGGTGCAGGCGCGGGCCGCTTCGCGGGAGCGGGCGGGGTCGAGCAGAGAGGCGACGCTGTGCCGCAGGGAGCGCTGCACCTCGCGGCGTACGTCGCCGGGGTCGGTGTCGATCGCGGTGCGGTAGGCGGGCACCCTGGCGTACAGCTCGGCCGTCAGCCGGTCGGTGAGTACGGGGATCTGGCCCATGAGGGGCAGCGCGGCGCGGCGCAGTACGGCGATCGGGTCGGTGCCGGCGGTTGTGGCTCCGCCGGTCCGGGGGTGGGGGCGGGGGCGTACGAGGTGCGCGGGCATCACGGTCCTCCTCGGATCAGCTCACCAGGACGTGCCGGAGCGGTCCTGGCCCCGAAGAATGACATACCGTCTGGTCGGTCTCCAGCCCCCTGGGGATAACGACATGGTGAAACGGCCGACGGGGTCGCTGCGCGGGCCGAGTCGCGTCCGGCGACAGGACGGGGCACCGGGGCGCACCCGCGTTGCTACCGGAGGGGACGTGCCGGGGTGCCCCCGCAGGACTCCGCGGGAATTCAGGGCCGGGCGACCCGCCTATGGCGGACCGAGGGGGATGAGACCGATCCGGCCGAGGAGGCACCCCGGCACGGCCCCGCCCCACCGCACGACAGAGCGCGCCCTACAGCACCCTCGTGGGCACGGCCCCGCCCCACCGCACGACGGAGCGCGCCCTACAGCGCCCTCGTGGCCTCCGCCCGGTCCACCAGGCGGGCCAGTTCCACGCGGGAGCGGACGCCCAGCTGGGCGAAGACGTTGCGGAGGTGGTGGTCGACCGTTCGGGGGCTGACGGACAGGCGGGAGGCGACCTCGCGGTTGGTGGCGCCGTCTGCGACGCAGTGGGCTATGCGGAGTTGCTGCGGGGTCAGCTCCGACAGCCTGCCCGGGGCCTCCGGGTGGGACGGGGCGTCCCCAGTCGCCCGCAACTCCGCCGCGGTACGGACCGCCCAGACCGACGCACCGCACCGCTCGAAGGCGACCAGCGCATCGCGGAGCAGCACGCGCGCGCGAGCGGGCCGACGCGCGCGACGCAGCCATTCACCGTGCAGTTCGGCGGTACGGGCCCGCTCGAAGTCCCCGCCCGCCCGCTCGTGCCGGGCCAGCGCCTCGGTGAAGCGGGCGTCCGCGCGGACCGGGTCGCCGGCGGACAGCAGGGCTTGGCAGCGGGCCAACAGGGCCCCGGCCTGCGGGTCGTAGCCACGGTCGGCCCAGACGTTGAACTCTGCGACGGCCGCCCGCGCCGCCCCCAGGTCACCCGCGGAAACCGCCGCCTCCACGAAACAGGGCACGGCAAGCATCCGCACCGCGAAGTGCCCCTGGCGCGGCCCCGGACGGACGAGCGGCCCGAGCCGGGCCGCCGCCTCCGCCGCCCGCCCCCGGGCCAGATCGGCGCGGGCGAGTGCCCACTGGGCGAGCGTGGCGGCTTGGACGAGACCGTGCCGGGCGGCGATGTCCTGCGCGGCCGCCGCGTGCCGGGCGACGGTGTCGGCGTCGCTGTCGAGGGAGGCGACGAGGGCGAGGATGGCGTGCTGATGGGCGAGGACGTTGCGCTGCCCGGCGGCGCGAGCGGCCCGCAGACCTTCCTCGGCGTGCGTACGGGCCCGGGCATGGCGCCCGGCGCGCAGCTCGCCGTACGCGAGCAGCTCGAGGGCGCGCGGCAGCTCGGGCCGCGCGTCGAGGGCGCGGGCGGCGGCCAGGGCCCGGCTGCCGAGGCGGCAGGCGGCCTCGACGTCCCCGGCGACGAGCGCGGCGGCCCCGGCCCGCAGCAACGCGTCGGGGGCCCCGGCGCCGGCCGCGTCGGCGACGACCCGGCGCAGGGTGACCCGCCCGGCCGCGTACCGGTCGTCGAGCGCGGCGGCCATCCCGAGCCCGAAGGCGCGGGCGGTGGCGGCGCCGGACAGCTGCCCGGCGACGGCCTCCTGGTACGCGAGGGCGTCCCCCAGGGCCCAGGCGGCCTCCGCGGCGGCGAGCCGGGCGTCGAGGGCGCGCTCGCCGGGGCAGAGCCGGGCGGCGAGGAGGAGCGAGGCGCGGGCGTCGGCCATGGGCCCGTCCCGCAGGGCGAGCAGCCCCCGTACGAGGGCGGCGGCGCCCCGCACCGCATCGGTCGGGGTCAACTCGTCGATGCGGCCCAGGAGTTCGCGGGCCCGGTGCGGCCGACCGGCGAGCCGGGCCTGGTCGGCGGCGGCGACGAACCGCCCCGCACGCACCTCCGGATCGGCGGCGAGCCCCGCCGCGTGAGCCAGAGCGGTGGCCCGCTCCCCGTGCGAGGGGCCGGGCAACCGCGCGGCGGCGGCGAGTTCGGTGCCGAGCGCGCTGTCCGGGTAGGGCGCGGCGAGCGCCCGGTGCAGGAGACCTGCCGGCCGAAGCCGCTCCCCCAGGGCGGCTTCGGCCAGCAGGCGATGGGCGGCCCTGCGCCGGGCGGGGTGCGCCGCCTCGTACACGGCGCGTCGGCCGGGGAGCCGCAGCCGTCCGTCGGGGCTGCGTTCGAGGCCCGCGCGTTCGGCGGCGTCGAGGGCGGAGGGGCCGAGACCGGCGCGCGCGGCGGCCCGCAGCACGAGCCCGCCGTCCACCCACGGCCCGTCCGGGTCGCTCGCGTAGGCGGCGGCCGTCAGCAACAGGACATGTCTCGCGGTCACTTACGTCACCGTACGAGCGATGCGCCGCGCCCGCAGCGCCGGTTGGGAGCGGACCCAACCGGCGCCGGGGGACACTGTGCTCACGCACAGGGCGTCATACCGTCACGAGGTGTGCGGGCAGTTGCCCCGGTACTCCGCGATGGTCAGGCTCGCCGACGGCAGCGGGCAGAGGAACTGCTCGTAGCGGGTGTCGTTGTCGATGAACCGCTTCAGCCACGAGATGCTGTACTTCGCGATCGTGGTGTTGGAGCTGTTCGGGGTGAAGTGCGTGGCGCCGCGCAGCTCCAGGTAGGCCTTGTCGAGGGAGCTCGGCAGGTTCCGGTAGAACGGCTCGGAGTGGGTGGCGACCGGCGCGATGGTGTCGCCGTCCGCGCCCACGACGAGCGTCGGCGTCCTCACCTCGGGCCAGGTCGTGTCCGTGTTCCAGCCGGTGAGCGGGATCGCCGCCTGCAGCGAGGTCCTGCTCTTGGCGGCTTCGAGGGTGCCACCGCCGCCCATCGAGTGCCCCATGACCCCGAGCCTGCTGCTGTCGATCCGGCCGCGCACCGAACTCTGCTGCGTCAGGTAGTCGAGTGCGGAGAGGAGTTGACGGCCCCGGCTGTCGGGCTGGTCGAGGGTCGTGTTCGTGTCGATGGTGAAGACGACGAACCCCTGCGAGGCGAGGCGCGGGCCCAGCCAGGAGATCGACGACTGGTAGGCGGTGAAGCCCGGGGAGACGGCGATCGCCCCGAAGGTGCCGTCCGCCGTCGACGACGGGTAGTAGATCGTTCCCCCGCCGAAGCCGGAGACGCTCAGCGACGACACGCTGGTCTGCGACACGGAGTACGGGCCGCGCAGTGCTTCGATGCTCGACGTGGTGGGGGCGGGGCCGCGCTCGTAGGGGTTGTCGGCGGTGGGGGCGGCCTGGGCTGTCACGGCCTGCGATGTGGCCAGGCCGCCTATGGCCAGCAGGGTGGCGAGGCCTGTTCTGATCAGACGGGTTCGCATCTTCAGCACGATGCGGGTCCTCTCGGGGGGGAGGGTGGCGCCCGTCCCGGGGTGCCACCGTGGTCTCTGACGACGTCCACGGTGGGGGGTGACCGGTTGGTTGTGCATCGGCGAAATCACCGGTCGAGGCCTGCTGGTCGGACGCGGATCCGTCTGCGGGGCGGGGTCTCGTTCGCCGCCGCGGGCCCGGTGGGGGCTGGTCGCGCAGTTCCCCGCGCCCCTGGGATGCGCACTTCGTGCACCATCCCAGGCCGGAGACGCCGCACGCAGGCCCACCACCCGACGAAGGCGCGGCCCGCAGACGCACCGCCTGATGGAGGCGCGGCGAAGCCGCAGCCTTCAGGGGCGCGGGGAACTGCGCGACCAGAAACGACGAGAGCCGCGCCCGGCGGTGAGACCTACGAGGCCACGGCGCTATCGCACCGGCTGCCCCGCCGAACGCAACGCCGATTTCACGTCCCCGATCCGCAGATCCCCGAAGTGGAAGACCGACGCCGCGAGCACCGCGTCCGCCCCCGCCCCGACAGCCGGGGCAAAGTGCTCGAGCCGCCCCGCGCCGCCCGAGGCGATCACCGGTACGGACACGTGCCGACGCACCGCCTCGATCATCTCGATGTCGTAGCCGTCCTTCGTGCCATCGGCGTCCATCGAGTTGAGCAGAATCTCGCCCGCGCCCAGCTCGGCGGCCTGGTGGGCCCATTCGACCGCGTCGATCCCGGCGGACCGGCGTCCGCCGTGGGTCGTGACCTCGAACGAGCCGGACTCGGTGCGCCGCGCGTCGACGGAGAGGACGAGCACCTGCCGCCCGAAGCGCTCCGCGATCTCCCGGATCAGCTCGGGACGGGCGATCGCGGCGGTGTTGACGCCGACCTTGTCCGCCCCGGCCCGCAGCAGCTTGTCCACGTCCTCGGCCGCGCGGACGCCACCGCCGACCGTGAGCGGGATGAAGACCTGCTCGGCGGTGCGGCGCACCACGTCGTAGGTGGTCTCGCGGTTGCCGGAGGAGGCGGTGATGTCGAGGAAGGTCAGTTCGTCGGCGCCTTCTGCGTCGTAGACCTTGGCCATCTCGACGGGGTCGCCGGCGTCGCGCAGGTTCTGGAAGTTGACGCCCTTGACGACGCGCCCGTTGTCGACGTCGAGGCAGGGGATGACGCGTACCGCCAGTGTCATGACGCGTCAGCTCCCCGGTACGCCTCGACCTCGACCTCGACGACCAGGCTGGGGTCGATGAACCCGGAGACGATGAGCATGGACGCGGCGGGCCGCACCTTGTCGAACAGCTCCTTGTGGGCGCGGCCCACATCGTCCACGTCGCGCGCGTGGGTGAGGTACATGCGGGTGCGTACGACGTGCTCGCGGCCGAGGCCGACCGACTTCAGGGCGTCGAGGGCGACGCCGAAGGCGTTGAGCGCCTGCTCGTAGGGGTTGCCGGCGTCGATGACACCGTTGACCACGGACGTGCAGCCGGAGACGAGGACCAGGCCGTTGGGCAGTTCGACGGCGCGGGAGTAGCCGATGGCCTCCTCCCACGGGCCGCCGGAACCGATCCGCCGCACAGGCCGCTCGTTCATGACGACGCCACGGCGGCGAGCGCCTCTTCCAGGGTGAACGCCTTGGCGTAGAGCGCCTTGCCGACGATGGAGCCCTCGACGCCGAGCGGGACGAGCTCGGCGATGGCGCGCAGGTCGTCCAGGGACGACACGCCACCCGAAGCGACCACCGGGCGGTCGGTCGCCGCGCAGACGTTCTTCAGGAGCTCCAGGTTGGGGCCCTGGAGGGTGCCGTCCTTGGCGATGTCGGTGACGACGTAGCGGGAGCAGCCCTCGGAGTTCAGGCGCTCCAGGGTCTCGTAGAGGTCGCCGCCGTCGCGGGTCCAGCCACGGCCGCGCAGCGTGGTGCCGCGTACGTCGAGGCCGACGGCGATCTTGTCGCCGTGCTCGGCGATGACCTTGGCGACCCACTCGGGGGTCTCCAGGGCGGCGGTGCCGAGGTTGACGCGGGTGCAGCCGGTGGCGAGGGCGGCGGCGAGGGTGTCGTCGTCGCGGATGCCGCCGGACAGCTCGACCTTGATGTCCATCGCTTCGGTGACCTCGCGGACCAGTGCGCGGTTGTCGCCGGTGCCGAACGCGGCGTCGAGGTCGACGAGGTGCAGCCACTCGGCGCCGGCGGACTGCCAGGCGAGGGCGGCCTCGAGGGGGGAGCCGTAGGAGGTCTCGCTGCCGGACTCGCCGTGGACGAGGCGGACGGCCTGCCCGTCGCGGACGTCGACGGCGGGGAGGAGTTCGAGCTCGGTAGCCATCAGAGGGTTCCGATCCAGTTCTTCAGCAGCTGGGCTCCGGCGTCGCCGGACTTCTCGGGGTGGAACTGGGTGGCCCACAGGGGGCCGTTCTCCACGGCGGCGACGAACGGCCCGCCGTGCGTGGCCCAGGTGACCTGCGGGGCGCGCAGGTGCGGGTTGCGCACTTCGAGCTGCCAGTCCTGGACGGCGTAGGAGTGCACGAAGTAGTACCGCTCGTCGGCGTCGAGGCCGGCGAAGAGGCGGCTGTCCCCGGGCGCGCGGACGGTGTTCCAGCCCATGTGCGGCACGACGTCGGCCTTGAGGGGTTCGACGGCGCCGGGCCATTCGTCGAGGCCCTCGGTCTCGACGCCGTGCTCGATGCCGCGCGCGAAGAGGATCTGCATGCCGACGCAGATGCCCATGACGGGGCGGCCCCCGGAGAGGCGGCGGCCGACGATCCAGTCGCCGCGGGCGTCCTTGAGCCCCCGCATGCAGGCGGCGAAGGCGCCGACGCCGGGGACGAGCAGCCCGTCGGCGTTCATGGCCTTGTCGAAGTCGCGGGTGATCTCGACGTCGGCGCCCGCGCGGGCGAGGGCGCGCTCGGCGGAGCGGACGTTCCCGAAGCCGTAGTCGAAGACGACGACCTTCTTGCTGGAGGAACCGGTGGAGGAACTGGTGGAGGAACTGGTGGAGGAATTGGTGGAGGAATCAGTCATGACTGTGGTCAATTCCAGTAGTCGAGCCGCAGCACGCCCGCGATCAGGCACATGGCCGCGCCGATGGACAGCAGGGTGATGAGGCTCTTGCCCATGCCCTGCTTGGCGAACGAGTAGACGCCGCCGAGCAGGAACAGGCCCACGAGGATGAGGACGGTCGCGAGGCCGTTCACGGCTAGAGGGCGCCCTTCGTCGAGGGGAGGATGCCGGCGGCGCGCGGGTCGCGTTCGCTGGCGTAGCGCAGGGCGCGCGCGAGGGCCTTGAACTGGCACTCCACGATGTGGTGCGCGTTGCGCCCGTACGGCACGTGGACGTGGAGGGCGATCTGCGCCTGGGCGACGAAGGACTCCAGGATGTGCCGGGTCATCGTCGTGTCGTACTCGCCGATCATCGGCGCCATCTTCTCGGGCTCGGTGTGCACGAGGTAGGGGCGGCCGGAGAGGTCCACCGTCACCTGGGCCAGCGACTCGTCCAGCGGGACGGTGCAGTTGCCGAAGCGGTAGATGCCGACCTTGTCGCCGAGCGCCTGCCTGAAGGCGGCGCCGAGGGCGAGGGCGGTGTCCTCGATGGTGTGGTGGGAGTCGATGTGCAGGTCGCCCTCGGTCTTGACCGTGAGGTCGAAGAGGCCGTGGCGGCCGAGCTGGTCGAGCATGTGGTCGTAGAAGCCGACGCCGGTCGCGACATCGACCTTGCCGGTGCCGTCGAGGTCGATCTCGACGAGGACCGAGGTCTCCTTGGTCTTGCGCTCTACACGTCCTACGCGGCTCATCGGCCGAACTCCTTCTTGACTTCGCGGGCCGCGTCCAGGAACGCGTCGTTTTCGTCCGGCGTGCCGACGGAGACGCGCAGTCGTCCCGGTACGCCGTTGTCACGGATGAGGACGCCGCGGTCGAGGATGAACTGCCAGACGGCGTGCGGGTCCTCGAAGACGCCGAACTGGATGAAGTTGGCGTCGGCGACGGTGACGTCGAAGCCGAGGCCGGTCAGCTCGGCGACGATGCGGTCGCGTTCGCCCTTGAGCTGCTCGACGTAGCCGAGCAGGGTGTCGGTGTACTCCAGGGCGGCGAGCGCCGTGGCCTGGTTGACGGCCGACAGGTGGTAGGGCAGGCGCACCAGCTGGACGGCGTCGACGACGGCCGGGTCGGCGGCGAGGTAGCCGAGCCGCAGCCCGGCGGCGCCGAACGCCTTGGACATGGTGCGGGAGATCACGAGGTTGGGGCGGCCCTCGATCAGCGGCAGGAGCGATTCTCCATGGCTGAACTCGGTGTACGCCTCGTCGACGATCACTATCGCGCGCCGGCCCGCGGCCTCGTACAGGGCGAGGACGTCGTCGGCCGCGACCGCGTTGCCCGTGGGGTTGTTGGGGCTGGTGATGAAGACGACGTGGGGTTCGTGCGTCCGGATCGCGTCGATCGCGGCGGGCACGTCGAGCGAGTAGTCCGCGGTGCGCGGGGCGCTGATCCAGCCCGTGTTGGTGCCCCGGGCGAGCAGCGGGTGCATGGAGTACGAGGGCTCGAAGCCGAGGGCGGTGCGGCCGGGGCCGCCGAACGCCTGGAGCAGCTGCTGGAGCACCTCGTTGGACCCGTTGGCCGCCCAGACCTGCGCGGTGGTGACCTTGAAACCCGTGGTCCGCGTCAGATACGTGGCCAGTTCGGTGCGCAGCTCGACCGCGTCCCGGTCCGGGTAGCGGTTGAGGTCGCGGGCGGCGTCGGCGACGCGCTCGGCGATCCGCGCGACGAGCGGCTCGGGCAGCGGGTACGGGTTCTCGTTGGTGTTCAGCCGGACGGGCACGTCGAGCTGGGGTGCGCCGTACGGGGACTTGCCGCGCAGCTCGTCCCGTACGGGGAGGTCGTCGATGCCGGTCACTTGGGGGTCGGGACCTTCCAGTCGAAGCGGGCCTTGAGGGCCGCGCCGTGCGCGGGCAGGTCCTCGGCCTCGGAGAGGGTCACCACGTGCTTGGTGATCTCGGCGAGGGCGTCGCGGCTGTAGTCCACGACGTGGATGCCGCGCAGGAAGGACTGCACGGACAGGCCCGAGGAATGGCAGGCGCAGCCGCCGGTGGGCAGGACGTGGTTCGATCCGGCCGCGTAGTCGCCGAGGGAGACCGGGGACCAGGGGCCGACGAACACGGCGCCCGCGTTGCGGACCTTCCCGGCGACGGCGGCGGCGTCGGCGGTCTGGATCTCCAGGTGCTCGGCGCCGTAGGCGTTGACGACCGCGAGGCCGTCGTCGATCGAGTCGACGAGGACGATCGCGGACTGCCTGCCGCCGAGCGCGGGCTCGATGCGCTCCTCGCGGTGCTTGGCGACCGCGACCTGCGCCTGAAGCTCCTTGTCCACCCCGGCCGCCAGCTCCTCGCTGTCGGTGACGAGGACGGAGGCGGCGAGCGGGTCGTGCTCGGCCTGGCTGATCAGGTCGGCGGCGACGTGCACCGGGTCGGCGGTGGAGTCGGCGAGGACGGCGATCTCGGTGGGCCCGGCCTCGGAGTCGATGCCGATGACGCCGGTGAAGTAGCGCTTGGCGGCGGCCACCCAGATGTTGCCGGGGCCCATCACCATCGGCGCGGGCGGGCAGGACTCGGTGCCGTACGCGAACATCGCGACGGCGGTGGCGCCGCCCGCCGCGTACACCTCGTCGACGCCGAGCAGCGCGCAGGCGGCCAGGATCGTCGGGTGCGGCAGGCCGCCGAACTCCTTCTGGGCGGGCGAGGCGAGGGCGATCGAGGGGACCTCGGCCTCCTGCGCCGGGACCACGTCCATGATCACGGAGGACGGGTAGACGGCGCGGCCGCCCGGCGCGTACAGGCCGACGCGGTCCACCGGAACCCACTTCTCGGTGACGGTGCCACCGGGCACGACCTGCGTCGTCTCCGTCGTACGGCGCTGGGCGCGGTGCACGATCCGGGCGCGCCGGATCGACTCCTCCAGGGCCGCCCGGACGTCCGGGTCCAGGGTCTTCAGGGCGTCGGCGATCGCCTCGGCCGGGACGCGCACGCTCTCCAGCGTGACGCCGTCGAACTTGGCCGCGAAGTCGATCAGCGCCGCGTCGCCACGATGATGTACGTCCTCGCAGATCGGACGCACCTTCTCCAGGGCGGCCGTGACGTCGAAGTCGGCACGGGGCAGCAGCGAGCGCAGGGCCTGACCCTCGGGGAGGGCGGCGCCGCGCAGATCGATTCGAGAGATCACGCGCCAATTCTCTCAGACGCCGGATCTCGGCCGATGGCCCGTATCAGTGAGTGATACACGTCCGTTTTCGGCCGTTGTTGGTCGGGTCTCCCGCATACCTTCACCGTCGGCTTTCAGACGGTCACGCACCGGGCATGAACGGCTGTACGAACCCAGGAGTAACACGGGCCAGGAGCAGTCACGAGCAGGGAGAGGCGCACGGCTTGAACGACCCGACGACCGGCAACAACGACGGAGAGGTACCGGAAGGACTGAGCGCGGCCGAGGTCGGCATGTGGCTGGCGTTCCGCAACGGCACGGTCTACGACCTGCGCAGCGGCAACGCGGCCGTGGACGACCCGCACGGCGGACACGCCTGGGGGCCCGAGCGCAGCGTGCGGGCGCGCATCGTGGCCTGGCTGCTGCTCGACGGCCCGCCCGCGCTCTCCGGGCGTGTCTCGTCCCTCAAGCTCCAGGGCATCCAGATCACGGACGTGCTCGACCTGGCGGGCGGCACGGTCAGCCCGTACGTGGAGCTCCAGCAGTGCCGGTTCGAGAAGGAGGTGCTGCTGCCCGAGGCCCGCTTCACGACGGTCCGCTGGGTCGACTGCTCCGTGCCGCGCCTCGAAGCGGCCCGGGTGCACACCGAGGGCGACCTGCACCTGCCGCGCTGCCGGTTCCACCACGGCATCCGGCTCACCGACGCCCAGATCGGCACGGACCTGCTGCTCAACCAGGCCGTCGTCTTCCGCGACCGGCGCGGGAAGTCCCTGATGGCGGACGGCCTGTCGGTCGGCCAGGACCTCCAGGCGGAGATGGTGCAGACGCACGGCGAGGTCAGCCTGCGCGGCGCCACCATCGGCGTGTCGCTGTCCCTGCGCGGCAGCCGCCTCAGCAACACCCAGGGGCGGCGGGCCCTGAACGCGCCGCAGCTCAGCGTCGAGCGCACGCTGTACCTGACCCCGGCGGGGCTGAACCCGTGGCAGACCCGGGGCACCACGCCCGCGCTGGGCACGCGCGTGCAGAGCTTCCAGTGCGTCGGCGGGGTCCGGCTGGACGACGGGCGGTTCGGCGACGCCGTCGACCTCGACTCGGCGCGCTTCGTCCTGGAGAACGACCAGGAGGTCTCGCTGCGCCGCGTCCAGACCCCCGAGCTGCGCTTCCTCGGCGAGCGGCCGGAGCGCGGGAGCGTCGTGCTCTCCGGCGCGAAGGTCGTCAACCTCGTCGACCAGGCGGTGAGCTGGCCGGGGCCCGGGCATCTGCGGATGAGCGGCTTCGCCTACGAGAGCCTGATCCCGCTCGGCCCGTTCCCGCTCCTCCGGCGCCTCGAATGGCTCTCGGCGGCGACCCCCGAGTACAACCCGGAACCGTACGAGCGGCTCGCCTCGGTGCTCCGCAACAGCGGCGAGGACGCCGACGCGCGCGAGGTGCTCCTCGCCAAGCAGCGGCGCCGCCGCGAGACCCTGCCGGCCGCGGCGAAGGTGTGGGGCTACCTCCAGGACTGGACGGTGGCCTACGGGTACCGGCCCGGCCGGGCCGCCGTGTGGATGGCCGTGCTGTGGGCGGTCGGCGCGTTCGCCTTCCGGCGCGCCGCCCATCCCCCGATGAAGCCGGGCGAGGGCCCGCAGTGGGACTCGACCCTGTTCGCCCTCGACCTCCTCCTGCCGGTGATCGACCTCGGCCAGGCCAGCAGCTGGCAACTGCGGGGCGGCTGGCAGTGGGCGGCGGCGGTCATGGTGATGCTCGGCTGGACCCTGGCGACGACGGTGGCGGCGGGCGCGACGCGGCTGCTGCGCCGGAACTAGGCCGGACCGGGTCCGAGGTGTGCGCGCGAGGCGAAGGTCAAGGTGAGAATGGCGACACTTGCTCCGGGGCAACCATTCGCTCACCCGGGCCGTCATCCCAGCGCCATCCACCGGTGCAGGCCCCGGCCCCGCCCCTACCCGTACGCAGAGGAGCACCGTGCCTTTCCTGCGTGCCTTCGTCCGCACCGCCCGCATGATCCGGCACACCGGGGCCCTCGCCGCCGGCCTGCCGCCGGACGACGAGGTGCTGCTCGACGCCGCGGACGAGCGGCTCGCCCCCGCCCTGGTCGCGGCGGGGCGCGGCGCGTACGGCCCGGCCGCCGAAGTGCTCGCCCACACGCGCGGGGCGGCCGAATGGGAGAACCGGGACCGCTACGTGCTGCACCTCGCCGCGTTCGCCGCCTTCCGCACCGAGTGGTTCGACGCCTGGCAGGCCGCGGCCCCACACGACCCCGACCTGCTGCTCGTCAAGGCCGAACTCGCGGTGAACCGGGCTTTCGGGTCACCGGCCCGCGCCGAGCTGCTCCGCGACGTCACCCCGCTGATCACGGCCGCGGCCGGGGCCGAGCCCTGCGACCCGGTCCCCTGGCGCGTGGCCCTGGACCAGGCACGCGGCACGAACGCCCCGCACACCGACTTCGAGGAGCTGTGGGCGCAGGCGGTGCGCCGCTCCCCGCACCACTACGGCTGTCATGTCGCGGCGCTGCGCTACCTGTCGGCCGCCTGGCACGGCTCGCACGCCGAGTGCTTCGACTTCGCCGAGCGGGCGGCGCAGGACGCCCTGCCCGACTCCCTGCTCCAGGCGCTGCCGGCCCGCGCGGCCTTCGCGTACCTGACGGCGCCCGCCCCGCGGGGCGTCGCGCGCGCCCGTCTGGACGCCGCCGCGGACCTCGCCGTCGCCCTCTCCCGGCGCTACCCGGCCGCCGATCCGTGGCCCGCGGAGGTGCGCAACGTGCTGGCCTGCGTCCTGGCTGAGCTGGAACGCTGGCCGGACGCCCTCGGACAGCTCCGCCTGCTCGGCCCGTACGCCACGTCGTTCCCCTGGGACCGGCTCTCGGAGGACCCGCTGGGCCGCTTCCTGGAGCTGCGGGAGACCGTCCGTCTGGAGGTCGCGGCACAACTGCCGCTGCGCGGCGGACCGGGCGGCTCCGGCGCCCATTACGCTTGACCGTCGTGACCACCGTCCGGCTTCCGCTCTTCCCGCTCAACTCGGTGCTGTTCCCGGGGCTCGTCCTCCCGTTGAACGTGTTCGAGGAGCGCTATCGCGCCTTGATGCGCGACCTGTTGAAGGCGTCCCCCGATGACCCGCCCGCCCTTCCCGGCGACGACACCGATCCGTCGGTCTCGGACGAGCCGCGCCAGTTCGTCGTCGTCGCGATCCGCGACGGCCACGAGGTCGCGCCGAGCGCGTCGGGCATGCCGGACGACGTCACCACCAAGGAGGCGGGCGCGGGCCCCGCGGCCGGGTTCGGCGACGACCCGCTGAAGTCGTTCCACGGGACGGGCTGCGTCGCGGACGCGGCGACGATCCGCGAACGCGCCGACGGCAGCTTCGAGGTCCTGGCCACCGGCACCCGCCGGGTGAAGCTGCACTCCGTGGACGCCTCGGGCCCCTATCTGACCGCCGAGGTCGAGGAGCTGCCCGAGGAGGACGGCGACGAGGCGGGCGCCCTGGCCGAGGGCGTCCTGCGCGCGTTCCGTGCCTACCAGAAGCGGCTGGCCGGGGCCCGCGAGCGGACCCTCGCGACCGGCGCGGAGCTGCCCGACGAGCCGTCGGTGGTGTCGTACCTGGTGGCGGCGGCCGCGGTGCTCGACGTGCCGACCCGGCAGCGGCTGCTCCAGGCCCCGGACGCGGCGTCCCGGCTGCGCGACGAGCTGAAGCTGCTGCGCGCCGAGACGGCGATCATCCGGCACCTGCCGTCGCTGCCCGCGACGGAGCTGACGCGTCAGGCCACCAGCCGCAACTGACGGCAGTATGTACAGTCACTCAGCGTAAGGAACGGGCACGTTGGCGAAGAAGGCCAGGAAGCAGCAGCAGTCCGGGGGCACGCCCGCCACGGTGGCGCTGACCGCCGCCGGGACCGCGTTCACGGTCCACTCCTACGAGCACGACCCCGCCCACCCCTCGTACGGCGAGGAGGCGGCCGAGGCGATGGGCGTCTCTCCCGACCGCGTCTTCAAGACGCTCGTGGCGGACGTCGACGGGCAGCTCACGGTCGCGGTCGTGCCGGTGGCGGGCCAGCTCGACCTCAAGGCGCTCGCCGCCGCGGTCGGCGGCAAGCGCGCCGCCATGGCCGACCCCGCCCTGGCCGAGCGCACGACCGGCTATGTACGCGGCGGGATCTCCCCGCTCGGCCAGCGCAAGAAGCTGCGTACGGTCGTCGACTCCTCGGCCGGGCTGCACGCGACGATCTGCGTCTCGGCGGGCCGCCGGGGCCTGGAGGTCGAACTGGCGCCGAAGGATCTGGCGGCGCTGACCGACGCGGTGCTCGCCCCCGTCGGGCGTGCGTGACCCCTCGACGGACCGGGCCGCTTCGGCTAAGCACCAAGGGCATGTCGAAGAAGACGCGCAAGCGGAAGTGGCGGATCAAGAAGGGCAAGGCCAACCACGGACGACGCCCCGCCTGAGGCGCGGCGGGCACGCCGGTAGGGACCCTTCCCGGGCCCTTGACACCGATGTCGTCGGTACCGCACTGTCACGAGCAAGGTGGGACGTCCCACGTCCTACCTGTCACCATGTTCAGCCGTGCTGTGCCGAGCCGCTCCGGGAGACCACCGCCATGCCTCTCCGCGCCCCGTTCCCCGCCCCGCTCCGTGGCGTCGTCCCGCCCCTGATCACGCCGCTCACGCCGGAGGGCGAGGTGGACGCGGTGTCGGTGCGGCGCCTGGCCGAGCACCTCATCGGGGCGGGCGTGCACGGCCTGTTCCTGCTCGGATCGAGCGGCGAGGCGGCGTTCCTCACCGACGTACAGCGCCGCGCCGCGCTCGAAGCGGCGGTGGAGGCGGCGGCCGGGCGGGTCCCGGTGCTCGCGGGCGTCATCGACACGACGACCCCGCGCGTCCTGGAGCGGGCGGAGGACGCGGTGAAGGCGGGCGCGGACGCGCTCGTGGCGACGGCCCCGTTCTACGCGCGCACGCACCCCGCCGAGACCGCCGACCACTTCCGGCGGCTGCGGGCGGGCGCCGACCTCCCGGTGTTCGCGTACGACATCCCGGCCGCCGCGCACACCAAGCTGGGCCGCGACACCGTTCTCGCCCTGGCCGCCGACGGCACGCTCGCCGGGCTCAAGGACTCCAGCGGCGACGAGGGCTCCCTGCGCCGCCTGCTCGCCCCGCTGCGCGCCGCCGCCCCGGCCTTCTCGGTGCTCACCGGCTCCGAACTCACCGTGGACGGCGCCCTGCTCGCGGGCGTCGACGGTGTCGTGCCGGGCCTCGGCAACGTGGACGCGCACGGCTACGTACGGCTCTACGAGGCCGCCCGCGCCGGGGACTGGGACGCCGCCCGGCGTGAACAGGACCGGCTCGCCGCGCTCTTCGCGATCGTCGACGCCGGGGACCCGGCGCGGATGGGCGGCTCGTCCTCCGCGCTCGGCGCGTTCAAGGCCGCCGTCCACCGCCAGGGGATCATCGACTGCCCGGCCACCGCCGCGCCGCAGATCGCACTGGACGCGGCCGAGTCCGCGCGCGTACACCGTGGCCTCGTGGCGGCGGGGCTGCTCCCCGCCGCGGACGGCTCAAGCCTTGCTGTCGGGTGACTCCCGCGCGGGCCGCGGCGTGTGCTCGTAGTAGCCCGCGTACGGGTCGGGGTCGCGCGGGCCGAGCAGGCCCGTGAGCGCGAGGTGGACCACGAGCGCGGCCAGCGGCCAGGCGAGCAGCGCCCCCTTGGCGTTCAGCTCGAGGGGTGCGTCGAAGACGACTCCCTTGCCCGCCTCCTTGGCGTGCGCGGCCACGTCCTGCGCGGGCCCGAGCCAGATGCCGAAGCGCCAGGCGAGCAGGCCGCCCAGAATGCTGCCGAGCGCGAGCCCCACGACCAGCGGGACGCCGCCGCGCCTGCGCCACAGGAAGACGACGGCGCCGGTGACCGCGCCGAGCGCGAGGCCGAGCAGAGTGAACGTGCCGTCGACGCCGATGGCCTGCTCGCCCTCGGTGTCCTTGAGGTAGACCGCCGTGCTGTCCGAGACGAGCGGCACCCGCGGCGCCAGCCACAGCCACAGCGCCCCGAGCAGCAGGCCGAGGAGCGCGACACCCACCGCCACCACGGCGGCCTCGCGCACCTCGGTCCGCAGCCCGGGTCCGTCGTCCGAGGCGGTCGACGGCGCGGGGGGCAGGTGCTGCGTCATGGGGTCGGGGGCCTGCCACGGGTCACTGTGCCCGTTGTTGTGCGGGGGCTGATGGGGCGGCGGCGTCAGCGGTGCGGTCACCCTGCCATCGTGCCAGGCGTACCTGTCGGGCGCGTCACCGGACGGCGGCCCGCCGGTACGCCCAGGCCGCCACGGCGAGCGAGGCGACGCCGACGGCGGCGCAGACGCCCAGGTCGAGCAGGACGGCCGGCCAGTCGGGGTGGTCCCCGAAGGTTCGTGCGAAGGCCTCGACACCGTACGTGGAGGGCAGCAGGTCACGGGCGTACTGCACGATCTGCGGCATCCGGTCGGCGGGCAGCACGCCGAGGAGGAGCGCCGCGGACATGCCCAACTGGCCGAGCAGGGTCGCCAGTTCCGGGCGGGGCGCGAGCAGCCCGAGGGCGGCGCCGAGCCCGGCGAGGGCGGCCCCGGCCAGCGGGATCACGGCGACGAGCACCCACAGGTGCGTCAGCGGCAGGTCGAACATGACGCAGCCCGCGACGGCGGTGACGACGGTGCCGGGCACGGTGAAGGAGGCGTAGGCCCCTGCCGCGCCGAGCACGACGGACGCGGGCGGCACCGGCAGGGTCGCGTAGTGGTCGAGCCCTCCGGCGGCGCGGAGCTGCCCGAAGTACTGGGCGAGCAGGTTGAGCGCGACGAAGGCGACGACGAGCACGGCGGAGCCCGCGACGACGGCGCGCGCCTCGGTGCCGCCCTCGTCGACCACGCCGCGCATGAGGATCATGATGCCGATGGACTGGAACGTCGCGACGAACAGCAGCGGGATGCGCGCCACGCGCGCGCGGGAGAGCTGCGCGCGGTAGACGGCGGCGAGCGAGGGCAGGAAGCGGGCGCGGGGCGCGAGCCCGTCGTCGAACGGCACGGCGGACGGCCGGGACCCCGCTCCCTCGACGGGCTGCCGCACGGTGTCGGCGGGCGGCTCTGCGGATACGACGGTCATGCCTTCACCAGGCCCTTCACGCTGCTGCGGCTGCCGCCGAGCGCCAAGTACACGTCCTCCAGGCTCGGGGTGGCGAGCGTGAAGTCGTCGAGGAAGTCGAAGGCGGGGCCGCCGGTGACCGCGGCGACGGCGGTGCGGGCCGCGTCCGGCGCGAGCCGCAGCGACCAGCGCCGTCCGGCCTCCACGGCGTGCTCGCGCAGCCGGGCGACTTCGGCGAGGTGCAGCGGGGCCTTCTCCCGCCACACCAGTTCGACCCGCACCTCTCCGGCGACGCGGTCCTTGAGTCCGGCCGGGGAGTCGCAGGCGATGACGCGTCCGGCGTCGAGGACGGCGACGCGGTCGAGGACGGTCTCGGCCTCGATGACGTTGTGCGTGACCAGGAGGACGGTCGTGCCGCGCTCGGCGCGCCGCCGGTCCACCGCCGCCCACACCGCGCGCCGCGCCACGGGGTCCATGCCGGTCGTCGGCTCGTCGAGCACGAGCAGCGGCCGCTCGCCGACCAGCGCGGCGGCGAAGCACGCGAGGCGCCGCTGTCCGCCCGAGAGCTTCTTCAGGGGCCGCGAGGCGAGCGGGGTGAGCCCCAGCTCGTCCAGGACTGCGTCCCGTTCGACGCGCGCCTCCTTGAGCGGGAGCCCGCGCAGGCGTCCGGTGGTCTCGGCGGCGAGCGACACGGTCAGCTCGTCGAGCGCGGTCGACTCCTGGCCGAGGTAGGCGAGGATCCGCGCGGCCCGCTCGGGGTGGCGCACGATGTCGTGCCCGAGGATCTCCACGCTGCCCGCGTCGGGCCGCATCAGGCCCGTGAGCTGCCGTACGAGGGTGGACTTGCCGGCGCCGTTGGGGCCGAGGAGGCCGAAGATCTCGCCGCGCCCGATGTCGAGCCGGACGTCGTCCGTGGCCCGTACGGGCGGGGTCGCGGGCGCCCCGCGCCGCCCGCGCACGGCGGGATAGGTCTTGCGCAGGCCCCGTACCGCGCACACGACAGCGTCCCGTTCATGGATCGGGGCAGCATCATCGGTGCGCGTACTCACGAAGAACGAGAGTACGGGGTCCGGCGGCCCCCATTGCGCGCGGGGCCGGACAAATGAGGCGGGCGGCAGGTACCGCGCACGCGCGGTGTCACTCCCCCGCCGTCGCGTGTTCGGCGGTCCGCACGTCGATCTCGCGCCAGAAACCGGCCCGGATCGCGTACCGGTCGTGCTCGTCGATCTGGTCGTCCTTGTGGGCGAGGAGGCCGAACCGGGCCGCGTACCGCAGCAGCTCCCCGTCGATGCGGTGCGGCACGCGCGGGTACATGGTCGCCAGTTTCTGGAGTTGCACGGGGTCGGCGAGGCGCGCCATCCACCGGCGGGCGAACACCTGCCCGACCTCGTAGGGATCACCGCTGACCGTCGTGATGTCCTCCTCGCGGTCCGCCCACCGCTGCTCGGCCGTGGTGAGCTGGGCGAGCGTCGGCAGGGACGCCGCCTCCGGGGGCTCGCCCCCGCCGCTGGGGCGCTCGACCCAGCCCTTGTCGCTCGACCAGCGCAGCGTCGCGCTCGTGGGCTGGTGGGGGGCGGGCGGGGGCATCGTGCCGGGGCCGCGCAGAGCGGCCAGGTCCTTCGGGGTGGGGACGCCCTTGGCGGCGTTGGTGCGGTCCTCCGCGTCCCCCTCGGACCGGGCGGCCGGCGGATGCTGGGCGGGCGCCGCGTCCACCTGGTCGTCCACCGGTCGTCCGGCGGCGGCCGGCGCCGACTCGGGCAGCGGCGCGGACAGGATGGCGGCGATCTCGGGGCGCGGCACGGGCTGCGGGGCGCAGATTCCGCCGAGCTCCTTGGCGCGGACGGCCTTGGTGATCCAGATGCGGTCGAGGACGCGCCGCTCGTCGGCCTCGGCGACCAGGTCCTCCGACTGGTTGTAGTCGCCGTCGGCGGCCTGCACGGCCCAGAGGTGGACGGCGACGCCGTGCTCCTTGGCGGCCATCATGCCGGGCAGCAGATCGCCGTCGCCGGTGACGAGGACCACGTCGGAGCAGGCGCGGTTGCGGGCCAGCTCGGTCAGCTCGGCGTGCATGGCGGCGTCGACGCCCTTCTGCGCCCAGCGCCCGTCGCTGCGGGTCAGGGCGCCGAGCCGGACGGTGACCCGGGGCATGACGCGCAGCCTGCGGTGCTCCGGCTGCGGCACCCGGTCGGGGGCGCCGTCGAACCAGTAGATACGGAGCAGCTGCCGCTCGGTCTCGGACTCGGCGCGATCACGCAGCCCCTGGATGAGGGCGGCGTGGTCGACGTGGATCCGGGAACGGGAGGGCTCGCCCGCGAGGAGGCTCGCGGCGGCCCCCAGGAGATATCCGGCATCCACCAGGACGATGCAGCGGTCCACGCGATCCACCCTCTTTCGCCGACTTACGACAGTCCGGACGCGCTCACGGGGCGGTACCCGTGGATTCGCTTCGGGTTTCCTTCGAGTCTGCCCGACCCGGCGGGGGTTAACGGCCCGAACTCGATCTTCGGCGTGGCGGATGAGGTGAAGGTGGTATGCGCGCGCCCTCGATCCGCGCGTAACGGACGGTGATTGCCCGATATGCGATCTTTCACACCCCGTGTGACTCTGAACGCGTCTGGCCCCGAGATCTCCCAATCTCCCCCCATAGGAGGCAGATCAATATGGCCAAGAACAAGAATCGCAAGCAGAACAGCGACCTGAACCGCGCGTCCGTCACGGAAGAGACGCAGGAGCAGTCCAGGTCGGCGGCGACGGACACGCGGTCGACGGAGCCCGCGCTCGCGGGCAGCCCGTCGGACGTCGCCCGTAAGCACCAGAAGCGCTTCGGCCACAACTGACGCCCGGCGCCGCACCATTGCAACGCCTGAGGGGCGCACCCAGGATCCGGGGTGCGCCCCTCTAAACGTTCATGACGTACGGCTCCGGCGTCAGCCCGCGAGGCACGCCGGGCCGAGCAGCACCTTCAGGTCACCGAAGAGCGCCGGGTCCGGCTTCACGCGGTGCCGGTCGAGGCGGAGCACGGTGGTCTTGCGCGGGCCCTGGAGCCTGATGCGGACCTCGCTGTCGCCCCGGTGGTGGGTGAGGATCTCGCCGAGGCGGCTGATCATCGGGGGGGTGACCTTGAGCGCCGGGATGGTGAGGATCACGGGCGCGTTGGTGCCCGCGTTCGACAGGTCCGGGACCTGCATCTCCATGGCGACCAGGCGCGGCACGTCCTCGCGCTTGTCCAGGCGGCCCTTGACGAACACCACGGCGTCCTCGACCAGTTGGGTCGAGACGAGCTGGTACGTCGCCGGGAAGAACATGCACTCGATGGAGCCTGCGAGGTCCTCGACGGTGGCGATCGCCCACGCGTTGCCCTGCTTGGTCATCTTGCGCTGCAGGCCCGAGATGATGCCGCCCACCGTGACCACGGCGCCGTCGGAGAAGTCGCCGCCGGTCAGCTGGCCGATGCCCGCGTCCGCCTTGTCGGACAGGACGTGCTCGAGCCCGAACAGCGGGTGGTCGGAGACGTAGAGGCCGAGCATCTCCCGCTCCTGGGCGAGCAGATACGTCTTCTCCCACTCGTCGGAGGAGAACTCGACGTCGAGCCCGAACCCCGGCTCGTTGCTGTCCTCGTCGCCCATGCCGCCGAAGAGGTCGAACTGGCCCTCGGCCTCCTTGCGCTTCACCGCGACCACGTTGTCGATCATCGGCTCGTACTGCGCGGTGAGGCCCTTGCGGGTGTGTCCCATCGTGTCGAACGCGCCCGCCTTGATGAGCGATTCGGTGGTCCGCTTGTTGCAGGCGGCGGCCTCGACCTTGTCGAGGTAGTCGGGGAACGACTCGAACTTCCCCTTCGCCTTGCGCGAGCGGATGATCGAGTCCACCACGTTGGTGCCGACGTTGCGCACGGCCTCCAGGCCGAAGAGGATCACGTCGTCGCCCTGGGCCGCGAAGTTGTGCACCGACTCGTTCACGTTCGGCGGGAGCACCCGGATGCCCATGCGGCGGCACTCGTTGAGGTAGACCGCCGACTTGTCCTTGTCGTCCTTGACGGAGGTCAGCAGCGCCGCCATGTACTCGGCCGGGTAGTTCGCCTTCAGGTAGGCGGTCCAGTAGGTGACCAGGCCGTACGCGGAGGAGTGCGCCTTGTTGAACGCGTAGCCGGCGAACGGCACCAGGACGTCCCACAGCGCCTGGATCGCCGCGTCCGAGTAGCCGTTCTTCTTCGCCCCCTCCTGGAACAGGACGAAGTTCTTCGCCAGCTCCTCGGGCTTCTTCTTGCCCATCACGCGGCGCAGGATGTCGGCCTCGCCGAGCGAGTAGCCGGCGATGATCTGCGCGGCCTTCTGCACCTGCTCCTGGTACACGATGAGGCCGTAGGTCAGGCCGAGCGTCTCCTTCAGGGGCTCCTCGAGCTCCGGGTGGATCGGCGTGATCTCCTGGCGGCCGTTCTTGCGCTCCGCGTAGTTCGTGTGCGAGTTCATGCCCATCGGGCCCGGCCGGTACAGGGCCGAGACGGCGGAGATGTCCTCGAAGTTGTCGGGCTGCATCTGGCGCAGCAGGGAGCGCATCGGTCCGCCGTCGAACTGGAAGACGCCGAGGGTGTCACCGCGGCAGAGCAGTTCGAAGGTCTTCGGGTCGTCGAGCGGGAGCGAGAGCATCTCCAGGTCGATGCCCTTGTTCGCCTTCACCATCTTGACGGCGTCGTCCATGATGGTCAGGTTGCGCAGGCCCAGGAAGTCCATCTTGAGCAGGCCGAGCGACTCGCACTGCGGGTAGTCCCACTGCGTGATCGTGACGCCGTCGGTGTGGCGCACCCAGATCGGGGCGTGGTCGACGATCGGCTCGCTGGACATGATCACGCCGGCCGCGTGCACGCCCATCTGCCGGACCAGGCCCTCGACGCCCTTGGCGGTGTCGATGACCTTCTTCACGTCCGGCTCGTTCTCGTACATCCCCCGGATCTCGCCCGCCTCGCTGTAGCGCGGGTGCTTGGGGTCGGTGATGCCGGAGAGGTCGATGCCCTTGCCGAGGACGTCGGCGGGCATCGCCTTGGTCAGGCGGTCGCCCATCGCGTACGGGTAGCCGAGCACGCGCGCGGAGTCCTTGATCGCGTTCTTGGCCTTGATCTTGCCGTAGGTGCCGATCATGGCGACCTTGTCGGCGCCGTACTTCTCGGTCACGTACCTGATCACCTCGACACGCCTGCGCTCGTCGAAGTCGATGTCGACATCGGGCATGGAGACGCGCTCGGGGTTGAGGAACCGCTCGAAGATCAGTCCGTGGGTGATCGGGTCGAGGTCGGTGATGCCCATGGCGTACGCGACGATCGAACCGGCCGCGGAGCCTCGGCCGGGACCCACCGCGATGCCGTTGTTCTTGGCCCACATGATGAAGTCGGCGACGACCAGGAAGTACCCCGGGAACCCCATCTGGATGATGATGTCCATCTCGTACTCGGCCTGCTTCTGCCGGTCCTCGGGGACGCCGCCCGGGTAGCGGCGGTCCATGCCGACCCGGACCTCCTCCTGGAACCAGGTGACCTCGGTGAAGCCCTCCGGGATGTCGAACTTCGGCATGAGGTCGCGCTTCTCGAACATGCCGGTGGTGTCGATCTGCTCGGCCACCAGGAGCGTGTTGCGGCACCCCTCCTGCCAGGCGTCCGAGGAGTCGACCGCGTACATCTCGTCGGTCGACTTCAGGTAGTAACCGGTGCCGTCGAAGCGGAAGCGGTCCGGGTCGGAGAGGTTCTTGCCGGTCTGGATGCAGAGCAGGGCGTCGTGCGCGGTCGCCTCGTGCGCGTACGTGTAGTGCGAGTCGTTGGTCACGAGCGGCGGGATGCCGAGCTTCCTGCCGATCTCCAGCAGGCCGTCGCGGACCCGGCGCTCGATCTCGATGCCGTGGTCCATCAGCTCCAGGAAGTACCGGTCCTTGCCGAAGATGTCCTGGTACTCGGAGGCGGCCTTCAGCGCCTCGTCGAACTGGCCGAGGCGCAGACGCGTCTGCAGCTCACCGGAGGGGCACCCGGTGGAGGCGATCAGGCCCTCGCTCCACTGGGAGATCGTCTCCTTGTCCATACGGGGCCACTTCTGCAGCCAGCCCTCGGCGTACGCGTCCGAGGACAGCTTGAAGAGGTTGTGCAGCCCCGTCTTGTTCGCCGCCCAGATCGTCTTGTGCGTGTAACCACCCGAACCGGACACGTCGTCGCGCTTCTGGTGCGGCTGGCCCCACTGGATCTTGCGCTTGTTGCGCCGCGACTCCGGGGCGACGTACGCCTCGATACCGATGATCGGCGTGACGCCCGCCTTCTGCGCCGAGTGGAAGAAGTCGTACGCCCCGTGCAGGTTGCCGTGGTCGGACATCGCGATGTGCGTCATGCCCATTTCATTGCACGCGTTGAACATGTCCTTCAGGCGCGCGGCACCGTCCAGCAGCGAGTACTGGGTGTGGACGTGCAGGTGCGTGAAGGGCGGCTTTGACACGGTCTGGGCTCCAAAGGCGAACAAGCGGCGACAGGACGGGGACGACTTGGAAGTCTACGACCGTGTGGTGACAGCCGACGGGCACTCCGGAGTACGGTCGGGCGTTGGACGGGACAGAGGAACACCCGTCCTGCGTGTCACACGAGCCCACGCACCACCTGTACCAGGAGGCACCCGGCGATGTCGGTCCCGCAGCCCACCGCTGAGCAGCGCGGCGAGGAGATCCTTGCCGTCTTCGACACCGCGTTCGGCGAGCTCCTCGCCGCGGACCCCGCCGCGTTCCGGGTGAAGTTCCGCAAGATGGCCGCCTCCGCGTTCGCCTTCTACCGGGGCACGGCCTGCCTCTTCTACCAGGACATACAGCGTGAGCAGCACGGCGGCCCCTACCTGGACGACCGCACCAGCCGGGTGTGGATCCACGGCGACCTGCACGCGGAGAACTTCGGCACGTACATGGACGCCACGGGCCGGCTGATCTTCAATGTGAACGACTTCGACGAGGCGTACGTCGGCCCGTTCACCTGGGACCTCAAGCGGTTCGCCGCCTCCGTGGCGCTGATCGGCTACTCGAAGGCGCTGGCCGACGACCAGATCACCGAGCTCGTGCGCACATACGCGGCTGCCTACCGCGAGCGCGTCCACGCCCTCGCGACGGGCGCCAAGAGCGACGAGGTGCCGCCCTTCACCCTGGACACGGCCGAGGGCCCGCTGCTCGACGCCCTGCGCGACGCGCGCTCCCTGACCCGGTTCGGGCTGCTCGACTCCATGACGGTGATCCGCGACTTCGAGCGCCGGTTCGCCGACGACGGCGGCGCCATCGAGCTGGACGCGGCGACGCGCTACAAGGTCCTCGCGGCCTTCGACGGCTACCTGGAGACGCTGCCAAACTCGTCGCTGACCCGCCCGGACTCGTACCGCGTGAAGGACGTCGTGGGGCGCCGCGGCATCGGCATCGGCTCGGCGGGCCTGCCCTCGTACAACATCCTTCTCGAGGGCAACAGCGACGCCCTGGAGAACGACGTCGTGATCTACATGAAGCAGGGCCAGACCCCCGCGGTCTCCCGGCACATCACGGACGCGTCGATCCGCGACTACTTCCAGCACGAGGGCCACCGCACCGTCATCTCGCAGCGCGCCCTCCAGGCCCACGCCGACCCGTGGCTGGGCTGGACCGAGCTGGACGGCTCGGGCCAGCTCGTCGCCGAGGTGTCGCCGTACGCGGTCGACCTGGACTGGGGCGACATCGACGACTACGAGGAGATCACCGCGGTCGTCGCCGACCTCGGCCGGGCCACGGCCGCCATGCACGCGGCGGCGGACGACCTCTCCGGCCAGTCCCTCGTCCCGTTCTCCACGGAGCGCGCCATCGACGCGGCGATCGCCGCCGACGAGGACGGCTTCGCGGGCCTCCTGGTCGACTTCGCGCACAGCTACGGGGCACGCGCGCGCGGGGACCACCAGATCTTCGTGGACCTGTTCCGCAACGGCCGCATTCCGGGCCTCACCGCCTGAGGACGCGTGGGCGAACCCACGATTCCATAACGCACAGGTGCCCTTTAGCCATCGCCTACAGCGACCCATGGCAAACTCCAGGGCGATGGACGACATATCCGGGACCCAGCTCAGAGCCGTGCGCGCGGCCCTCTTCACGGCGCTCGCCGTGACGCTCTCCGCCGCGTCGCACGTCCTGCTGTCCCGGGTCCCGCTGCCGCTGACGACGGTCGCCGTGACCGCCGTCGCCGTCTTCGTGATCGCGTACGCGCTGGCGGGCCGGGAGCGCCGCTTCGGCCGGATCGCGGCGCTGCTCGTCCCGCTGGAGCTGGCCGCCGACACGGTCTTCACCACCGGCCAGCACGTCTGCTACGGCGAGGCGGGCGGCCCGGTCGCCGGGCCGCTGCGCCACCTCGGCTTCGACGTGCTGTGCGGCGGGACCGTCGGCACGCCCCTCGCCCGGATGACCGGCGGCACCGGCGACAAGGCCGCCGCCCTCCTCGCTCACAGCGACCCGGCGGCGTCCTGGCTGCTGCTCGGCGCCCACGTCACCGTCGGGCTGCTCGCGGCCGCCTGGCTGCGCCGCGGCGAGCAGGCCCTGGCGCAGTTGCTGCGCGCCGTGGCCGCGTTCGCGTTCCGCCCGCTGCTGATCGCGTTCACCGCGGTCACCGTGCACCTGGGGCCGGCTCCGCGCCGCCCGCGCCCGAGCACGCGCGCGTGGGTCGCCCGGACGCGGACCGGACTGCCCTCCGTGGGACGGCGCGGACCGCCGTGCCTGGCCGCCTGAGCCGGCCACCACCTGAGCCGGAGCACGACAGTCCCCATCCTTTTCACGTATTCACGGAGCGACAGATCATGAGCAAGCGCAACAGTCAGCAGGCGAAGTCGGCGGCCCGCGAGCGGCTGCGGATCGAGCGGGAGCGCCAGGCCAAGAAGGACAAGGCGAAGCGGACAGCGATCGTCGCGAGCTCCATCGTCGGCGTCCTCGCGATAGCCGGCGTCGCCAGCTACCTGGTGATCCAGGGCAACAAGCCCTCCCACTGGGACGCGGCGGCGGACGACGCCCTGGTCGCACCGAAGAACACCAGCGGCAAGAACAACACCACGGTGGTCCTCGGCAAGGACTCGGCCAAGAAGACGATCATCGCGTACGAGGACTCGCGCTGCCCCGTCTGCGCGAGCTTCGAGCAGACCGTCGGCCCGACGGTCAAGAAGGACATGGACGCCGGCAAGTACAAGATCCAGTACGTCGGCGCGACCTTCCTCGACAACAACCTCCAGGGCGAGGGCTCGAAGAACGCGCTGAGCGCCCTCGGTGCCGCCCTGAACGTGTCCAAGGACGCCTTCTGGGACTACAAGGAGGCCCTGTACTCCACGAAGTGGCACCCCGAGGAGACGACCGACAAGTTCAAGGACGACTCGTACCTGATCAAGGTCGCGAACACGGTCCCCGAGCTGAAGGACAGCAAGACGTTCCAGAAGGACGTCAAGGACGGCACCTTCGACAAGTGGGCCCTGGAGATGTCGAAGAACTTCGACGACAACAAGTACGGCGTCCAGGGCACCCCGTCCTTCGTCGTCGACGGCAAGAAGCTCACCAGCCCGGGCAGTGACAACGCGCCGAGCACCGTCGCGGACTGGAACACCGCGGTGGACAACGCCCTCAAGGGCTGACCACGTCCCGTAGGTGAGCCCCTACAGGGTCTCGAGGAAGCCGAGCGCCACCCGCCAGGTGGCCTCGGCGGCCTCCTCGTCGTAGTCGTCCAGGCCGGGGTCGGTGTAGAGGTGGCCGGCCCCGGCGTAGCGGTACACCTCGACGTCCGCCCCGGCCCGGCCCATCTGCAGGTACCAGGCGGTCAGCCAGTCGTCCGTCTCGAACGGGTCGGGCTCGGCGACGTGCAGCTGGACGGGCAGCCCGTCCACCGACGCGTTCTCCGCGAGGTCGGACGTGCCGTGCAGGAGCAGCAGCCCCTTCGCCTTCTCGTCGCCCAGGGCGAGCGTCTGCGCGGTCGCGGCGCCGAAGGAGAACCCGGCGTAGACGAGGCCACGGTCCGAGTAGGGCGCGGCGGCGAGCACGGCCCGCTTCAGGAGTTCGTCCTTGCCGATCTCGTCGCGGTGGGCCATGCCCTCCTCGACGGTGTCGAAGGTCTTCCCTTCGAAGAGATCCGGGGTCCACACCGTGTGCCCGGCGTCGCGCAGCCGGTCGGCGGCGGCCTCCACCGCGGGCCGCAGTCCGAACGTGGAGTGGAAAAGCATGATGTTCATGGTGGCCATGGTGCCAGGAACGCCACAGGTTAGACGCGGCTGATCCCGGTTACCGTCGAGGAATGGAGAACGTACTGCGCCCGCTGATCGTTGTCGGTGGCTCGGTCGTGCTCACACTCTTCCTCGGGTGGGCCGTCGACCGACTGCTGCAACGAGCCGACCGACGTCACCACGAAACACCGCTGTGGGGACTGCTGCGCCGCTGCCGCCTGCCTCTGCAACTGGTGCTCTGCGCGGCCCTGCTGCGCGGCACCTACGACCACGCGGAGATCAGCAAGGAGCACTCCGCCGGAATCGGCCAGGTCCTCAGTCTCGTTCTGATCGGCGCCACCGCCTGGCTGATCGTGCGGATCGCCACCGCCGTCGTCGAGTCGTCCTACGCCCGCTACGCCACCAGCCACCGCGACGCCGCGCGGGTCCGCCGGGTCCGCACCCAGGTCACGCTGATCCAGCGCATCGTCATCGCGGTCGTGGGCGTCGTGGCGGTCTCCGCGATGCTCCTCACGTTCCCGGCGTTCAAGACCGCCGGCGCCTCGCTCCTCGCCTCCGCGGGCATCCTGGGCATCGTCGCCGGTGTCGCCGCCCAGTCGACGCTCGGCAACCTCTTCGCCGGGTTCCAGATCGCATTCGGCGACATGGTGCGGATAGGCGACACGGTCGTGGTCGACGGCGAGTGGGGCACCATCGAGGAGGTCACCCTGACCTACCTCGCCGTCCGCACCTGGGACGAGCGCCGGATCACGATGCCGGTGTCGTACTTCACATCGAAGCCGTTCGAGAACTGGTCGCGCGGCGGCGCCCAGATGACCGGCACCGTCTTCCTCCACCTCGACCACAGCGCGCCCGTCCCGCAGATGCGCGAGAAGCTGCACGACATCCTGCTCGACTGCGCCGCCTGGGACGGCCGCGACTGGAGCCTCGCCGTCACCGACACGACGCCCAGCACGATGCAGGTCCGCGCCGTCGTCACCGCCAAGGACGCGGACGACATCTGGACGGTACGGGTCCAGGTGCGCGAGCAGCTGCTCCGCTGGCTGACCGAGCACCACCCCTACGCGCTGCCGCGCATCAACACGGCGACGGCGCTGATCGCCCCGAACGAGATCGGCACGTCGCTGCCGGACCATCACGTCCTGATGCGGGACGGCCGCGCCCCGCGCACGGGCCGCGGCTGAGCCCCGCCCTCGTACGGGGTCACCGCAGACTGCGTACGTCGAGCTGCCGCAGCACCCGGTCGACGACCTCGGGGTCGGCGCCGGGCTCGCTGCGGGCGGCGAGCACCTCGTGGCGGGCGGCCGACAGCATCTCGTTCTGGATCCGCCGCACGCGCTTGATGCGGGCGTACCGCTTCTCGTGCGTCGCGCGCCGCTCCTCGGCCCCCATCTCGGGGTTGATCCGCAGGCCGATGTCGTAGGCGCGCCGCACCATCTGCTCCTGCACGTCCTCCGGCAACTCCTCGACCTCCTCGATCTCCTTGAGCCGCCGCTTCGCGGCCTTCGCGGCGCGCAGGGCGAGGTCCTTCTCGTACTCCTGCTCGATCTCGGTGTCGGCCTGGACGCCAAGCTTCCGCACGAGCCAGGGCAGGCTGAGCCCCTGGATGATCAAGGTCGCCATGATGACCCCGAAGGCGATGAAGATGATCTCCTCGCGCTTCGGGAAGGCCGACTTGTCGTCCATGGTCAGCGGGATGGCGAGGGCGAGCGCCACGGAAGCCACGCCCCGCATCCCGGCCCACCACATGATCACGGTCTCGCGCCAGCTCACCGGGATCTCCTCGGCGACGTCGCGCCGGGCGTGCAGCCGCTGGGTCACCCAGGTCATCGGCATCAGCCACAGCAGGCGTACGACGATGACGACGCCGACGACCGCGGCCGACCAGCCGAGCATCTCGGCCCAGTGGCCCTCCGCCGTGCGGACGACGTTGTGCACCTCCAGGCCGATGAGACCGAAGGCGACGCCGGTGACGAGGGTGTCGACGACGTCCCAGAAGGCGCGTCCGGTCAGCCGCGTCAGTACGTCATCTGCGTCGAAGGCGCGTTCGGCCAGGAACATGGCGACGGTCAGGACGGCGAGCACGCCCGACCCGCGCAGCTCCTCGGCCAGGACGTAGGAGGCGTACGGGACCAGGAGGGTCAGGCTGATCTGGAGGGTGGCGTCACCGAGGTACCCCATGAGCCGGTTGGCGGCCCAGCCGAGCGCGACGCCGACGGCCACGGCGACGACGGCGGACTGGAGCAGTTCGAGCGCGGCGTGCGGCAACGAGAAGCTGCCGCTGACGGCGGCGGTGATCGCCACGTGGTAGAGGGTGATCGCGGTCACGTCATTGAACAGTCCCTCGCCCTCCAGGATCGACACCAGGCGCCGGGGCAGACCGAGTTGTCCGGCGACGGCGGTGGCGGCGACCGGGTCGGGCGGCGCGACGAGCGCGCCGAGCGCGACGGCGGCGGCGATCGGCAGACCGGGCACGACGGCGTTGGCGACGACGGCGACAGCGGCGGTGGTGACGAACACGAGCGCGACGGCCAGCAGGAAGATGGGCCGTTTGTTGGCGGCGAACTGCCGCCAGGACGTTCGGTGCACGGCCGCGTAGAGCAAGGGTGGCAGCACCAGCGGCAGGATCAGATCAGGCTGGATGTCGACGTTCGGAACGGCGCGGATCAGGGCGAGGACAATGCCGAGCAACGTCATCAGCACCGGCGCGGGCAGCCCGAGCCGGTCGCCGAGCGGCACGCTCAGCACGGCCCCGAGCAAGAGCACGAACAGCAGGGCCAATTGATCCACGGGTGCTCCGACCAAAGTCGACGATCAAGGACTTCTGGTCTCCAGAGTGCCACGCGCATCCGCTTTGATACCTGATCGGCTGATCCGCGCCTGGGCGTGCGCCGCGCTCCGCCCCTGGGCGAGGCGCGCCACCGTCGTGGCTGGTCGCGCAGTTCCCCGCGCCCCTGAAATGCGCACTGCGTGCGCCATTTCAGGGGCGCGTCCTCATAAAGGGGCTGCGGCGGAGCCGCATGCCGCAGGGGCGCGGGGAACTGCGCGACCAGCCACGACGGAACCCGCGCGTCCCCCACGAACCGCTGATGAGATCGCGCACGCAGTGCGCATCTCCAGGGGCGCGGGGAACTGCGCGCTCCACCACGACGGAACCCGCGCACAGCCACGAGCCGAAGAGGGGGCCCGCCCGCTAGCCCAGAGACTTCCTCATCGCGAGATGGGGGATCCCCGCGTCCGGGAACTCGGCCCCGTACGCGACGTACCCCAACCGCTCGTAGAACCCCAGCGCATGAGTCTGCGCATGAAGATCGACCGCGGTCATCCCCCGGCCCCGGGCGGCCTCCTCGACGGCCCCCACGAGCGCGGCCCCGACACCAAGCCCCCGGGCGGCCTTGAGCACGGCCAGCCGGCCGAGCGCCCCCACATCCGACGCCCCGCCGTTCTTCACCGCCGCGGCCTCACCGGTCAGCAACCGCCCGGCCCCGAGCGGCAGCCCGTCATCCCGTACGGCCAGTACATGAACCGCCCCGGCGTCGTACGCGTCGTACTCCAACTCCTCCGGCACACCCTGCTCGTCGACGAAGACCTCCCGCCGCACGGCGAAGCAGGCTTCCCGGTCCTCGTCGCTCTCGGCGACCCGCACGACGACCCCCTGCCCGGCGGAGCTCATTCGCTCTCCGCCCGCACCCGGTCGAGCGCGACCTGAAGATCCTCGGGGTACTCACTGGCGAACTCGACCCACTGCCCGTCGGCCGGGTGCTCGAACCCGAGCCGCACCGCGTGCAGCCACTGCCGGGTGATCCCGAGCCGCTTGGCGAGCGTGGGATCGGCGCCGTACGTCAGGTCGCCGACACAGGGGTGCCGGTGCGCGGACATGTGCACGCGGATCTGGTGCGTACGCCCGGTCTCCAGCTTGATGTCGAGCAGCGACGCGGCGCGGAACGCCTCGATGAGGTCGTAGTGCGTGACCGAGGGCTTGCCCTCGGCGGTCACGGCCCACTTGTAGTCGTGGTTCGGGTGGCGCCCGATCGGCGCGTCGATGGTGCCGCTCATCGGGTCGGGGTGCCCCTGCACGAGCGCGTGGTAGCGCTTGTCCGGCACGCGCTCCTTGAACTGCCGCTTCAGCGACGTGTACGCCCGCTCGGACTTGGCCACGACCATCAGGCCCGACGTGCCCACGTCGAGGCGGTGCACGATGCCCTGCCGCTCGGCGGCGCCGGACGTGGAGATCCGGTACCCGGCGGCGGCGAGCCCGCCGATGACGGTCGTCCCGGTCCAGCCGGGGCTCGGGTGCGCGGCGACCCCGACGGGCTTCACGATGACCACGATGTCGTCGTCGTCATGGACGATCTCCATGCCCTCGACCGGCTCGGCGACGATCTGCACGGGCGCGGGCGCCTGCGGCATCTCGACCTCCAGCCAGGCCCCGCCGTGCACGCGCTCGGACTTGCCGACGACCGACCCGTCCACCGTCACCTTCCCGGCGGCGGCGAGCTCGGCGGCCTTGGTGCGGGAGAAGCCGAACATGCGGGAGATGGCGGCGTCGACGCGCTCGCCCTCCAGTCCGTCGGGCACGGGCAGGGTTCGGATCTCGGGAATGGTGCTCACGCATCGAGTATGCAGGAGCGCACCGACAGCCTCGTACGCCAGCCCCGTACGCCGGCCCGGCCGGTCAGGGCTCTCAGTCCTTGTGGACGGTCCCGTCCGGGTCGATGCCGCGGAAGGAGAGCAGCACGATCAGGATGCCGCCGCACACGATGGCGGAGTCGGCGAGGTTGAAGACGGGGTAGTTCTTCGGCGCGATGAAGTCGACGACGGCGCCCTCGAAGACGCCGGGGGCGCGGAAGATCCGGTCGGTGAGGTTGCCGAGCGCCCCGCCGAGCAGCAGCCCGAGCGCGACCGCCCAGGGCGTGCTGTAGAGCTTCTTGGCAAGGCGTGCGATGACGACGATCACCGCCGCCGCGATCACCGTGAAGACGATCGTGAAGGCCTCGCCGATGCCCCAGGCGGCCCCGGGGTTGCGGATCACGTCGAGCCGCAGCCAGTCCCCGAGGACCTGGATGGAGTCCCGGTGCTCGAGCTTGGCGACCACGAGAAGCTTGCTGCCCAGGTCGAGGGCGTACGCCAGGGCTGCCACGACGAACAGCACGGCGATCCGCCGCCTGCCCCGGGGGCTCTTCTCCGGCTCGGGCTCCGCTGCTGCCCCGGTTTCGGATTCCGGGGTGTCCGGCGTACCGATGATGCGCTCCGCCTCTGCCACGTGCGTCCCTCGACCTAGATACCTGACTGACGACGAGAGTACGGCACACGCGCGCGGGAACCCATGGACGGTACGCCCCCGGCCTCCCCCGGAGCTCAGTAACGCCGCTCCTGCTTCTGCTTGCACTCCACGCACAGCGTGGCCCGCGGGAAGGCCTGCATCCGCGCCTTGCCGATGGGGTTCCCGCAGTTCTCGCAGAGCCCGTACGTACCGGCGTGCAGGCGCTCCAGGGCCCGCTGGGTCTGCAGCAGCATCTCGCGCGCGTTGGCGGCCAGCGCCATCTCGTGCTCGCGGGTGATGTTCTTCGTCCCGGTGTCGGCCTCGTCGTCCCCCGCCCCGTCCCCGGAGTCCCGCATCAGGCCCGCGAGCCCTGCCTCCGCCGCCTCGATCTCGCTGCCGAGCCGCATGGTCTCGCTCTGCAGCTCGGCGCGCGCCTCCGCCGCCTCGTCCGGCGTCCAGGGGTCCTCGCCGGGCCGTACGGCCAGCTCACCGGCTTCCACGGCGGACTCCCGCGCTTTGGGAACCCCGCCGGGCTGCTGCGCCGCCGTGGCCGTGCCCTGACTCTTCTTCGCAACCACTGTCGTGGCTCCCGTCGTCTTCGCGGCATCGGCCGCGCCCTCGGCCGCGGAGGCGACCGACTTCTTCACCGCACTGTTGCGTCCGGCGGCCTTCTCGGACGCGCCGGCCGCCTTCTTGGACGTACGTTTCCCAGATCCGGCCTTCTCCGCACCCGCTGCCGGGGCCACGTCATCGCCTTCCGCCGCCCCGGTGGCCGGGCTCGCCTTCGCCTTCGCAGGGGTGCTCCCCGTGGTCTTCTTCGCCACCATGGCCGCGGCCCCTTCACAAAGCGTGATCTTGTACGTGAATCGTGCTGGGACGATAAATCGACTCCGGGCCCGCGGCAACGGGGCGCACGGGCCGATCCCGCCGTCTCACCGCCTCCGCGCGACGGATCCGCGGACGACCTGCCCTGGTCGGCGCCGGGTGGGCCCTGGAATCCCCCCGCAGCGCGGCCCCGCCGGGCGACCGACCGGGATCAGTCACCGTACGTATCGCCATTCGGGTCACCGCGCGCAGTCGCCCGCCGCGCCCCGCGACCGCCGCGAAAAGCGGTCGGCCGCCGTTGTCCGCGCGCCGTACACTGGGCGGAGCGAGAGGCATGGATGGGGCCGAGTAGCGGCGTACGCAGCCAAGAGCGATCCGGGGACGGTGGGAGCCCGGAGGCGAGCGCGGCGCGAAGATCACCCCGGAGCCGTCGGAAGAACACCGCCACGCACGCGTGGCGGCCAGTAGAACCGGCATCGCGACCCCAATGAGGGGGCTCACCGGAGCACACCAGGCACCGGGGGCCAAGGAGGGTGGTACCGCGGGAGCGCGCCGCACACGGCGCACGGCTCTCGTCCCTCCGACGGAGAGAAGCACGTCCGCCGGAGGAAGACTGATGACGCAGTACCGCCAGGTGCCCGCCCAGGTCGACCTGCCCGCCCTCGAGCACGCCGTGCTCGACTTCTGGGCCGAGCAGAAGATCTTCGCCAAGACCCTGGAGCAGTCCGAGGGGCGCCCCGAATGGGTGTTCTACGAGGGCCCGCCCACGGCCAACGGCATGCCGGGCGCCCACCACATCGAGGCCCGCGTCTTCAAGGACGTCTTCCCCCGCTTCCGCACCATGCGCGGCTACCACGTGGCCCGCAAGGCGGGCTGGGACTGCCACGGCCTGCCCGTGGAGCTGGCGGTCGAGAAGGAGCTGGGCTTCAGCGGCAAGAAGGACATCGAGGCGTACGGCATCGCCGAGTTCAACGCCAAGTGCCGCGAGTCCGTCCTGCGCCACACCGACGCGTTCGCCGAGCTGACGACGCGCATGGGGTACTGGACCGACCTCGACGACCCCTACGTCACGATGGACCCCGAGTACATCGAGTCGGTCTGGTGGTCGCTGAAGGAGATCTTCGACAAGGGTCTGCTCGTCCAGGACCACCGCGTCGCCCCCTGGTGCCCGCGCTGCGGCACCGGCCTCTCCGACCACGAGCTGGCGCAGGGCTACGAGACGGTCGTCGACCCCTCGGTCTACGTCCGCTTCCCCCTCACCTCCGGACCGCTCGCCGGCCAGGCCGCGCTCCTGGTCTGGACGACAACGCCCTGGACGCTCGTGTCCAACACGGCGGTCGCCGCGCACCCCGAGGTCCGCTACGTCGTGGTGACGGACGGCGAGGAGAAGCTCGTCGTCGCCGAGCCGCTCGTCGGGAAGGCGCTCGGCGAGGGCTGGGAGGCGACCGGTGAGTCGTACACCGGTGCCGACATGGAGCGCTGGACGTACCAGCGCCCCTTCGAGCTGATCGAGTTCCCGGCCGAGGCCCACTACGTGGTCAACGCCGACTATGTGACGACCGAGGACGGCACGGGTCTGGTCCACCAGTCCCCCGCCTTCGGCGAGGACGACCTCAAGGTCTGCCGCGCCTACGGCCTCCCGGTCGTCAACCCGGTCCGCCCCGACGGCACCTTCGAGGAGGACGTCCCGCTCGTGGGCGGCGTCTTCTTCAAGAAGGCCGACGAGGCGCTCACCGAGGACCTGGGCGCCCGCGGCCTGCTCTTCAAGCACCTCCCGTACGAGCACAGCTACCCGCACTGCTGGCGCTGCCACACGGCGCTGCTCTACTACGCGCAGCCGTCCTGGTACATCCGCACCACCGCCGTCAAGGACCGTCTCCTGCAGGAGAACGAGAAGACCAACTGGTTCCCGGAGACAGTCAAGAACGGCCGCTTCGGCGACTGGCTGCACAACAACATCGACTGGGCGCTCTCCCGCAACCGCTACTGGGGCACCCCGCTGCCGATCTGGCGCTGCGAGGAGGGCCACCTCACGTGCGTCGGCTCCCGCGCGGAGCTGTCGGAGCTGACGGGCACCGACCACGGGCAGCTCGACCCGCACCGCCCGTACATCGACGACATCTCCTTCACCTGCACCCACGAGGGCTGCTCGCAGACCGCGGTGCGTGTGCCGGAGGTCATCGACGCCTGGTACGACTCGGGTTCGATGCCGTTCGCGCAGTGGGGCTACCCGTACAAGAACAAGGAACTGTTCGAGGCGCGTTACCCCGCGCAGTTCATCTCCGAGGCCATCGACCAGACGCGCGGCTGGTTCTACACGCTGATGGCGGTCGGCACCCTGGTCTTCGACAAGTCCTCCTACGAGAACGTGGTCTGCCTGGGCCACATCCTCGCCGAGGACGGCCGCAAGATGTCCAAGCACCTGGGCAACACCCTGGAGCCGATCCCGCTGATGGACCGGCACGGCGCGGACGCGGTGCGCTGGTTCATGGCGGCCGGCGGCTCCCCCTGGGCGGCCCGCCGCGTCGGCCACGGCACGATCCAGGAGGTGGTCCGCAAGACCCTCCTGACGTACTGGAACACGGTCGCCTTCCAGGCCCTGTACGCCCGTACGTCCGCGTGGGCGCCCAGCGCGGCCGACCCGGCCCCCGCCGAGCGCACCGTCCTGGACCGCTGGCTCCTGTCCGAGCTGCACCAGCTCACCGACGAGGTCACCCAGGCCCTGGAGGCCTACGACACCCAGCGCGCCGGCAAGCTCCTGTCCGCGTTCGTCGACGACCTGTCGAACTGGTACGTGCGCCGCTCGCGCCGCCGCTTCTGGCAGGGCGACAAGGCCGCGCTGCGCACCCTGCACGACGTGGTCGTCACCGTCACCCAGCTGATGGCCCCGCTGACCCCGTTCATCACCGAGCGGGTCTGGCAGGACCTGGTCGTCCCGGTCACCCCCGAGGCGCCCGAGTCGGTCCACCTCTCCTCGTGGCCCGAGGCCGACCGCTCGGCGATCGACCCGGCCCTGTCGACGCAGATGGCGCTCGTGCGCCGCCTGGTGGAGCTGGGCCGCGCCACGCGCGCGGAGTCGGGCGTCAAGACCCGCCAGCCGCTCTCCCGCGCCCTGATCGCCGCCTCCGGCTTCGAGGCGCTCTCTCCCGAGCTGCGCGCGCAGATCACCGAGGAGCTGAACGTCACCTCTCTGGCCACGCTCGCGGAGGTCGGCGGCTCGCTGGTGGACACCACCGCCAAGGCGAACTTCCGGGCGCTCGGCAAGCGGTTCGGCAAGCGCGTCCAGGACGTCGCCAAGGCGGTCGGCGCGGCCGACGCGGCGGCGCTCTCCCTGGCCCTGCGCGAGGGCACGGCGTCGGTCGACGTGGACGGGGAGACGATCACGCTCGCCCCGGACGAGGTCATCATCACCGAGACCCCGCGCGAGGGCTGGTCGGTGGCGTCCGACTCCGGCGCGACGGTCGCCCTCGACCTGGAGCTGACCGAGGAGCTGCGCCAGGCGGGCCTCGCCCGTGACGCGATCCGCCTGATCCAGGAGGCCCGCAAGAACAGCGGCCTGGACGTCGCGGACCGCATCGCCCTGCGCTGGACCTCGACGGACCCGGCGGTGATCGCGGCCCTGACCGAGCACGCGGCCCTGATCTCGGACGAGGTCCTGGCGACGGACTTCGCCCAGACCGAGGCGGACGACACGTACGGTGAGCCCTTCACGGACGAGGGCCTGTCCCTGACGTTCCGCCTCCGCAAGGCGTAGCCGCACCGCACGGCGGTGGCAGGCCTGTCCGCCCGCCACCGCCGTGGACGGCGCTCCACACGCCACCACTGCGGCCAGGCGCCCCACGACCACTGTGGGCAGGGGTTCCGCACGGTGGAACGGGTGGGCACAGCCCCCAGCGCGGGCACCGTCTTGGGGGGCCACCCGCTACAACTCGACTGCGAAAGGGGTCGGCCCCGCCGGAGTCTCTCCGGCGGGGCCGACCCCTTCGGTCTTTCGACCGGCCGGCGGCGGACGCGCCGGGGCGGGCCGGATTCGAACCGGCGTCCTCCTACATGCCGTGAAGGCGCGACAAGCCACTGCGCTACGCACCCCGGCGCTGCCCGCACAGTAGTTTCCGCCCGACGGCCGGCACCAGCGAATTCCGGGACGGACAAGGCCGCGGCCCGGATCGCTGAACACGATCCGGGCCGCGGCCTGAATGAACGCCGACGCCTGCTGTACAGGCGCGGAGCGCCTTAGTTGTCGTCCTCGTCGATGAGGAACCCACGCATCGGCGAGGGCGCCTGCTGCATCGGCTGCGGCGCCTGCGGCCGCACCGGTGCCATCGGCTGGGTCATCGCGGGCGACATCTGCTGCTGGCCGCCCCCGTAGGAGGGGCCACCGCTCTGCTGGTTGCCGCCCATGCCCTGGTTGGAGCCGTAGGACGGGGCACCCGCGCCGGCCGGGGCCATGGAGGGCGCCGGGGACGGCGGCAGCGAGGCGGTCGCCGGGGTCCGCGGCGGGGCGAGCGAGTCGTCCGCCTGGGTCTCCAGCTGGCGCAGCTGCGACTCGAGGTACGACTTCAGGCGCGTACGGTACTCGCGCTCGAAGCCGCGCAGGTCCTCGACCTTGCGCTCAAGGGTGGCGCGGGCGGACTCCAGGGAGCCCATCGCGACACGGTGCTTCTCCTGCGCGTCCCGCTCCAGGGCGTCGGCCTTGGCACGGGCGTCCCGCTCCAGACCCTCGGCGCGGCTGCGGGCCTCACCGACGATCTTGTTGGCCTCGGAACGGGCCTCGGCGATCGCCTGGTCGGCGGTCTGCTGGGCCAGCGAGAGGACCCGGGCGGCGCTGTCGCCACCGGGACCGCCCTGGCCGGGCTGCTGCATCTGCGGAGGACCGCCGTGGCCGCCCATGGGGCCGCCCATCGGTCCGCCCAGCTGCGGCTGGCCGCCCATCTGGCCCTGCATCGGACCCTGGCCCATGGGGCCCTGGCCCATCGGACCGGGACCCTGCGGGCCGCCGGGTCCCTGCGGACCGTGGCCACCGGGTCCTGCCGGGAGCTGCGGGGCACCGCTCGGCAGCTGCGGGGGCCCACCCATGGGGCCGCCCATCTGCTGCTGCGGCGGGCCCGATATGCCGGCGGGCACCGGCTGGCCGGGACCGCGCATACCCTGCGGGGGTCCCTGCTGGTGGCCTTGCTGATGGCCCTGCTGGTCCTGCGGACCGCCCTGGCCCTCGGGGCCACCGGGGCCGCCGGGTCCCTTGCGCATACCGCCCTGCTGCTGGTTCTGCGCGGCGGCGCGGGTGGCTGCGGCCAGCTTGGCGCGCAGGTCCTCGTTCTCGCGGAGCAGGCGGGTCAGTTCGGCTTCGACCTCATCGAGGAAGGCATCGACCTCGTCCTCGTCATAGCCTTCTCGGAGGCGGACGGTCGTGAACTGCTTGTTCCGCACGTCCTCGGGGGTCAACGGCATCTCTTCACCTCAACGTAATCGTCGGCATTCGGCAAGACCGTATCGTTCACACAGACACCGACCTGACGACGGTGATCAGGATGTAGACGATGATCATCAGTACGAAGAAGGACAGGTCGAGCGCCACGCCCCCGAGACGCAGCGGCGGGATGACCCGCCGCAGAAGCTTGAGCGGTGGATCAGTGACAGTGTAGGTGGCCTCGAGAACCACCACCATCGCCTTGCCGGGTTGCCACGAGCGGGCGAACTGGAACACGTAGTCCATGACAAGCCGGAAGATCAGCACGATGAGGAAACACATCAGCGCGATGTAGACCACATCCAAAAACACGCCCATGTCGGCGGTTCCCTCTCCCCTGTGTCCCGTGCTTCGCGACCGGCCGACCGGTCGTCGAACTAGTGCTGCGTCTCAGCTCTGGTTGAAGAACCCACCCTCTGCGATACGGGCCTTGTCCTCCGCCGTGACATCGACGTTAGCAGGAGACAACAGGAACACCTTCTGCGTCACCCGCTCAATGCTTCCGTGCAGACCGAAGACGAGACCGGCGGCAAAGTCGACAAGTCGCTTCGCGTCGGTGTCGTCCATCTCGGTCAGATTCATGATCACCGGAGTGCCCTCACGGAAGTGTTCCCCGATGGTACGGGCCTCGTTGTACGTCCGGGGGTGCAGCGTGGTGATGCGGTAGGGCTCCCGCTCGGACACGACCTTGGGCATGATCACCGGTGCGTTCTTCTCCAGGCTCTGACGTTCAGGTGTGATGGATGCCACGGGGGCGATTCGCGCCGGACGTCCGGATTCAGCGGCGAGCGAAGCGGACTGGCGCGCCGGCTCGCGCTGTGCGGGGGGCTGCACGACTCGTACCGATTCGTCCGGTTCGGGGGCGCGGGAGTTGTGTGACTGATGCGACGGTTCGTGCCGGTCGTGCCGTCGAGGGGCACGCTCGGGCTCCGGGTCAAGCTCGGGTTCGAAGTCGTCGTCGGGGTCGAACCCCCGGCCGTCGTACCCATCGTCCTCCACGAGGCCGAGGTAGACCGCCATCTTGCGCATCGCGCCGGCCATGCTCTGAGTCCTCCGCTCTGTGGTGGATCGGCTGACGTCAACCAAGCTGCCCGCGATCCACGTGATCTCCCCGCCCATCAGCGGGAATGACCATATTTTCTGCTGTGGTCCGACTTCTTGGCGACGTTACCCGAGCCTGGGTCGGACTCCGAGTACCGCCGTACCGACGCGCACATGTGTCGCTCCGGCCGCCACGGCCTGTTCGAGGTCCGAACTCATCCCTGCCGACACCATGTTCGCAGCCGGACGGGAAGCGCGCAGGGCAGTCGACAAATCCATGAGCCGTTCGAACGCGGCCTGTTGCCGGCCCGCGTAGGCCCCGGTGAGCGGCGCGACGGTCATCAGCCCGTCGAGGCGCAGCCCCGGCGCCTCGGCCACGCGCGCGGCCAACTCCTCGACGCCGCCGGGCCCGACGCCGCCGCGCTCGCCCCGGCCGTCCTCCGTCGCGTCGAGCGCGACCTGGACGAGGCAGCCGAGCTCGCGCCCGGCCCGCTCGGCCTCCTTGGACAGCGCCGTGACGAGCCTGGCCCGGTCCACGGACTGCACCAGACCGGCATAACCCACCACGGACCGGACCTTGTTGGTCTGGAGCTGGCCGACGAAGTGCCAGGTGAGCGGCAGGTCAGCGCACTCCTTCGCCTTGGGGGCGGCGTCCTGGTCCTTGTTCTCCGCCACGTGCCGCACACCGAGCCCGGAGAGGATCCGTACATCGCTCGCGGGGTAGGTCTTGGTGACCACGATGAGGGTCACCTCCTCGCGCTTGCGGCCGGCTGCCGTACAGGCGGCAGAGATGCGTTCCTCCACCTTTGCCAGGTTCGCGGCGATTTCTTCCTTGCGCCCCGTGGGGTCCTGATGGCGCTGAAGGTCCGTCATGTCGTATCAGTCCAGCCAGACATAGCCCGCGAGCCGGCCGGTGGCCTTGTCGCGGCGGTACGAGAAGTGGTCGTGCGACTCCAGCGTGCAGACCGGCGACTGCTCGCGGTCGCGCACTCCGAGCCGCTCCAGTTGGGCGTGGACCCCGGCGCTCACGTCGACGGCGGGGGTGCCCCAGCTGGTCTCGGCGTACGCGGCCGGTTCGATGGCGGCGGCCTCCGCGCGCATCTGCTCCGGCACCTCGTAGCACCGGCCGCAGACGGCGGGCCCGGTGCGGGCCACGATCCGGGCCGGGTCGGCGCCGAGCTTCACCATCGCCTCCACGGCGGCGGGCACGACCCCGGCGAGCATTCCGGGGCGGCCCGCGTGCGCGGCGGCGGCGACCCCGGCGACCGGGTCGGCGAGGAGGACCGGGACGCAGTCCGCGGTCAGGACGGCGAGGGCGAGCCCGCGCCGGGTGGTGACGAGGGCGTCGACCTGCGGAATGTCGGCCTCCGTGGCCCAGGGCCCGTCCACCACGGCGACGTCGGGGCCGTGCACCTGGTTCATCCAGACGACCCGGGTCGCTTCGAGGCCGAGCGCCTCGGCTGCCAGCTCCCGGTTGCGCAGTACGGCTTCGCGGTCGTCGCCGACCGCGCCGCCGAGGTTCAGCTCCTCGTACGGAGCGGCGCTCACCCCGCCCCACCGGTCGGTGAAGGCGAAGTGCGCGCCACTCGTCAAGGTCACATCGTCCCGCCGGCCTATCACTGTCGTGCGGTTCCCGTCGGGCCCGGGAACGTCCCCGCCGGGGACGGCACTGTCAGGAACGTCACTTCAGGAAGTCCGGGACGTCCAGCTCCTCGGCCTGGCTGTCCGGGTAGGACGGCCGCGGCACGTGGGGCGGGGTGACAGGCGCCGCGGGGGCCTCGCTCGCCGGAGCGGGCACCTCGATCGGCTCCGGCTTCTGCTCCTCGCGCGGGGTGACGCTGCCGAGGCCGCCGAAGGCCGGACGCGCGGGCTCGGGGGCCGGCGCCGGGCGGGCGGCGGGGGCGGATTCCTCGCGCTTGGCGGAGGACGAGCCGATCACGTTGTCCCGCTTGGCCGGTGGCTGGCCGCCGTCGAATCCGGCGGCGATGACCGTGACCCGGACCTCGTCGCCGAGGGCGTCGTCGATGACCGCGCCGAAGATGATGTTGGCCTCGGGGTGCGCGGCCTCGCTGACCAGCTGCGCCGCCTCGTTGATCTCGAAGAGACCGAGGTCGGAGCCGCCGGAGATGGAGAGCAGCACGCCGCGGGCGCCGTCGATGGAGGCTTCCAGGAGGGGCGAGGAGATCGCCATCTCCGCCGCCGCCACCGCGCGGTCGTCGCCGCGGGCGGAGCCGATGCCCATGAGCGCGGAACCGGCCTCGGACATCACGGACTTGACGTCGGCGAAGTCGAGGTTGATCAGGCCGGGCGTGGTGATGAGGTCGGTGATGCCCTGGACACCGGAGAGCAGGACCTGGTCCGCCGACTTGAAGGCGTCGAGGACGGAGACCTGGCGGTCCGAGATGGACAGGAGCCGGTCGTTGGGGATGACGATGAGGGTGTCGACCTCTTCGCGGAGCTCGGCGATGCCGTCCTCCGCCTGGTTGGCACGGCGCCGCCCCTCGAAGGTGAAGGGGCGGGTGACCACGCCGATCGTCAGGGCGCCGAGCGAGCGGGCGATGTTGGCCACGACGGGCGCGCCGCCGGTGCCGGTGCCGCCGCCCTCACCGGCGGTGACGAAGACCATGTCGGCCCCCTTGAGGACCTCCTCGATCTCCTCGCGGTGGTCCTCGGCCGCCTTGCGGCCGACTGCCGGATTGGCTCCGGCGCCGAGTCCGCGGGTGAGTTCACGGCCGACGTCGAGCTTGACGTCCGCGTCGCTCATCAACAGGGCTTGCGCGTCGGTGTTGATGGCGATGAACTCGACGCCCTTGAGACCGACCTCGATCATCCGGTTGATGGCATTGACACCACCGCCGCCGACACCGATGACTTTGATGACTGCGAGGTAGTTCTGCGGTGCTGCCACGTCGAAGGCCTCTCGCCTCGAGTTACGTGTCGCCGCTTCGTGTACTGCCGAGGCGACGACTGATGTCGAATGGGGACGGTCCGGACTACTAGTCGACTGCCGACCCGAACCCTAACGGTGAAGTTTAGGGTTACCAGTGTGTCTGTTCCCTGGACTCTTCCGGACCTGACACTAAGTCGACAAGTGGCGCCCGTTCAACGAACACGCCGAACCTCCCGTTTTTCTTTTCACCCTATGTGATCAGCCGTAGCGCTGCCCAACCAGGGTGCTGGCCTGCGCGGATACGCGTCAACTCCCTGATACGGCAGGCGCGGTGGGGACACTCACGTCGAAGTGCGACGCCTTTGGAGCTGCTTTCATGAGGCTGCGCAGTACGCGCCCCTTCGCGCCGCCCTTCTCGGCACTTCCCCAGACGACGGTGCGCCCGCCGGTGAGCCCCAGCGAGATGTCGTCGTAGGAACGGACCCTGACGGTACGGGTGTCGCGCGCGACGGCCGCCGGAAGGTGCCCGCCGACCCGGACCGCCTCGCGGACCAGGCGGTCGGTACCGAAGCGTCGCAGGCTCGCCGCGGCGCCCGCCTGATCCGGCGTCAATTCCAGCCGGGGAACACCTTTCGGGGCTTTGTCGACCGTCGCAAAACGCACACCCTCATGGTCCACTTCGACGAACTTGCCCTTGTTTCGGGCATCTTCGACGATAAGAACGGACTTGCGTTCCGTCACTTTCAGCCCGATTCCATGCGGCCAGGAACGCACCACGTCCACCGAGTCGACGCGGGGCAGTCTCCGCCGGATCCGGTCCGCGATGGCGCCGGTGTCGACGGAGACCAGCGGGGCGCCGACCGGTACCGCGGCGGCCTCGCGCACCTGCTCGGGCGTGAGGATCTCCGTCCCCGAGGCCGTGACGCTCTCGACGCGCAGCCACTGCGATCCGTACAGGGCCCAGACCGAGCCCGCGCCGACCAGTACGACGAGGACGCCGCCCACGATGAGCGTGCGCAGGCGCGGCAGGCGCAGCCGGGGCGGCGGCGGGCCGGAGGGGGATACCTCGGCTTCGTCTCGTTCGCCGCGGTCCGCGGTGGTCGCTCCGGCCACGCTGCCCTGCCTCAAATGTCGTACGCCCTCTAGCGGCGTGAGTTGATCGCCTCGTACACCATCCCGACGAGCAGGTCGTCGGCGTCCCTGCGGCCGAATTCGGAGGCGGCGCGGGACATCTCGTACAGCCGGTGCGGGTCGGCGAGCACGGGCAGGACGTTGCCCATGACCCACTCGGGGCTCAGCTCCGCGTCGTCGACCAGCAGGCCGCCGCCGGACTTGACCACCGGCTGGGCGTTGAGCCGCTGTTCGCCGTTGCCGATGGGCAGCGGGACGTAGGCGGCCGGGAGTCCGACGGCGGAGAGTTCGGCGACGGTCATCGCGCCCGCGCGGCAGAGCATCATGTCGGCCGCGGCGTACGCGAGGTCCATCCGGTCCACGTACGGTACCGGGATGTAGGGGGGCATTCCCGGCATCTGCTGCACTCGCGGCAGTTCGTTCTTCGGGCCGACCACGTGCAGGATCTGGATGCCGGACTGCTGGAGCAGCGGGGCGACGCGCGTGACGACCTCGTTGAGGTGGCGGGCGCCCTGGGAGCCGCCGGAGACCAGCAGCGTCGGCAGGTTCGGGTCGAGGCCGAACGCGGCGCGGGCCTCGGGGCGGACCGCGGCGCGGTCGAGCATCGCGATGGTGCGGCGCAGCGGGATGCCGATGTAGCGGGCGTCGCGCAGCTTGCTGTCCGGGGTGGAGACGGCCACCCCTGCCGCGTACCGGGAGCCGATCTTGTTGGCGAGGCCGGGGCGGGCGTTGGCCTCGTGCACCACGATCGGGACACCGGCGCGCTTGGCGGCGAGGTAGCCGGGCAGCGCGACGTAGCCGCCGAAGCCGACGACGCAGTCCGCCTTGGTGCGCTCCAGGATCTGCTCGGCGGCCTTGATGGTGCCGCGCAGCCGCCCGGGAACCGTGATCAGTTCAGGGGTGGGCTTGCGGGGCAGCGGGACGGCGGGGATCAGCGCCAGTTCGTAGCCGCGCTCCGGTACGAGACGGGTCTCCAGGCCGCGCTCCGTGCCGAGGGCCGTGATCCCCACGGTCGGGTCCTGCCTGCGCAGGGCGTCCGCGAGGGCGAGCGCCGGCTCGATGTGGCCGGCGGTCCCCCCACCGGCGAGTACGACATGCACCGAAATTCACCGCTCTCCGGACGTACGCGCCGAGGCGCGCCGTCGCATCGTGTTCCATCTCATCCGTGGCTGCCGCATGGCCAGGGCCGCCCGTGCCGCCGGTTCGTCCCGCGCGAACGCGATCAGAAGTCCCACGGCGAACATGGTCGGCAGCAGCGCGGACCCCCCGTACGAGAACAGCGGGAGCGGGACCCCGGCGATCGGCAACAGGCCGAGCACCGCACCGATGTTGACCACGGCCTGCGCCGTGATCCAGGTGGTCACGCCTCCCGCGGCATAGCGTACGAAGGGGTCCTCCGTGCGTCCGGCCACGCGGATACCCGCATAGCCTAGAGCCGCGAACAGGGCGAGCACCGACAGCGTCCCTGACAGGCCCAGTTCCTCACCGGTGATGGCAAAGATGAAGTCGGTGTGCGCTTCGGGAAGTTGGCCCCATTTTTCCACACTGGCGCCGAGCCCGGAACCGAAGAGTCCGCCGGAGGCCAGGGCGTAGATCCCGTGCAGCCCCTGCCAGCACATGTCGTCGGGGCCGGCGTCGGCGCGGCCCAGGCAGGCGAGGCGGGCCATACGGTTCGGGCTGGTCTTGATCAGCATGACGCCGATCAGGCCCGCCACGGTCAGGACGCCCACGAAGAGCCTGGTGGGGGCGCCCGCCATCCACAGCAGGCCAAAGAGGATCGCGGTGAGCAGGATCGCGGTGCCCATGTCGCCGCCGAGCATGATCAGGCCGAGCAGCAGGAACGCCATCGGGACGAGCGGCACCAGCATGTGCTTCCACTGCGTGAGCAGCCGCTTGTCGTGCTTGCGGGCCAGCAGGTCGGCGCCCCACAGGATCAGCGCCAGCTTCCCGAACTCGCTGGGCTGGAGCATGAAGGGGCCGCCGAGCGAGATCCAGTTCTGGTTGCCGTTGATCGACACCCCTATCCCCGGCACCTGCACCAGGACCATCAGGAAGACGCTGACGGCGAGGATCGGGTAGGCCAGGGCCCGGTGGAGCTTGACCGGCATCCGCATGGCGAGCACCAGCAGGATCGCGCCGAGGACGGCCGCGACGAACTGCTTGCGGAAGAAGTACGAGCTGGACAGGCCCATCTGCAGGGCCGTGATCATCGACGCCGAGTAGACCATCACCAGGCCGAGCCCGGTGATGAGCAGCGCCGAGCCGAGGATCAGGTAGTACGCGGTGAGGGGCCGGTCCCAGGCGCGGCGGGCGCGCAGGTAGAGGCGGCGTACGGGGTTGACGCGGGCCCGGTAGACACGGCTGGTGCGCCTCGGTGGGGCCGCGGGACGCTTGGTGGCTCCGGCGCTACCGGGCATTGCCGCTCCCCCAGGGTGAGCCGCAGTACGGGCTCTGCGTTCGCTGGTGCGCTGCCACGTTCCCCTCCCGAGGGTGCCCGGCGTCACCGGGCACCCGAAGGTACCGTCAGACGCTGGTGGCGCCCAGTTCGCGGACCGCTTCCGCGAACGCCTCGCCACGCTTGTTGTAGTTCGTGAACATGTCCATCGACGCGCAGGCCGGGGCCATCAGGACGGTGTCTCCCGGGCGGGCGAGCCGCGCCGCCTCCCGGACCGCCGCGGACATCGCCCCAGTGTCGGTCCGGTCGAGGTCGACGACCGGTACTTCCGGGGCGTGTCGCTCCAGGGCTTCGCGGATCAGGGCCCGGTCCGCGCCGATCAGGACGACGCCCCGCAGCCGCTTCGCCGCGCCGGTGACCAGCTCGTCGAAGGTGGCGCCCTTGGCGAGCCCGCCGGCGATCCACACGATCGACTCGTACGCGGCCAACGACGCCTGCGCGGCGTGGGTGTTGGTCGCCTTGGAGTCGTCCACGTAGGCCACCTCGGCGACGTCTGCGACGTGCGCGATGCGGTGGGCGTCGGGGGTGAAGGCGCGCAGTCCGTCACGGACGGCGGCCGGTTCGACGCCGTAGGCGCGGGCGAGGGCCGCCGCCGCGAGGGCGTTGGCGACGTTGTGCGGGGCCGGCGGGTGCACGTCGGCGACCTCGGCCAGCTCCTGGGCGTTCTTCCGGCGGTCCTCGACGAAGGCCCGGTCGACGAGGATGCCCTCGACGACGCCGAGCTCGGAGGGTCCTGGCGTGCCCAGGGTGAAGCCGATGGCGCGGCAGCCCTCCTCGACGTCGGCCTCGCGGACCAGGTCCTCGGTGGCCTTGTCGGCGGTGTTGTAGACGCAGGCGACCTGGTTGCCCTCGTAGATCCGGCCCTTGTCGGCGGCGTACGCCTCCATGGAGCCGTGCCAGTCGAGGTGGTCGGGCGCGAGGTTGAGGACGGCCGCGGAGTGGGCGCGCAGGGAGGGCGCCCAGTGCAGCTGGTACGAGGACAGCTCCACGGCGAGGACGTCGTAGGCGTCGTCGCCCTCCAGGACGACGTCCACGATCGGCGTGCCGATGTTGCCGACGGCTGCCGTGCGCTTGCCCGCCGCCGTCAGGATCGAGGCGAGCATCTGCGTCGTCGTGGTCTTGCCGTTGGTACCGGTGATGGCGAGCCAGGGCGCCGCGTCGGGGCCGCGGAGGCGCCAGGCGAGCTCCACGTCACCGATGACGTCCACGCCCGCCTCGGCGGCCGCGGCGAACAGGGGTGAGGCCGGCTTCCAGCCCGGTGACGTGACGACAAGGTCGGTGCCCTCGGGCAGCGTTTCGGCATCCCCGAGGCGTACGGCGATGCCCTCTTCTTTAAGAAGAGCCGCTTTTTCGCGCTGGGCGGGGCCGTCGCCGCCGTCCACGACGGTGACCGACGCGCCGAGGCCGGCCAGGGCGCGGGCGGCGCTGAGGCCGCTCACGCCAAGACCGGCGACGGTGATGGCCGTCCCCTGCCAGGGACCCTGACCGGAAGTCACTTCTTGGCTGCCCATCCTGCGTAGAAGAGGCCGAGTCCGACGATCACGCACATGCCCTGGATGATCCAGAACCGGACCACGACAAGGACTTCGGACCACCCCTTCAGTTCGAAGTGGTGCTGGAGTGGCGCCATGCGGAAGACGCGCTTGCCGGTCATCTTGAAGGAGCCGACCTGGATGACCACGGACATGGTGATCATCACGAAGAGGCCGCCGAGCAGGGCGAGCAGCAGTTCGGTGCGCGAGCAGATCGCGAGACCGGCGAGGGCGCCGCCGAGGGCGAGCGAGCCGGTGTCACCCATGAAGATCTTGGCGGGCGAGGTGTTCCACCACAGGAAGCCGAAGCAGGCGCCCATCAGGGCCGATGCGACCACTGCCAGGTCGAGTGGGTCTCTGACCTCGAAACACGCCGCTGGGTTGGTGAGGGTCTGCGCGTTGGCGCAGGACTCCTGGAACTGCCAGACGCCGATGAAGGTGTAGGCGCCGAAGACCATCACGGAGGCGCCGGTGGCGAGGCCGTCGAGGCCGTCGGTGAGGTTCACGCCGTTCGACATCGCGAGGATCATGAACAGCGCCCAGACGACGAAGAGCACCGGGCCGATCGTCCAGCCGAAGTCCTCCACGAAGGAGAGCCGGGTCGAGGCCGGGGTCTGCCCCCGGGCGTCCGCGAACTGCAGAGACAGCACCGCGAACGCGATACCGACGATCAGCTGGCCCGCCATCTTCGCCTTGGCCCGCAGACCGAGCGAGCGGCGCTTGACGATCTTGATGTAGTCGTCGAGGAAGCCGACCAGGCCCATGCCCGCCATCAGACCGAGCACGAGGAGACCCGACAGGGTCGGGCTCGCGCCGGTGATCAGCTTGGACAGGAAGTACGCGATGAGGGTCGCCAGGATGAAGGCGATACCACCCATGGTCGGCGTACCGCGCTTGCTGTGGTGCTCGCGCGGGCCGTCGTCACGGATGTACTGGCCGTAGCCCTTGCGGGCGAGGAGCTTGATCAGCAGGGGTGTGCCGACCAGCGTCAGGAACAGACCGATGACGCCCGCGAAGAGGATCTGCTTCATCATCGGGCATCGACCTCGCCCTCGAGCAGCGCCTGTGCCACGCTCTCCAGGCCCACCGACCTGGAGGCCTTCACGAGCACGACGTCACCCGGGCGCAGCTCGCTGCGCAACAGGTCGACCGCCGCCTGTGCGTCGGACACGTGCACCGACTCCTCACCCCACGAACCCTCGTTATAGGCGCCCAGTCGCAGCCAGGACGCTTCCCTGCCCCCGACTGCCACGAGCTTGCTGACGTTGAGCCGGACGGCGAGCCGTCCGACCGCGTCGTGCTCGGCCAGCGACTCGTCGCCGAGCTCGGCCATGTGCCCGAGCACCGCCCACGTACGACCCCCCTCTGCCCGCCGGGCCTCGCCCATTGCCACGAGCGCGCGCAAGGCGGCTCGCATGGACTCGGGGTTCGCGTTGTAGGCGTCGTTGACGATCGTGACGCCGTCCGGACGCTCGGTGACCTCCATCCGCCAGCGGGACAGGGAGCCCGCCTCGGAGAGCGCGAGCGCGATCTCCGAGGCGGACATGCCAAGGTCATGGGCGACGGCGGCCGCGGCGAGCGCGTTCGACACGTGGTGCTCACCGTACAGGCGCAAGGTCACTTCGCTGCACCCGGAGGGTGTGTGAAGGCTGAAGGCGGGCTGCCCGTTCTCCGTGAGCCGGACATTCTCGGCACGGACGTCGGCTTCCGAGGACTCTCCGAAGAGGAGCACCTTGGCCCTCGTACGGGACTGCATGGCCCGTACGAGGGGGTCGTCGGCGTTGAGGATCGCGGTGCCGTCGGCGGGGAGCGACTCGACGAGCTCACCCTTCGCTTCCGCGATCTGCTCCTTGCCGCCGAACTCGCCGATGTGGGCGCTGCCGACGTTGAGGACGACGCCGACGCGCGGCGGCGTGAGGCCCGTCAGGTACCGGATGTGGCCCTTGCCGCGGGCGCCCATCTCCAGGACGAGGAACTTCGTCTCGTCGGTGGCGGACAGGGCGGTCAGCGGCAGGCCGATCTCGTTGTTGAAGGAGCCGGGCGTGAAGACGGTGGGCGCCTTGCTGCCGAGCACCTGGGCGATCAGGTCCTTGGTGCTGGTCTTGCCGGCCGAGCCGGTCAGCGCGACCAGGGTGGCGCCGAGCCGCTCGACCACGTGCTGGGCGAGCGCGCCGAGCGCGGCCTGCACGTCGTCGACGACGATGGCGGGCACGCCGACGGGGCGGGACGCCAGGACGGCGGCCGCTCCCTTGTCGACGACCTCGCGCGCGTAGTCGTGGCCGTCCACGCGCTCACCGGCGAACGCGGCGAACAGGCTGCCGGTCTCGACCTTGCGCGAGTCGATGACGACCGGGCCGGTGACCCGGACCTGACCGTCCGGTATGTCGTAGGTCTGCCCGCCGACAGCTGAGGCGATCTCGGCGAGGGAGAGGGCGATCACAACTTCATCCCTGGGTCTGCTCGATGGCTTCGCGAAGCACCTGGCGGTCGTCGAAGGGACGCACCACCCCGGCGATGTCCTGGCCCTGCTCGTGGCCCTTGCCCGCCACGAGCACCGTGTCGCCGGGCCGTGCGCGCGCGACGGCGGCGGCGATGGCGGCGGCCCGGTCCTCGAAGACCGCGACGTCGCCGCGCTCGTGCGCGGGCACGTCCGCGGCGCCGGCCAGCATCGTGGCGAGGATCGCGAGGGGGTCCTCGGAGCGCGGGTTGTCGGAGGTGAGAATGGCCGTGTCGGCGAACCGCGCGGCGGCGGCGCCCATCGGCATCCGCTTGGTCTTGTCCCGGTCGCCGCCGCAGCCGAGCACGATGTGCAGCTTGTTCCCGGTGACCTTGCGCAGGGCCCGCAGGACGGACTCGACGGCGTCGGTCTTGTGCGCGTAGTCGACGACCGCGAGGTACTCCTGGCCCGCGTCCACGCGCTCCAGGCGGCCCGGTACGCCGGGGACGGCGGCGACGCCGTCGGCGGCGGTCTGCGGGTCGATCCCGGCGACGGCGAGGGTGACGATCGCGGCGAGGGTGTTCGCGACGTTGAAGGCGCCCGGCAGCGGCGCCTTGGCGGCGAACCGCTCGCCCTTGGGGCTCACGACGGTCAGCGTGGAGCCGAGCGGCCCCACTTCGACGTCCTCGGCGCGCCAGTCGGCGTCGGGGTGGCCCTCCGCCGAGAAGGTGACGACGGGGAACCCCGAGGACGCGGACTCGCGGACGAGCCGGCGGCCGTACTCGTCGTCGAAGTTCACGACGCCCTGTTTGCTGCGTGCGCGTGTGAACAGTTGCGCCTTCGCCCGGAAGTAGTCCTCCATGTCGGAGTGGAACTCCATGTGCTCCGGGCTGAGGTTGGTGAAGACGCCGACGTCGAAGACGCAGCCGTCGACCCGGCCGAGCACGAGGGCGTGGCTGGAGACCTCCATGGCGACGGCGTCGACGCCGCGCTCGCGCATGACCGCGAACAGCGCCTGGAGGTCGGTGGCTTCGGGGGTGGTGCGCTCGGACTTGATGCGCTCGTCGCCGATGCGCATCTCGACCGTACCGATGAGCCCGGTGGAGCGGACCGACTTCAGACCGCCCTCGACGAGGTACGCGGTGGTGGTCTTGCCGGACGTGCCGGTGATGCCGAGCTGGAGCAGGCCCGTGCCCGGGTGGCCGTAGATGGTGGCGGCCAGTTCGCCCATCCGCGCGCGCGGGTCGTCCACGACGAGCGGGACGAGCCCGGCCTCGACGACGCGGTCCGCGCCGGCCGGGTCGGTGAGGGCGGCGACCGCGCCGAGCGTGGCGGCCTGGGCGGCGTAGTCGGCGCCGTGCGCGCGGGCGCCCGGCAGGGCCGCGTACAGGTCGCCCGGGCGGACCGCGCGGGAGTCGTGGGTGATGCCCGAGACGCTCGGGCCGCTCTCCCCCGCGTCGGCGGCCCCGGGTACGGGGACCCCCAGCTGATCTGCCAGTTCCGCGAGGGGTGTGGCGGAGACCTCGACCGGCCGCGGCGGCCCGGGGTATGTCACGGGTGCGCCCTTCAGGGTGGTTTGGGACTGATCAGCGTGTGGCACGGCGGTGAGCGTACCGGGCGCGGGGCCCGCTCGGCGAAGCGAGGGGCGTGGCGGGAGCTGGTTCCCGGAGTCGGAGGTGATGGTTGTCACGAGCTCTCAGGCTGTCTGGTGAGGGTGAGGTGATCATGGACACGGCGGTTCCCGGCCGTCATGGCTTGAACGAGACGGGCAACCGGGCGGACTCGGCGCCCGTGGGCGGTACTTGGAGGGTCTTCAGCGCGAACTCCATGACCTGCTTGTAGATGGGGCCGCAGATCTGGCCGCCGAAGTAACTGCCCTTGGTGGCGTTCTGGATGGCGCAGTAGACGGTGACGCGCGGCTTGTCGGCGGGCGCGAACCCGGCGAAGGACGACGTGTACCCCTTGTAGCGGCCGGTGGCCGGATCCACGCGGTTGGCCGTACCGGTCTTGCCCGCGACACGGTAGCCGGGGATGCGCGCCTTGGTTCCGGTGCCTTCCTCGTCGTCGACGACGGACTCCAGCATCCTGGCGACCGCCTTCGCCGTCTTCGCGCTGACGACCCGCGTCTCCTTGGGACGGGGCGCGGGCCGGAACCGGCCGTCCGCGTCCTTCGCGCCGCGCACCAGCGTCGGCTCGATCCGTACGCCGCCGTTGGCGATGGTCGAGTAGACGGAGGCCGCCTGCATGGCGTTGATGGAGAAGCCCTGTCCGAACGGGATCGTGTACTGCTGCGACGTCGACCACTTGTTCGCCGGCGCGAGGATGCCGGAGGTCTCGCCGGGGAAACCGAGACCGCTCTGCTCGCCGATGCCGAACTTGCTCAGGTACGAGTGGAGCACCCGGTTGGCCTGCGGCTGGGTCTCGCCGAGCTCGCCGGTGGCGAGGATCGTGCCGATGTTGCTGGACTTGGCGAGGACGCCGTTGAGCGTGAGGTGCCAGGTCTCGTGGTCGATGTCGTCCTGGAAGAGCCGGTCGCCGCGGTGCAGCCGGTTGGGGACGGTGACGTGGGTCAGGGGCGTCGCCGCGTTCTCCTCCAGGATCGCCGCCATCGACATGACCTTGGCGGTGGATCCGGGCTCGTACGCGTCCTGCAGCGCCGCGTTGCCGAGCGCCGCCGGGCTGGCGTCCGAGAGGTCGTTGGGGTCGAAGCCGGGTGCGTTCGCCATGGCCAGGACCTCGCCGGTTCGCGTGTCCTGCACTATGACGTAGCCGCGGTCGGCGCCGGACTTCTTCACCTGCTCGGTGATCGCGTCCTGCGCGGCCCACTGGATGTCGCGGTCGATGGTCAGCTCGACGTCGGAGCCGGCCACCGCGGGCTGCTCGGTGCTGCCGGCGGTCGGCACCTGCTGTCCGCCCGACTGGGCGTAGCGGATCTTGCCGTCCTTGCCCGCGAGCTCCTTGTCGAGCTGCTGCTCGACACCGCCGCCGCCCTTGCCGTCGGCGCTGACCCAGCCCAGTATCCCGGCGCCGAGGTCGCCGTTCGGATAGACGCGTTTGCTGCTGGGGTCGGCGAGCACGCCGGACAGGACGCTGGCCTCGCGGCCCTCGGCGTTGGCCTTGTCGTTCAGCGTCGACCTGAGGTCCTTGATCTGCTTCCAGACCTGCGGCGTCTGCCGCGCGGCAAGGCGCACGTACCGGGTCTTCCTGGTCCGCAGCTTCTTCGCGATCGCGTCCGCGTCGCCCCCGACGATCGGCGCGAGGAGCGCCGCCGCCTGCTCGGGGGCGTCCTTCAGACCGGTGGCCTTCTCGGTGAACAGGGTCGGGTCCGCGGTGATGTCGTACGCGTCCACGCTGGTCGCGAGGGAGACGCCCCTGCGGTCGGTGATGCCGCCGCGCTCGGCGGCGATGGTGTGGCTGACGTAGCGATTCAGCTCGGCCCGCGCGGCGTACGCGTTCGCGTCGACGCCCTGCACCTGGAAGAGCCGGACGACGAAGACCATGAGGACGAGCGTGAGGCCCAGGCTCACCATCCGCAGGCGGGGCCGGGGGCTGCCCAGGCGCAGTGGGGTGCGGCCCTTCGCGGACGAGGGGCGCGGGCGCCGTGCCGCGGGGCGTGCGCCCGGCCCGGGGCGCCGCTGCGGGGCGGGGCGGGGCGACGGTCCGCCGCCGCGCGCGGGTCCTGGCACGCGGCGGCGCGGAGGCTCCCTGTCGGTCATGGCGTCACCTGCCGGGGTTCGAAGGAGCGGGGGCCGTATCGGCGGGGGCTGTCGCGGCGGGGTTCGTCGCTGCGGACGCTGTCGCGGCGGGGTCCGTCACAAAGGACGTCATCGGCGCGGGCGGCACGATCGGCGCGACCGGCGACGGAGGCGCGCTCGGGAGCCCGGCCGTGGTCCGCGGCGGCACGGGCGCCTGCTGGTACAGCGGCGTGGAGTACGCGGCCTTCTTCGGTACGCCGCGCACCGTGCCGTTCGGGTCGAGGAAGGCGGGGTCGCCGCCCGGGACCATGCCGAGCTCCCTGGCGCGGCGCTGGAGGGCGTCGGGCGCCGAGTAGGAGTCGACCTCACGCTGGAGCTGCTGCTCGTCGTCGGTGAGCTCGGTGGTCTGCTTCTTGAGCCTGCTCAGTTTGAACGATCCTTCGTTGAGCGAGGAGTTCAGCACGAGCAGGGTGATCAGTCCGCCGCCGAGCAGCAGGACGACGAGGAGGACGAACGGGGTCCGGGCGGCCTGGGCGCCGCCCGCCGGGGAGACCGGGACGAGCCGCGCGAGGCGGGCGGCGCGCCCGCGCGGGGGCCCGGCGGCCTTCTTCGGCCTCCCGGGGTTCTTGGCGCCCGTAGAACCTTTGGCGCTCCTGGAGTTCCTCGCGTCGTTCGAGCCGCTCCTGGCGGTCATGACCACCTCTCCACGCGCGCGTGCCTCACTCGGCGACCTCCTCGCGGATGCGCTGCGCACCCCGCAGCCGTGCCGGAGCGGCCCGGCGGTTCTCGGCGACCTCTTCCTCCGTGGGGAGTTCGGCGCCGCGGGTGAGCAGCTTGAGCCGGGGCTGGTAACGCTCGGGGACGACGGGCAGTCCGGGCGGGGCCGTGGTGGCGGCGCCCGCCGCGAAGACCTGCTTGACCAGCCGGTCCTCGAGCGAGTGGTAGGACAGGACGGCGATCCGGCCGCCCACCGCGAGCGCCTGCACGGCCGCCGGAACGGCGCGCTCCAGGACGCTCAGTTCGCCGTTGACCTCGATGCGCAGGGCCTGGAAGGTGCGCTTGGCGGGGTTGCCGCCGGTGCGCTTGGCGGCCTGCGGCAGGGAGTCGCGGATCAGTTCGACGAGCCGGGCGCTGTTGCTGAACGGCTCCTTGTCGCGCTCCCTCACGACGGCCGAGACGATGCGCTTGGCCTGCTTCTCCTCGCCGTACTGGCGCAGGATGCGCACCAGGTCGCCCGGCGGGTACGTGTTGAGGACCTCGGCGGCGCTCATCCCGGTCGTCTGGTCCATGCGCATGTCCAGGGGCGCGTCCTGGGCGTAGGCGAAGCCGCGGTCGGCCTCGTCGAGCTGCATGGAGGAGACGCCGAGGTCGAACAGGACGCCCTGGACGCGCGGGATCTCCAACCGGTCGAGGACCTCGGGCAGTTCGTCGTAGACGGCGTGCACGAGGGTGGCGCGGTCGCCGAAGCGGGCGAGGCGCTCCCCGGACAGGCGCAGCGCCTCCTTGTCGCGGTCGAGGGCGACCAGGCGGCAGGAGGGGAACGTGGAGAGGAGGGCCTCGCTGTGGCCGCCGAGCCCGAGCGTGCAGTCGACGACGACTGCTCCGGGCTCGGCCAGGGCCGGGGCCAACAGGTCCAGGCAGCGCTGGAGCATCACCGGAACGTGTCGCTGACTCAAGGGGCCCTCTCAGGTCCGGCGGGCGCTCACGCACGCACTGCCGGGTCCCCGCCCGCTCGTGAAGGGGAAAGCGGTCCGTCGGCGCCGGGGAAGTGACGCCGGCCGACCCGAGCGGGAGGAGGCCGAGCCGTACGTACGCGCCGCGCACGCGGGGAGCGTCCGGCAGCGCCGGGATCTCCGTGTTGCTTCGATTTATCGGGGTTCGGCGTCACTTTAGTCCACGGCGCCCCTCGGTCAATCAACCGGCCTGCGCGTCGCCGGGCGCGTCGGCCGGATGGCGCGCGCCCCGCCTTTTCACCTGTTCGGCCGGGGTCCGCGCGTCCCTGTGGGTTACCTCACAACAGGGGCCGACACCGCTCTTTGTGCCGCCCCAAAGCGGGCCCCGGCCCCCCGCGACCATTACCGTCGTCACCATGACGACGCCTGCCGCTTCCAGCCCCAGCTCCGACGACGCCATACAGGGCGCCACCGTGACCGACCGTCTCGTCGAGTCGAACGCGCGGTACGCCGACGCGTTCACCGACCCCGGCATGGACGCACGGCCCGTCCTCCACGTCGCCGTCGTCGCGTGCATGGACGCCCGCCTCGACCTGCACGCCGCTCTCGGTCTGGAACTCGGTGACTGCCACACCATCCGCAACGCGGGCGGTGTCGTGACCGATGACGTGATCCGCTCCCTCACCATCAGCCAGCGCGCTCTCGGCACCCGCAGCGTGGTCCTCATACATCACAGCGGCTGCGGTCTGGAAGGGCTCAGCGAGGAGTTCCGCAACGACTTGGAGCTGGAGGTCGGCCAGCGTCCGACCTGGGCCGTCGAGGGGTTCCGGGACGTCGACCAGGACGTGCGCCAGTCCATCGAGAAGGTGCGCACCTCTCCCTTCCTGCTGCACACCGACGACGTGCGCGGTTTCGTCTTCGACGTGAAGACCGGGCGGCTGCGGGAGATCAAGCCCCGCTGAAACCCGACATATCGCGGCCAGTTGTCCACAGGCGAGTGACACGAACCGGTAACGCCAACAAGAATGCATGTGTGGCACCCCGCGCGAGCTTCGGAACTTTTCGCGCGTGGTGTCCGTGTTTCGGGGTGGGCCGGTCCGCGTCACAGAGCGTCGGCCCGGGAATGTACGGGCCGAGGAGGGCCGGGTGACGACCTATGACGATCGAGCGAGCCTCACTGATCTGACCACCACCGCGGAGCGTGTGCGCCAGTCGGTGGAGGGTGTGATCGAGGGCAAGCCGGAGGTCGTACGGCTTTCGCTGACCGTGCTGCTCGCCGAGGGCCATCTGCTCATCGAGGATGTGCCGGGCGTCGGCAAGACCATGCTCGCCAAGGCGCTGGCGCGCTCCATCGACTGTTCGGTGCGGCGTATCCAGTTCACGCCGGACCTGCTGCCCTCGGACATCACCGGGGTGTCGATCTGGGACCAGCAGCGCCGGGACTTCGAGTTCAAGCCGGGGGCGATCTTCGCGCAGATCGTGATCGGCGACGAGATCAACCGCGCGTCGCCCAAGACCCAGTCGGCGCTCCTGGAGTCCATGGAGGAGCGCCAGGTCACCATCGACGGCAACACCTACGAACTGCCCAGCCCCTTCATGGTGGTGGCCACCCAGAACCCGGTCGAGATGGAGGGCACCTATCCGCTGCCCGAGGCCCAGCGCGACCGCTTCATGGCCCGCGTCTCCATCGGCTATCCGAGCCCGGAGGCCGAGCTGCAGATGCTCGACATCCACGGCGGCGCCTCGCCCCTGGACGATCTGCAGCCGGTGGCGCACGCGCACGACATCGTGAAGCTCGTCGACGCGGTGCGCACGGTCCACGTCGCCGACGCGGTACGGCGCTACGCGGTGGACCTGGTCGCCGCCACGCGCACGCACCCGGATCTCAGACTCGGGGCGTCCCCGCGCGCGACGCTGCACCTGTTGCGGGCGGCCAAGGCGTCGGCTGCGCTCAGCGGCCGGGAGTACGCGCTGCCGGACGACGTGCAGGCGCTGGCCGTCGCGGTCCTGGCGCACCGTCTGCTGCCGACCGCGCAGGCCCAGTTGAACCGGCGCACGGCCGAGCAGGTCGTCCTGGACATCCTGCAGCGCACCCCGGTCCCGGCGGCCGACACGCGCGCGCCCGGCTATCCCGCCCCTGCCTCGATCTACAGCCAGCAGCCGCCCGGCGCCCGGGGGCTGTGATGACGGCAGGGGGGTATCCGGCGCCGGACCCCGGGGGCGGTTTCACCGGCGGGGACGGCGCGACGAACGACAAGGGCGACAAGAGCGGCCTGCGCACCGCCCTGGCCGGGCTGACCACGCGGGGCCGGTCCTTCCTCGCGGCCGGGATCGCCGCCGCGATCTGCGCGTACGTCCTGGGCCAGAACGATCTGCTCCGGGTCGGTCTGCTGCTCGCGGCGCTGCCGCTGGTCTGCGCGGGCGTCCTGTACCGCACCCGCTACCGGGTCGCGGGCAGCCGCCGCCTCTCCCCCGCGCGCGTGCCCGCCGGTTCGGAGGCGCGTGTGCACCTGCGGATGGACAACATCTCGCGGCTGCCCACGGGGCTGCTGATGCTCCAGGACCGGGTGCCGTACGTGCTCGGGCCGCGGCCCCGCTTCGTCCTCGACCGGGTCGAGGCGGGCGGTCGCCGCGAGGTGTCCTACCGGGTCCGCTCGGACCTGCGCGGCCGCTACCCGCTGGGCCCGCTGCAACTGCGCCTCACCGACCCCTTCGGCATGTGCGAGCTGACCCGGTCCTTCTCCACGTACGACACCCTGACGGTGATCCCGCGCGTGGAGCCGCTGCCGCCGGTGCGGCTCGCGGGCGAGGCCAAGGGGTACGGGGACGGGCGGCAGCGCTCGCTCGCCCTGGCCGGCGAGGACGACGTGATCCCGCGCGGGTACCGGTACGGGGACGATCTGCGCCGCGTCCACTGGCGTTCGACGGCCCGGTACGGCGAGCTGATGGTGCGCCGCGAGGAGCAGCCGCAGCGGGCCCGCTGCACGGTGCTGCTCGACACGCGCGCGGTGGCCTTCCAGGGCGCGGGCCCGGACTCGGCCTTCGAGTGGGCGGTGTCCGGCACCGCCTCCGCCCTGGTCCACATGTTGGAGCGGGGTTTCTCCGTCCGCCTGTTGACCGACACGGGCAACGCGGTGCCGGGCGAGCACACGGAGGGCTTCGCGGGCGCGGGGCAGGAGTCGGCGGACGCTGCGGGCCTGATGATGGACACGCTCGCGGTCGTCGACCACTCCGACGCGTACACGCTCTCGGCGGCCTATGACGTCCTGCGCGGCGGCAACGAGGGCCTCCTTGTCGCCTTCTTCGGCGACCTGGACGAGGAACAGGCCGGCGTGGCCGCCAGGATGCGGCAGCGCAGCGGCGGCGCCGTCGCCTTCCTCATGGACAGCGCCTCCTGGGCGCAGGGTGCCGGGGCGCCCCTCTCGCAGCAGTGCGCGGAGCGGCTGCGCATGCTGCGGGAGGCGGGCTGGACCGCGGTCGTCGTGCGGCCCGGCGCGTCCGTCGTCGACACGTGGCGCCAGGCGGACCGGGAGCGCACGGGAGCCGTCACGGCACCGGGCAGCACAGGAGGCTGGTCATGAGCGGCGGCGCGCGTCTCTCGGTCTGCGCGACACTGGCCACGTTCCTGGCCTCGTGCTCGCTGCTGCCCCTGGTCGACAGGGCCACCTGGATCATCCAGGCCGCGATCCTGCTGATCATCCAGGCGGCGGTCGGCGCGGCGGCCCGCAGGGTCCCGCTCGCACGGCCGCTGACGGTCGCCGCCCAGGCGCTGGTCTCCCTGCTGCTGCTCACGCTCGTCTTCGCGCACGAGCAGGCGCTCGGCGCGATCGTCCCGGGCCCCGATGCGTTCCGGCACTTCGGGCTCGTCCTGGAGTCCGGCGGCGACGACATAGGCCGGTACATGATCCCGGCGCCGCTGACCGACGGCATCCGGTTGATGCTGGTGGGCGGCGCGCTGGCGATCGGGCTGCTCGTGGACATGCTGGCGGTGACGTTCCGCAGCGCCGCGCCGGCCGGTCTGCCGCTGCTCGCGTTGTACTCGGTCGCCGCCGGGCTCTCCGACGGCGGGACCGACTGGTTCTGGTTCCTGCTCGCCGCGGGCGGCTACCTCCTGCTGCTGCTCGCGGAGAGCCGCGACCGGCTCTCGCAGTGGGGCCGCGTCTTCGGCGGCACCGGGCGCGTGCCCGGCGGCGGCGCGCCGGGCCAGGGCGGCGGGGGCGGCGCGGTCGCCCCGGTCCGCACCGGCCGCCGCATCGGCGCCGTCGCCCTCGGTATCGCCGTGCTCGTGCCCCTCTCCCCGTGGCTCGCGATCGACGGCGGCCTCCTGGGCTCCTCCGGCACCGGTGTGGGCCAGGGGTCGGGGAGCGGTGGCACCATCTCCGCGGTCAATCCGCTGGTCTCGCTGCAGAACAGCCTGAACCAGCCGGAGGACCGGACGGTGATGACGTACCGGACCAACGCCGAGCAGACGTCCGACATGTATCTGCGGATCGTCTCGCTCGACGAGTTCGACGGCACCACCTGGCGCCCCTCGGTGCGCAGCATCACCGACGTCCCGAACCCGCTGCCGAACCCGCCGGGGCTCGGCGCGGACATCGGCAGGACCGAGATCACCACCCGGATCTCGGCGGCCGACTGGTACCAGCAGGACTGGCTGCCGATGCCGTACCCCGCGACGAAGGTCTCGATCGACGGACGCTGGCGGTTCGAGCAGGTCGGCCGGACCCTGGTGGGCGACCACGGGCAGACCACGCGCGGGAAGTCGTACACCGTGAGCAGCATGATCGTGCAGCCGACGGCGGCGCAGCTGGCCAACGCCGGGGAGCCGCCCAGCGAGCTGGCGCGCGAGTTCACCAAGGTCCCCGGCTCACTGCCGGACGTGGTGCGCTCGACCGCGCTGCGGGTCACGGCGGGCGCGTCCGACAACTACGAGCGCGCGGTCGAACTGCAGGACTGGTTCGCGGTGAACGGCGGGTTCACCTACAACACCGAGGTGCAGGCAGGCAGCGGGTCCAGCGCCATAGCCCGGTTCCTGAAGCAGAAGGAGGGCTTCTGCGTCCACTTCTCCTTCTCGATGGCGGCGATGGCCAGAACGCTCGGCATCCCCGCGCGCGTGGCGGTCGGCTTCACGCCCGGCTCACCGGCGGGCGACGGCACCTACTCGGTAGGGCTGCGCGACGCGCACGCCTGGCCGGAGCTGTACTTCGAGGGTGTGGGCTGGACCCGTTTCGAGCCGACACCGAACCGTGGCACGGTCCCGCAGTACACGCAGGACGACACCCCGGTCGGCAGCCCGAGCGATCCGGCGGCGCCCGCCGAGTCCGCCTCCTCGGCGCCCTCGGCCTCCCAGCCGTCGTCGTCGCAGAGCTGCTCGGCGGCCCAGCTCAAGGACGGCTCCTGCGGCAACACGGGCCCGGCGATCGTGGGCGGCCCACCGGACGACGACTTCCCTCTTCTCTGGTCCCTGCTGATCAGCCTGGGCGTCCTGCTGGTCGCCTCGGTGACCCTGGCGCCGATGATGTGGCGCAAGGGGGTCCGCACGCGCCGTCTCGCCACGCCTGGCCGTACGGCGGCCGATGCCGGACCGCGCACACTGGCGGCCTGGCGTGAGGTCACGGACACGGCGTGGGACTACGGCATCGCCCCGGACGACTCGCTCACCCCACGCAAGGCGGCGGAGCGCATCGTGCGGATCGGGGAGCTGTCCCCGGCGGCCACCGCGGCGGTCCAGCGGGTGGCGTCGGCGGTGGAGCAGGTGCTCTACGCGCCGCGGCCGCTCCCCGTCTTCGGTCTGGGCGAGGACGTACGGCACGTGTACGCCGATCTGCACGCGAAGGCGAGCGGCTGGACGCGCCTGAGTGCGACGCTGCTGCCGCGCTCGGCCGTCCGGGTGATCTGGGCGCTGGCCGAGCGCTGGGGATCCTTCACGGCGGGGCTGCGGACCCGCTGGTCCCGCCCGTCGGGCCAGGAGGGCTGACGAGATCGCGCGGAAAGGGTGACCGCCTCGGGCGGTCACCCTTTCCGTACGTCAACGATGCGAGGCCGATGCGGCGGAGCCGCTCAGCGGCCGCCCTGCTCGTCACGACGGCGCTGCCAGCGCTGCTCGATCCGGTCCATCATCGACCGCTTGGGTTTGGACTGGCGTTGGGCGGCCGGTGCGCCTGGCACCGCCCCCGCCGGTTGTTCGCCTGGCTTGGGGGCCTTGCGCCACCCTGTGACGGCGAGCACCGCACACCCCAGCATGACGAGGAACCCCACCACACTGATCCAGATCTGCTGCGCGACCATTCCAGCCATGAGGAGCGCGATACCCACCAGGAAGCCCGCGACTGCCTGGTAGACCCGACGTCGGGTGTACGTACGCAGCCCGCTTCCCTCAAGCGCTGTCGCGAACTTAGGATCTTCGGCGTACAGCGCTCGCTCCATTTGCTCGAGCATTCGCTGCTCGTGCTCCGAGAGCGGCACGGAGTCCTCCTCATCGTGCAGTCGCCGGGGCGACCGGGGGTCCCCTTCAGGATAGGCAGGGAATCGCCCCCGTGAAACCCGCCCCTCTACGCCAACTTCACCATTCCGGACCGCGCCACGCCGCTCCGGCTCACTGAGCGTCATTCCCCAGCGGCCGACCCGTCATGCCGGACGGTCTACCCCGATCATACGGCGACACACGCCCGATCGGGGGGCCTGTGGCGTACTCCATCTGCCGCTGCGTCGCTGATCAGCGACGGGCGACCGGAGTCGCTCAGGCCCCGTCCGCCGCGCGCTTCGCACCGAGCACATGCAACTGCGTGGCCACCGCGTGGAAGGCGGGGAGTTCGGCGGCGGCCGCCTCCAGTTTCACCAGCTCCTGGAAGGCGCCCGGTTCGGTGTCCACGAGGACCCCGGGGACGAGGTCGGCGAAGACCCGTACGCCGTGCACCGCGCCGACGTCCACGCCCGCGTCGCCGACGAGCCCGGAGAGCTGCTCGGCGGTGAAGCGGCGGGGCACCGGGTCGCCCTCGCCCCAGCGGCCCGCCGGGTCGTCGAGCGCCTGCCGGGCCTCCTTGAAGTGCCCGGCGAGGGCCCGCGCGAGGACGGCGCCGCCGAGGCCCGCGGCGAGCAGGCTGAGGACGCCACCGGTACGCAGCGCGCCCACCGCGTTGCGCACCCCCTCCGTGGGCTCCTCGACGTACTCCAGGACGCCGTGGCACAGGACCGCGTCGTAGGCGTCGCGCTCGACGACGTCGAACAGGCCGGAGATGTCGCCCTGGACGCCGCGCACCCGGTCGGCCACGCCGGCCTCGGCGGCCCGGCGCTCCAGCGCGAACAGCGCGTTCGGGCTGGGGTCGACGACGGTGACGTGGTGGCCGAGACGGGCGACGGGCACCGCGAAGTTGCCGCTGCCCCCTCCGGTGTCGAGAACCTTCAGCTCGGGCCGCCCGCCGGTCTCGGCGCGGTCGTCGAGGGCGTCCTTGAGGACCTCCCAGACCACGGCGGTGCGCAGAGAGGCGCGGGAGCGCGAGGGGTCGGTGTGCGGCGTCGCCGTTCGAGGGTGGGAGACGGGGTGGCGCGACGGGTCCGACACGGCAGCTGACTCCTCGTCGTGAACAGGTTGGGGCGCCTCCAGCCTAATGGGCCGGGGCGGGCCGTCCTGCCATGCCCGTGCGGCGGCGCCCGCGCTGGTCACCCGGCGTCGGACACCTCCCTGTCCACCTCGCGCAGGCCGTCCTCGCGGCGCTGCTGGGGCAGGACCGGCTGCAGGACGAGCATCCGCTCGACCAGGCGCAGGAACATCGCGACGTCGCGCAGCAGATCGTCGGCGTCGCGGGCGCTGGCCGCGCCGCGTATGCCCGCTTCCGCGCGGGCGCGGCGATCGGCTCCGGAGGCGAACAGGGCGCCCCAGTCGGCCAGCTCGGGGGCTATCTCGGGGAGTACTTCCCAGGCGCTGCGGATCCTGGCGCGGCGCTTGGGCGTGGCCTCGGGGCGGCCCCGCGCGGCGAGCACGGCGGCGGCGGTGCGCAGCGCGGCGAGGTGGGCCGTCGCGTACCGCTCGTTCGGCGGTTCGAGGACGGCCGCCTCCTCCAGGCCGGCGCGGGCCTGGGCGAGCAGGTCGAGGGCCGCGGGCGGGGCGCCCGCGCGGCGCAGCACGGGGTGGACGTCGCTCGCCGGTCCCGTCAGTGAGGGGGCAGGGCCGGTGGTGGCGCGGCGGCGTGCGGCGGCTGCGGGGTACCTGGCCATGACGAACCTCCTGTCGTCTGGGTGACGGCACAGTGGCCGTATGTACCCATCGTGGGGCGTACCACTGACAATCGGCTCTGAGCTGGCCTTTTGCTTCCCACAGAGGCGCGGGGTAGCTTTTGCACTGACCGGTCAGTGCAAAAGCTTGGGGGTTCACGATCATGGAAGGTCCGGAGGGCGGAGCCGCCGTCTCCGCCGTGGGGTTCGGGGTGAGGGGACCGCGCGGTTGGGTCTTCCGCGGCGTCGACATCGACGCGGCGCCCGGCTCGCTCGTCGCGGTCGAGGGCCCGTCCGGCAGCGGCCGCACCTGTCTGCTGCTCGCGCTGACCGGACGTATGCGGAGCGCCGAGGGCACCGCGACCGTGGCCGGATCGCGGCTGCCGAAGCAGCTGTCGGCCGTGCGACGGGTCAGCGCGCTCGCGCATGTGCCCGGGGTGACCGATCTGGACCCGGCGCTCACCGTCGCCGAGCACATCCGGGAGAGGGCGCTGCTGCAACGCCGCTTCGACGGTTCACTGCGCGGGCTGCTGCGCGGGGTGCTGCGCCCCCGCTCCGCGCGCAGGGCCGAGGCCCGCCACCGGACCGACGCCGCCCTCGCCGCCGCGGGGCTCGACCTCGACGCCCTCCCCAAGGGCCCCCGGACGGCCGTCCGCGACCTGGAGCGCGTCGAGGCGCTGCGGCTCTCGCTGGCCCTCGCCCTGGCCGGCGAGCCGCTCGTGATCGCCGTGGACGACACCGACCTGAAGCTCGCGGACACCGAGCGGGCCGAGGTCTGGGCCCAGCTGCGGGCCGTCGCGGCGGCGGGCACCACGGTCGTCGCCGTGTGCAGCCGGGCGCCGGACGACGCGGACGTCGTCGTGTCGACCGCTCCCGCGCGGCCCACCGCCGTGACGGCCACGCCCACACCCACCGACAAGGAGGCGGCCGATGCGCTCGCCGAAGCTGGCCGCGCTTGAGCTGAGGCGCTTCGGCAGGGGCAGACTGCCGCGCGCCGCGCTCGTCGCGCTCCTGCTCCTCCCGCTCCTCTACGGCGCGCTGTACCTGTGGTCCTTCTGGGACCCGTACGGGCGCCTGGACAAGATCCCCGTGGCGCTCGTCAACGACGACAAGGGAGCCTCCGCCGCGGGCAAGAAGATCACCGCGGGCGACGACATCACCGAAGGGCTGCACGACAGCGACACCTTCCAATGGCACGAGGTCGGCGCGGAGGAGGCCGAGCGGGGCGTCGAGGACGGCAGGTACTACCTGTCGCTGACCATGCCGAAGGACCTCAGCAGGCGGATCGCGTCCAGCTCCGGGGACACACCCGAGACCGGCGCCCTGCAGGTGCGTACGAACGACGCGAACAACTACATCGTGGGCCAGATCTCCCGGACGGTGTTCTCCGAGGTCCGCTCCGCCGCGTCCACGAACGCGTCGCGGTCCTTCCTCGACAAGATCTTCGTCTCGTTCTCGGACATTCATGACGAGACACAGAAGGCGGCCAAGGGCGCGGACGACCTGGAGAGCGGCATCGGCAAGGCCAAGAAGGGCTCGAAGGACCTGGCCGACGGCCTGAAGGACGCCAAGAAGGGCAGCGGCGACCTGGCGACAGGGCTGGCCAAGCTCGACAAGGGCGCGGCCGACCTGGAGACGGGTTCACGACAGGTCTCCGGCGGCACCCAGCAGCTCGCGGACAAGGTCAACGGTGCAGCCGACCAGGTGCTGCCCTTCCTGAAGGGCAGCAAGAAGCAGATCGGCGACACCGCCAGGCTCGTCGCCGACTCCGCGCGGGGCGTCCGCGCCAACCTCGACGACCTGGTGAAGGCCGCCCCCCTCGCGCGCAAGGGCGCCCACGCGGGCTCCGACCTCCTCGCGGGCGTCTACGAGGCGCGCTGCGAGAAGGCGCCGCTAGACGACCCGGCCTGCCCGGACCTGAAGAAGGCCACGACTGCCGCCGCCGACGTCGCCACGGTCTCCGACGACCTGGACACGCTCATCAAGGACGAGCACGGCGACCTGAAGCTCATGGACAGCCACCTCAGGACCCTCCAGACGCAGTCCGAGGAGCTGGCCCGGCGCGCCCCCACACTCGACAAGGACGTGGAGAACGCGGTCGCGCAGATCAACAAGCTCAACAAGGGCGCGGGCCAGGTCGCCACGGGCGCCCGGAAACTGCACACAGGGCTCGGCACGGCGAAGACCGGGGCCACGGAGCTCGACACCGGTGTGGACACGCTGAAGACCGGGGCGAACGATCTGAACGGCGGCATGTTCAAGCTGGCCGACGGCTCGACCGAGCTGGCCGGCGGCCTGCACGACGGCGTCCGGAAGATCCCCGACTACGACAAGAAGGACCGCGACCAGCGCACCGGCGTGATGGCCGACCCGGTCCAGCTCGCCTCGCACGCGCTGCACAAGGCGCCCAATTACGGCACCGGCTTCGCCCCGTACTTCATCCCGCTGTCCCTGTGGGTGGGTGCCATGGTCGCCTACATGCTGATCGCGCCCCTGAACCGGCGCGCGCTCGCCCTGGGCGCCTCGTCCTGGCGCGTGACGCTCGCGGGCTGGCTGCCGGTCGCCGCCCTCGGCCTGCTCCAGGTGGCGGCCCTGATGTCCGTACTGCACTGGGCGCTCGGCCTCCAGATGCTGCACGCGGCCGGGACGGTCGGCTTCCTGTGCCTGGTCACGGCGTGCTTCGCCGCGATCGTGCAATGGCTGAACGCCCGCTTCGGCGCGGCGGGCCGCATCCTCGTCCTCGCCCTCCTGATGCTCCAGCTGACCTCGGCGGGCGGCACCTACCCGGTGCAGACGAGCCCAGGATTCTTCAACGCGCTCCACCCCTACCTGCCGATGAGCTACGTCGTGGAAGCCCTGCGGCGGCTGATCTCCGGCGGCGGACTCGGCCCCGTATGGCAGGCGTGCGTCGTCCTTGCCGCGTTCACGATCGGCGCCCTGGCGCTCACCGCCCTGACGGCCAGGCGCCGCCAGGTGTGGACGCTCGACCGGCTGCACCCGGAGCTGAGCCTGTGAGCGCCTCCACAAGGCGGCCTGTGAGAATCGGGTCCATGGAAAGCAGCACACGGCGCCAGGCCACCCGGCAGAAGCTCTACGAGGCCGCTGTCACGCTCATCGCGGAGCAGGGCTTCTCCGCCACGACGGTCGACGAGATCGCCGAACGCGCCGGGGTCGCGAAGGGCACCGTCTACTACAACTTCGCCAGCAAGTCGGTCCTCTTCGAGGAGCTGCTGCGGCACGGCGTCGGCCTGCTCACCGCCTCCTTGCGGGACGCGGCGCGCAGAACGGACGAGGGGGGCGGCAGCAAGGTCGACGCCCTGGACGCGATGATCCGCGCGGGTCTCGTCTTCATCGACGAGTACCCCGCCTTCACCCAGCTCTACGTGGCCGAGCTGTGGCGCACCAACCGCGCCTGGCAGTCCACGCTCGCCGTGGTGCGCCAGGAGGCGGTGGCCGTGGTCGAGGGCGTGCTGCGCGACGCCGTGGCGAACGGCGAGCTGAGCGACGAGATCGATGTCCCGCTGACGGCGGCGGCCCTGGTCGGCATGGTCCTGGTGGCGGCTCTCGACTGGCAGGCGTTCCAGCCGGAGCGCTCCCTGGACGACGTGCACGCCGCGCTGTCGCTGCTGCTGCAGGGGCGGGTCGGCGGCGGCCAGCCGCTGAAGGGCCGGACCTGACCCCGCGCGGAGAACAGAGCGCCGGTCCGGCGGGGCCTGTGGTCGTTCAGGCCTCACCGGACCGGCGCATCCCCCGTACTCCCCCGTGGGTCTCCCCCGGGTCCCCCGTGCCTCGCTCTCACCCGTTGACAGGTGAGAGGAGCGGCCAAGGGCGCCGCATCCGTTCCGCCGCCCCGTGTCGGCGGTACCGGAGCCGCGCCCCTCTCCGTGCCCACCACTCTTCCGTCCGCGCAGGTCATGACCCATCCGCGCACCTACTCAACTACTCCTCTGAGTACGGATACTCAGCCGTGCGCGCTCATCCTCAGGCACGGAGAGTCCGCGGCTGGTTACGATCTTCCGCGTGTCCGTACTCCCCCTGGTCTTCACCAGTGGCTGGGCGAGCGGCATCAACGCGTACGCGGTGGTCCTGCTGCTCGGCGTCTTCGGCGCGACCGGTCTGACCGACGAGGTCCCCGAGTCGCTGCAGCGTCCGGACGTCCTGATCGCGGCCGGTGTGCTCTTCCTGTGCGAGGCCGTCGCCGACAAGATCCCGTACGTGGACTCGGCGTGGGACACCGTGCACACCGTGATCAGGCCGGTGTCGGGCGCGGTCGTCGGGGCGCTGCTCGCCGGGCAGAGCGGGTCGCTCTCCGATCTGGCGGCGGGCGCGATCGGCGGCTCCACGGCGCTGGCCAGCCACGCGGTGAAGGCCGGGACGCGGATGGCGGTCAACACCTCGCCCGAACCGGCGTCGAACTTCGTGCTCAGCCTTGCCGAGGATCTCGGCGTCGGTGGCATCGTGACCTTCGCGATGTTCCACCCCGAGGCGGCCGCGATCATCGCCGCGGTGCTGCTCGTCCTCGGCCTCCTGACGCTGTTCCTGCTCGTCCGGCGCATCCGCCGGTTCCTGCGCGGACGCGCCCGGAAGCAGGCCGACAAGCGCCTCGCGCGCGAGGGTCCGCCGCCTCCGTGACCTGCGGGCGGCACTGTCGGTGGCGGCCGATAAAGTCCCTGGCATGGCACGAATTGCGGTGATCGGCGCGGGGCTCGGCGCCATGGCGGCCGCCGCTCGGCTGGCCGTCGCGGGCCACCGACCGGTGGTCCTGGAGCGCGCGTCGACGTACGGGGGCGCCGTCGGCCGTCTCGAGCGCGACGGCTTCGCCTTCGACACGGGTCCCGGACTGCTGCCCCTGCCCGCCGTCTATCGCGACCTGTTCATCAAGACGGGCCGGAAGCCCCTGGAGGAGCTGGTCGGCCTCACCCAGGTCGAGCCGGCGGTGCGGCACGTCTTCGCGGACGGCACGGTGACGGATCTGCCGAACGCGCGCCGCGCGGGTGTCGCCGAGGCGCTGGACGCGGCGGTCGGCGCGGGCGCGGGCGCGCGCTGGTCGGCGTTCATGGACCGGGCACGGGAGGCCTGGGACCGTTCCCGGCGACCGCTCCTCGAAGAGCCTCTGTGGCCCAACTGGCAGGTGCTCGCCGGCCGCGAGCCGTACCCGGCGGTGACGGCGCGCCGGCTCCTCCGCAAGGACCGGACGGCGACGACGCTCAGCGAGATCGGCGCGTTCGAGCTGGGCGGGGAACCGCGCCTGGTGGCGCTTTTGGAGCAGTACGCGCTGGCCCACGGCCTCGACCCCCGGACGGCACCGGCGAGCGCGGCCGTGCTGCCGTACATGGAGCAGACCTTCGGGACCTGGGCGGTGACCGGTGGCATGCGGGCGCTCGCGGACGCGGTGTACGCGCGCTGCCTGGAGCGCGGGGTCGAGTTCGTCTTCGGCGCGGACGTCACCCGGATCGTCGTGAAGGACGGCCGCGCGGCCGGTGTCGAGCTGGCCGGGGGCGCCGTCGAGGACGCCGGCTTCGTGGTGGCGGGCGTCGCGCCGAGCGTGCTGGACGCGCTGGTCCCCGGCCGGGCTCTGCGGGGCGAGGTCCCGGCCCGGTCCGAAGCGGGCGTGCCCAGCAGACTTACGGTGCATCTGGCGCTGCGCGGGGCGCGGCCCGGGGACGTACCGCACCGCACGGTCGTGCACGGCGCGGACCGGGGCGCCGAGCTCGCGTGGCTGTTCGAGGGCGGACCGCGGCCCGCGAGACCGACGGTGACGGTGCTGCGGCCCGGCGAGGCGGCCCAGGCCCCGGACGCCGAGCACGAGGCGGCCACCGTCATCGTGACCGTGCCGCCTCACGCGCGCGTGGACGAGGCCGACGTGGAGGCGGTCCTCGCGGCCACCGAGCGCGCCGTGCCCGGCCTGCGCGACCGTCTCCTGTGGCACGAGGTCCGTACGCCGCGCGACATCGCCGACGGGACCGGAGCGATGGGCGGCGCGGTCCCCGCGCCCGCGCTGGCCGCCGCGCGGGGCAAGCTGCTGCACCCGGCGAACACGACGGAGCTGCCGGGCCTGTTCGCGGTGGGCGGCTGGTCGCACCCCGGCGGCGGCCTGCCGCACGCGGGCATGTCGGGGGCGCTGGTGGCGGGCCTGATCGTGGAGGGCCCGGAGTTCCGCGGCTCGCAGTGAGCCGCGGCGCACGGCGGGGTCAGTACCGGTACTGCTGCTCGTTGTACCCGTTGTCGTACCCGGTGTTCGGGTCGTGCTGCGGGTACGCCGGGTAGGACTGCTCGGGCGGCAACTCGCCGCCGTAGTTCTGCTGCTGGTCCTCGGTGTTGCGCTGCTGCGGCACCCAGACGCCGCCCGGAGGCGTGTCCGTGCCGTACCCCGCGCCCGCCGCGTACGGGTCGCTGTACTGCTGCTGCCCGGTGGCGTACGAGTCGTCGTACTGGGCCTGCGCCGGGTAGGACTGCCCGCCGATGTACGGGTCGGAGTAGGGCGCGGCGTAGGGCTGCTGCCCGGTGTCGTAGCCGTAACCCTGCTGGTCGTAGCCGTAGGACGCGGTGTCGTAGCCGTAGCTCTGCTGCTCGTGGCCTTGCTGGCCGTGCTGGCCGTGCTGCGCGCTCTGGGCGTACGCGGCGTCGCTGTAGACGCCGTACTGGCCGGTGTCGTCGGGCATCGGCTCGGTGGCGGCGTAGACCGCGGTGGCCTCGGCCGGGCTCTCCGGGGGCCGCGGGTGGTCCTGGGCGGCGGGCTCCTGGCCCCCCTGCCCGTATGCCAGGTCCGGGGCCTCCGGCTGGGGGTGCTGGTGGACCGGCTCCTTGCGGCGGCGCTTGCGCCCGCCTTCGCCCTCCTCCGCGCCCGGCTTGTTCTTCAGGGCCCAGCCGGACGCGAACCCGCTGCGGAACGACAGCGTCACGTACGTCTGACCGACCGCGAAGGCGATGGCGCCGGCCGCGATGACGAGCACCGACGGCAGCAGGACGCCGAGGACGACCCCGAGGAAGCCGCCGAAGGCCAGCAGGCGCCAGCGAAGACGCGCCTTGTACTGCAGCAGCACCTCACCGAGGAGCCAGAGCGCCACCAGTCCGAACGCGATGTAGAGGACCGCCCAGCCCATGTACGCCCCTCTCGTGCGGCCGTGAACCCGCGCGGGTACGGCCCATCAGGCCTGCTGTTCGTGCAGGCCCAGGTTTTCGTAGATCTCCAGCGTCGCCGTGGAGTTGTTGAGCGTAATGAAGTGCAGACCCGGGACACCCTCGTCAAGCAGCTTCGCGCAGAACTCCGTCGCGAACTCGATGCCAATGGAGCGTACAGCGGCTGGATCGTCTTTGGCTGTGAGGATGCGCTCTTTCAGGGCCGGCGGGAAGTCGGCGTTGCTCAGCTTGGGCAGCCGCTCGAGCATGCGCACGCTCGTGACCGGCATGCATTCGGGAATGATGGGCGTCTCACAGCCCGCCGCGGCGACCCGGTCACGCAGCCGCAGATACTCCTCCGGGTAGAAGAACATCTGCGTGATCGCGTAGTCGGCGCCCGCCCGGCACTTGTCGACGAAGTGCCGTACGTCGGTGTCCCAGTCCGCGGAGCGCGGATGCATGGCCGGAAACGCGGCGACGCCGACACAGAAGTCGCCCGACTCCTTGATCAGCTCGACGAGCTCGGCCGCGTACGTCAGCCCCTCCGGATGCGAGATCCAGTCGGCCATGGGATCGCCGGGCGGGTCTCCGCGCACAGCGAGCATGTTCCGGATCCCGGCGTCGGCGTACTGGCCGATGATGTTGCGCAGCTCGGCGATCGAGTGCTCGACGGCGGTGATGTGGGCGACCGGCGTCAGCGTCGTGTCGGCGACGATCTGCTCGGTCTCCTTGACCGTGCCCGCGCGCGTGGAGCCGCCGGCGCCGTACGTCACGGAGACGAAGTCGGGCGAGACGGCCTCGACCCTGCGCAGGGCGTTCCACAGGTTGCGCTCGCCCTTCGCGGTTTTCGGCGCGGAGAATTCGAACGAGTACGTCGCCTTCCCGGCCGCGAGCATGTCGCGCACGGTGCGGGCTCGATCGGTCCTGGTGGAAGCGGTGCCAAAGGCCATATGGGCAGGTTACTGACGGAGGCCGGTTGCCCCTAATCCCCGTCCACCTTCCGGACAGCAGGCGGTGGCGCCGCTCCCGGCCGGGCACTTCGGGTCATATCGAACGCAGCCGCTTGGCGAACTCGGCCGCGGCGGCACCGGGGTCGTCGGCCTCGGTGAGGGCACGGACGACGACGACGCGACGGGCCCCGGCCGCCAGGACCTCGTCCAGGTTGCCCAGGTCGATGCCGCCGATGGCGAACCAGGGGCGGTCAGTGGAGAGGGCGGCGGTGTGGCGCACCAGGTCGAGGCCGGGCGCGTGACGGCCCGGCTTCGTCGGCGTCGGCCAGCACGGGCCGGTGCAGAAGTAGTCCACGCCTTCCTGGACGGCGGCCGCGTCGGCCTCCGCGTCGGCGTGCGTGGAGCGGCCTATGAGGACGTCGTCGCCGAGGAGGGCGCGGGCCGCGGGGACGGGCAGGTCGCCCTGGCCGAGGTGCAGGACGTCCGAGCCGCCGGCGTGCGCGACGTCCGCCCGGTCGTTGACCGCGAAGAGCTTGCCGTGGCGGCGGGCCGCGTCGGCGAACACCGCGAGGTGCTCCAGCTCCTCACCGGCCTCCATGCCCTTGTCCCGCAGCTGCACGATGTCCACGCCGCCCGCGAGCACGGCGTCGAGGAACTCCGGCAGGTCGCCTTGGCGCTTGCGGGCGTCGGTGCACAGGTAGAGCCGCGCATCGGCGAGCAGTTCGCGCCGCGGGTCGGCCATGGGACATCCCCCGTTGGTTGTCGATGGTGTGCGCGCCACGCGCGCGTGGCGCGCACACCGGACGGTTGTCAGGTCAGACGGCGAGCGCCTGGGCGCGGCGCTTCACCTCCGTGCCGCGATTCTCGCTCAGGGCCTGCGCGGGCGTGCCCGGCAGGGTCGGGTCGGGGGTGAAGAGCCACTCCAGCATCTCTTCGTCGCTGAAGCCGTCGTCGCGCAGGAGCGTCAGGGTGCCGGTGAGGCCCTTGACGATCTTGTCGCCGTCGATGAAGGCGGCGGGCACGTGCAGCGCCCGGTTCTCACCGCGGCGTACAGCGATCACCTGGCCCTCCTTCACCAGCTGGCGCACGCGCGTCACCTCGATGCCGAACCGCTCGGCGATGTCGGGAAGGGTGAGCCAGTCGGGGACGAGAGCATCGGTCTTTGCGTCAATCTCGGTCACAGGACAAGCCTGCCATCCCGGACTGACAGACGGAAAGCCGGACCGGGCTGACCAGGTGTTTCCCAAGCGTACGGCGGTCAGGCCACGGCGGACTTCAGCGGCCGGGCGGGGTCGGCGAGCAGCTCCGGGTCGAGCACGGTGCCGGCCTCGATGAGCTTGCGCCCCTGGGCGAGATCGCGGGGCTTGCCGACGGCCAGGACGGCGGCCAGGGCCCCTTCGCGCAGCCAGCACACCGACCAGGCCGCACCGGCCGGGTCCCCGCGCCACACGGTCCGGTCGGCGGCGCGGTGGTGCCCCGCGTACTGCACGAACCGCCCGAACTGCTCGGACCAGAAGTAGGGCACGGGGTCGTACACGGCCGGTGTCTCACCGATGATGTTCGCCGCGACGGTCCGGGGCCCTTGCAGGGCGTTGTCCCAGTGATGGACGAGGAGCCGCTCGCCGTAGCGCGCCGAGGGGAAGGACGAGCAGTCCCCGACGGCGTAGACATCGGCCACGGAGGTGCGCAACCCGGCGTCGGCGACGACTTCACGCTGCTCGCCCAGCTCGATGCCGGAACCGTCCAGCCAGCCGGTGGCGGGCCGGGCGCCGATGCCGACGACGACGGCCCCGGCGGGCAACCGCGTCCCGTCGTCCAGGGTCACGAACCCGGGCTCGACGTGCTCCACACGCGCGTGGGTGCGCAACTGTGCGCCCGCGTCGGCGTACCAGGCCGTCATCGGGGCGGCGACCTCGGCGGGCAGCGCCCCGGCCAGCGGCCGCTCGGCGGCCTCCACGACGGTGACACGGCAGCCGGCCTCGCGCGCGGCGGTGGCGAACTCGGCGCCGATCCACCCGGCGCCCACGACCACCACGTCGCGCTGCTCGGCGAGGACGGGCCGCAGCCGCTCGGCGTCGTCGAGGGTGCGCAGCAGATGGACACCGGGAACGGCGTCGGCGCCGGGCAGCCGCACGGGTTCGGCACCGGTGGCGACGACCAGGACGTCGTAGGACACGGGCCCGTCGACGGTGTCGAGCTCATGATCGCCGGGCCGCACACCGGTGGCCTCGCGCCCGAGCTCCACGGTCACGCCGAGAGCGGCGAAGTCGACGTCGAAGGCGGACCCGTCGGCCTTGCCGAGCAGGACGGCCTTGGAGAGCGGCGGCCGGTCGTAGGGCGGATGGGGTTCGGCGCCGATCAGCGTGACGGTGCCCGCGAAGCCCTGCTCGCGCAGGGCCACGGCGGTCTGCACGCCGGCCATCCCCGCGCCGACGATGACGACGTTGCGCCGCCCCTGAGGTGTCCCGTTGCCGCTCGGTTGCTCGCTCACCGGATCACCTTAGGCACCTGATCTTGCGTCGGTCAGCGGTGCGGGCCACTCCCGCGCCGTGACGTCCTGCACACGTGTCACTGGTTTAGCGATCAAGGCGCTGTCCGCACCGGCGGCCGTACTTACTGCGGACCGCGCCCACCGGTTAGGGTGGCCGCCGTAAAGCACTCGCGGGAGCCCGTACGCAGCGGGCTGAGAGGGAGGCTGGGGCGGCCTCCGACCGTACGAACCTGATCCGGGTCATGCCGGCGAAGGGAGGGGCTGGACGCCCATGTCGCGTATCCCCACCGAAGCCACCGACGTACTGGTCGTCGGGGGCGGCATCATCGGTCTCGTCACCGCGTGGCGGGCCGCTCAGCGCGGTCTGTCGGTCGCGGTCGTGGACCCCGGACCGGGCGGCGGGGCCGCCCGGGTGGCGGCCGGGATGCTGGCCGCGGTCACCGAACTGCACTACGGCGAGCAGACGCTGCTCGCCCTGAACGTCGAGTCGGCGCGCCGCTATCCGCGGTTCGCGGCGGAGCTGTCCGAGGCGAGCGGCCAGGACCTCGGCTACCGCGCGTGCGGCACCCTGGCGGTCGCCCTGGACGCGGACGACCGGGCGCACCTGCGCGAACTGCACGCGTTCCAGCTGAAGTCGGGCCTGGAGTCCGAGTGGCTGTCGGGCCGCGAGTGCCGCCGTCTGGAGCCGATGCTCGCGCCGGGCGTGCGCGGGGGCCTGCGGGTCGACGGCGACCACCAGATCGACCCGAGAAGGCTCGCGAGCGCCCTTGTGACGGCCTGCGAGCGCGCGGGCGTGGCCTTCCACCGCCAGAAGGCCGAACGCCTCTCAGTGATCCGTGACAGAGCGCGAGGCGTGACACTGACGGACGGCACCGCCCTGGCAGCCGACCGGACCGTGCTGGCGACCGGCAGCCACAGCGCCTCGCTGCCCGGCGTCCCGGAGGAGGTACGCCCGCCGGTCCGCCCGGTGAAGGGCCAGGTCCTGCGCCTGACGGTGCCGCCGCGGTACGCGCCGTTCCTCAGCCGCACGATCCGCGCGGTGGTCCGCGGCAACCACCTGTACCTGGTGCCGAGGGTCAACGGCGAACTGGTCGTGGGCGCCACCAGCGAGGAGCTCGGCTGGGACACGACGGTCACGGCGGGCGGCGTCTACGAACTCCTCCGCGACGCCCACGAGCTGGTTCCCGGCATCACGGAACTGCCGCTGACGGAGACCTGCGCGGGCCTGCGCCCCGGCTCCCCGGACAACGCCCCGCTCCTGGGCCCCACCACCTTGCCCGGCCTGCTCCTGGCGACGGGCCACTACCGCAACGGCGTACTGCTGACCCCGATCACGGGCGACGTGATGGCGCACGCCCTGACGACGGGTGAGCTCCCGCCGGAGGCGAGCCCCTTCGCCCCGGACCGTTTCCCGGCGGCGCCCGCCCCCGCCCCGGCCCCCTCGGAGCAGCCCGCATGAACGTGTCCCTCAACGGCGAGCCGCAAGCGATAGCGGCCGGAACCACCCTGGCGGCGCTCGTGGCGACGCTCACCACCGCACACTCCGGCGTGGCCGCCGCCCTGAACGAGACGGTCGTACCGCGCACCCAGTGGCCGGCGACAGAACTGAACGAGGGCGACCGCGTAGAGGTCCTCTCCGCAGTGCAAGGAGGCTGACATGGCGGACGACGCTTTCGTCATCGGAGACACCACCTACTCCTCCCGCCTGATCATGGGCACAGGAGGCGCCCCGAGCCTGGACATCCTGGAACGCGCGCTGACGGCGTCGGGCACGGAACTGACCACAGTGGCGATGCGCCGCGTGAGCGCGACAGCGCACAACTCGGTCCTCTCGGTCCTCAGGAACCTGAACATCCAGATCCTGCCGAACACAGCGGGCTGCTACACAGCGGGCGAGGCGGCTCTGACGGCCCGCCTGGCGCGCGAAGCCCTGGGCACAAGCCTGGTCAAACTGGAAGTGATCGCGGACGAACGAACCCTCCTCCCCGATCCGATAGAGACGCTGGAAGCCGCGGAAACCCTGGTGGACGACGGTTTCACGGTCCTCCCGTACACGAACGACGACCCGGTCCTGGCGCGCAGGCTGGAGGACGTGGGCTGCGCGGCGATCATGCCGCTCGGCTCCCCCATCGGCTCGGGCCTCGGCATCCGCAACCCGCACAACTTCGAGCTGATCGTCGAGCACGCGCGCGTGCCGGTGATCCTGGACGCGGGCGCGGGCACGGCCTCCGACGTGGCGCTCGCCATGGAGCTGGGCTGCGCGGGGGTGATGCTCGCCTCGGCGGTGACCCGCGCCCAGGAGCCGGTGCTCATGGCCGAGGGCATGCGGCACGCGGTGGAGGCGGGCCGGCTGGCGTACCGGGCGGGCCGCATCCCCAGGCGCCACTTCGCCGAAGCCTCCTCGCCCACCGAGGGCCGGGCCCGCCTGGACCCGGAGCGTCCGGCCTTCTGAGACGGTCACAGCTCTGCTGCAGTACGGGCCCGGTCCCGCAGCGGGACCGGGCCCTGTCAGTCACTCCTCGTACACTCGCCTGCGTGGACACGACCCTTCAGGACCCGTTGCTCGGGCATGTGCTCGACGGCCGGTACCGCATCGACGCACGGATCGCGGTCGGCGGGATGGCCACGGTCTACCGGGCCGTGGACACCCGTCTGGACCGCGTGCTCGCGCTCAAGGTGATGCACCCCGCCCTGGCCACGGACGCGACCTTCGTGGAGCGCTTCATCCGCGAGGCCAAGTCGGTGGCCCGCCTGGCGCACCCGAACGTCGTGGGCGTCTTCGACCAGGGCGCCGAGGGCGCGTACGTCTACCTGGCGATGGAGTACATCGCGGGCTGCACGCTCCGTGACGTGCTGCGCGACCGCGGCGCCCTGCGCCCCCGCGCGGCGCTGGACATCCTGGAGCCGGTGCTCGCCGCGCTCGGGGCGGCGCACCGCGCGGGCTTCGTGCACCGGGACATGAAGCCGGAGAACATCCTCATAGGGGACGACGGCCGGGTGAAGGTGGCGGACTTCGGCCTGGTCCGCGCGGTGGACACGGTCACGAACACGACCGGCACACTCCTGGGCACGGTCTCCTACCTCGCCCCCGAGCAGATCGAGGACGGCACGGCGACACCGGGCGTGGACGTCTACGCATGCGGCGTGGTCCTCTACGAGATGCTGACGGGCGCCAAACCGCACAGCGGCGACACCCCGGCCCAGGTCCTCTACAAGCACCTGAACGAGGACGTCCCCGCCCCCTCCATAGCCGTCCCCGGCCTGCCCGCCGCCCTGGACACGCTGGTGGCGACGGCCACGGCGCGCGACCCGCGGGTCAGGCCTCAGGACGCCGTGGACCTGCTGGCGCACGCGAGGACCGCCCGCGCCGCACTGTCCGAGACCGAGCTGGACACGGCGCCCCCGCAGGCGCACGAGGCACAGCACGCGGGCGCGCAGGACCGCACGAGCGTGCTCCCCCTCGCAGTACAGCCGCCGCCGGAGAACCGGACGAGCCGCCTGCAGTCACCGCCCCCGCCACCCCCGGCCCCCAGGTCCGGCAAACCACGCCGCGCACAGTTCGCGATCATCGCCGCGCTGCTCCTGGTCCTCGGCATCGGCGCGGGCGTCTGGTACATCAACTCGGGCCAGTTCACCGAGGTCCCCCCGCTGCTGGCCAAGACAGAGGCCGAGGCGAAGAAGCGCCTGGACGAGGCGGGCCTCCGCCCGGGCGGCAAGGTCTCCTACGAATACAGCGACGCGTACAAGCGCGGCACCGTGATGGGCACGGACCCGGAGGCGAAGGCCCGTATCCGCGACGACGGCACGGTGAACCTCACCGTGTCCAAGGGCCCCAAGACCGTGAACGTCCCCGACCTGGAGGGCACCCGCCTCGCCACGGCGAAGAGCGACCTCGAACAGCGCGGCCTGAAACCGGGCATGGTCACCAAGGAGTTCAGCGAGGACATCGCCAAGGGCTCAGTGATCAGCACGGACCCCGGGGCCGGCACAACCCGCGTCTCGGGCTCCGCGGTGGCCCTGATCGTCTCCAAGGGCGCTCCCGTGGACGTCCCGGACGTCACGGGCGAGTCCGAGGAGGACGCCGTGGCGGAGCTGGAGGAAGAGGGCCTCGAGGCGGAGATCGCCACGACCCGCGTCACGTCGGACGAGGACAAGGGCGACGTGGCCCGCCAGTCCCCGAAGGACGGCCGGCTCTCCGAGGGCGACACGGTGACCCTGACGATCTCCAAGGGTCCCCCGCTGATCGAGGTCCCCGACGTCGAGGGCATGAGCGTGGACGAGGCCCACGACACCCTGGAGAGCGTGGGCTTCGAGGTGGACGAGGACCGCGGCCTCCTGGGCCTGTTCGGCGACACGGTGAAGAACCAGTCGGTGGACCCGGGCGACAAGGCCCCGAAGGGCTCGACCATCAAGATCACGATCCGCTGAAGAACGACCGCGCCCTTCTGGGAAACCACGACCGTCAGCCGTGTACGAGACGGGAGGGGACGATCGGGGTATGTCCGCGCGGAGCGGAGCACAGTAGCCGCGGTGACAGCCCCGAAGCAGCCGGCGAGGCCATCAAGATGGCGAGCACGGACATACCCCGAGCGGCCCCGTACCCACAGACACACCTGTCGGATCGAAACGGATGGCCGCCGACAAGCCGAAGACGGCCCCCCTCCCTTCACGCGAGACCCGCACCACCCGCCCCCGGGCCCCGCACCCCCGAACCCATGACACCCTGGACAGGGTGAACACCCGCAGACCCCGCAACCCCATCGGCGGCCACGTCCCGGTCGCCGGCGGCCTGGCCACCGTAGGCCTCCAGTACGCCGAGGAAGTCGAGGCCGAGACCGTCCAGGTCTTCGTGGCCAACCCGCGCGGCTGGGCCACTCCCCCCGGCAACCCCAAGCAGGACGAGGCGTTCCGCGCCCGCTGCGCCGCCGACGGCATCCCGGCCTACGTCCACGCCCCGTACCTGATCAATTTCGGCTCGCACACCGAGGCCACGGTCGAGAAGAGCGTCCTGTCGATGCGGCACTCGTTGCGCCGTGCCCGGGACATCGGCGCCCTGGGCGTAGTGGTGCACACGGGCTCGGCGACAGGCGGCCGCGACAGGTCGGTGGCGCTGGCCCAGGTCCGCGCGCACCTGCTCCCGCTCCTGGAGGAGCTGACCCACGAGGACGACCCGTTCCTGCTCCTGGAGTCGACCGCGGGCCAGGGCGCGTCGCTCTGCGCCCGCACGTGGGACTTCGGCCCGTACTTCGACGCCCTCGACCACCACCCCAAGCTGGGCGTCTGCCTGGACACGTGCCACATCTACGCGGCGGGCCACGACCTCGCGGGCCCGGGCGGCATGAAGCAGACCCTGGACCTCCTCGTGGACACGATCGGCGAGGGCCGCCTCAAGCTGATCCACGCCAACGACTCGAAGGACGTCGTGGGCGCCCACAAGGACCGTCACGAGAACATCGGCGCGGGCCACATCGGAGCGGACCCGTTCCGCGAGCTGATGACCCACGCGGCGACGGAGGACATCCCGCTGATCGTGGAGACGCCGGGCGGCAAGGAGACGAACGCGGCGGACATAGCGTGCCTGAAGGCACTCCGCGGTTGAGAGCGGACGGACACAGCACCGTGGCCCGGGCTCAGAGCTCGGGCCCCTCCCCGGGAACCTCCTGGTAGGAGTACCGCTGCTCCCGCCACGGATCCCCCACGTTGTGGTACCCGCGCTCCTCCCAGAACCCCCGCCGATCCGCGGTCATGTACTCAACACCGCGCACCCATTTCGGCCCTTTCCACGCATAGAGCTGGGGCACGACGAGCCGCAGCGGAAACCCGTGCTCGGCGGTGAGCAGCTCCCCGCCCTTGTGCGTGGCGAAAATGGTCTGCTCAGCGGCGAAATCGGCAAGCCGCAGGTTGGAGCTGAACCCGTACTCGGCCCAGACCATGACGTGTGTGACGGCGGGATCCGGCGGCGCGAGCTCAAGGATCGTAGCGGCGCGCACACCACCCCACTCGGCGCCGAGCATGGAGAATTTGGTGACGCAGTGCAGGTCACCGACGACGGTGGCGTACGGGAGGGCGGAGAACTCCTCGTGGTTCCAGCAGTGCTTGTCGCCGTCCGCGGTGGCGCCGAAGACGCGGAACTCCCACCGTTCGGGCCGGAATTTGGGCACCGGCCCGTAGTGTGTGACCGGCCAGCCGCGCTGCAGACGCTGCCCCGGAGGAAGCTCCGGCTGCACTGCTCCTCCAGACTCGCGACCCACCGGCTGACCCATGTCTCCATCCTGGCAGAAGCTGAGCGGTGGCCGTGACCACGCACCCGCCACCCGCCCGAAGTGGATCATTGATTCGGGGCAACTCGTACTAAGCATGCACTTACTGGACGGTTTTCGAGACCGATGCAAGGATGCGCGGGACTTGCCCAGTCCACCACGTGGAAGGAGCCTCTGCGATGCAGGGCGACCCCGAGGTCATCGAATTCCTCAATGAGCAGCTCACGGGCGAGCTGACGGCCATCAATCAGTACTGGCTCCACTACCGGATCCAGGACAACAATGGCTGGACCAAGCTCGCGAAGTACACCCGTGCCGAGTCCATCGACGAGATGAAGCACGCGGACAGGCTGACGGAACGAATCCTCTTCCTCGACGCCCTGCCCAACTACCAGCGGCTGTTCCACGTCCGGGTCGGCCAGACGGTCACGGAGATGTTCCAGGCGGACCGCCAGGTGGAGGTGGAGGCGATCGACCGCCTGCGCCGGGGCATCGACGTGATGCGCGCGAAGGGCGATGTGACATCAGCCCGGATCTTCGAGGAGATCCTGGAGGACGAGGAGCACCACATCGACTATCTGGACACGCAGCTGGAGCTGATCGAGAAGTTGGGCGAGGCGCTCTACCTGGCTCAGCAGATCGAACAACCGGACAGCTAGGCGGCCAGAGCCTCGTCCTCGACCGCGACCGTCCCGACGGGCTCGACGGAGTCACTCCGCCGCGGCGCACACCCTCCGCGCCCGAGCAATGCCTGGATCCGCCGCACGCACGACCCGCAGTCGGTCCCGGCCTTGCAGGCCGAGGCGATCTGCCGCGGGGTGCAGGCACCACCCGCGGCATGCTGCTTGACCTGGTCCTCGGTAACTCCGAAGCAGTTGCAGACGTACACGCGGGCTCACCTCCCGGTCGGGTTCACAGGCATCGCCGCCCCGACTGATCGGTGAGGCAAACCTAACCTTACCCGTCCGACCGGAAGCGCAAAAGCGCCGTGGGGCGCGGATCCTTGTGATCCGCGCCCCACGGCGCTTTCAGTCCTACTCGACGCAACGAAGCGTGCTCACTGATCGCGGTACATCTCGGCGACGAGGAACGCGAGGTCCAGTGACTGGCTACGGTTAAGCCGCGGGTCACAGGCCGTCTCGTATCGCTGGTGCAAATCATCGACGAAGATCTCGTCGCCGCCGCCGACGCACTCGGTGACGTCGTCACCGGTGAGCTCGACGTGGATGCCGCCCGGGTGCGTGCCGAGCTCCTTGTGGACCTCGAAGAAGCCCTTGACCTCGTCGAGCACGTCGTCGAAGCGGCGCGTCTTGTGCCCGGAGGCGGCCTCGAAGGTGTTGCCGTGCATGGGGTCGGTGACCCAGGCGACGGTGGCGCCGGAGGCGGTGACCTTCTCGACCAGCTCGGGCAGCTTGTCGCGGACCTTGTCGGCGCCCATGCGGACGATGAAGGTGAGCCGGCCGGGCTCGCGGTCGGGGTCGAGGCGCTCGATGTACTGGAGCGCCTCCTCGGCCGTGGTCGTCGGGCCGAGCTTGATCCCGATGGGGTTGCGGATCTTGGAGGCGAACTCGATGTGGGCGCCGTCGAGCTGCCGGGTGCGCTCGCCGATCCAGACCATGTGGCCCGAGACGTCGTAGAGGTTGCCGGTGCGCGAGTCGACACGGGTCAGGGCCGACTCGTAGTCGAGGAGCAGCGCCTCGTGGGAGGCGTAGAACTCGACGGTCTGGAACTCGGCCGGGTCGGTGCCGCAGGCGCGCATGAAGTTCAGCGCGTTGTCGATCTCGCGGGCGAGCTGCTCGTAGCGCTGGCCCGACGGGGACGACTTCACGAAGTCCTGGTTCCAGGCGTGGACCTGGCGCAGGTCGGCGTAGCCGCCGGTGGTGAAGGCGCGCACCAGGTTCAGCGTGGAGGCGGACGCGTGGTACATCCGCTTCAGGCGGTCGGGGTCGGGGACGCGGGCGGCCTCGGTGAACTCGAAGCCGTTGACGGAGTCGCCGCGGTAGGTCGGCAGGGTGAGCCCGTCGCGGGTCTCGGTCGGCTTGGAGCGCGGCTTGGAGTACTGGCCGGCGATGCGGCCGACCTTCACGACCGGCACCGAGGCGGCGTACGTGAGCACGGCGCCCATCTGGAGCAGCGTCTTCAGCTTGTTGCGGATGTGATCGGCGGAGACGCCGTCGAAGGCCTCGGCACAGTCGCCGCCCTGGAGGAGGAACGCCTCTCCCTTGGCGACGGCCGCCAGGCGGGCGCGCAGCTGGTCGCACTCGCCCGCGAAGACGAGCGGCGGATACGACTCGAGGTCCGCGATCACATCGCGCAGAGCCTCGGCATCCGGGTACTCGGGCTGCTGCGCCGCGGGCAGGTTTCGCCAGGTGTTGCCAGCGCTGGCGCTGGTCTTAGCGTTCACGGTCACCTCGACAACATTACGGGGTCATGACGGGCGTCCAGGCCCCCGCTCATCTTTTGAGACAGGTGAGAGCCGGCCGCCCCACATGAGCCGGGGTTCGGGTACGGTTGCGCCCATGTTCGCGCAAGCGCTGACCCGCACCTGGTGGTGGACCGCATATCCGGCGGCCCACTGACTGCGCGTTTCCGAACCGCGAAGGCCGCCCGAGGGGCGGCCTTCAGTCGTTTGTGACGGGGCTGTTCCTCCGAACCGATCCGAATCCGGAACCGGAAGGAACAGCACCCATGTCCGTACTGGACGAACTGCTCGACGACACCCGCCCCTTCGCACTGCTCCGCAGGCGCGCCCCCGGCCACGACCACGACACGGTCGAGGTCCTCATCGGCCCGACCCAGGAGTACGACCGCCTGGCGGACATCCCGGAGGGCCTGGCCCTGGTCCCGTTCCGGCAGATCAGGGAGCGCGGCTTCGACGTGCGGGACGACGGCACCCCGCTCACGGTGCTGACGCCGGAGGAAACACGAGAGATTCCCCTGGAAGAAGCCCTCGCCGCACTCCCTCACCACGACGTGACCGTCCGCGACGGCGCCTTCGACGTCGACGACGCGGCATACGCAGAGATCGTCGGGCGTGTCCTGGACGACGAGATCGGCCGGGGCGAGGGCGCGAACTTCGTGATCCGGCGGACGTACGAGGGTGACATCCCCGGGTTCTCACGGGCCGACGCGCTCGCGCTGTTCCGGCGCCTGCTCGACGGCGAGCGGGGCGCGTACTGGACGTTCGTCGTGCACACGGGCGACCACGCGGGCGGACGGACGCTGGTCGGCGCGAGCCCGGAGGTCCACGTGCGGATGTCCGGCGGCACGGTCGTGATGAACCCGATCAGCGGCACGTACCGCTACCCGGCCGCCGGCCCCACCCCCGACGACCTGCTCGGCTTCCTCGCCGACGGCAAGGAGATCGAGGAGCTGTCGATGGTGGTCGACGAGGAGCTGAAGATGATGTGCACCGTCGGCGACATGGGCGGTGTCGTCGTCGGCCCGCGCCTGAAGGAGATGGCGCATCTCGCGCACACGGAGTACGAGTTGCGCGGCAGGTCGAGCCTGGACGTGCGCGAGGTGCTGAAGGAGACGATGTTCGCGGCGACGGTCACCGGGTCGCCGGTGCAGAACGCGTGCCGGGTGATCGAGCGCCACGAGGTGGGCGGGCGCGGCTACTACGCGGGGGCGCTCGCCCTGGTCGGCCGGGACGCCGGCGGCGCGCAGACCCTGGACTCCCCGATCCTGATCAGGACGGCCGACATCGACGCGGGCGGCCGGCTCCGGGTACCGGTCGGCGCGACGCTCGTACGGGGTTCGGACCCGGCGGGCGAGGTCGCGGAGACGCACGCGAAGGCGGCCGGGGTGCTTGCCGCGCTCGGCGTGCGGCCGGGGCGCCCGCGTGAGGAGAGCGCGCGGCCCGCGCTCGCCGACGACCCGCGCGTACGGGCGGCGCTCGACGGGCGCCGGTCGGCCCTTGCCCCGTTCTGGCTGCGGATGCAGGAGCGGGACGGGGAGCTGAGCGGGCACGCCCTCGTGGTGGACGGCGAGGACACGTTCACGGCGATGCTGGCGCACGTGCTGCGTTCGTCGGGGCTCGACGTGACGGTGCGGCGCTACGACGAGGAGGGCCTGCGGGAGGCGGTCCTCGCGCACGAGGGCCCGCTCGTGCTCGGCCCGGGGCCGGGCGACCCCTCCGACCTCGCGGACCCGAAGATGCGGTTCCTGCGGTCGCTGACGGCGGAGGTGATCGCAGGGCACCGCCACGGCGTGCTCGGCGTCTGCCTCGGCCACGAGCTGATCGCGGCCGAGCTGGGCCTGGAGACCGTCCGCAAGGACGTGCCGTACCAGGGCGCGCAGACCGCCATCGACCTGTTCGGCCGGTCGGAGACGGTCGGCTTCTACAACAGTTTCGTGGCCCGCTGCGACGACGACGCGGCGCTCGAACTGGCCGCGCACGACGTCGAGGTCAGCCGGGACAAGGCCACGGGCGAGGTGCACGCCGTACGGGGTCCGGGCTTCGCCGGGGTGCAGTTCCACCCGGAGTCGGTGCTGTCGCTGCGCGGCGCCGGGATCGTACGGGAGCTGATGGCTCAGCTGGTGACGGAGGGGGACTCGGCCGGGACCAGCACGTTCTCGGAGCGGCGCCCCGCGAGGTAGTCCAGGACGTTGTCGACCGTGGTCTCGACGATCTGGCCGACGGCGTCCGAGGTGTAGTACGCCTGGTGCGAGGTGACCAGGACGTTCGGGAAGGTGACGAGGCGGGCCAGCGTGTCGTCGTCGACGATCTCCAGGGACTTGTCGAGGAAGAACAGGCCCGCCTCGGCCTCGTACACGTCGAGGCCGACACCGGTGAAGCGGCCCTCGCGCAGCTCGGCGACGAGGGCCTTGGTGTCGACGAGGCCGCCCCGGCTGGAGTTGACCAGGATCGCGTCGTCCTTCATGGCCCGCAGGGCGGCGGCGTCGACGATGTGCTCGGTGGAGGGCAGCAGCGGGACGTGCAGGCTGATCAGGTCGGCCTCGGCGAAGAGGCGGTCCTTGTCGACGTACTTCATGCCGAGCTCGACGCACTCCGGGTTCTCGGCGACGTCCCAGCCGAGCAGGTTCATGCCGAAGCCGTGCGCGATGCGGGTGAAGGCGGCGCCGATCTTGCCGGTGCCGAGGACGCCGACGGTGCGGCCGCGCATGTCGCGGCCGAGCAGCCCGTCGAGGCGGAAGTCGAAGTCGCGGGTGCGGTTGCTGGCGCGGACGATGCGCCGGTTGACGGCCATCGCGAGGGTCCAGGCGAACTCGGCCACCGAGTACGGCGAGTAGTACGAGACCCGCGCGACGGTGAGGCCGAGCCGCTCGGCGACCTCCAGGTCGATGTTGTTGAAGCCCGTGGAGCGCTGGGCGATCATCCGCGTGCCGCCCTCGGCGAGGGTCTGGAGCACGTGATGGTTGAGGGTCGCGTTGACGCTGGTGCAGATGATCTCGTAGCCGGCGGCGATGGGCGCGGTGTCCTCGTTGAGGAAGACGTCCAGGCAGCGGACGTCGTGGTGGCCTTCGAACGCCTTCTCGATGAGGGGCTTCTCGTCGGACTGCACGCCGAATGCGAGGATCTCCATACGCGTGAGTCTATGTAGACCCCCGTCACACGGCACCCGCAGCCTGTGCCCCTTGCCTCGGCCGCGCCTCGCCTCGCCTCAGCCGAAGAAGACGCCCACCTCCTCGTAGAGGGCCGGATCGACCGTCTTGAGGCGGGCCGTCGCCTCCGCGATGGGCACGCGCACGATGTCCGTCCCCTGCAAGGCGACCATCTTCCCGAAGTCCCCGTCCCGCACCGCCTCGATCGCGTGCAGCCCGAAGCGCGTGGCGAGCCACCGGTCGAAGGCCGAAGGGGTACCGCCCCGCTGCACATGCCCGAGGACCGTGGTGCGCGCCTCCTTCCCCGTACGCTTCTCGATCTGTTTGGCCAGCCACTCCCCCACGCCGGAGAGGCGCACGTGCCCGAAGGAGTCGAGGGACTCGTCCTTGAGCACCACGTCCCCGTCGCGCGGCATCGCCCCTTCGGCGACGACCACGATCGGCGCGTACGACGACGTGAAGCGGGAGGTCACCCAGGCGCAGACCTGGTCGAGGTCGAAGCGCTGCTCGGGGATGAGGATGACGTTGGCGCCGCCCGCGAGCCCCGAGTGCAGGGCGATCCAGCCCGCGTGGCGGCCCATGACCTCGCAGACGAGGACGCGCATGTGGGACTCGGCGGTGGTGTGCAGCCGGTCGATCGCCTCGGTGGCGATGCCGACGGCGGTGTCGAAACCGAAGGTGTAGTCGGTGGCGGAGAGGTCGTTGTCGATGGTCTTCGGTACGCCGACGGCCTTGATGCCGTACTCGTCGGTGAGCCGGGCGGCGACCCCCAGGGTGTCCTCGCCGCCGATCACGATGAGCGCGTCGACCCCCTGCTCGGCGAGGGTCTCCCTGACGCGCCGGATGCCGTCCTCCGCCTGGAGGGGGTTGGTGCGCGAGGAGCCGAGGATGGTGCCGCCGCGCGGCAGGATGCCGCGGACCGCCGGGATGTCGAGCCGCACGGTGGCGTTCTCGAGGGGCCCGCGCCAGCCGTCCCGGAAGCCGACGAAGTCGTAGCCGTACTCCTGGACGCCCTTGCGGACGATGCCCCGGATGACGGCGTTGAGCCCGGGGCAGTCGCCGCCGCCGGTCAGTACTCCGACCCTCATCGCGTAACTCCCTTGTCACGGTGAGCAGTTGGAGCAACTGTCCCGCGCGGGGTCACTCGTCGTCCAGACCCCGTTCGATGGCGTAGCGGACGAGTTCGACCCGGTTGTGGAGCTGGAGCTTGCCGAGGGTGTTCTGTACGTGGTTCTGCACGGTGCGGTGCGAGATGACCAGGCGCTCGGCGATCTGCTTGTAGCTGAGGCCCTTGGCGACCAGCCGCAGCACCTCGGTCTCCCGGTCGGTCAGCTCGGGCGCCTTCGGTTCGTCGGCGTCGGGCGCCGGGGCGGGCTCGGAGGCGAGGCGCCGGTACTCGCCGAGGACGAGACCGGCGAGGCCGGGCGTGAACACCGGGTCGCCGACGGCGGTGCGGCGCACGGCGTCGATCAGCTCCTCGGTGGAGGCCGACTTCAGCAGGTAGCCGGTGGCGCCGGACTTGACCGCCTCCAGGACGTCGGCGTGCTCGCCGCTCGCGGAGAGGACCAGGACCCGCAGCGAGGGGTCGGCGCCGACCAGTTCCTTGCAGACCTGGACACCGGGCTTGGCGGGCAGGTTCAGGTCGAGGACAAGGACGTCGGGGCATGCCGCCCGCGCGCGGCGCACCGCCTGTTCGCCGTCGCCCGCGGTGGCGACGACGCCGAACCCGGCAGCCGCGAGGTCACGGGCGACGGCGTCGCGCCACATGGGGTGGTCGTCGACGACCATGACCTTGATCGCGGCCCGCGCGCCGTCACCACCGTCGCCGTTGCCGTTTCCGCCGTTTCCGCCGTATCCGCCGTTTCCGCCGTGCCCGCCGTGCCCGCTGTTTCCGCCGTGTCCGCCGTGCTGCTCGTACATCGCTCCGGTCCCGCCTTCCCCCGTGTCGTCCATGTCTGTGCCGTATCTGCGCGTCAGGTCTTCTTCGGTACGGTCAGCTCGACCTCCGTGCCCTGACCCGGCACCGAGACCAGCTCGGCGGTGCCGCCGATGTCGCGCAGCCTGCCGCGGATGGACAGGGCGACGCCGAGCCTCCCCTCGCCCTCGGCCTGGGCGAGCCGCCCCTCGGGGATGCCGGGACCGTCGTCCCGTACGGTCACGATCACCGCGTCCGGGTCGTCCTCGACGAGGATCCACGCGTGCGCGTCCGCGCCCGCGTGCTGCCACACATTGTCCAGGGCGGCGCTGACCGCGGCGGCCAGTTCGCGGGCGGCCGCGGGCCGCATCAGGACCGGGGCGCCCGGCTCGGAGAAGGTCACGCGGGCGCCCGCGTGCCCGGCGAGCAGGGGCCGCAGGTCACGGCGTTCCGCGGCGTCGGCGTCAGCGGCGTCCGCGGCCCGCTCCGGTTCGTACACCGTACGGACGACCGCTCCTTGCGCGGCGTCCTCGGAGGCGCGGGAGGCCGGGGTCAGACCGCCGGCGACCAGGGTGCGCAGGGCGACCTCCTGCTCGCCCGCCATCCGGCCGATCTCGGCGGCCTCGCCGCCCAGGGCGTTGCCGCGCCGCTGCACCATGGCGAGGACCTGGAGGACGCTGTCGTGGATGTCGCGGGCGAGGCGCTCCCGCTCCCGCGTCGCCGCCTCGATCTCCAGGGCGCGGGCGAGGGTGCGCTCGGAGGCGCGGGCCACCTCGACGACGTAGCCGATGGCGATGGAAGCGATGCAGACGAGCAGCACGTTGTGCAGGGTGCTGCGGCTCAGGACGCCGCGCTGGACCACGTTGGCGACGCCGACGAGCAGGGACGCCGAGGCCGCCCAGCGCCAGCCGCCCTTGAGCGCCCAGGCGAGGACCGCGCCCGCCGTCCATATCGACGGCAGGGTCGAGCCGCCGGTCACCGCCCGCTCGTGGCCCGCGACCGGCGAGAGCAGGATGCCGGCGACGGCGATCGTCAGGTCGGCGGCGAGGAACCGCTTGGTGCAGCGCCCGGCGCCCGACACCTGCGGCAGCGTCGCGAGGGTCCACACGGCCATGACGGCGAAGTAGCCGACGGCCACCCAGGGCCGCTCGTACACCTCGTACGCGGAGGCGAAAAGGCCGATCGCGTACAGCATGGTGAGGACGCGGTAGCCGAGCAGGGCGCGCCACAGCGGCTGCTCCACCGACATCCGTACGACCCGCTCGCGCCTGACCGTGCTCCCCATGATCCCTGCCCCCCGTGCACCGCTCGAACGGCCGGCGGCTAAGCGCCGCCCCGTTCCTTGTGCGCATCCCTGTGCGCTTCTTTCTGCGCATCCTTGTGCGCATCCTTCTGTGCTTCCTTCTGTGCTTCCTTCTCGGCCTTGGCCGCCTCCGCGATCTGCCGCTTCGCGGCGGTCGCGTACATGTCGACGTACTCCTGACCGGAGAGCTTCATGATTTCGTACATGACCTCGTCGGTCACGGCCCGCAGCACGAACCGGTCGCCCTCCATCCCCTGGTAGCGGGTGAAGTCGAGCGGCTTGCCGATGCGGATGCCGGGGCGCATGAACTTCGGCATCACCTTGCCCGGCGGCTGGATCTTCTCCGTGTCGATCATGGCGACGGGGATGACCGGCGCACCGCTGGCGAGCGCCACGCGCGCGAGGCCGCCCGGCTTGCCCCGGTAGAGGCGGCCGTCGGGCGAGCGCGTGCCCTCGGGGTAGATGCCGAACAGCTCGCCGCGCTCCAGAACCTCGAGGCCGCTCTTGATCGCGGCCTCACCGGCGCCGCGCGAGCCGGAACGGTCCACGGGCAGCTGGCCGACGCCCTTGAAGAAGGCGGCCGTCAGCTTGCCCTTCACGCCGGGCGTCGTGAAGTACTCGGCCTTGGCGATGAACGTGACCTTGCGGTCGAGCATGGCCGGCAGGAAGAACGAGTCGGAGAACGAGAGGTGGTTGCTGGCGAGGATCGCGGCCCCCTCGGCAGGGATGTTCTCGATGCCCTCGACCCACGGCCGGAAACCGAGCTTCAGCGGCCCCCCGATGGCCACCTTCATTGCGCCGTAGATCAACCCACTGCCTTCCCTCGTCCGAGGTTCAGACCTTAACCCGCGGGGCCGCCCGGGGGCCCGACGACCCTGGTCGGTGTCAGTCCGGTCGCGTACGGTGAGGAGCACGTCTTTCCCGTCTTCACCCGTCCTCCGCCTCTTCCGCCGCTTCCACGGATTTCACGAACTGGAGACCGAAGGTGCCGGTCCTTCCCGGAGCCGAGCCGTACCGCCATGACGGCGGCGAGGTCGGCGTCCTCCTCTGTCACGGCTTCACCGGATCACCCCAGTCGCTCCGCCCCTGGGCCGAACACCTGGCCGGGCAGGGCCTGACCGTCTCGCTCCCGCTGCTGCCGGGCCACGGCACCCGCTGGGAGGACATGGCGGTCACCGGCTGGCAGGACTGGTACGCGGAGGTGGACCGCGCCCTGCGCGACCTCACGGAGCGCTGCTCGCAGGTGTTCGTCGCGGGCCTGTCGATGGGCGGCGCGCTCGCGCTGCGCCTCGCGGCCCGCCACGGCGACCAGGTGGCGGGCCTGGTCCTGGTCAACCCGGGGAACAAGCTGCACGGTCTCGCCGTGCACGCTCTCCCGGTGGTCCGGCACCTCGTCCCGTCGATCAAGGGCATCGTCGACGACATCGCCAAGGAGGGCTCGCACGAGCTCGGCTACAGCCGGGTGCCGCTGCACTCCGCGCATCAGCTGCGCCGTTTCTTCCAGGTCGTGGACCGGGAACTGCCGCAGGTGACCCAGCCGTTGCTGCTGCTGCACAGCGCTGTGGACCATGTGGTGCCGCCCGCCGACTCCGCGCGCGTGCTGAGCCGCGTCTCCTCCAGGGACGTCACGGAGATCGTGCTGGAACAGAGCTACCACGTCGCGACGTTGGACCATGACGCGGACCGGATCTTCGAGGAGAGCCATGCCTTCATCGCCCGGCTCGCCCCCAGTGTCGGCAAGATCCCCAGCGAGGGCGTGAGCGGGCCCGGCGAGGGCGCGGAAGGGACGGCCAGCAGTGGCTGAACAGGAGCGGCGGGAGCCGGAGAGCCCAGACAGCTCGGACAGCCCCGACAGCCCGGACGGCGGCAAGGGGCAGGAGTCCGGGGCGGCCGGGGCGGCCGGGGCCGGGCAGCCCCAGCGGGACGAGGAGGAGCAGAGCGCGTTCCCGCTCGACGAGGACGCCGTGTGGGCGCAGATCGTCGCGGGGTACGGGGAGGAGCCGCCGGACCCGCCGGGCGCGAAGCCGTTCAAGTCGGTGGAGGACCTGGCGCTCCTGGAGCCCGACACGAACACGACACCTTCGGCGGCCCCGGGCAGGGCGGACGAGGACGAGGCGGACGGGCATCCGAAGAAGGACCTGAAGGCCGACAAGGACCCCAAGTCCTCCACCGGCCCGCTCGGCTCCTCGGTCTCCTTCGCCCCCGGCGTCGGCGGCGCCATGCCGGGCCCCCGCGACCACACCCCGGCGGCCCCGTCCGACGACGACTTCGACGCGGACGACGAGGGCCACTTCGTGCCGCCCGAGCCGCCACCGATCCCGGAGGCGGACGTGACGGCCCGGTTCGCCTGGCTGGCCGTGATCGGCGGCCCGGTGCTGCTGCTCGCCTCGGTGCTGCTCGGCTGGTCGATGACATGGTGGCTGGCGACGCTCTGCATCGGCGGCTTCCTGGGCGGCTTCGCCACGCTGGTCGCCCGGATGCAGTCGGACGACGACGAGGACGACGACCCGGGGCGCGGAGCGGTGGTCTGAAGAGAGCAGGGGCCCGAGGACCGTTCAGCGGGCAGTGGCAGGGATCTTGAGGGCGGCCAGGACCGGCAGATGGTCCGTGGCCGCCCTCAGCTCGTCCTCGGGCAGGCCGGCCGGAACCCCGCAGCCCAGGATCTCGATGCCCTTGGTGGCGAGGATCGCGTCGATCCGCTGATGGGGGTCGGCCGGGGTCGAGGTGTACTCGCGCCCCCAGGGCCGGGTGGCCCACGCGTCGTTCAGGGCGGCGGCCAGGCGCCGGAAGGTGCGTCCGTCGGGGCGCTCGTTGAGGTCACCGCCCGCGACGACGTGCTCGACGCCCGCGTCCCGCAGAGCCTCGACGCGGTCGAGCAGCAGCCCGCCCTGCGCGTACCGCTCCTGCTTCGACAGGCTCAGATGGCAGCTGACGACGCCGAGCCGGGCGCCGCCGAACCGTACGACGGCGGTGGCGAAGCCGCGCCGGTGCAGCCCGGGGGTGAGCGGCAGCAGCACGTCCTCGGTGTGCTCCACCGTGGCCCGCAGCGAGCACAGCAGGGCCGGGCCCGCCGCGCTGCCACCCCCGGAGAGGTACACCAGGCCGGAGGCGCGGGCCAGCCGGGCGAGCTGCTTGCGCCAGCGGAAGAAGCGCGGCGCCTCCTGGACGAGGACCAGGTCGGGGGCGCACGCCTTCATGACGCGGGCCAGGGCGACGGGGCTGTCGCGCATCGAGCGGATGTTGTAGCTGAGGACGCGGATGACGGCCGAACCGTCGGGTTCGGTACGGGAGTTGGGCAGCGTGCCGGAGTCCATGAAGATCAAGATACGCCGGTGCCCGCCGTCCCCGGTGGGAACGACGGGCACCAGAGGTCGCGCCGGGCGTCACATGACGGGGTCGGGCTCCCGCGCCAGGTCGGCGGCGCCCACCATGCCCGCCTTGTTGCCGAGCTGGGCGGCGATGACGTCGGCCACCGGCCGCCAGTTCCCGCCGACGAGCCAGCGCTTGTAGCTCTTGCGGATCGGGTCGAGGACCAGCTCGCCCTCGTCCGACAGACCGCCGCCGACGATGAACGCCGAGGGGTCGAAGAGCGAGGCGAGGTCGGCGAGGCCGGCCCCGGCCCAGCGGGCCAGCTCACGGTAGGAGTCCACGGCGACCAGATCGCCCTGGCGGGCGGCCATGGAGATGTGCTTGCCCTCGATGCCCTCGGGGGTGCCGTCGCCGAGCGAGAGCAGGTACTCCGCGTTCTCCGGCGTCGCGTTCGCCCGCTGCTTCGCGTAGCGGACCAGGGCGCGCCCGGAGGCGTACTGCTCCCAGCAGCCCTGCGAGCCGCAGCCGCACAGCAGGCCGTCCGGCACCATGCGGATGTGGCCGAACTCGGCGGCGACGCCGAAGTGGCCGCGGCGCAGCTTGTTGCCGATGATGATGCCGCCGCCGAGGCCGGTGCCGAGGGTGATGCAGATGACGTTGCGGTGGCCCTTGCCGGCCCCGAACTTGTACTCGCCCCAGGCCGCCGCGTTCGCGTCGTTCTCCACGACGACGGGCAGGCCGACGCGTGCCTCGACCTTCTCCTTCAGCGGCTCCTGACGCCAGTCGATGTTGGGCGCGAAGTACACGGTGGAGCGCTGACGGTTGACGTAGCCGGCGGCGCCGATGCCCACGCCCACGATCTCGTGCCCGGCCCTGGCACCTTCCACGGCCGAGGCGATCGCGTCCACGATCCCGTCAGGCGTGGAAGGCGTCGGCACCTTGAACGTGGAGAGGATGTTGCCCTCCTCGTCGACCACGCCGGCCGCGATTTTCGTGCCGCCGATATCGACGCCGATGGTGAGTCCCATGAATCCCTCAGTTCGGTCGAGCCCCGCTAGGGCCCACCGTACCTGAGGGCTGTTCAGTCGAGGTCGATGTGTTCCCCGCCGGGGCCTTCGTCCGCGGGCGGCTCGGGGGCCTGTGCGCCCTGGGCCCCCTGCGTCCAGCGGCGCTCCTGCGTCTCGACGGCGGAGCGGTAGGCGGCGAGCAGCTCGGACCCGGCGGCGGCCAGATGGTCGAAGACGTCGGAGTTGCGCTCGATGACGGGCTCGACGACGGAGCGGGCCTGGCGGACGAACTGCTTGGCGACCTGCTCGGCGGTGCCCTGCGCGACCGCGCCCAGGAACGGGGCCTGTATCCCGGACAGCTTGTCGGTGACCGCGTCGACGAGCTTGCGCAGCTCCTCGGCGGCCGAGCCGGGAGGCGCCCCGTACTCGGCCCTGCGGCGGGCCTTCTCCGCCGCGAGATCCTCGGCACAGGCCTGCTCCCAGGCGTCGGCGTCGACACGGGGTGCGGACTGCTCGGTGGCGTCGCTCATGACGGCTGACTCCTGCGGAGAGCGAAGGACAGGTGGAAACGCTGACCCCATCGACGGTACCCGAACGGGTGCGCGCAGTTCACCGGGTCTGCGGCCACAGATCCGGGTCGGGCGCGAACCGCACGCACAGCTCACCGTCGGTCAGCCCGGCCCCCGCGACGGTGCAGCGGCGCAGCGCCGAGGGCAGCGGAACGATACGGCGGAACGCTCCCGCCCCGACGACGATCTCGTTCCCGCGCCGGATCAGCGTCAGCTCCTCGCGGACGGCGCCGGGCAGCGGGATCCGCCACACGAGCACCCCGTCGTCGGCGATGCGGTCCTCCATGGGCCAGGGGCCACGGGGCCCGGGGACGCCCGGGGACGGCACGTCAAGGGCGTCGAAGTCGTCCCGGCCGCTCGGGTCGTGACCGAGATGAGGTATCTCGTACGCGCCCGGCCACTGGCCGACGATCTTGCGCTGCCGGGCGGCGGCGTCGGCCAGCCACGGGTCGGTGGACCCGTCGGGCAGCATCCGGTTGGCGAGCAGCGCCTCGGTGCGCAGGCCGAGCAGGGCGAGCCCGGTGCCGGTGGCGCGCAGGATCTCGGCGGCGGCCAGGGTGGGTTCGGCGACCAGGCGTACGAGGGTGGAGTCGGCGTCGATCACGGCCTGCGCGGCGGCGAGCTCCGCGTCCCAGCGGGCGGCGGCCTCGTACAGCCCCTCCGTCGGCATCGGCACCCCGGCGAGCCGGCCGAGGACGGGGCGCAGGGCGCGGGCCGCCTGGCGCTCCGCGGGCAGGAGGCGACGCAGGTAGCGGCGCAGCTGTTCGGGCAGGGCGAGCGCGGCGACGGCGCGCGGCGCGGCAGGCATGTCGACGACGACCAGGTCATGGTCGGCCTCGGCACTGTCGCGCAGGGCCCGCAACAGCGCGAGCTCCTCGCTTCCGGGCAACGGGGTCAGCTCGTCGGCGTCGAGCTTGGCGGCTCCGAGCAGATCGAGCGCGGACCCGGCCCGCTCCTGGAGCGCGAGCAGATCCTCGCGCAGCCGTTCGGAGGGGACGAGCCGGGTGACCTCGACCCCGGGAAGCTCCTGCCCCGGCAGGGCGTCAGCGCTGATGAGATGCGTACGCAGCCCGTCCCGGGCGGCCTTGAGGGCGGTGGCGACAGCAAGGGTGGTACACCCGGAACCACCGGGCCCGGCGACGAAAAGGGTACGCATGGGAGTCGAATCTACCTGGGCCTCAGCCCACCCAGACCCGCGAAAAACCACGCCCCACAACTGAGACCGACCCGCACGGGGAAACACCGCCAGGGCCGCGAGGAACCGCGCACCTCATCTGAGGCCGACCCGCACGGGAGAACACCCCCAGGGGCGCGAGGAACCGCGCACCCGCAGATCAGCGGGCCCGCACGGGGAGACACCGCCAGGGGCGCGAGGAACCGCGCACCTCAACGGAAGGCGACCCGCACGGGAGAACGCCGCCGGGGCGCTACGCCGGCCCGCCCGACTCCACCCGCTTCTTCAACCCGGCAAGGGCTCGGTCGATGATGACCTTCTCCGCCTTGCGCTTGATCATCCCAAGCATGGGGATCTTGACATCGACGGTGAGGGAGTACGTGACCTCGGTCCCGCCACCCGCGGGCTTCAACACGTACGACCCGTCGAGCGACCGCAGCATCTGGGACTTCACGAGCGTCCAGGACACCTCGTTCTCACCGGCCCAGGTGTACTTGAGGGTCTGGTCGTCCTTGATCGCCCCGGCGTCCATGACCAGCCGGACCTGCTCGGCGCGGCCGGCCTCGTCGGTCGCGAGGACCTCGGACTCCTTCACCTCGCCGGTCCAGTCCGGGTAGCGGGCGAAGTCGGCGATGACCCCCATGACATCGGCCGGCGCCGCCTCGATCGTAATGCTCGAGCTGGTGTGTTCCGCCATCGCGGTGGCTCCTCCAGATGCGGTCCGGCGTGCGGGCGTGTGTCTCGCGTAGGTGCAGTGCAGTGCAGGTTATCGCGCGGAGAAGGCCCCGCCGTCACCACTCCAGGGCCCACGGCCGCCCCGTACTCGCGAAGTGGCCGACATTCACGCACTCCGTGGCGCCGATCCGCATCCGCCGGGCGAGCGGCTGATGGACGTGGCCGAACAGCGAGTAGCGGGGCCTGGTCCGGCGGATGGCCTCCAGGACGGCCCGGCTGCCGCGCTCGAAGCGCCGCGCCACGGTGTCGTAGACCAGCTCCGGGACCTCCGGCGGGATGTGGGTGCAGAGGACGTCGACCTCGCCGACGGCCTCGATCTTGGCGGCGTACTCCTCGTCGGAGATCTCGTACGGGGTGCGCATCGGGGTGCGCAGGCCGCCGCCGACGAATCCGAAGACCCAGCCGCCGATCTCCACCCGCTCCCCGTCGAGCACGGTCGTGCCGGGGCCCGCGTACTCACTCCACAGCTGCGGCATGTCGACATTGCCGTAGGTGGCGTACGTCGGGGTGGGGAACGCGGCGAACATCTCCGTGTACTGCTTGCGGACCGCTTTTTCGATGGCGGGGCGCCGGTCGATGCCCGCCCACAGCTCGGCCCCGAGGGCGCGCGCCTCGTCGAAGCGGCGGGCGGTGCGCAGCTCCACGAGCCGGTCGGCGTTCTCCTCCCCGAACAAGTCGGGAAAAATGCCGCGCGAATGATCGGCGTAGTCGAGGAAGAGGACCAGGTCACCGAGGCAGACGACGGCGTCGGCACCGTCTCCCGCCCGTGCGAGGTCGGTGGAGTTTCCGTGCACATCGCTGACCACATGAACGCGCATGCGATCACCCTAGGACGACCGGCCGACCACTCGAAAGTGGGGAGCGGAAGGTGATCACAAGGCCCGGACCTGCGGTTACTTCCGAGTCATCGGACACGTGGACTACTCTGCGCTGAGCACCGCCGTGACGTGTGACGCAGCGAACATCTGGCTCGGACCCCCTACCGAAAAAGCAGTACCGGTGGGTAACGTCCGGGCAGTCCAGTCGTGCTCAGTTCAATCAACGAGTCGCCAGACCGACCGATCAGTCTGTCGGCGTCCGTCGGTGAAGCGCTGAGCACCTGCCCGATCTTGGACCGCACCGACGCATCGCACAGAGTCGTGGCGCCGGCGCCTTATGAGGAGCAGCAGTCTTGCGCGAGTTCAGCCTTCCGGCTTTGTACGAGGTCCCTGCGGACGGCAATCTGACCGATATCGTCCGCAGAAACGCCGCGCAGCATCCGGACGTCGCCGTCATCGGCCGCAAGGTCGGCGGTGCCTGGCAGGACGTCACCTCCGTCGAGTTCCTCGCCGATGTGCGGGCCGCCGCGAAGGGCCTGATCGCCGCGGGCGTCCAGGCGGGCGACCGGGTCGCCCTCATGTCCCGTACGCGCTACGAGTGGACGCTGCTCGACTTCGCGATCTGGAGCGCGGGCGCGATCACCGTCCCCGTGTACGAGACGAGTTCGGCCGAGCAGATCCAGTGGATCCTCGGCGACTCCGGCGCCGTCGCGATCGTCGTCGAGTCCCCGGCGCACGCCGCGTCCGTCGACTCCGTACGCGGCCGGCTCCCCGAGCTGCTCCACATCTGGCAGATCGAGGGCGGCGGCGTCGACGAGCTGCGCCGCGACGGGGCCGGGGTCCCCGACGCGACGGTCGAGGAGCGCAGCCGGGTCGCGAAGGCGGACGACCCCGCGACGATCGTCTACACCTCCGGCACCACCGGCCGCCCCAAGGGCTGTGTGCTCACCCACCGCAGCTTCTTCGCCGAGTGCGGCAATGTCGTGGAGCGCCTGAAGCCCCTGTTCCGTACGGGCGAGTGCTCGGTGCTGCTCTTCCTCCCGGTCGCGCATGTCTTCGGGCGCCTCGTCGAGGTGGCGTCCCTCATGGCGCCGATCAAGCTCGGGCACGCGCCCGACATCAAGAACCTGACCGACGAACTCGCCGCGTTCCGCCCCACCCTGATCCTCGGTGTGCCGCGCGTCTTCGAGAAGGTCTACAACTCGGCGCGGGCCAAGGCGCAGGCCGACGGCAAGGGCAAGATCTTCGACAAGGCCGCGGACACGGCGATCGAGTACAGCCGGGCGCTGGACACCCCGAAGGGGCCGTCGTTCACGCTGAAACTCAAGTACAAGACGTTCGACAAACTGGTCTACAGCAAGCTGCGCGCGGTCCTCGGCGGGCGCGGCGAGTACGCCATCTCGGGCGGCGCCCCGCTGGGTGAGCGGCTCGGCCACTTCTTCCGCGGCATCGGCTTCACCGTCCTCGAGGGGTACGGCCTCACCGAATCCTGCGCCGCGACCGCCTTCAACCCGTGGGACCGGCAGAAGATCGGCACGGTCGGGCAGCCGCTGCCCGGGTCCGTGATCCGCATCGCCGACGACGGCGAGGTCCTGCTCCACGGCGAGCACCTGTTCACCGGCTACTGGAACAACGAGGGCGCGACGGAGGAGGCGCTCGCCGACGGCTGGTTCCACACCGGTGACATCGGCACGCTCGACGAGGACGGGTACCTCCGGATCACCGGGCGCAAGAAGGAGCTCATCGTCACGGCGGGCGGCAAGAACGTCGCCCCGGCCGTGATCGAGGACCGGATCCGGGCGCATGCGCTGGTCGCCGAGTGCATGGTCGTCGGGGACGGGCGGCCGTTCGTCGGCGCCCTCGTCACCGTCGACGAGGAGTTTCTCGGCAAGTGGGCCACGGACCACGACAAGCCGGCCGGTTCCTCCGTCGCCTCCCTCCGGGACGACGCGGATCTGCTGGCCGCGATCCAGACGGCGGTCGACGACGGCAACGCGGCGGTCTCCAAGGCGGAGTCGGTCCGGAAGTTCCGCGTCCTGGGCGCCCAGTTCACGGAGGAGTCCGGCCATCTGACGCCGTCCCTGAAGCTGAAGCGAAACGTTGTGGCGAAGGATTACGCGGACGAGATCGAGGCGATCTACCGCGGGTGACCGGGTCAGCCGCCCACGCGCCGTAGGTGGATCTGCCGTCGCGCGACCGCGCCTCTCGTCGTGGCTGGTCGCGCAGTTCCCCGCGCCCCTGAAGGCCTGCGGCTACGCCGCGCCTTCAGGGGCACACCTGTTGACCACACCTGTTGAGCACACCTGTGGGACACAGCTACGGGTGCCCCGCGAGTGGCCTGAGATGGCGCACGAAGTGCGCATCTCAGGGGCGCGGGGAACGGCGCGACCAGCCACGACGAGACCCGCGGCCCGCGATGAACCACGACGGGCCAGGCAGCCCGCGACCAGCCACGACGGTGTCGCGCCCGCGAAAGCTACAGCAGGCCCCTCAGCCTCTCCGCAAGCAGATCCCACCGCCACCGTTCCTCCACCCAGGCCCGCCCCCGCGCCCCCATCCGCGCGCGCAACTCCGGGTCCAGCAACAGCGCCACGACCCGGTCCGCGGCCTCCTCGGGCACACCCCCGCGAACGACCCACCCCGTCTCCCCGTCCAGAACCGCGTCGGGCGCGCCCCCGGAATCACCGGCGACCACGGGCAGCCCCGTCGCGGACGCCTCCAGGTACACGATCCCGAGCCCCTCGACGTCCAGCCCCGCACGCCGCGTCCGGCACGGCATGGCGAACACGTCACCGGCCCCGTAATGCGCGGGCAGTTCACCCCAGGGCACGGCCCCCGTGAACCGCACGGACTCCGCGACGCCGGTCGCCTCCGCCAGCTCCCGCAACTCCTTCTCGTACGGCCCCCCACCCACGATCAGCAGCACCGCGTCCGGCACCTCGGCCAGAATCCGCGGCATCGCGAGGATCAACGTGTCCTGCCCCTTGCGTGGCACGAGCCGCGACACGCAGACCACGACCGGCCGCTCCGAGAGCCCGAGCCGCGCCCGCACCTCGTCCCCTCCCGACCCGGGGTGGAACGTCTTCTCGTCGACGCCGGGAGGCAGTTGCACCATCCGCGAGGCCGCCGCGGGCGACAGCGCCGCCGCGATCCGCGAGCGCGTGTACTCCCCGAGATAGGTAACCGTGTCCGTGGACTCCCCGATCCGCCGCAACAGCGACCGCGAGGCCGGGAGCTGCGCCCACCCCGCCTCATGCCCGTGCGTCGTCGCGACGATCCGCCGCGCCCCCGCCCTGCGCAGAGCGGGTGCCATGAGGCCGAGCGGCGCGGCCGCCCCGAACCACACCGACGTACAGCCGTGCTCCTGCAACAGGCCCACCGCGCGCCGCGTCACGCGCGGCGTCGGCAGCAGCATCGTCGTACGGTCGCGTACGACGGTGAACGGCTGCTCCGCGTCGAACGCGGCGGTCGCCTCAGTCCCCTCCCGGCCCCGCTTCCACGTGGACGCGTAGACGACGAGCCGCTCGGGGTCGAGGCGCAGCGCCATGTTGTGCAGGAACGCCTGGATGCCACCGGGCCTGGGCGGGAAGTCATTGGTCACGACGAGCGTCTTGTTGTGGTGCATCGCCGCCGACAGTACCGAACCGCCTCGCGCGCGCACGCCACGCCGCCTCGGTCCATGGCCACCGCACAGTTCCGCCCGGCATGATGGTTCGAATGAAGACGCGAATCCCCGCGGCGGCCCTCGCCACCTGGGCGCTGACCAGGACGCTGCTGCTGCTGTGCGTCTTCAAGGTCGTGGTCGTGCCGGGCCCGGACGTCACGAGCGACGTGTCCGTCATCTACCAGGGCTGGTACGACGTCCTGCGCACGGGGACGTTCCCGCTGGACGACGTCACCTGGCAGTACCCGCCGGCCGCCGCGGTCGCGATCCTCTCCCCCGCGCTGCTGCCGTTCCTCTCCTACCCCGCGGCGTTCTTCCTCCTGGCGTTCCTCGCGGACGCGGTGGTCTTGCTGATGCTGCTCCACGTCACCGAGCGGCGCGGCATGGCGCGGCGGGGTCTGTGGGTGTGGGTGGCGGGCCTGCCGCTGCTCGGGCAGACGGTGTACGCGCGCTACGACGTGATGGTCGCCGCCGTCGCGGTCGCGGCGCTGCTCGCGGCGGCCCGGCACCCGAAGGCGGCGGGGGTGGTGGCCGCGGTCGGGGCGATGCTCAAGGTGTGGCCCGCGCTGCTGCTGCTCGGGGTCCGGCGCGGCCGGGCGACCCGGGAGGCGTGGGGCGCGGCGGCGCTGACGGCGGGCGGGGTCGCGGTGACGTTCGCCATCGCCATGCCGGGCGCGTTCGCGTTCCTGACGTTCCAGCGGGACCGGGGCACGGAGGTCGAGTCGCTCGGCTCGCTCGTCTTCCATGTGGCGCGCCGGTTCGGCTGGTCGGGGACGGTGCAGCTGAACTACGGGTCGGTGGAGTTCCTGGGCCCGTACGTGGATGTGGTCAGCGCGCTCGCGCAAGGACTGACCGTGGCCGCGTGCGGCTGGCTGGTGCTGTGGCGGCTGCGGGCCCGCGCCTGGCAGCCGGCCACGCTCGCCGACGCGGCGCTGACGGCGGTGCTCCTGTTCACGACGACGAGCCGGGTGATCAGCCCGCAGTACATGCTGTGGCTGGTCGCTCTCGCGGCGGTGTGCCTGCTGTTCCGTGACAGCCGGATGGTGCTGCCGGTGTGGTTCGTGCTCGCCGCGACGCTGGTGACGTTCCTGGAGTTCCCGGTCTGGTTCGCGCACGTGGTGGCCAGCGATTCCCTGGGCGTCACGCTCCTCCTGCTCCGCAACGGTCTCCTCGTCGCCGCCACCCTGACCGCCTGCCACCGCCTGTGGCGCGCGACGGTGACCGAACCCCGCCGGGCCGCTCACCCGGCCCTCCCGCCTCAACCGTCCCGCGCCACCCTCGGCGACGCGACGTCCCCCTCCCCGCCCTCCTGACGGGGCCGCCGACGAAGCCGTCCGCAAGAGGTGCGCCAGCGCTCCGCACACCCCGGGCAGGCCCCACAGCCCGGACAGCCGGACGGCGGCGGGCGGTTGCGACGCCGCGCCGCGCCGTGTGGATCGCGGCGGCCTGCCGGACGCGTAGAACGCCATCGTCGCGACGTACAGCACCCGAGCGCGCCTGGCCGCGCGAAGCGCTCACCGAGCCGAGCTGCGCCGAGCCGAGCCGAGCCGAGGCCGACCGGCTAGTCCGCCAGCTGGTCACGCACATACGTCCGCCAGCGCGCCACGAACTCCTTCTCGTCGATCCCGAGGACGTTCTGCAGGGCGCTGTCCACCGCGCCCGTCCGCTGCTTGTGTTCGCCGACCGCCCGGAAGAAGGCGTTGAGTCTCGCCTCGCCCCAGCGCTCCGCGATCATCCGGCAGGCCAGCCACCCGGACTCGTACGCCTGCGCGAGCTTGCTGGAGTCGCCGCTGAACCCGAAGTCGGCGTCCTCGGGCAGCGTGGCGGGCGGCGTGCCTTCCTGCACGGCCCGCTGCAGCTCGGGGGCGGCCTGTCCGGCGGTGCGGCCGGTGCCGCGGTAGCCGGTCCAGTCCGCGTACCCCTCCGACAGCCACAGCGGGGTGGCCGGTGAGGTGACGGCGCGGGTCGCCACGTGCGCGGTCTCATGGGTGAGGACGACCTGCTTGCCGAAGGCGCCGAGCACGCCGTACGCCTCCGGGTTGATGATCACCCGGTCCGCGGGCGCGCTGCCCGAGCCGCCCGCCTCGCCGGTGGTGACCGCGGCGATCCCCTGGTAGGCGGAGGCGGGCGAGCCGAGGAGCCCGCCCATGCCCTCAAGGCTCTTGGGGACCAGGACGACGACCTTGCGGGCCCAGCCGGTCCCCCAGGCGTCGGTCACCGCGGGCACGGCGTCGTCGGAGAGTTCGGCGTAGGACGCCAGGACCGACCGCTGCTGGCCGACGCCGAGCACCAGGCTGTGCGCGCCCTTCACCGCCGTGACCTTGCCCTGCTCCCAGAGCTGCTGCCCGGACTTCTCGGCGGGCTCGTCGTCCACGACGCGCCAGCGGCCGTCCTCGCGCTTGAGGGTCAGCGTCCGCTCGGCGACGACCGGCGCCTCGTCGTACCCGTCGACGCGGTAGCGCAGCTCGGCCGAGGCGCTGACCCGCGAACCCGAACCGTCGAGCCGGGTCAGCTTGTACGTCCAGGAGTCCAGCGGCACCGCGGCCATGTCGAGCAGCAGATACGGATCGGCGCCGCCGGTCGCCCGGTACGCGGCGGCGTCCTTCTCCAGGACGGCGGCGGCCCGGCGGTCCAGGACCCGCTGCACAGCGTCCGTACGGGAGTCCGGCGGCGCGGCGTCCCCGCCGCAGCCGGACAGCCCGACGAGCAGGGCGCCGAGGGCCACGATCCGCCCCGCCCCGCTCACCGCACGCCGTCGACCAGCCATCTTCCCGATCGTACGGCGTGCCGGGCGAGCGTGGCTCAGCTCAGATCCGGGTCACCGAGGAGACCGGCATCATGCCGACGGGGTCGTAGCGCACGGGGGCGCCCGGGTAGGGCGCGTGGATGACCTGGCCGTTGCCCGCGTAGAGGGCGATGTGGTGGGCGTCGGAGCCGTAGGCGACGAGGTCGCCGGGGCGCGCCTGGGAGAGCGGCACCTGCTGCCCGGCGTACCGCTGGGCCTGCGAGGTGCGCGGCAGACCGACCCCGGCCTGCCCGTACGACCACTGCATCAGACCGGAACAATCGAAGCCGGTGGGGCCGTTGGCGCCCCAGATGTAGGGCTTGCCGAGCGCGGACTGGGCGGCGGCGAGCGCGGCGGCCGCGCGGGAGGAAGAGGCCCGGCCCGCGCCCGCCAGATCGGGCCGGTCGCCGCCGCGCGAGGCCCGCTCGTACGCGGCGCGGTCGTCGTCCTTCATCGAGTTGAGCACCCGCCGCGCCTTGGCCAGTTTCGACTCGACGGTCCGCTTGTTCTTGGCCACGGTCCTGCGGCTGTCGACCAGCAGGGCCAGCTGGCGCCGGGCCTCGGCGCGCTTCTGGGCCAGCTCGCGCTGCGCGCCCTGCAGTTCGGTCAGGTCGCCGGCCTGCCGGGCGCTGATCCGGTCGATGGCGCTGGCCCGGTCGAGGTAGGACTCCGGGTCGGAGGAGAACATCAGGGCGAGCGAGGGGTCCATGCCGCCGGAGCGGTACTGGGCTCCGGCGACCATGCCGAGCGCGTGCCGCATCTTGTTGATCCGCTCCTGGCCGCGGGCGACCTGGTCCTGGGTGCGGGCCAGTTCGCCATGGAGCTTGTCGGCCCGCTCGTCGGCCTTGTTGAACGCCTCGGTGGCGCTCTCCGCCTGCTCGTACAGGCGGTCCACCTCGGCTTTGGCGTCGGCGGGGCGGTCCTGCGGCGCGGCGCCCGCGGGGACCGCCCCGAGGGCGGCGACGGCCGAGGCGGCGGCGGCCACGGTCAGGACAGTTGCGCGGGTGTTCCGCTCGAGCCCCGTAGGACCGGGGTGCGCGGTGCGGCGATGGGACCCCACTTGCAGCCGTTTCCCTTCCGCTGGCGAAGCGCAGACAAAAGCGCGGACGAAGCGCGGACGCCCCTGGCGACGCGCTGACGATCCCCGTGATCGGGGAATGCGCGCCGACAGTAGCCGGGCGATCACCGGCGGGCCAACGACCGTTCGGGGGCGCACAACGCGACGCCCCGCCTATGACGCAGGTCATGGGCGGGGCGTGGGGTCAGCGGCGGGAACCTGAATTCGCCCGAACGGGCGCGTTTTCAGGAGTCGTCGGTGCGGGCCGACAAGAAGGTCAGATGCGGACGCCGAACTGGAACGAGCCGATCGTGCTCATCGACTCGTAGCGGACGGAGGCGCCGGGGTGCGGGGCGTGCAGCACCTGGCCGTTGCCCGCGTACAGGCCCACGTGCGCGAGGCTGTTGAAGAAGACGAGGTCGCCGGGCTTGAGCTGGCTCATGCCGATCTTGGGGCCGTCGTTCTGCTGGGTGTACGTGGTCCGGGTGATGCCGACACCGGCCTGGTTGTAGGCCCACTGCGTCAGACCGGAGCAGTCGTAGGAGTTGGGGCCCGTGCCACCGGAGACGTAGGGCTTGCCGATCTGGGTGGCGGCGGCGCTCAGGGCGGCGGCGCCGAACTTGGAGGCGGCCGCCTCGTTGCCGAGGTCGACGCGGTCGCCGGCGCTGCGGCTGGCGCGGGCGTCGTCGTCGGCCATCTTCTGCCGCTCCTGCGCGGTCAGCGTGTTGAGCAGCTTCTGCGCGGCGCCGAGCTTGGTCTGGACTTCCTTCTTCTTCTTGCCGAGCTCCGTACGGGTGTCGGCGAGGTCCTTCAGCTTCTCGGACGCCTCGGCGCGCTCCTGGGCGAGGGTGCGCTGCTTGTCCTGGACCTTCTTGAGCGACTGCAGCTGCTGGGCGCTGAGCGAGTCGATCGTGGACGCCTTGTCGAGGTAGTCGTCCGGGTCGGAGGAGAGGAAGAGCTGGACGGAGGGGTCGATGCCGCCGGAGCGGTACTGCTGGCTGGCGAGCGAACCCAGGCCCGTACGCAGCTCGTTGAGGTCCTCCTGGCCGCGGGCGACCTTGTCCTGGAGTGCGCCGATCTCCTTCTCGAGCTTCTGCTGCTTCTCCTTGGCCCCGTTGTAGAGGTCGGTGGCTTTCTCCGCCTCTTCGTAGAGCTTGTCGACCTTGGCCTTGACCTCGGCCTTGTCGGCCTTGGGGGCGGCGTTGGCCGCCTGCGAAGTGAGTGCCACGGCAGCGGCGGCGGTCGCGGTGAGCACGGTCACGCGGGTGCGGCTCGGCTGCTTGGGTCGACGGTGGGACGCCACGAAGGCGAGCTCCTTCTTCCTCCAGCCGCCCACGATCACCCGGTGGGCGGTGCCCCTCCACTGTCACTCACCTCATGTGAGTGATCACCCGAGCGGAGGTTCGAGCTGACCATAGTGATGTTCTTGTGATCAGTTCAAATCCTGACGAGCAAAATCTCGGCCGTTCACTGAGTTCTTCACACACAACTCACGTGCAGTGATGTCGTTTTGACGCACGGTTGCGTAAAGGTTTCGCCAATCCGGGCATACGGAACGGACGTTGCGGGAGCGACGTAAGGGGCGCCAAGGGCTTTAGGGTGTCAACCGCGCGAGAGCCGCTTCAGGAGCATGACCGACGCAACCGGACGCGCGCCCGCCTTCGCGACGCCGTCGGCGACCTCGCGGTCCGTGGAGACCACGATGACCGGCCGGCCCGGCGGCTCGGCGCGCACCAGCTGGCGAATCAGTTCATCGGCCGTGACGCCCGCCTTGGAGAACAGCACCCGCACCCCGCGCGGCGGCGCGAGCAGCACGGGCGCGGCCAGCTCGGCCCCGTCGAAGACACAGGTCACCTCGGCGCCGGTCTGCGCCGCGAGCTGGGAGAGCGAGCCGAGCAGGCGCAGCCGCTGCTTCTCCAGGGGCATCGTGGGATACCCCGTCTTGGTCACGTTGTACCCGTCGACCACGAGGTGGGCCTGCGGCAGCGCGAGCAGCTGGTCGAGGATGGCCGGGTCGTGCTCGTGCAGGGCGCGCGCCGCGATGTCCTTCGGCGTCATCCGGCCCGGCTCGACGGCGTCCACGGAGTCGGCGGGCCGTGCGGAGACCGGCGGGAGGGCCAGCTCCCTGCGCAGCCCCTGAGCGGCCTCCAGGACCGTGTCGAGCAGCAGCCGTACGCGCATGTCCTCGACGCTGCGCCCTTCCCGGGACGCCCGGCGCGACGCCTCCAGGTTCGCCTCGGCCTCCCCGAGCCGCGCCTTGAGCCGCCGCGTCTCGCTCTCGGCGGCGGAGACCTGCGCCTGCCCCTCGGCCCGTACGGCGTCGGCCTCGGCCTGCGCCTTGCGCACGGCGGCCTCGCCGCGCTTCACGTCGCTGAGGGCGGCGCGCAGCTTGCGGTGCACGGCGTCGGTCTCGCGCTTGGCGGCGTCGAGCTCGGCGCGCAGCCGCTCGGTCTCGGTCCTGGTCTGCGTCTGCGCCTCGGCGAGCCGGTCGCGCAGGGACTGGAGTTCGGCGCGGGTCTCCTCGTCGATCCGCTCGGCGTCGGCCCGCTGAACCTCCTCACCCGCGGCGGTGACCAGCTTCACCCAGCCGACGGGGCGCAGCACGTACGCGGCGGCGGCCACGTCGAGGGGGTCGGCGGCGGGCGGCGGCGCACCGGCTTCGATGGCCTGGCACAGCTCGGGCTGCGCCTCGCGGAACCGCTCGGCGATCCGCTGCCGGAAGAGCGTCTCGCTCTCCACGGCGGCAGCCATCGCGTTGCCCGCGAACTTCATCCGCCGGGTCGGGGTGAAGCGCGCGTACTGGCGCAGCTGCGGCGGCAGTTCGCCGACCGTGAGACCGCCGAAGCCGTCCGAGACGATCTGCACGACCCGCCGCCGTACGCCTTCGGGCAACGGCCGGTCGAGCACCTCGGCGGCAGGCTGCTCGGCGTGCCCGGCCTCCCCGCCCGTGCTCTCCACCATCCGTCACCCCAAAGTCGCTGTGGGCCGCCCCGGTCAGGAGTCGGCGCCCGGCCTGTCCACAAGTTCCACCTGGTCGACCGCGTTGCACCAGCGGCAGCGGACCGACTCGATCGTCTCACTGACCACGTCGCGCTCCTCGACCTTCGGCTCACCGGCCAGGTCCAGGTGCACGTACTCCACGACCTGCGAGGAGCGGGTCACGTCGAACCGCGTCAGGTTGCCGCAGAGCGTGCAGCGCCAGCGGGTGGTGGCGGTCGGCAGGGGAACCGTCATCGGACTGTCGCCTCCGTGGTGCGTGATGCTTGCTTTATTGCCCGTAACCCTACGGCCTGCCGTGCACCGCCCGCTCCCCGCCTTGCGTCATGCTCTCCTTCATGATCGGCAACGGACGCGGCGTGATCGGCAGAGCGACCGCTTTCCTCAGAGGACATCCGGCTCCGGTCACGTACGCGCTCATCGCCGTCTGCTGCGTGACCTTCGTGCTCTCCCCGTCGTCCGGGCTCAACCCGTCCTACGGCACCGGCGACCATCTGCTCACCGCCCAGGCCGCCTACTTCGAACGCTGGGGCGTCCTGCCCGCCGAACTCTTCACCGGATCACCCCGCGCCGCCCTCACCCCGGCCACAGCCCTGTTCGTGCACGGCAGCTGGGTCCACCTCCTGGGCAACATGCTCTTCCTCTATGTGTTCGGGGCGATGGCCGAGGAACGCATGGGCCATCTGCCGTACGCGCTCTTCTATCTGATCAGCGGCTACCTGGCACTCCTCGGGTACGCCATCGCGCACGCGGGCTCCGAACAGACCCTGGTCGGCGCCTCGGGAGCGATCTCGGCGGTGCTCGGAGCCTTCCTCTTCCTGTTCCCCGACGCGCGTGTGACGAGCGTCTTCCCCTTCCTCCTCTTCCTGCCGCTGCGCTTCCCGGCGTGGGTGGTGCTCCCGTTCTGGGTCGCGCTGCAGTGGGCCGCCGCCTACCAGGACAGCCAGGGGCCCGGGGTCGCCTACCTCGCCCACCTGATCGGGTTCTCGCTCGGGTTCCTCTGGGCGTGGGTGCGGTATCGGGGCCGGGCTAAGGTGAAGGCAGCCCCAGCCACGGCCACCGAGGGAGACTAGCCAGCCGTGATCACCGCGATCGTGCTCATCAAGACCAGCGTGGACCGGATCCCCGAGATCGCCGAGTCGATCGCGGCGCTCGAGTCCGTCAGTGAGGTCTTCTCCGTCACCGGCACGTACGACTTGATCGCCATGGTCCGGGTGGCCCGGCACGATGATCTTGCCGAGGTGATTCCCGGCAGGATCAGCAAGATCCAGGGGGTCGAGGGCACGGACACGCATGTGGCTTTCCGGACGTACTCCCAGCATGATCTGGAGGCCGCGTTCTCCATCGGGCTGGACAGCTGAAACCCCGCCCGGGGGCGCGGGGAACTGCGCGACCGGCCACGACGAAAGCCGCGGAAGCATCTGCTCGGTGCATGAGCAGACGCTTCCGCGGCTTTCTCGGTGGCCGAGCGCGCAGTTCCCCGCGCCCCTAGGCGGCTGGGACGCAGCGGCCTTCTTCGGTGCGGTAGGTCCAGGCGGCGCCATCGCGGACCAGTTCCTTCACCGCCGCGACGAAACGGTCGACGTGCTCGTCAGGGGTGCCCGCGCCGAAGCTGACCCGGATGGCGTTCAGCGACTTCTCCCCCGGCGCCGCCTCCGGCGCTCCGCACTCTCCCTGGGTCTGCGGGTCGGACCCGAGCAGCGTCCGCACCAGCGGGTGGGCGCAGAACAGACCGTCCCGCACCCCGATCCCGTACTCCGCGGAGAGCGCCGCGGCGAAGTGGGAGGAGTTCCACCCCTCGACCACGAAGGAGAGGACGCCGACGCGCGGGGCGTCGTCCCCGAACAGGGACAGCACCTTCACCTCGGGCACCTCGGCGAGCCCGTCCCGCACCTTCTGGATCAGGTACCGCTCACGGGCGACCAGGCTGTCGAACCCGGCCTCGGTCAGCGCCTTGCACGCGGAGGCGATGGAGTAGACGCCGATGACGTTCGGCGAACCGGCCTCGTGGCGGGCTGCGCTGTCGTGCCACTCCACATCCACGCCGCCGTCGACGCGCCGGGCGACCTTGCGGGAGGCTCCGCCGCCGGCCAGGTACGGCTCGGCCGCGCGCAGCCAGTCGGAGCGGCCCGCGAGCACGCCCGAGCCGAAGGGCGCGTACAGCTTGTGCCCGGAGAAGGCGATCCAGTCGACGTCCAGCTCCTGGACGGAGACCGGGTGGTGGGGCGCGAGCTGGGCGGCGTCGAGCACGATGCGGGCACCGTGCGCGTGAGCGGCCGCCGCCAGCTCGCGCACCGGCCAGAGTTCACCGGTGACGTTGGAGGCGCCGGTGACGCAGACGAGGGCCGGGCCGTAGGGGTCGCGCTCGGCGAGCGCCCGCTCCAGGGTGTCGACGGCCTGGGCCGGGGTGCGCGGCGCGTTCAGGTACGTCACGCGGGCGTCGCGCCAGGGCAGCAGCGACGCGTGGTGCTCGGTCTCGAAGACGAACACCTGGCAGTCGGCGGGCAGCGCGGCGGCGAGCAGGTTGAGCGAGTCGGTGGTGGAGCGGGTGAAGACGATCTGGTCGCCGGCGCGGCAGCCGAGGAACTCGGCGACCGTGGCGCGGGAGTTCTCGAAGAGGTCGGTCGACAGCTGGGAGAGGTAGCCGGCGCCGCGGTGCACGCTGCCGTAGTACGGGGCGTAGGCGGCGACGTCGTCCCACACGCGCTGCAGGGCCGGCGCGCTGGCGGCGTAGTCGAGGGCGGCGTACGTCACCTCGCCACCGGTGACGAGCGGCACGGTCACGTCGCGGCCGAGCACGGGCAGCGGCGCGCCACAGGCGGGGTCGACGGCGGACTCGGCGGAAACGGTGGCGGTGGTGGTGTGAGCGGACATGGCTGTCTCCCGGCAGGACAAGTCAGGGCGTGGCGAAGTGGCGTACGGGCCCGCACGGCAGCCGTCGGCAACAGCTCAACGGCCGGAGGACGTACGGGAGTTGACCTCTACGCGGGGCGCGGACGCGCTCACGCGAAGGGTGAGGGTGGTACTGGAGAACGGGGCCGAAGGCCCTAGCACATTCGCTTGCTCACGAGACTGCTCCCTCAAACGACCCAGGACCCCTGGAGAGTTCGCGAGGGGTCCGCGCTTGCCGCGAGCCTTGCTGCTCGCGGCCTGGTCTTCACCCGGGGCACCCCGCCACGGACGGAGGGTTGCCGGACAGCCGGCCGGGGCCGATCACGCTGTCACTCATGACCTTGAAAAGCATCCTGCCATACGTTCGGGATACGGCAAGAGCGCAGTCCGGTCTCTGAGACGACTCGGACTGCGCTCTGCGTCACACTCGTACCCCTACGGCTCAGCGGTTGGTGGCCGCCACCCATCGCTCCAGGGTCGCCTTCGCCGCGCCGGAGTCGATGGACTCGGCGGCGCGGTCCATGCCGGCCCGCAGCTGCTCGGCGAGCGTCCCCGTGCCGGGGCGTACGGCGACGAGGGCGGCGGCCGAGTTCAACAGCACGGCGTCGCGCACGGGCCCTCGCTCCCCGTCGAGCAGCCGCCGCGCGACCTCCGCGTTGTACGAGGCGTCCGCGCCGCGCAGCGCCTCCACCGGGACCAGGTCCAGGCCCACGTCGCGCGGGTCGAAGGTCTCCTCGCGCACGGTGCCGTCGCGGACGATCCAGACGCGGGAGGTCGCGGTGGTGGTCAGCTCGTCGAGGCCGTCGTCGCCGCGGAAGACGAGCGAGGAGTTGCCGCGCTCGGCGAAGACCCCGGCCACGACGGGCGCCATCCGGGCGTCGGCGACCCCGACGGCCTGGGCGCGCACCCGGGCCGGGTTGGTGAGCGGGCCGAGCAGGTTGAAGACGGTACGGATACCGAGCTGGCCGCGCGCGGCGCCCGCGTACCGCAGCGCGGGGTGGAACTTCACGGCGAAGCAGAAGGTGATGCCCGCCTCCTCCGCGATCTGCGGGACCCGCGCGGGCGTCAGCTCCAGATTGACCCCGAGTTTCTCCAGGACGTCGGAGGCGCCCGAGGCCGAGGAGGCGGCGCGGTTGCCGTGCTTGACGACCTTGACGCCCGTACCTGCGATGACGATGGCGGACATCGTGGAGATGTTCACCGTCTTGGCGCCGTCGCCGCCGGTGCCGACGATGTCGACGGTCTCCCCCGGCACCTCGATGACGTTGGCGTGCTCGTACATCGCCCGTACGAGACCGGAGATCTCCTGGACGGTCTCGCCCTTGGCGCGCAGCGCGACCACGAAACCGGCGATCTGCGCCTCGGTCGCCTCGCCCCGCATGATGCGGTCCATCGCCCAGGCGGTGTCGTCGGCGCTCTGGTCGCGGCCCTCCAGGAGGCCGTTGAGGACGGAGGGCCAGGAACGGCCCGCCGCGGTGTCGCCTCCAGCGGGGTGCAAAGCGCTCATGGCCGCTCCAGTTGTGTCAGTGGGGTTACGCGGCTCCACCTTATCCAGCGCCGGGAACGGCAAAGAGCCCCCGTCCAGTGCCTGGACGAGGGCTCTTGCCGTGGCGGACAGCTGTCGGCTCAGCCGATCATGGATCAGTGGTGGCCGTGGCCGCTGGTGATCTCCTTGTACTCCTCCGCGGTGGGCTTGGGGATCTGGTTGTTCTCCCCGTAGAAGCCCTTCGACAGCTTGGCGCGGGTCTTCTGCAGACGCGACTGCTTGCGCTCGACACCGTTCTCGTCGACCGCCGGGCCGAGTTCGAGCGGCTGGTACTGCTCGTGCGCGGTGAGCGCGTGCAGCGCCTCGGCGTCGAGCGGCTCGTGGACCTCGATGAACTCACCGTGCGGCAGGCGCTTGATGAGGCCGGACTCGCGTCCGTGCAGCACCTTGTCCTTGTCGCGGCGCTGGAGGCCGAGGCAGATCCGCTTGGTGGCGATGAAGGTGAGGACCGGCACGACGAAGAAGCCGATGCGGACGAACCAGGTGATCGAGTTGATCGACAGGTGGAAGTGCGTGGCCCAGAGGTCGTTGCCACCACCGACGAGCAGGACGAAGTACCAGGAGATCCACGCGGCGCCGAACGCCGTACGCGTCGGGACGTTGCGCGGGCGGTCCAGGATGTGGTGCTCGCGCTTGTCGCCGGTGACCCAGGACTCGATGAACGGGTAGACCGCGATCGCGACCAGGACCAGCGGGAAGATGACCAGCGGGACGAACACACCCAGGACGAGCGTGTGACCCCAGAGGTTGATCTCCCAGCCCGGCATCGTACGGATCAGGCCCTCGGAGAAGCCCATGTACCAGTCGGGCTGGGCGCCGGTGGAGACCTGGTCGATGCGGTACGGGCCGATGGCCCAGATCGGGTTGATCGAGGCGATCGCCGCGACGGCCGCGATGACACCGAAGACCAGGAAGAAGAAGCCGCCCGCCTTGGCCATGTAGACCGGCAGCAGCGGCATGCCGACGACGTTCTTCTCGGTCTTTCCGGCACCCGCGAACTGCGTGTGCTTGTGGTAGAAGACCAGGATCAGGTGGGCCACGAGCAGGCCGAGCATGATGCCCGGCAGCAGCAGGATGTGGACCGAGTAGAACCGCGCGACGAAGTCGCCGCCGGGGAACTCGCCACCGAAGAGGAAGAACGACAGGTACGTGCCGACGATCGGCACGGACAGGACCGCGCCCTCCATGAAGCGGACACCGGTGCCGGAGAGCAGGTCGTCCGGGAGCGAGTAGCCGGTGAAACCGGTGAACATGCCCAGGACGAACAGCAGGAAGCCGAACAGCCAGTTGACCTCACGCGGCTTGCGGAACGCACCCGTGAAGAACACGCGCATCATGTGCACGAACATGCCGGCGAGGAAGATCAGCGCCGCCCAGTGGTGGATCTGCCGGATCAGCAGACCACCGCGCACATCGAAGGAGATGTGCATGGTCGAGTTGAACGCCTCGGACATCAGCTGTCCCTGCAGCGGGACGTAGCTGCCGTGGTACTCCACCTCGTTCATCGACGGGTGGAAGAACAGCGTCAGGTACACACCCGTGAGGATGATGATGATGAAGCTGTAGAGGCAGATCTCACCGAGCATGAAGGACCAGTGGTCCGGGAAGATCTTGCGCATGTTGGACTTGGCCAGGGAGTAGATCCCGAGGCGGCCGTCCGCCCAGTCGGCGACGCGCTCGCCGGCCGGTGCCTTCTCACGAGAAGGCGCGTCATTGGTGGTTGCAGTACTCATCCGCGCTCCCAGAAGGCAGGACCGACGGGCTCAGCGAAGTCGCCCTGCGCCACGAGGTAGCCCTCGTCATCGACGTCGATGTGCAGCTGCGGCAGTGCGTGACCGGCGGGGCCGAAGATAACCCGCGCACCGTCGGAGAGGTCGAAGGTGGACTGGTGGCACGGGCACAGCACGTGGTGCGTCTGCTGCTCGTACAGGGAGATCGGGCAGCCCACGTGGGTGCAGATCTTCGAGTACGCGACAACGCCCTCGTGCGACCACTCGAGCTCGCGCTTGTCCTTGATGTTCTCCGGCTGGATCCGGACGAGCATCAGCGCGGCCTTGCCCATGACCTGCTGGAAGTCCTCGTCGTGCTCCTCCACGCCCTCGGGCTTGGCGAAGGTGAGCGAACCGACCACGATGTCCGAGGCGCGGAGCGGCTCGTTCGTGTTCATGTTGACGAGCTTCTTGCCCTTCTTCCACGCCGTGTGACGCAGCTTCGTCTCCGGCAGCGGGCCGAGGTCACGAAGGAGGACGACACCGGAGAGCGGCACCAGGGCAAGGGCGCCGAAGAGGGTGTTGCGGATCAGCTTGCGGCGGCCGAACTGCGACTCGCGCGCGCCGTCGGCGAAGTCCGAGAGGACCTGCGCCCTGACCTCGGGCTCGGCCTCGATCGGGTGGCGCTCGGCGGCGACCTCGACGTCCGACATCAGGGTGCGGGCCCAGTGGACCGCGCCCGCGCCGATGCAGAACAGCGCCACACCGAGGGTCATGCCCAGCGCGAAGTTGAGCGCGCTGATGTGACCGATCGGGAAGATGTAGACGCTCGTGTCGACGTCGATGGTGACGTACGAGGCGATGAAGCCGACGGTGGCCAGCATCGAGATCGTGAACAGCATCGCCACGACGCGCTCGGACCGCCTGGCGGCCCGCTCCTCGATGTCCTGGATCCGGTGCTCGTGCTCCGGCAGCCCCGGGTCGGCGAAGGGGTCGTCCTTCACCGCTACCGAGCCGTGCCCGGTCTCCTGCTCAGCGGGCAGGTTCTCTTCTGGAATGTCTTGGCTACTCATGACTTCTTGGCCTTTGCGGTCCGAGCGGCGACCCAGATGGCGACGGCGATGAGGGCGCCGAGGCCGAAGATCCAGGCGAACAGACCCTCACTGACCGGGCCGAGCCCGCCCAGCTTGAGACCGCCGGGGCTCTCCGACTTGTCGCCGTTGACCGCGTCGAGGTACGCGATGATGTCCTTCTTGTTCTGCTTGGTCATCGTCGTGTCCGGGAAGGACGGCATGTTCTGCGGGCCGGTCTGCATGGCCTCGTAGATGTGCTTGGGCGCGACGTCCCCGAGGTTCGGCGCGAACTTGCCGTGGGTCAGCGCGCCGCCTTCACCGGTGAAGTTGTGGCACTGCGCGCAGTTGGTGCGGAACAGTTCACCGCCCTTGGCGATGTCCGCGCCTTCCGGGTTGTAGTCCTTGGAGGTCGGCGTGACCGGACCGGCGCCCAGCGAGGCGATGTACGCCGCGAGCTGGTCGATCTCGGACTGCGAGTAGATGACCTTCTTCTTCGGGACCTGCGCGCCCGGCTGCTGGGCCGGCATACGGCCGGTGCCGACCTGGAAGTCGACGGCGGCGGAGCCGACGCCCACCAGGCTCGGGCCGTCAGAGCTGCCCTGACCGCCGGTTCCGTGGCAGCTGGCGCAGCCGACGGAGTAGAGCTTCTTGCCCTCGTCGATGGCGAGGGACTGGGCGGTTTCATCGGCCTGCGCCTTGCTCGCGGGCGCGAACGCGGCGTACAGCCCCCCGGTGGCCGCCAGCGCGAGGAGTAGGACGACGACCGCCGCCAGCGGATGGCGTCGTCGTGCGGAGAGCTTTTTCACGGATTACCCCGGTGTCAGGATCTTCTGCGTCGGTGCTGCGGGAATGTGTCGGGTTCTGCGCCCGATGCTGTGATCTTCGAACTACTTGATCAGGTAGATCGTGGCGAAGAGGCCGATCCAGACGACGTCCACGAAGTGCCAGTAGTAGGACACGACGATGGCGGCGGTCGCCTGCTCGTGGGTGAACCTCCGGGCCGCGTACGTCCTGCCGAGGACGAACAGGAAGGCGATGAGCCCGCCTGTCACGTGCATGCCGTGGAAGCCGGTGGTCAGGTAGAAGACCGAGCCGTACGGGTCGGAGGAGAGCGAGAGCCCGTCCTTCTTGACCAGCTCGGTGTACTCGTACACCTGACCGCCGATGAAGATCGCACCCATGATGAAGGTGACGATGAACCACATTCTGAGCTTCTTCACGTCCCCGCGCTCGGCGGCGAACACGCCGAGCTGACAGGTCAGAGAGGAGAGCACCAGGATCGTGGTGTTCGTCGCCGAGAACGGAAGGTTCAGGCTCGAGGCCATTTCCTTCCAGTGCTCCGGTCCCGTCACCGATCGCAGGGTGAAGTACATCGCGAAGAGGGCCGCGAAGAACATCAGCTCGGAACTCAGCCAGATGATGGTTCCGACGCTGGTGAGGTTCGGTCGATTGACCGACGGGTGCGCGTGCCCGGTTTCTACTGTCGTTGCTGTCGCCACGACCGACATTATGTCGGTCGCTTATCTCGCCCTCACTCCGGGGGGTGCCGTTCGGAGTGTCTGAGGGGTGTGTCCAGCCCATATGGCCCATCGGGAGCGTGTACGAACCGGTGTTGACGGGCTGTCGGGAGGGGTAGGCTCCGCGCCAGCGAAGCCCTAGGACACCGATGTCTCGGAGGAACGATGCAGTCGACCGCGACGGTTCTGGTCTACAGCGACGACGCCAACACGCGGGAGCAGGTCCGTCTCGCGACCGGCCGGCGGCCCGCGTCCGACGTGCCCGAGGTGCGGTTCGTCGAGTGCGCGACGCTCCCCGCGGTCCTCAAGGAGCTGGAACGGGGCGGCATCGACGTCTGTGTCCTGGACGGCGAGGCGGCGCCCGCGGGCGGCATGGGCGTGTGCCGGCAGATCAAGGACGAGGTCTTCGACTGCCCGCCCGTGCTGCTCCTGATCGGCCGCCCGCAGGACGCCTGGCTCGCCACGTGGAGCCGGGCCGAGGCCGCGGTGACGCTGCCGGTCGACCCGGTCGAGTTCGCCGGCGCCCTGGCCGGTCTGCTCCGCGCGCGGAAGGCCGTCAGCGCCTGAGCCGCGTCGGAAGTCTCACACCGTGCGCACCGGCCCGGCTCAGACCGCGGGGCTGAGCCGGGCCTGGACCGCCGGGTCGGCCTTGCCCTCGGGGGTGAGGGCGCTGCCCTCGCGCCACTTCTTCCAGCTGACGTTCCAGTCGCCGAAGCCGTTGCCGAACGGGTCCATCTCCTGGCCGTAGCTGCCCACGACCTTGACGATGTCGCCCGCGCGCACGGTCTTGAAGAACCAGGCGGCGTTGGAGGTGCTCATGCCGGTGCAGCCGTGGCTGACGTTGGCGGCGCCCTGCGAGCCCACGGACCAGGGCGCGGCGTGCACGTATTCGCCGCTCCACGTCACCCGTGTGGCGTAGTACACCGGCAGGTCGTACGAGTCCGAGCTGCCCTCGGAGATGCCGATGCTGGTGCCGCGCATCCGCACGAAGTACTCCTTGCCGAGTACGACCTTGACGCCGTTCCGGGTCTCGAAGCCGGCCTTGCCGGTGGTGACCGGGATCTCGTTGATGGCCTCGCCGTTGCGGTAGACCGTCATCGAGTGCGAGCCCGCGTCGGTGATCGCCTCGATGCGGTCGCCCGTTGCGATGGTCAACGGCTTGCTCGCGCCGCCCCAGAGGCTGTCGGTGACTTTGAGGCCCTTGAGGTTGCTGCGCGCCGTGATGGTGGCGTGGGCGGGCCAGTACTCCTTGGGGCGGTAGTGCAGCGTCTTGCTGTCCACCCAGTACCAGGAGCCGCCGTCCGCCTCGGGCTTGGAGTCCACCGTCAGGGCGCGCTCCACGATGGCGCGGGACTTCCCGTCCCTGACGGCCTTGTTGAGCGTGGCCGTGATGGGCTGGCCCACGCCGTACGTACCGCCTTCGGGGCCGAACCGCACCTTGAGCGCCTTCTCGCTGCTCGGGTCGCCCGTCTCGAAGGTCAGGACCTTGCGGCCCGGCGCGCCGTCCTCGTCCTCGGTGCTGACGCGGACCGTGTACTGGGCCTCTGCGGCCAGCGGGGAGGTCGTGTGCCACCTGCGGCCGTCGGCGGAGAGTTCGCCCGCGACGTAGCGCCCCATGGCGTCTGTGGCGGTCACGTCGGTGATGCGCCCCTCGTCGCCCTGTGAGGTGACTTCCAGGGGCTTGTCCGGGTTCGCCTTCCGGCCCTTCTGCGGGCCGCTGAAGGAGATCTGGCTCGCCGCGTCGTAGGGCTTGGCGGAGAGCGGGTGGCCCGAGCTGCCGCAGGCCGTGACGCCCGCACCGAGTGCGGCCACAAGGACGGTGCAGCCAAGAACCGTACGGATGCGCGGTGAATGGTCCATATGGCCACGTTAAGAAGGTTCGGCGCGTCCGGCGCGGCGAAGTGCGCCGCTCGGGGCATGGCCGCGACACGCCGAAGGGCCCGGACCCTCCCTCAGGAGTGTCCGGGCCCTTCACGCACGGCAGTTCAGGAGCGCGGTGTCACTGCGTCCGGTTCTCGCCGCGGTAGTACTCGAAGACCCAGCCCCACAGGCCGAACAGGATGACCGGAGCCGAGAAGTACAGCAGCCACCAGCCGAAGACGACGCCCATGAAGGCGAGCGCGCCACCGACGGCCAGGGAGAGCGGCTGCCATGAGTGCGGGCTGAAGAAGCCCACCTCACCGGCGTCGTCCGCGACGTCGGCCTCCTTGTTGTCCTGCGCACCGGTGTCGACCCGCCGGGCCGTGAAGGCCAGGTAGTAGCCGATCATGATGCACAGGCCGAAGGCCAGGAAGAGCGCCGTCGTACCGGCCGGCTCCTTCGACCACACGCCGTAGACACCGGCCATGATCAGGACGAAGAGGCTCAGCCAGATGAACATCTTGCCTTGGACCTTCACTTGCCGGCCTCCTTGCTGCCAGCGAGGGCCTTGGCACCGTGGCCGGAGTTCTCCAGCTGGTCCAGGGCCGCGATCTCAGGGTGATGCAGGTCGAACGCCGGCGATTCGGAGCGAATGCGCGGCAGGGTGAGGAAGTTGTGCCGCGGCGGCGGGCAGGACGTCGCCCACTCGAGCGAACGGCCGTAGCCCCACGGGTCGTCGACCTCGATCTTCTTGCCGTACTTGGCGGTCTTCCAGACGTTGTAGAGGAACGGCAGGATCGACAGGCCGAGGACGAAGGAGGAGATCGTCGAGACCGTGTTCAGCGCGGTGAAGCCGTCGGCGGCGAGGTAGTCCGCGTAACGACGCGGCATGCCCTCGACACCCAGCCAGTGCTGCACCAGGAACGTGCCGTGGAAGCCGATGAACAGCGTCCAGAAGGTGATCTTGCCGAGCCGCTCGTCGAGCATCTTGCCGGTGAACTTCGGCCACCAGAAGTGGAAGCCGGCGAACATCGCGAAGACGACGGTGCCGAAGACCACGTAGTGGAAGTGCGCCACCACGAAGTACGAGTCCGAGATGTGGAAGTCCAGCGGCGGGGCCGCGAGGATCACGCCGGTCAGACCACCGAAGGTGAAGGTGATCAGGAAGCCGATCGCCCAGAGCATCGGTGTCTCGAAGGACAGTGAGCCCTTCCACATCGTTCCGATCCAGTTGAAGAACTTCACGCCTGTCGGAACGGCGATCAGGAACGTCATGAAGGAGAAGAACGGGAGCAGCACGCCGCCGGTGACGTACATGTGGTGCGCCCACACGGTCACGGAGAGACCGGCGATGGCGATCGTCGCGCCGATGAGGCCCGAGTAGCCGAACATCGGCTTGCGGGAGAACACCGGGATCACTTCGGAAATGATTCCGAAGAATGGCAGAGCGATGATGTACACCTCTGGATGGCCGAAGAACCAGAAGAGGTGTTGCCATAGGAGAGCGCCGCCATTAGCGGCGTCGAATACATGGGCACCGAATTTACGGTCCGCCTCCAGGGCGAACAGCGCGGCGGCGAGAACCGGGAAGGCCAGCAGGACCAGCACACCGGTGAGCAGCACGTTCCACGTGAAGATCGGCATGCGGAACATCGTCATGCCGGGAGCGCGCATGCAGATGATCGTGGTGATGAAGTTGACCGAGCCGAGGATCGTGCCGAAGCCGGAGAAGGCCAGACCCATGATCCACATGTCGGCGCCGACACCCGGCGAGCGGACGGCGTCCGACAGCGGGCTGTAGGCGAACCAGCCGAAGTCGGCCGCGCCCTGCGGGGTGAGGAAGCCGGCGACCGCGATCAGCGAGCCGAACAGGTACAGCCAGTAGGCGAACATGTTCAGCCGCGGGAACGCCACGTCGGGCGCGCCGATCTGCAGCGGCATGATCCAGTTGGCGAAACCGGAGAACAGCGGCGTCGCGAACATCAGCAGCATGATCGTGCCGTGCATCGTGAACGCCTGGTTGAACTGCTCGTTCGACATGATCTGCGTGCCGGGACGGGCCAGTTCGGCGCGCATGAAGAGCGCAAGCAGGCCGCCGATGCAGAAGAACGCGAACGACGTGACCAGGTACAGCGTGCCGATCGTCTTGTGGTCAGTGGTGGTCAGCCACTTGATCACGGTGGCGCCGGGGCTCTTGGGCCGAGCCGGCAGCTCCTTCTCGTACGAGTCGTCAGCTGCCGCGGCACCCTTGGGATCGTTGAGGATGCTCACAGGTTGTTCGTCTCCCGGTTCTTCTCGTGTTCCGTCTGGGCGATGCCAGACGGGACGTAACCGGTCTGCCCCTTCTTGGCAAGGTCCTCGAGGTGCTTCTGGTAGGCCTCAGGAGAGACGACCTTCACGTTGAAGAGCATCCGGGAGTGGTCGACGCCGCAGAGCTCGGCGCACTTGCCCAGGAAGGTCCCCTCCTTGTTGGGGGTCACCTCGAACGCGTTGGTGTGGCCCGGGATGACGTCCTGCTTCATCAGGAACGGCACCACCCAGAAGGAGTGGATGACGTCACGCGAAGTGAGGACGAACCGGACCTTCTCCCCCTTGGGGAGCCAGAGGGTCGGGCCGGGGTTCTTGGTGTCCGGGTTCCGCTCGCCCGGGGTGCCCACCTCGTAGACGCCGCCGGCGTTCGCCGGGAAGTCGTCCTTGAAGCGCGTCGGGATCGCGGAGAGCTCCTTGGAGGTCTTCGCGTCACCCGAGACGCCCGGCACGTTCTCGACGTAGTTGAAGCCCCAGCTCCACTGGTAGCCGACCACGTTGACGGTGTGCGCCGGCTTGTCGTCGAGCTTGAGCAGCTTCGACTCGTCGCGCGCGGTGAAGTAGAAGAGGACCGACACGATGATCAGCGGAACAACCGTGTACAGGGCCTCGAGCGGCATGTTGTACCGCGTCTGCGTCGGAACCTCGATCTTGGTGCGGCTACGCCGGTGGAAGATGACGCTCCACAGGATCAGACCCCACACCAGCACGCCCGTGGCGAGCGCTGCCGCCCACGAGCCCTGCCAGAGGGAGAGGATCCTTGGAGCCTCCTCCGTCACCGGGGTGGGCATACCAAGACGGGGGAAGTCCTTGTATGTGCAACCGGTAGCGGTTACCAGGATCAGGCCCGCAGTCAGCACCTGCGGCAGCTTCCGCCGCATCGGGCGCCGCGACGAGCGGTCGGAGCCGTTGGGACTCACGTAGCGCCTTCCCGAGAGTCTCGCCCGCGCTGGTTGGCTACGGCCGTCTCGCTGGTCGCTCGCCGCCCTGGCACACGGGCAGGGGTTTGGATGTTTATGCGGAGCAAACCCTACTGGACGCTATTTGGGGTCGCGCGGGGAGGGTGCCTAACGCGCCGCGGGTCACTCCGAAGGGTGGGATCCAGGTCCGCCGGGGGTTTCTGACGGGGGGTTGGGGGCGCCCCTCCGGGGTGGGGATCGGTTGTGTGGCGACCGCGGGTCTCGTCGTGCGTTGCTCGCGCAGTTCCCCGCGCCCCTGGGCGGCGATTTAAGTTTGGCGGCGTGGCGTATTTCGATGTGGCTTCTTCCGCTCCCCTTCATCCTGTTGCCCGGCAGGCGCTTCAGGCGTCCCTCGATGAGGGGTGGGCCGATCCTGCGCGGCTGTACCGGGAAGGGCGGCGGGCCCGGTTGTTGCTGGATGCCGCGCGGGAGGCGGCCGCGGAGGCGGTGGGGTGCCGTCCCGACGAGCTCGTCTTCACCTCTTCCGGGACGCGGGCCGTGCACGACGGGGTCGCCGGCGCGCTCGCCGGACGTCGGCGTGTCGGGCGGCACCTCGTGGTCTCCGCGGTGGAGCACTCGGCGGTACTCCATTCAGCGGCGGCCCACGACAGGAACGGCGGTTCGACGACCCAGGTGGGTGTCGGACGGGAGGGCGCCGTGTCCGTTTCGTCGTACACCGACGCACTGCGCCCCGATACCGCCCTTGCCTGTCTGCAGTCGGCCAACCATGAAGTAGGGACGGTGCAGCCGGTCGCCGAGGTGGCCGAGGCGTGCCGGGCGGCGGGGGTGCCGCTGTTCGTCGACGCGGCGCAGTCGCTGGCCTGGGGGCCGGTGGGGGGCGGCTGGTCGCTGCTTGCCGGGAGTGCCCACAAGTGGGGCGGTCCTGCCGGGGTCGGACTCCTTGTCGTTCGCAAGGGTGTGCGGTTCGCGCCGCAAGGGCCCGCGGACGAGCGGGAGTCCGGGCGCGCCGCCGGGTTCGAGAACATCCCGGGCGTCGTGGCCGCCGCCGCCTCGCTGCGGGCGGTGCGCGCCGAGGCGGCCGGGGAGGCGGCGCGGCTGCGGGAGTTGACGGACCGGATCCGGGCGCGGGTGCCCGGCCTTGTGCCGGACGTGGAGGTCGTCGGTGATCCGGTGCGGAGGCTGCCGCATCTGCTGACCTTCTCGTGTCTCTATGTCGACGGGGAGACGCTGCTGCACGAGCTGGACCGGGCCGGTTTCTCGGTGTCTTCGGGGTCGTCCTGCACCAGCAGCACGCTGACGCCGAGCCATGTGCTGCGCGCGATGGGCGTGGTGAGCGAGGGCAATGTACGGGTGTCGCTGCCGCTCGGGGTCGAGGAGGCGGAGGTCGAGCGGTTCCTGGAGGTGCTGCCCGGTGTCGTGCACGGTGTCCGCGAGCAGCTCGGGGTGTTCGTCGCGCCCTCCCAGGGCGCGGCCGAGGCGGTGACCGTGGACGCGGTGGGCCTGACCTGCCCGCGACCCGTGATCGAGCTGGCCCGGGCGATCGGGAAGGTACGGGTGGGCGGAACGGTGACGGTTCTGGCCGATGACGAGGTCGCCGCGGTCGACATTCCGGCCTGGTGTTTCACGCAGGGCCATGACTACGTCGGGGCGGCCCCGGGGACTGGCGAGGCCGTCGCCTATGAGGTCCGGAGAGGTCGATAGGGGCGCGGGGCTGTATCGATATGTGGCTCCGCCGCGTGGGCGCGCTCAGCCGGCGAAGAGCCGCGGACGCGTCTGCTCATGCACCGAGCAGACGCGTCCGCGGCTTTCGTCGTGGCTGGTCGCGCAGTTCCCCGCGCCCCTGGGGGGTCTCAGCTGAGGTGGGACTCGACCTCGGCGGCGGCCTCGTCCCCGTACTCCTTGCGGAAGCGGTCCATGAACGGCGCCCTGCGCAGCGCGTACTCCTGCGTGCCCAGCGTCTCGATGACCAGCGTGGCGAGCATGCAGCCGACCTGAGCAGCCCGCTCGAGGGAGACGCCCCAGACCAGCCCCGAGAGGAAACCCGCCCGGAACGCGTCGCCGACACCCGTCGGGTCGACCTTCGCCTCCTCCTCCGGGCAGCCGACCTCGATCGGGTCCTCGCCCACCCGCTCGATGCGGACGCCCCGGGCGCCGAGCGTGGTGACCCGGTGCCCGACCCGCCCGAGGATCTCCGCGTCGGTCCAGCCGGTCTTGGACTCGATGAGCCCCTTCTCGTACTCGTTGGAGAAGAGGTACGTGGCGCCGTCGAGCAGGAGGCGGATCTCGTCGCCGTTCATGCGGGCGATCTGCTGGGAGAAGTCGGCGGCGAACGGGATGTCGCGGGTGCGGCACTCCTCGGTGTGGCGGGTCATCCCCTCCGGGTCGTCCGCGCCGATGAGCACCAGGTCGAGGCCGCCGACGCGGTCGGCGACGGTCTTCAGCTCGATGAGGCGGGCCTCGCTCATCGCGCCCGTGTAGAAGGAGCCGATCTGGTTGTGGTCGGCGTCCGTGGTGCAGACGAAGCGGGCCGTGTGCAGGGTCTCGGAGATGCGGACGGAGTGGGTGTCCACGCCGTGCCGGTCCAGCCAGGCGCGGTACTCGTCGAAGTCGGAGCCGGCCGCTCCCACGAGGATCGGGCCGGTGCCGAGCTGTCCCATGCCGAAGGCGATGTTGGCGCCGACGCCGCCCCGGCGCACGTCGAGGTTGTCGACGAGGAAGGAGAGGGAAACCGTGTGCAACTGGTCGGCGACGAGTTGGTCGGCGAAGCGGCCGGGGAAGGTCATCAGGTGGTCGGTGGCGATGGAGCCGGTGACTGCGATTCGCACGGCGAGGTCACGCTTCCTGAGGAGAGAGGGGTTGACGGTTCACGCTATCGGGTCGAACACCCTGTCCTGAAGTGGGGAAACTACCCGATAGTAGGGCTTTTTTCCTGAGACGTGTCGTGCATACGGTGCGGATATGACCTACGACGTGTCTTTCATGGCCCAGGACGGGCTCGCGGCGTTGCGCGGCGACTGTGCGCGGATGGTGCCGCACTGGGTACTGCCCCGGGCGCCCTGGGAGACGGACCGGACGGACCGGACCGTGCGGGCGGTCGGCCCCTCCGGTATCCACGGGGTCCACGTGCCCGCGAAGTCGGCGCGGCTCATCGACGCGATGGCGGACTTCGGCGACTGAGAACAAGCCCCGGGCGCGCGTGAGGGAACCGTGCGCTCCCCTGTCACGTCCCATCGCCGTCCCCTTTCGCTCTCCCGCATCGAGGGGATACGGGATACGACGCGACAGGTGAAGGAGCGATGCGGTGAGCACCGAAGAGCAGACGCGGGATCGGCATCCGCGGCGGCGCACGCTGGCGGTCGCCTCGGTCGCGGCGGCTGTGCTGCTCGCGGGCGGCGGCGGCGCGTACCTCGCGGCGCACAACACGTCGGGCGGTGGCGGCGATCCCCGTACCGGCGGTGCCGGCGGCGACGGCACTCCCCCGCCGCTCGCCCTGGACGGTTACGCGCAGGGCGGCAGTCCGGGCACGACGAACGGGATCGCGCCGGGCGAGCCCGACCCCAACGGCACGCGTTACCGGGCGTCCGGCGATCTGCCGGAAGGGCCCGGCGAAGCCCCGGTCCACCGCGCCGAGGGGCAGGTGACGGCCGCGGAGGTGGCCGCGCTCGCCAAGGCCCTCGACGTCGGCGGAAAGCCCGAACTCCACGGCGGCGCCTGGCGGTTGGGACCGGCGAAGGACGGTTCGGGGCCGTCGCTCCAGGTGAACCGGGAGGCGCCGGGGACCTGGACGTACGCCCGGTACGCGCCCTCGGCCGGGAACAAGTGCGCGGGCGGGACGAAGTGCGCCGACCCGGCGACCGGTGGCAGCGCGAAGGACGCGGTGAGCGAGGCCGAGGCGAAGAAGAGCGCGGCCCCCGTTCTGAAGACGCTCGGCGAGGACGACGCGAAGCTGGACGCGACGCAGCTCATGGGCGCCACCCGGGTGGTGAACGCCGACCCGGTGATCGGCGGGCTGCCCACGTACGGCTGGTCGACCGGCATCCAGATCGGTCCGGACGGGCAGGTGAGCGGCGGCAGCGGGCAGCTGAAGACGCCGGTCGAGGGCGCCACGTACCCGACGATCGGCGCGAAGGAGACGATCGAGCGGCTGAACAGCTCGGCGGCGGGCGACCGTGCGGAGGTGGGCGGGTGCGCAAGCGCGGTGCCGCTCGACGGGACCTCGGCCGAGCCGGGCCAGAGTCGGCAGGGCGCCGGGTGCGACCCGTCGTCGCCGAGGCCGCCCGCGTCCACGACCGTCGCCGTCACGAAGGCCACGTTCGGGCTCGCCGCGCATTACGTGGAGGGCAAGCAGGCGCTGGTGCCGTCGTGGCTGCTCCAGGTGGAGCCGGCCGGGCAGGCGAAGGCGTTCACGGTGACACATCCGGCGGTGGAGCCGAAGTTCCTGGTGGCACCGAGCACCGCCACACCGCCGTCCTCGACCCCGTCCGCGTCCGCGTCCGCGAGTACGGGGTCGCAGACCGGTGACGTACGGGTGCAGGGGTACCGGGCCGACGGGCGGAGGCTGACGCTGCACTTCTCCGGGGGCGTGTGCGCGACGTACGCGGCGTCCGTGAGGGAGTCCGGCGACGAGGTCGCCGTGCGGGTCACCTCGACCGAGAAGAAGGGCACCGTCTGCGTCGAGATGGCGAAGTTCTACACGCTGCCCGTGACGCTCGACGCGCCGCTCGGCGATCGTGAGGTCGTACGGGAGAAGGGCGGGACCGTGCCGCTCGCGGAGAAGAACGGGCCGGGCGGGGCCGCCCCTCCGGCGCCCCGGGACTGACGGTCCCCGGCAGCCGGTACCGCAGCCGGTACGGCGAAGGGCGGTCACCCCACCCGGGGTGACCGCCCTTCGCCGTACTGCCGGCTTCGAAGCTCGCTCGCTCTAGCTGAACGAGTCGCCGCAGGCGCAGGAGCCCGTGGCGTTCGGGTTGTCGATCGTGAAGCCCTGCTTCTCGATGGTGTCGACGAAGTCGATGGAGGCGCCGCCCAGGTACGGGGCGGACATGCGGTCGGTGACGACCTTGACGCCGCCGAAGTCCTTCACGACGTCACCGTCGAGCGAGCGCTCGTCGAAGAAGAGCTGGTAGCGCAGGCCGGAGCAGCCGCCGGGCTGAACGGCCACCCGCAGAGCCAGGTCCTCGCGGCCTTCCTGCTCGAGCAGCGCCTTGACCTTCGCCGCGGCGTTGTCGCTCAGGATGATGCCGTCGCTGACGGTGGTGGTCTCGTCCGATACGGACATCTACATCTCTCCCGGGTTGTACGGAGACTGCTTGCCGACCATTGCAACCGGCCAAGGCCCGGATCCATTCCGGATCGTCGGGACGTTTCGCGCTTCTCTTTCATGCTCGCACACCCGCGGCGGAGCGGGCACGGGGCGGACGGCGCGGATTGCGTCACATCGACGACATCGCCATCGTCAAAGTGACATGAAGGGGATATGATAGATAGCGTCATTTCGACGAGAAGTGATGTGAAGCGATGCGAAGTATCGAGAGAAGTCTCGTTCCGCGAACAAGAAAGGGTGCGTGACGTGACCACGGCCCAGACCCCCCAGGCAGTCGTCGACCTGGACGTTTCGCCGACGCCGCTGGCGCTCCTGCTGCTCGGCCGCGAGGCCGACACCGCGAGCGAGCGCGGTGTCGACTGCCCCGGCGACCTGCCCTCGCCCTCCGACCCCGGCCTGGTGGAGCGGGCCCGCGCGGCCAAGGAGAAGCTCGGCGACAAGGTGTTCGTGCTCGGGCACCACTACCAGCGCGACGAGGTCATCCAGTTCGCGGACGTCACCGGCGACTCCTTCAAGCTCGCGCGGGACGCCGCCGCGCGGCCCGAGGCCGAGTACATCGTCTTCTGCGGTGTGCACTTCATGGCCGAGTCCGCCGACATCCTCACCGGCGACGACCAGAAGGTCGTGCTCCCCGACCTCGCCGCCGGGTGCTCGATGGCCGACATGGCCACCGCCGAGCAGGTCGCCGAGTGCTGGGACGTGCTCACCGACGCCGGGATCGCCGAGCAGGTCGTGCCCGTCTCGTACATGAACTCCTCCGCCGACATCAAGGCGTTCACCGGCAAGCACGGCGGCACGATCTGTACGTCGTCGAATGCCGAGCGCGCGCTGAACTGGGCGTTCGAGCAGGGCGAGAAGGTGCTCTTCCTGCCCGACCAGCACCTCGGGCGGAACACCGCCGTGCGGGATCTGGGCATGTCGCTCGAGGACTGCGTCGTGTACAACCCGCACAAGCCCGGGGGCGGGCTGAGCGTGGAGGAGCTGCGCGCCGCCAAGATGATCCTCTGGCGCGGGCACTGCTCCGTGCACGGCCGCTTCTCGCTGGAGTCGGTGAACGACGTGCGTGAGCGGATACCCGGCGTGAACGTCCTCGTCCACCCCGAGTGCAAGCACGAGGTCGTCGCCGCGGCGGACTACGTCGGATCGACGGAGTACATCATCAAGGCGCTCGAGGCCGCGCCGGCCGGGTCCAAGTGGGCCATCGGAACCGAGCTCAACCTTGTGCGGCGGCTTGCCAACCGGTTCGCTCCCGAGGGCAAGGAGATCGTCTTCCTCGACAAGACGGTGTGCTTCTGCTCGACCATGAACCGGATCGACCTGCCCCACCTGGTGTGGGCCCTGGAGTCGCTGGCCGACGGCCGCCTCGTGAACCGCATCGAGGTCGACCGCGAGACGGAACAGTTCGCGAAGCTGGCGCTCGAACGCATGCTGGCCCTGCCGTAACCGAGCCCCCTCGGGGGCGCGAGGAACGGCGCGAGCAACCAGCGAAAAGCCGCAGCCGCGTCTGCTGATGTATCGAGCAGACGCGGCTGCGGCTTTGTCGTGGCTGGTCGCGCGGTTCCCCGCGCCCCTAGGGGGTCAGACCCCGGCCCGTTCCGACTCCGGGGAGTCCGACTGGGTCGGGACGTCGGCCTTGCGGGCCCGCTTCGCGGCGCGCCTGGTCGCCCGGTGCTCCTTGCCGAGCTCCAGCATCGCGTACAGCGTCGGCACGAGCAGCAGCGTCAGCAGCGTCGATGTGATCAGGCCGCCGATCACGACCACCGCGAGCGGCTGAGCGATGAAGCCGCCCTCGCCCGTGACCCCGAGCGCCATCGGGAGGAGGGCGAAGATCGTGGCCAGGGCGGTCATCAGGATCGGCCGGAGGCGGTGACGGCCGCCCTCGACCACGGCCTCGACCACGCCGAGCCCCTGGGCCCGGTACTGGTTGATGAGGTCGATGAGGACGATCGCGTTGGTGACGACGATGCCGATGAGCATCAGCATGCCGATCATCGCGGGCACACCCATCGCCGTACCGGTGATGACCAGCAGCCCGATCGCACCGGTCGCCGCGAACGGGATCGAGACCAGCAGGATCATCGGCTGCGCCAGCGACCGGAACGTGGCCACGAGCAGCATGAAGACGATCGCGATGGCCGCGAGCATCGCCAGGCCGAGGTTCTTGAAGGCGTCGTCCTGGTCGGAGGTGACGCCGCCGATCGACGCCGTCGCACCCTCCGGCAGGTCCAGCTTGTCGATCTTCTTCTGAAGGTCGGTGCCGACCGCGCCCGTGTTGTCCCCGGTGGGCTTGGCGGTGATGGTGGCCGCGCGGGCGCCGTCGATGCGCGTCATGGAGACCGGACCGTCGACCAGCCGCACCGTGGCGATGTCGCCGAGCTTCACCCCGCCCGGACCCATCGGCACGTTCTTCAGCTCGTCGATCGTCGTCGCCGGCTTCGCCGACTTCACGACGACGTCGCGCTCGGTGTCGTCGAGGATCGCCTTGCCGCTGGTGGTACCGCGCACCGCCTGGGCGACGGCGGCGCCGAGCGTCGTGTCGTCGAACCCGGCGGCGGCCGCCTTGTCGTTGGCGCGAACCGAGATCCGCGGCACCGACTGCGACAGGTCGCTGGAGACGTCGGTGACGTCGTCGAGGGCGGCGACGACCTTGCGGACCTGCTCGGACGCCTTGTCGAGCACGGAACCGTCGGCGGCCTTGACGACCACGCTGAGGTCCTGGCTGCCGAAGCCGTCACCGGCGGAGATCCGTGTCGTGCCGATGCCGGACAGCTTGCCGAGCTCGCGCTCGATGCGGTCCTGCGTGTCCTCGTACGACGCCTTGTCCTTGAGCGTGACCTGGTACGAGGCCTGGTTGGTGTCGGTGCCGCCGCCGAAGGCGGCCATGAAGCCGGAACTGCCGATGGTGACCTGGTAGTCCTTGATCTCGTCGAGGGAGTTGAGCACCTTCTCGACCTGCTGGGCCGCGGCGTCGGTCGCGGCCAGGCTGGTGCCGGGCTTCATCTCCTGCTTGATGGAGAGGACTTCCTGCTCGCCCTGGTCGAAGAAGTTCGTCTTGAGCAGCGGCGCCATGCCGATCGTGCCGAGCAGGACGACGCCGGCGATGAGCAGGCTGGTCAGCCGGCGGCGCGTGGCGAAGCGCAGGACCGGGACGTAGATCCGCTGGAGCTTGGAGCGGGCTTCCTTCTCCTCGGCCTTGCGGCGGGCCTCCTCCGGGTCGATGCCCTGGATCGCCTTGGGCGGGCGCAGGAACCAGTAGGAGAGGACCGGGACGACGGTGAGCGAGACGAGGAGGGAGGCGAGGAGCGCCGCCGTCACCGTCAGGGAGAACGAGCCGAACAGCTCGCCGACCATGCCGCCGACCAGGCCGATGGGAAGGAAGACCGCCACGGTCGTCAGGGTCGAGGACGTGACCGCTCCCGCCACCTCGCGGACCGCCTTGAGGATGGCCTCGTGGCGCTCCTCTCCGTAGCCGAGGTGGCGCTTGATGTTCTCCAGGACCACGATCGAGTCGTCGACTACGCGGCCGATCGCGATGGTCAGCGCGCCGAGCGTGAGCATGTTGAGCGAGAGGTCGCGGGTCCACAGGACGATCAGCGCGAGGACCACCGACAGCGGGATGGAGACCGCGGTGACGAGGGTCGAGCGCAGCGACCCCAGGAAGACCAGGATGACGATGACCGCGAAGAGCAGGCCGAGCGCGCCCTCCGTGGTCAGACCCGAGATCGACTTGGAGACGGCCGGGCCCTGGTCGCTGACGACGGTCAGCTCGGCGCCGGAGCCGAGGTCCTTCCGCAGGTCGTCGAGCTTGTCCTGCACCGCGTCGGAGATGGTGACGGCGGAGCCGTCGTGGTCCATGGTCACGGCGACGGCGAGGCTGGGGCGGCCGTCGGTGCGGGTGATCGAGTCCGCGGTGGACTGCTCCTGCTTCACCGTGGCGATGTCGGCGAGGCGTACGGGCTTCTTCACGCCCTGACCGGTGACCATGAGGTCCTCGATCTGCCGCAGCGAGGTGAAGCCGCCGCCGACCTGGACCGTACGGTTCTTGCCGTCCTCGGCGAAGGAGCCCGCGGGCAGGGTGGCGCCGCCGGCCTGGAGGGACTGGCTCAGCGTCTGGACGCTGATCCCGGCCGCCGCCATCTTCTTGTCGTCCGGCGTGACGTCGACCTGGAGGTCGCGGACGCCGTCGACGCTGACCTGGCCGACGCCGTCGATGTCCTTGAGGGCCGGGACGACGGTCTTGTCGAGCTGGTCGGCGAGGGCCTGCTGGTCCTTGTCGGAGGTGACGGCGAGCACGACGGTCGGGATGTCGTCGGTGGAACCGGCGACGACCTGCGGGTCGACGGCGTCGGGCAGCTGGGAGCGGGCCCGGTTGACGGCCTGCTGGACGTCGGCGACGAGCTGCTTGGAGTCGCTCCCGCTGCCGTAGTCGAACTGGGCCATCACCAGCGCGTTGCCCTCGGAGGCCGTGGAGGTGACGCCGGTGATTCCGTCGACGGCGTCGATGGAGTTCTCCAGCACCTCGACGACCTGCTTCTCCACCACGTCGGGGGACGCGCCCTGGTACGGGGCCAGGACGGAGACCATGGGCAGTTCGATGGTGGGCAGCAGTTGCTGCTTGAGCTGGGGGATCGCTATCGCGCCGAAGACGAGCGCGATGATGGACACCAGCCCGATCAGGGCGCGTTGAGCGAGGCTGAATTTCGACAGCCATGACATGGGGCGGGGTTCTCCAGGGGCGTGAGCGGTGGATGACGGCCCATGGCGCGGACATGCTCCGGGGCCCACCTACACCTTCGGCCACGGAAAGGGCCCGCTTCGTCGCTCCCAGGTCCCGTTCTTATGCGGCGCCTACTGCGGCCGTAGTACATACGGCGGTGGCGTCACTCCACCCTTGGACGGACGAGGCCCGATTCGTAGGCAATTACCACGAGTTGGGCCCGGTCGCGGGCGCCGAGTTTGGCCATGGCGCGATTCACGTGGGTCTTCACGGTGAGCGGGCTGACTTCGAGCCGCTCCGCGATCTCGTCGTTGGAGAGGCCGCCCGCGACCTGGACCAGGACCTCGCGCTCGCGCACGGTGAGCGCGGCGAGCCGCTCCGCGTGGGCGCCACCGGCCCGGGTCCCGTCGTCCGAACCGTCGCTCTGCGCGAGGAACTTGGCGATCAGGCCCTTGGTCGCGACGGGCGAGAGCAGCGCGTCCCCGGCGGCGGCGACGCGGACGGCGCCGAGCAGTTCCTCGGGTTCGGCGCCCTTGCCGAGGAACCCGGAGGCCCCGGCCCGCAGCGACTGGACCACGTACTCGTCGACCTCGAACGTCGTCAGCATCACGACGCGTACGTGGGCGAGTCCGGGGTCGGCGCTGATCTCCCGGGTCGCGGCGAGGCCGTCGGTGCCCGGCATCCGGATGTCCATGAGGACGACGTCGGGCCGCTCGGAGCGGGCCAGGCGCACGGCCTCGGCGCCGTCGGACGCCTCCCCCACCACCTGCATGTCGGACTCGGAGTCGACGAGGACGCGGAAGGCGCTGCGCAGCAGGGCCTGGTCGTCGGCGAGCAGCACCCTGATGATGCCGGTGGTCGAGTCCGTGCTTGTGCCGCTCGTCATGGCGTGGCATCCCCTGGTGTGGTCGTGCGGGCGTCGACCGGAAGGATCGCATGGACGCGGAAACCGCCGCCGTAGCGCGGTCCGGTGGAGAGGCGGCCGCCGAGCGCGGTGACGCGTTCGCGCATGCCGAGCAGGCCGTGGCCGCCGTTCTCGTCGAGGCGGTCGGCGGGTACGGGTACCGCGCCGGGCCCGTCGTCGATGATCGTGATCTCCACGTCCCGGCCTACGCGTACGACGCTGACCTCGGCCTTCGCGTCGGACCCCGCGTGCTTGCGCACATTGGTCAGCGCCTCCTGCACGACGCGGAAGGCGGCCAGGTCGACGGCGGCGGGCAGCGCCGGGGCCGACGCGGCGCGGGCCACCTCCACGGGCAGGCCCGCGTGGCGGAAGGTGGCGACGAGGTCGTCGAGCCGGTCGAGTCCGGGCGCCGGTTCGGTCGGTGCCTCCGGGTCGCCGCTCTGCCGCAGCAGGCCGACGGTGGCGCGGAGTTCGTCGAGCGCGGAGCGGCTGGCGTCGCGGACGTGCGAGAGGGCTTCCTTGGCCTGGTCGGGCCGCTTGTCCATGACGTGCGCGGCGACTCCGGCCTGCACGTTGACCAGGGCGATGTGGTGGGCGACGACGTCGTGCAGATCGCGGGCGATGCGCAGCCGCTCCTCCGCGACGCGCCGCCGCGCCTCCTCCTCCCGGGTCCGCTCGGCCCGTTCGGCGCGCTCGCGTATGGCCTGGACGAAGGCGCGCCGGGAGCGGACCGCGTCGCCCGCCGCCGCGGCCATCCCGGTCCAGGCGAAGATCCCGATGTTCTCCTGCGCGTACCAGGGCAGCGGGCCGGCGAGCATGGCGATGGCGGTGAGCACGGCCATCGTGGCGAGGCCGACGCGCCAGGTGGTGGGGCGGTCGGTGGTCGCGGCGACCGTGTAGAGCGCGATCACGGCGGACATCACGACGGGGGCGCGGGGCTCACCGGTGACGAGTTCGACGATGGACACGGCCGACGTCGCGCCCAGTACGTACATGGGGGCGACCCGCCGGAAGATGAGCGCGGCGGCGCCGAGCACCATGAGCAGGAGGCTGAGCGCTTCCGGGGTGCGGGCGCCCCAGACGTACGACCCGTCGGGGCCGTGCGGGTCGACGAAGGAACCGGCGACCATGGCGATGAGGACGCCGAGGGCGACGATGGCGTCCAGGGCCAGGGGGTGCGCCCTGGCCCACCGTACGAGGGGGGTCACCGGGTTCACGGTAGCCGTCCCCTGTACCGCGGCGCGGGTCAGCCCGGGATCAGGCCGTCGTCGCCGAGCATGTCCCGGACCGTTTCGAGCGTCGCGTCCTCGGCGGGCAGGATCAGCTCGGAGGGTTCCAGGGCGTCGTCCGGGAGCGGCGTGCCGAGGCGGCGCACGGCGTCGAGGAGCGCGGAGAGCGTGCGCCGGAAGCCCGGCTCGTCGCCGCCCTCCATCTCCGCGAGCAGCTCGTCGTCCAGCTTGTCGAGCTCGGCGAAGTGGCCGTCGGCCAGCCTCATCTGGCCCTCCCCCATGATCCGTACGATCATGACGCCCTCCTCGGGCCGTTACCTGCCTGCTGTGGGCTACTGCTTGTCGAAGCGCGGAGTGTCCTGCGGCTGCTGCGTCTGCTGGCCCTGGCCCGCGCCGCCCTCGATCGCCTGCTTGGACGGGGAGGAGCCGCCGGCCAGCTCGGCCTTCATGCGCTGCAGCTCCAGCTCCACGTCCGTACCACCGGAGAGGCGGTCCAGCTCGCTCTGGATGTCGTCCTTGGCGAGCCCCGACGGGTCGTCGAGGGCGCCCGAGGCGAGCAGTTCGTCGATCGCGCCGGCCCGCGCCTGGAGCTGGGCCGTCTTGTCCTCGGCGCGCTGGATCGCCATGCCGACGTCGCCCATCTCCTCGGAGATGCCGGAGAACGCCTCGCCGATCCGCGTCTGCGCCTGGGCCGCGGTGTAGGTGGCCTTGATGGTCTCCTTCTTCGTACGGAAGGCGTCGACCTTGGCCTGCAGCCGCTGCGCCGCGAGGGTCAGCTTCTCCTCCTCGCCCTGCAACGTCTGGTGCTGGGTCTGCAGGTCCGTGACCTGCTGCTGGAGCGCGGCGCGACGGGACAGCGCCTCGCGGGCCAGGTCCTCGCGGCCGAGCGCGAGCGCCTTGCGGCCCTGGTCCTCCAGCTTCGAGGACTGGCCCTGGAGCTGGTTGAGCTGCAGCTCCAGGCGCTTGCGGCTGGTCGCCACGTCGGCGACGCCGCGGCGCACCTTCTGCAGCAGCTCCAGCTGCTTCTGGTACGAGTAATCGAGGGTCTCGCGCGGGTCCTCGGCCCGGTCAAGGGCCTTGTTCGCCTTCGCGCGGAAGATCATCCCCATACGCTTCATGACACCGCTCATGGGCTTCGCGCGCCCCCTTCTGACAGATCCGACCGGCCGTTCCAGCTCCAGCACTGCGACAGAATCCACAGTACGGGTCCTGCATCTATTACCGCACTGTTCAGGTGCGGATGCGCTCATCCCCAAGGACGACTGCGTGCTGCTCCGATCCGGCGTGAGGAGTAGGAGGATCCCTACGGTGTGCCCTTGTGTGTCCTTACGGTGCCCCTATGGACGCACGACGTTGCCGGATCGTTCCCCACGGGCCTGTGGTCCATGCACGTCCACCGCGTACCCTTGGCTTTTGTGTTCCGTAGCCGATCCAAGGACGACAAGGCCACTGCCGCCAAGGCCCCGGTGACCTCCTCGTCCACGCAGACCCGAGACCCGCAGGCGCCCAAGGGCCGCCCCACGCCCAAGCGCAGCGCGGCCCAGTCGCAGCGCCGCAGCGTGGCCAACACCAAGATGACGCCCAAGGAGGCCCGCGGGCGTCAGCGCGAGGAGCGCCGTACCGCGATGGAGCGTCAGCGCGCCGCGCTGGCCAGTGGTGACGAGCGTTATCTGCCGGCCCGCGACAAGGGTCCCGTGCGCAAGTACGCGCGCGACTTCGTCGACTCGCGGTTCTGCATCGCCGAGTACTTCCTGCCGATGGCGGTGATCATCCTCGTCCTGAGCATGGTCCGCGTCGGCTCGCTGCAGAACATCGCGCTGCTGCTGTGGCTGTTCGTGATCGTCGCGATCGTGATCGACTCGGCCATCACCGGCTTCCGCCTGAAGAAGAAGCTGGCGGACAGGTTCCCCGACGAGCGCCGCAAGGGCGCGGTGGCGTACGCGCTGATGCGCACGCTGCAGATGAAGCGCCTTCGTCTGCCGAAGCCGCAGGTAAAGCGTGGGGAGCGACCCTGAGCACGGAGTCCTTCACCGGGGACGCGGCGCGCGCCTGGCAGGCGAAGCTGGGCGGTCTGCGCAATGTCGTACGGCAGGAGCTGACGGCCCGGCAGCTCGATGAGCAGATAGCCGGCCGGTTCCCCGTCGGGCAGCGGCTGCGGGTGCTCGACGTGGGGATGGGCCAGGGCACGCAGGCGTTGCGCCTGGCCAGGGCCGGGCACAAGGTCACCGGCGTCGAGCAGGACGCCGAGATGATCGCCGTGGCGCAGCAGGCGCTGGCCGCCGAGCCGGAGGGTGTGCGCGAGCGGGTGCGGCTCGTCGAGGGCGACGGCCGGGAGACCGGCGTCCACTTCCTGCCCGGCAGCTTCGACGTCGTGCTCTGCCACGGCGTCCTGATGTACGTGGAGGAGCCGGACGCGCTGCTCGCGGGCCTCGCGCGGATGCTGGCCCCGGGCGGCCTGCTCTCGCTGCTCGTGCGGAACGCGGACGCGCTCGCCATGCGGCCGGGCCTCGCCGGTGACTGGGTCACGGCGCTCGGCGCCTTCGACTCGGCGACCTACCACAACCGCCTCGGGCTCGACGTCCGGGCGGACCGGCTGGCCCAGCTGACGGACACGCTCGCCGGGATCGGGGCCCCGCTGCACGCCTGGTACGGGGTGCGGGTCTTCACCGACCAGGCCGAGGACGGGGCCGACCTGCCGGAGCGCGGAGAGCTGCAGACGCTGCTCGCCGCGGAGGAGCGGGCGGGGCGTACGGAGCCGTACCGGCGGGTGGCGGCGCTGCTGCATCTGTGCGGGGTGCGCGGCTGAGCGCCCGTCCGGTGCGCGGGGCGGGCGATACGGCTCCGCGAGCGTGACGCTCCGGGCCTGAACGCCCCTCACGCCATAGCTGGTCGGACATGGCCGACACCTGTTCGGCGGTGCGGGGCGGGCGCCCGGCCCGCGCGAACGTGACAATCCGGGCATGAAAGCCTCTCGCGCGGCCGCGCGCCGTACTTCGCTGACCGTCGCCGTCGTGTGCGCGGCGGCGCTCGCCTCGGGCTGCTCGGGCTCCGGCTCGCCGTCGGCGTCACCGACCGGGTCACCGCCTGGGTCCACCGCGCGGGCGGCGCCCGCGGCGGCCGACAGCCTCCAGGACGACTACCAGCGGGTGATCAAGGATGTCCTGCCGTCGGTCGTCCAGATCCAGGCCTCGTCCGACCTCGGCTCCGGCGTCGTCTACGACGACCAGGGGCACATCGTCACGAACGCGCACGTCGTCGGCGACGACAAGACGTTCAAGGTCACGACGGCCAGCAGCACGGAGGCGCTGACCGCGGAGCTGGTCTACGCGTACCCGGAGCAGGACCTGGCCGTCATCAAGCTGACGAAGCGTCCGGACGGGCTGAAGGCGGCGCGGTTCGGGGACTCGGCGAAGGTGGCGGTCGGGCAGATCACGCTCGCCATGGGGTCACCGCTCGGGCTCTCCTCCAGCGTCACCCAGGGCATCGTCTCGGCGACCGGCCGCACCGTGAGCGAGAGCCGGTCCGGCGGCGGTACGGGGGCGACGATCGCCAACATGGTGCAGACGTCCGCCGCGATCAACCCCGGCAACAGCGGCGGCGCCCTGGTCAACCTCTCCGGCGAGGTCATCGGCATCCCCACTCTCGCGGCGACCGACCCGGGCCTCGGCAACAGCTCGGCCCCCGGCATCGGCTTCGCGATCCCCGCGTCGATGGCGAAGACCGTCGCCGACCAGGTCATCAAGGTCGGCAAGGTCACGGATTCCGGCCGCGCCGCCCTCGGCATCACCGGCCGCTCGGTCCTGGACGACGGCTACAAGCCCGCCGGGGTCGCCGTGGTGACGGTGACGAACGGCGGCGGCGCCCGGAAGGCCGGCCTCGAACCGGGCGACATCATCACCCGCCTCGGCACGACGGACGTCCCGACGATGCAGTCCCTCTCCGAGGCCCTGGCGGAGAAGCGCCCCGGGGACAAGGTGACGCTGACATACCTGAGGGACGGCGCGGAGAGGAAGGCCGAGGTCACGCTGACCGAGATCTGACCGCATGCCCCAGGGGCGCGGGGAACTGCGCGCCCGGCCACGACGAGGCCCGCACCCCGCGGCGCGGACCCGCCCCGGGCCGGGCGGGGCAGGGCCTGCCCGCCCCGCGCGGCCCGCGCCCGTCACTCCTGCGGCGCCGCCGCTTCCGCGTGCAGGCTCATCGGGCCGTAGATCACCGTGTCGTCCTCGGAGAGGGTGACCTGGTCCGCGCCGCCCTCGGCCAGCGCCTTCCACTGTTCGCCGATCCAGGACTCCGCGTCGCCCTGGGTCGTGAACTCCTCCGGCTGCACCGCCGGAGGCACCTCCGTGCCGTCGGACTTCTCGAACCGCCACGTCCATGCCGCCATGTCAGCCTCCCGGTACCGGATGCCCGATGTCGCGCTCTGATGTCCTGCTGTGATGTCCCTGGAAGCGTAGCCGGGCGCGCGGCCCGTGCGGGGGCGCGGGAAGATCTTCTCGTGGAACTGACTCTGCTCGGCACCGGAGCCCCCGAAGGACTGCCCCGCCCCGACTGCCCCTGCGCGGCGTGCGCGACCGCGCTCGGACCGCAAGCCCGCGCCGCGACGGCGCTGCTCGTCGACGGGGTGCTGCTGCTCGACCTGACGCCGGGCGCCGCGTTCGCCGCGGCCCGCGCGGGGCACAGCCTCGGCGGCGTACGGCAGGTGCTGCTCTCGCATCCGCACGACGGGCCCGCGGTCGAGGTACCGGCGGGCCTTCCGCAGCCGGCCCGGGTGCCGGACGGGCGGGAGCTGGCGCTGCTGACCGGGCACCGGGTGCGGGCGCTCGCCCTGGACGCGCCCGGTACCGGGTACGAGGTGGTGGGGCCCGAGGGCGAGCGGGTGCTGTATCTGCCGCCGGGTGCCGCGCCCGCGGGGCTCGAAGGGGCGCGAAGCCCGTACGAGATGGTGGTCCTCGATGTGACCGGGCGGCCGGACGCGCTGGCGCGGCTGCGCTCAGCGGGGGCGATCGGGGCCGTCACCGATGTCGTCGCCGTACATGTGGACCACGACGTGCCGCCCGGCCCGGAGCTGGACCGGCGGCTCGCCGCGGCGGGTGCGCGGGCCGTGCCCGACGGGACGACCCTGATCGTCGGCGCGTACGAGAGCGTGCCCGACGTGCCGCGCAGGGCGCTGGTCCTCGGCGGCGCCCGGTCCGGGAAGTCGGTGGAGGCGGAGCGGCGCCTGGCCGCCTTCCCCGACGTGCTGTACGTGGCCACCGGCGGCACCCGGGGCGGGGACACCGAGTGGGCCCAGCGCGTCGCCGTACACCGTGAGCGGCGGCCGGGGTCGTGGCGGACCACCGAGAGCTGCGACCTGCTCCCGCTCCTCGCCGACGCGGGCGACCCGGCGCCGCTGCTCGTGGACTGCCTGTCGCTGTGGCTGACGCACGTCATGGACGAGGTCGGGGCCTGGGACGACGCCGAGTGGGCGGGGGGCGGGGAGAAGGCGCTGCGCGGGAGAGTGGCCGAACTCGTCGACGGGGTGCGGCGGACCCGGCGCACCGTCGTCGCCGTCTCGAACGAGGTCGGCTCCGGGATCGTGCCCGCGACCGCGTCCGGGCGCCGCTACCGCGACGAACTCGGCCGTCTGAACGCCGCGTTCGCGGGCGAGTGCGAGCAGGTGCTGCTGGTCGTCGCGGGCCAGGCGCTCGCGTTGCGCGGCTGAACGCCCTTACGGGTTGCGGCGGGCGATGATCCGGTACGCGTTCGAGAAGCGGGTGCGGCTGACCAGCGGGGCGAGCAGTACGTCGGCGGCGTAGCAGGCGACGAAGGCGGGGGCCGCCACGTAGACGAGGACCTGGCGGAGGCGGCGCCGGAAACGGCCCGGGGGCCTGCGCCACGGGTCGTCGCGGTCGGGCAGGCAGTGGCCGAGGAGCAGGGCGCAGGCGGCCGACAGGTCGAGCGGGACGTGGGGCTCGCGGCGGTCGACGGCGACGACCGTGAAGCCGAGGGCGCGCAGCTCCGTGCGGAGGTTGGCGAGCGGGATGAAGTGCAGGTGCTGGGGCTGGAAGTACGGCACCCACCATTTGCGCAGCAGCTTCGCGTAGCGGCTCTCGGGGTCGGGGACCTCGATGAGGAGGTGGCCGCCGGGGCGCAGGACGCGGTGGGCGGCCTTGAGCTCCTCGCGGGGTTCGATGGCGTGCTCCAGGTGGTGGAACATCGTCATGGCGTCGTAGCGGCCCGCGAGGCGGGGCGCGAGGTCGGTGAGGAGACCGCGGTGGGCCCGCTGGATGCGGCCGCGTCTGCGGCCCTCCTCGACGGCCGGGCCGACGTCGAGGCCGTCGAACGCGGTGTAGGGCATGACGCTGCGGGCGACGGCGGGGAAGTGGGCGCGGCCGGTGCCGATGTCCAGCCAGCTCTCGGGCTCGATGTACTTGCGCAGGGCGCGGGCCGCGCGCAGGTGGCGTCTGGCGGAGCTCTGCGGGCCGAAGATCTTCTCGGCCTGGTTCGCGTAGAGGCCGTCGTAGAAGTCGCGGTAGTAGAAGGCGAGGCCCTCGGCGGTGAGGCGGGGGTTCTGGAAGGAGTGGCCGCACACCTCGCACTGGTCGACGGTGAAGGTGCCGGGCTTGTGCTGGAGCAGGTCGGTGGTGCGCAGCCGGGTGCGCAGCTTGGTGGAGCCGCACCAGGGGCAGTCCGGGCGGGGCCGCTCGTGGAAGCGCTCGGTGCCCTGGGCGAGTTCGGTGAGGTAGGCGGGGCGGCGGGCGGCCACGGCCTGCGCGGTGCGGGACATGTCTGCGTCAACTCCTGACCGAGGCCCCTGTGCGGGGCTCCTGACCGGGCTCCTGGTGCCGCCGGCTGCCCGTGGGGCCGCCGTTCACGCGGTACGACAATCAGATGTAAATGCGAACGTAAGGGATGATCAGTCGCCACGCAATGACGCTACGGAGTCGGTGCGTCGCGCGAGGTGACGGCGGGTCGGAGGCTCGGCGGAGGGGGCGCCGGGACCTGGGGGACGCCACGGGTCCTGGGCGGAACCGGCCGGTACTGTTCGGCGAATGAGCTCGCTGAATCTCGACGACTTCACCGACCTGATCGAGCGCCCCGACGGCGGGACCCGCCGCGACGCCGAGGAGCGCAGGGCCCGGTTCGCCGTGCCGCCGGGCGCCCTCGGCCGCCTCGACGAACTGGGCGAGTGGCTGAGCGCCGCCCAGGGTTCGGTGCCGGTGCGGCCGGTCGCGCGGCCCCGCGTGATCCTCTTCGCCGGTGACCACGGGATCGCGGAGCTCGGTGTGTCGAAGCGGGCCGCCGGCAGCGCCGCGGCCCTGGTCCGCGAGGCCGTCGAGGGCGCGAGCGCGGGCGCGGTCCTGGCCCGGCGGCTCGGCGTCGGCGTCCGCATCGTCGACATGGCGCTCGACTGCGAGCCGGACGAACTCCCCGCGGCCGTCGTGAGCCACCGGGTACGGCGCGGCTCCGGGCGTATCGACACCGAGGACGCGCTGACCCTGGACGAGGCCGAGCAGGCGTTCCGCGCCGGCATGGCGCTCGCCGACGAGGAGGCCGACTCGGGTACGGATCTGGTGGTGCTCGGCGACCTCAGCGTGGGCGGCACCACGGCGGCGGCCACGCTCGTCGCGGCGCTGTGCGGCACCGACGCCTCCGTCGTCACGGGGCGCGGCGGCGACCCCATCGACGACCTGGCGTGGATGCGCAAGTGCGCGGCGGTGCGGGACGCGCTGCGCCGGGCGCGCCCGGTCCTCGGCGACCAGCTGCAGCTCCTCGCCACGGTCGGCGGCGCGGACCTCGCCGCCGCCACCGGGTTCCTGCTCCAGTCCGCCGTGCGCCGGATGCCGGTGATCCTGGACGGCGTCGTGTCGGCGGCCTGCGCCCTGGTCGGCCAGCGCGTCGCGTTCCGCGCCCCGGACTGGTGGCTGGCGGCGCACACGAGCGGCGAGCCCGCCCAGGCGAAGGCGCTGGACCGGATGGCGATGGACCCGCTCCTCGACCAGGGTGTCCGCCTCGGCGGCGGCGCGGGCGGGCTGCTCGCGCTGCCCCTGGTGCAGTCGGCGGCGGCGCTCGCGGCGGAGCTGCCGGAGGCGGAGCAGCCGAAGACCGACGAGGACGCGGACACCGACACCGACACCGACGACGCGAACACCCCCGAGGCGTAGCACTCGGGGCCCGCGTCGCCCTGTGACGGCGTCGCACCCGGGGGCGGCGACGCCGACCGCAAATCACCCATAACTCCACCAAAGCGCCCATATGCTCGCCTGTATGGGCGTCACCGGAGAGCCACAGTCCACCAGCACACCGACCTCACGGCGCGCCGCGCGGTTCACCGTCCGGTACCTCCGGTCGGTCACGTCCCTCAATCTGCTGAGCGCCGTCTGGTTCTCGTTCGGCCAGGACCTGCGGCGCCACAACTCGGAGAACTACTTCACCCCGTACCTCCTCGCGGCGGGGTTCTCCTCCGCGATCGTCGCCTGGTTCCTCGCGGTCACGATGCGGCGGCGCAAACGCGCGGCATGGATCCTCAACCTGGTTCTGAGCGGCCTCTTCCTGCTGCTGTTCGGCTGCGTGATGTGCTTCCCGGAGGTCCGGCAGTACGCGCAGAACTGGATCTCGCTCGCGCTGACCGCCGTGTTCGTGGCCGCCCTCCTCCTGGGCCGCCGCGAGTTCTACGCGAAGGGCGACCGTTCGAACCCGAGGCTCGCGGCGGTCGTCGCGGGCTGCGGCCTGCTCGCCACCTCGCTCTTCGCCGCGTTCCTGGTCACCCTCACCGATCACGGCCACAGCTCGACCTTCCTGGAGCGCTGGCGCTACGGCGCCCTGCGCCTCGTCTCGGTCGCGGTCGACGACTCGCGCCACCCGGGCATCACCACCCCCCACTGGGTCGACGTCGCCGTCAACGTCCTGTCCACCGCTCTCCTGATCGCCGTCGTCCACGCCGCTTTCCGCTCCCGCCGCGCCGTCGACCCCCTCTCCCCCGAGGACGAGTCGCGGCTGCGCGCCCTGCTCGACAAGGGCGGCGCCCGCGACTCGCTCGGCTACTTCGCGCTGCGCCGCGAGAAGAGCGTCGTCTGGTCCCCGACGGGCAAGGCGGCGGTGACCTACCGGGTGCTCGGCGGCGTCTCCCTGGCCTCCGGCGACCCGATCGGCGACCCGGAGGCGTGGCCCGGCGCCATCGCGGCCTGGCTCACCGAGGCGCGCGTGCACGGCTGGCTGCCCGCCGTGATGGGCGCGAGCGAGGAGGCGGGCACCATCTACGCGCGGCACGGCCTGGACGCCCTCGAACTCGGCGACGAGGCCGTCGTGGAGACCGCGGGGTTCACCCTGGAGGGCCGGGCGATGCGCACCGTCCGCCAGGCCCACAACCGGGTCGGGCGCGCGGGCTACACGGTCCGCGTCCGCCGCCACGAGGACATCCCGGCCGCCGAGATGACGAACCTCCTGAAGCGCGCCGACGACTGGCGCGACGGTGCCACCGAACGCGGCTTCTCGATGGCGCTCGGCCGCCTCGGCGACCCGGCCGACGGCCAGTGCGTGATGCTCGAATGCACGGACGCGCGCGGGGAGTTGAGAGCGGTGCTCTCCTTCGTGCCGTGGGGCGCCGCCGGGCTCTCCCTCGACCTGATGCGCCGCGACCGCGCCTGCGGCAACGGCCTCATGGAGTTCATGGTCATCGAACTCCTCCGCCGCGCCCCCGAGATCGGGATCACTCAGGTCTCGCTGAACTTCGCCATGTTCCGCTCCGTCTTCGAACGCGGCGCGCGACTCGGCGCGGGCCCGGTGCTGCGCCTGTGGCGGGCGCTGCTCAGCTTCTTCTCGCGGTGGTGGCAGATCGAGTCGCTGTACCGGGCCAACGCCAAGTACCGCCCCGTCTGGGCACCCCGCTTCCTGCTCTTCGAGAAGAGCGCCGACCTGCCGCGCATCGGCCTCGCCTCGGCCCGCGCCGAGGGCTTCCTCGACGTACCGGCCCTGCCCGCGCTGCGCCGCCGCCCGCGCCTGGAGCACCACGGATGACCGCCTTGCGCGCAGGGGCCGCCCGGGAATGGGGGCCCCTGTTCGGCCTCGTACGCGCACGGCTCCTCGCCCGCCGGTGGCGTTCGGTCCCGCTGACGACGGCCGCCCTATGCCTGACGGCGGCGTTCCAGTACGCGCAGAACCAGCCCTGGGGCTACCAGCCGGTCCAGGACATCGGCTCGGTCCGCGCCGGGGACCCGCTCCGGCTCGCCCTGCTCCGCACCCCGCTCTCCCTCTTCGTCCCGGCGCTCGATCTCCCCGTCTGGGGCGCGCTCGCGCAGATCCTGCTGGTGTTCGGCATCGCGGAACTGTGCCTCGGCCGCCGCCGCACCCTCGCCATCGCGTACGTGGCCACGCTCGCCGGCACCCTCTACGCGCGGCTCGGCGTCGCGCTCGGCCCGGACGCTCCGCTCGGCCTGCTCGCGTCCGAGGCGCAGGTCGTGGACAACGGCCCGTCGGCGGCGGTCGTCGGGCTCGCGGTCTACGTGTGCTGGCGCCACCGGGCCCGCTGGACAGCCGCCCTCGTCATCACTCTCATGGTCACCGAGTGCCTGGTCGAGCCCAATCTGGCGGGCAAGGAGCACCTGGCCGCGATCCTCGCCGCGCTCGCCCTGTGCGGCGCCACGGCGCTGCGTGACCGGCCCGCCGTCCGCCGGTGCGTCCCGGGATAACCTCCCCCGGTGTCCGCAACAAGCTCCCGCGCCGCCCTCGCCGACGGCATACGTTTCGCCTTCGGCACCCTCACCGTGCTGCCCGTCACCGTCACCCGCTGGGACCGGGACGCCGCCCGCGCCGGCATGGTGTGCGCCCCGCTGGCCGGCCTGGTCGTCGGGCTCGCGGCGGCCGCGCTCGGCGGGGCGCTGACCTTGCTCGGCGCGGGCGCGCTCCTCGCGGCGGTCGCCTCCGTCGCGGTCCCGGCGGTCCTCACCCGGGGCCTGCACCTGGACGGCCTCGCGGACGTCGCCGACGGCCTCGGCAGCGGGAAGCCTCCGGCGGACGCGCTGGCCATCATGAAGCAGTCGGACATCGGCCCGTTCGGCGTCGTGACCCTCGTCCTCACCCTGCTCGCCCAGGTCGCCGTCCTGGCCCAGCTGTACGCGGACTCCTGGTTTCACGGCGCCGTCGCGGCCACCCTCTCCGCCGTGACCGCCCGCCTCGCCCTGACCCTCGCCTCCCGCACCGGCGTCCCGGCGGCCCGCCCGGAGGGCCTGGGCGCGGCGGTCGCCGAAACGGTGTCACCGAGGGCCGCCCTGTTGACGGGCGCGGCGATCGCCGTCCTGGCGGCCCCGCTGTCGCCGGTGGCGACACCCGCCGTCGTACTGGGCTGCGGCGCGGCCGAGTTGCTGCTGCGCAGGTGCGTGCGCAGGTTCGGCGGGGTGACGGGTGACGTGTTCGGAGCGGTGGCGGAGACGGCGGCGACGGCCACACTGGTGACGCTGGCCGTAAATTGAGCCCCTCCGGTGGTCGAGGAGCGGGGTCCGGGGCGGAGCCCCGTGACGGCGACCTCGACGGGGCGGCACGAACGACACCGGCGTAGGCTCCGAACCGGGCCACCCAAACCCCGCAACACGAAAGAGGGACCTCACCACAGTGACTGCTCTGACTCTCAGCACCGCCGCGGCCAGCGGCCTGCGCGCCGACGCCATCGTCGTCGGTGTCGCCAAGAGCGACAAGGGCCTGGTCGTCGCGCCCGGCGCGGAGGCCGTGGACAAGGCGTACGACGGCAAGCTCGCCTCCGTCCTGGAGACCCTCGGCGCCGCGGGCGGCGAGGGCGAGGTGACCAAGCTCCCCGCGCCTTCCGGCTTCAAGGCGCCGGTCGTGCTGGCGGTCGGCCTCGGCCCGCTCCCCGAAGAGGACGAGGTGTTCGACGCGGAGTCGCTGCGCCGCGCCGCGGGCGTCGCCGCCCGCACCCTCGCCGGTGCGAAGAAGGCCGCGTTCGCGCTGCCGGTCGAGGACGCCGAGGACGCCGGTGCGGTCGCCGAGGGCGCGCTGCTCGGCGCGTACTCCTTCGACGCCTACAAGGAGTCCGCGAAGGACGCGAAGAACGCCAAGGCGCCCCTCGCCGAGGTGGCCCTGCTCGGCACCAAGCCCCGCGACAAGGCGTACAAGGCCGAGATCGAGCGCGCCACCGCGCTCGGCGAGGAGCTGAACCGCGCCCGTGACCTGATCAACACCCCGCCGAACGACCTCAACCCGGAGGCCTTCGCCGCCGTCGCCCAGGCGGCCGGCAAGGAGCACGGCATCAAGGTGCAGGTCCTCGACGAGAAGGCGCTCGTCAAGGGCGGCTTCGGCGGCATCCTCGGCGTCGGCGCCGGTTCCGCCGCGGGCCCGCGTCTGGTGAAGCTCTCGTACACGAGCTCCAAGGCGGACAAGCACCTCGCCTTCGTCGGCAAGGGCATCACGTACGACTCGGGCGGCATCTCGCTGAAGCCGGCCGGGCACAACGAGACGATGAAGTGCGACATGGCCGGCGCCGCCGCCGTGTTCGCCGCCGTCGTCACCGCGGCCCGCCTCAAGCTCCAGGTGAACGTCACCGGCTGGCTGGCGCTCGCCGAGAACATGCCGTCCGGCTCCGCCACCCGCCCCGGTGACGTGCTGCGCATGTACTCCGGCAAGACGGTCGAGGTGCTCAACACGGACGCCGAGGGCCGCCTGGTCCTGGCCGACGCCCTCGCCAAGGCCTCCGAGGAGGAGCCGGACGCGATCATCGACGTGGCGACCCTGACCGGCGCCATGGTGCTCGCGCTCGGCAGCCGCACCTACGGGATCATGTCCAACGACGAAGCCTTCCGTACGGAGATCCACGAGATCGCCGAGGAGGTCGGCGAGCCGGCGTGGCCGATGCCGCTCCCCTCGCACCTGCGCAAGGGCATGGACTCGGCGACCGCCGACATCGCCAACATGGGCGAGCGGATGGGCGGCGGCCTGGTCGCCGGTCTCTTCCTCCAGGAGTTCGTCGGCGAGGGCATCACGTGGGCCCACCTGGACGTCGCGGGCCCGGCCTTCAACGAGGGCGGCCCGTTCGGTTACACGCCCAAGGGCGGCACCGGTTCGGCGGTCCGTACGCTGGTCCGCCTCGCGGAGCGCACGGCCGCGGGCGAGCTCGGCTGATCCCGCGTAGTCACTGGTGACAGCCCCGGGCGTGAGCGCCCGGGGCTGTTCGCTTTCGACGAACAAGCGGGCTCGACCCGCATCTGTCCCACCCGCCCGCGGTGTAACCGGGGTCTCAGTGACCGGCCCGGCGTCCCGCATGCCTGCGACAAGTGCGAGGATGGGGGGCGGCAGGACAGGGCCCCCACCACAGGGCCGAAGAACGAGCGGCCGAACACCAGCCGCCGCGCGGTCATCGGAGACCGGCGTACGGCGCACATGCATGGAGGACGTGACGTGGCGAACGACGCCAGCACCGTTTTCGACCTAGTGATCCTCGGCGGTGGCAGCGGCGGTTACGCCGCGGCTCTGCGTGCCTCGCAGCTGGGTCTCGACGTCGCTCTGATCGAGAAGGGCAAGGTCGGCGGCACCTGCCTGCACAACGGCTGCATCCCGACGAAGGCCCTGCTGCACGCGGGCGAGATCGCCGACCAGGCCCGCGAGAGCGAGCAGTTCGGCGTCAAGGCGACCTTCGAGGGCATCGACATCGAGGCCGTCCACAAGTACAAGGACGACGTCATCTCCGGGCTCTACAAGGGCCTGCAGGGGCTGATCGCCTCGCGCAAGGTGACGTACATCGAGGGTGAGGGCAAGCTGTCCTCCCCGACCTCCGTGGACGTGAACGGCCAGCGAGTCCAGGGCCGCCACGTCCTCCTCGCGACCGGCTCCGTGCCGAAGTCGCTGCCGGGCCTGGAGATCGACGGCAACCGCATCATCTCCTCGGACCACGCGCTGAAGCTGGACCGCGTCCCGAAGTCGGCGATCGTGCTCGGCGGCGGCGTCATCGGCGTCGAGTTCGCCTCGGCGTGGAAGTCCTTCGGCACCGACGTCACCGTCGTCGAGGGCCTCAAGCACCTCGTGCCGGTCGAGGACGAGAACAGCTCGAAGCTTCTGGAGCGCGCGTTCCGCAAGCGCGGCATCAAGTTCAACCTCGGCACCTTCTTCGACAAGGCCGAGTACACGCAGGACGGCGTCCGCGTGACCCTCGCCGACGGCAAGACCTTCGAGGCCGAGGTGCTGCTCGTCGCCATCGGCCGCGGCCCGGTCTCCCAGGGCCTCGGCTACGAGGAGCAGGGCGTCGCCATGGACCGCGGCTACGTCCTCGTCGACGAGTACATGCGCACCAACGTCGAGACGATCTCGGCCGTCGGTGACCTCGTCCCGACGCTCCAGCTCGCGCACGTCGGCTTCGCCGAGGGCATCCTGGTGGCGGAGCGTCTCGCCGGTCTCAAGACCGTGCCGATCGACTACGACGGCGTGCCGCGGGTGACGTACTGCCACCCCGAGGTCGCGTCCGTGGGCATCACCGAGGCCAAGGCCAAGGAGATCTACGGTGCGGACAAGGTCGTCGCTCTGAAGTACAACCTTGCGGGCAACGGCAAGTCCAAGATCCTGAAGACCGCGGGCGAGATCAAGCTCGTGCAGGTCAAGGACGGTGCCGTGGTCGGCGTCCACATGGTCGGCGACCGTATGGGCGAGCAGGTCGGCGAAGCCCAGCTGATCTACAACTGGGAGGCGCTGCCCGCCGAGGTCGCCCAGCTGATCCACGCCCACCCGACGCAGAACGAGGCGATGGGCGAGGCCCACCTGGCGCTCGCCGGCAAGCCGCTGCACTCGCACGACTGAGCAGCGTCCGCGCCACGCCACAGCGTCGCGAGAACTGGGCGCGACGACCGACCGACACAGACTTCCGCAACACGGCACCCGTGGTTGCGCATCGTTAAGGAGCAACAGAAACCATGGCGGTTTCCGTATCCCTTCCGGCGCTCGGTGAGAGCGTCACCGAGGGCACTGTCACCCGCTGGCTGAAGGCCGAGGGCGAGCGCGTCGAGGTCGACGAGCCGCTGCTCGAGGTGTCGACCGACAAGGTCGACACCGAGATCCCCTCGCCCGCCGCCGGCGTGCTGGCCTCCATCAAGGTCGCCGAGGACGAGACCGTCGAGGTCGGCGCCGAGCTGGCCGTCATCGACGACGGCTCCGGCGCCCCGGCCCAGGAGCAGGCCCCGGCCGCCGAGCCGGCCCAGCCCGCCGAGGCCGCGCCGTCCACCGAGGCCGAGGCCCCCGCCCCGGCCCCGACCCCCGAGGCGTCGGCCGGTTCCGGCTCCGCCGAGGGCACCGACGTGACGCTGCCCGCGCTGGGCGAGTCCGTCACCGAGGGCACCGTCACCCGTTGGCTGAAGGAGGTCGGCGAGGAGGTCGCGGAGGACGAGCCCCTGCTCGAGGTCTCCACCGACAAGGTCGACACCGAGATCCCCTCCCCCGTCGCCGGTGTGCTCCTGGAGATCACCGTCGCCGAGGACGAGACCGCCGAGGTCGGCGCCAAGCTCGCCGTCATCGGTGCGCCCGGTGCCGCTCCGGCCGCCGCGCCCGCGCAGCCCGCCGCCCCCGCTCAGGAGGCTCCGGCGCCGCAGCAGGCCGCCCCGGCCCAGCAGGCCCCGGCCGCCCCCGCCGCTCCGGCTCCGGCGCCGCAGGCCCCCTCGGCCCCGGCCCCGCAGCAGCAGACCGCCCCGGCGCCCGACCCGGCCCCGTCGCAGCCCGCCCCGGCCCCGGCCCCGGCCGCCGCGCCCAAGGCACCGGCCTCCTCCGCCGCGGACGACGGCGCCTACGTGACGCCGCTGGTGCGCAAGCTCGCCTCGGAGAACAACGTGGACCTGTCCACGGTCAAGGGCTCCGGCGTCGGCGGCCGCATCCGCAAGCAGGACGTGACCGCCGCTGCCGAGGCCGCCAAGGCGCAGGCTCCGGCCGCCGCCCCGGCCGCCTCCGCGGCGCCGAAGTCCCCGGCCCTCGAGGCGTCGCCGCTGCGTGGCCAGACGGTCAAGCTGCCGCGCATCCGCAAGGCCATCGCGGACAACATGCACAAGGCGCTGCACGACCAGGCGCAGCTGTCCTCGGTCATCGAGGTCGACATCACGAAGCTGATGAAGCTCCGTGCCAAGGCCAAGGACGCGTTCGCCGCCCGCGAGGGCGTCAAGCTGTCCCCGATGCCGTTCTTCGTCAAGGCCGCCGTCCAGGCGCTGAAGGCCCACCCGGTCATCAACGCGCGCCTGAACTACGACGAGGGCACGATCACCTACTTCGACTCGGAGAACGTCGGCATCGCCGTCGACTCCGAGAAGGGCCTGATGACCCCGGTCATCAAGGGCGCGGGTGACCTCAACATCGCGGGCATCTCGAAGAAGACCGCGGAGCTGGCCAACAAGGTCCGCACGAACAAGATCGCCCCGGACGACCTGTCGGGCGCCACCTTCACGATCTCCAACACGGGGTCGCGCGGCGCGCTCTTCGACACGGTCATCGTCCCGCCGAACCAGGTCGCCATCCTGGGCATCGGTGCCACGGTGAAGCGCCCCGTCGTCATCGACCACCCGGACCTGGGCGAGACCATCGCCGTCCGCGACATGACGTACGTGACGCTCTCCTACGACCACCGTCTGGTGGACGGCGCGGACGCCGCCCGCTACCTGACGACGGTCAAGCAGATCCTCGAGGCCGGCGAGTTCGAGGTCGAGCTGGGTCTGTAGTACGACGAGCACCGTCTGTAGTACTTCGCCGTACTTCAGGCAGTACTTCAAGGTGGCGGCTGTTACCAGCCTCACCTGTGGCGCCCCCGTCCGGAGCACCTCCGGGCGGGGGCGCCGCCGTATTGTCTAGTCGTCAACTCCCTTGGCCCTCCGGAGGAGCCCTCATGACCACGCCGGTCGTCCACTCGCTGCGCGAGCAGATCCGCGAGCACATCGTGGAGGGGATCGTCAGCGGCCGCTGGAAGCCGGGTGAGCGCATCGTGGAGCGCCGGATCGCCACGGAGCTGGAGGTCAGCCAGACGCCCGTACGGGAGGCGCTGCGGGAGCTGGAGTCGCTGCGGCTGATCGAGTCGGCGCCCAACAAGGGTGTTCGGGTCCGCAATCTGTCGGCGGCCGACCTGGAGGAGAGCTATCCGGTGCGGGCCGGTCTGGAGGCGATCGCGGCGGAGCTCGCCTGTGGCCGTCTGGCGGAGGACTGCTCGGCCCTGGAGCCCCATGTCGCCGCGCTCTACCGGGCCGACCAGGAGGCCGACGGGACCGCGCAGGTGCGGCACACGGTCGGGTTCCACCGGGAGCTGGTGCGGGCCGCGGGTAATTCTGTGCTGCTGCACACATGGGAAGGGCTCGGGATCGAGGTCTTCACCGCGCTGTCCATCCGGTGGCTGGGGACCGTTCAGCAGTCCTACGCGGAGGAGCACGAGGCGCTTGTCGCGGCGTTTCGGCGGCGGGATCCCGAGATCGCGGCGCTGGTCAAGGCGCATGTTCTCGGGTGTGCGCCCCGTCCTTGACGGCGGATTCGCCTGCCATGTGCGGTGCGTCGCGGTCCGATCGCGCATCGTGGCCGTTCGCGCAGTTCCCCGCGTCCCTGGCGGGGCACGGAGTGCCCCGGGTCGTGGCACCTTGTGCCTACTTTCTCGATCTGGAGAGGTTTTACCCGGCGAACCTTTGATCGATCATCGATCACGGAGTTATTGTCACTGGCGGGTCTCCACCGGGACCCCGCCCTGTCCTGCCAAAGACCAAGGGCACCCCCACCCCACCCCCTTCGACTCAGGAAGGCGTGCGGCGACTATGACCGACCCCATGCGCATCCAGCCGAGCGAGCTCGACCAGCTCCCGGACCGCGACCCCGAGGAGACCGCCGAATGGCAGGCCTCCCTGGACGCCGTCACCAAGGCGGCCGGGCCGCACCGTGCCGCGCAGCTGATGCGACGCACGCTGGAGCGCGGCGAGGCCGGCGGCCTGCCGCTGCCCAAGCTCCTGTCGACCGAGTACATCAACTCGATCCCCACCTCCGCCGAGCCGGACTTCCCCGGTGACATGGAGATGGAAGCCAAGATCACCGCGTACAACCGCTGGAACGCGGCCGCGATGGTGACCCGTGGCTCGAAGCACGGCGTCGGCGGCCACATCGCCACCTTCGCCTCGGCCGCCTGGCTGTACGAGACCGGCTTCAACCACTTCTTCAAAGGCAAGGAGGGGGACGGCTCCGGCGACCAGCTGTACATCCAGGGCCACGCCTCCCCCGGCATCTACGCCCGCGCCTTCCTCGACGGCCGCCTCTCCGAGGCGCAGCTCGACAACTTCCGCCGCGAGGCGGGGGGCGACGGTCTGCCGTCGTACCCGCACCCGCGCCGGCTGCCGTGGCTGTGGGAGTTCCCGACCGTGTCGATGGGCCTCGGCCCGCTCTCCGCGATCTACCAGGCACGGTTCAACCGCTACCTGACCGCGCGGAACATCAAGGACACCTCGAACTCGCACGTCTGGGCCTTCCTCGGCGACGGCGAGATGGACGAGCCCGAGTCGACCTCGGCGCTCACCCTCGCGGCCCGCGAGGGTCTGGACAACCTGACCTTCGTCATCAACTGCAACCTGCAGCGCCTGGACGGCCCGGTCCGCCCGAACTTCCGCGTCGTGCAGGAGCTCGAGGCGCAGTTCCGCGGCTCCGGCTGGAACGTCATCAAGTCGATGTGGGGCAACGCGTGGGACGAGCTGTTCCAGCTCGACACCACCGGCGCGCTCCTGGAGCGGCTCCGTGAGGTCCCGGACGCCCAGTTCCAGACGTACCAGACGCGCGACGTCGCCTACATCCGCGAGAACTTCTTCGGCACCGGCCCGGCGCTGGTCGAGCTCGCGAAGGTCCTGTCCGACGACAAGATCTCCGAGTGCTTCCACACCTCGCGCGGCGGCCACGAGCCCCGCAAGGTGTACGCGGCGTACAAGGCGGCCGTCGAGCACAAGGGCGCCCCGACGGTCATCCTCACGCAGACCGTCAAGGGCTTCACGCTCGGCAAGGGCTTCGAGTCGAAGAACGCCAACCACCAGATGAAGAAGCTGACGATCGACGAGTTCAAGGACATGCGTGACCTCCTTGACCTGCCGATCCCGGACAGCCGCTTCGAGGACGGTGTCGTTCCTTACGCGCGTCCCGCCGAGGGCTCGCCCGAGCTGCGCTACCTGGCGGAGCGCCGTGCCGCCCTGGGCGGTCCGGCCCCGGCCCGCCGTACGCAGCCGCTCGCGCCGCTGCCCGCCCCCGCCGACAAGGCGTTCGCCTCGTTCGACAAGGGCTCCGGCTCGCAGTCCGTCGCCTCGACGATGGCGCTCGTACGGCTCCTGAAGGACCTCGTACGGGACAAGACGTCCGGCAAGCGCTGGGTGCCGATCATCCCCGACGAGGCGCGCACCTTCGGCATGGAGTCGCTGTTCCCGTCGCTCGGCCTGTACTCGCCCAAGGGGCAGACGTACGACCCGGTCGACCGTGACCAGCTCATGTACTACAAGGAGTCCGAGTCGGGCCAGATCCTCAACGAGGGGATCAACGAGGCGGGCTCGCTCGCCGACTTCATCGCCGCCGCCACGTCGTACTCGACGCACGGCGAGCAGATGATCCCGCTGTACATCTTCTACTCGATGTTCGGCTGGCAGCGCACCGGCGACCAGTTCTGGCAGCTCGCCGACCAGATGGGCCGCGGCTTCGTCGTCGGCGCCACCGCGGGACGCACGACGCTGACGGGTGAGGGGCTGCAGCACGCGGACGGCCACTCGCCGATGATCGCGGCGACCAACCCGGCGGCCCTGTCGTACGACCCGGCCTTCGCGTACGAGATCGCGGTCATCATGAAGGAGGGCCTGCGCCGCATGTACGGCGAGGCCAAGCCGGGCGAGGACCAGGACGTCTTCTACTACCTGACGGTCTACAACGAGCCGATGCCGCAGCCGGCCAAGCCGGGCGTGGAGGGTCTCGACGAGGCCATCATCAAGGGTCTGTACCGCTTCAACACGGCGGAGACCGCGGGCGTGGACGTGGCGGCGGCGAACGCCCCGCGCATCAACCTCATCGGCTCCGGTACGGCCATCCACTGGACCCTCAAGGCGCAGCGGCTGCTCGCCGAGGAGTGGGGCGTCGCCGCCGACGTGTGGTCGGCGACCTCCTGGACCGAGCTGCGCCGTGACGCCCTCGATGCCGACGAGGCGCTGCTGAAGGGCGAGGAGCGGATCCCGTTCGTCCGCCAGGCGCTCGCCGGTGCGCAGGGCCCGGTCCTGGCCGTCTCCGACTACATGCGCCAGGTTCCCGACCAGATCGCGCAGTGGGTCGAGCAGGACTACACCTCGCTGGGCGCGGACGGCTTCGGCCTCTCCGACACCCGTGAGGACGCGCGCCGCCACTTCGGTGTCGACGCCGAGTCGATCGTCGTCGCGGCCCTCGCCCAGCTCGCCCGCCGCGGCGAGGTCAAGGCGACGGCCGTGAAGGAGGCGCGCGAGCGCTACGGCCTGTAGTACCTGCCGGTTCCTACCGGTCGCGTCTGTGCCCTGTCCCGATTGCCGGGGCAGGGCACGCGTGCGTGAATGGACGGGTCGTCAAGGGGGGCTGCCCGGCCGTGGGAGGCATTCGCGTGCAGATCTCCAAGACCCCCTCCGCTCCCTGCTGGGCCGACCTGTCCACGCCGGACCCGGACGGGGCCCGTAGCTTCTACGAGGCGCTGTTCGGCTGGCGTTCGCGGCCCGCGGACGACCCGGCGACCGACGGCTACGCCATGTTCGCGCTCGACGCCGAGGACGGGCACCTGGTCGCCGGGGTCGGCCCGGCGGCGGAACCGCGCGAGCCCGCGGCCTGGCTGCCGTACTTCCAGTCCAGCGGGATCGACGCGGTCACCGCGCGCGTGGGCGGCAATCGCGGCCGGGTCGTCGCCGGTCCGGTGCCCGTGGCGGGGCAGGGCAGGCTCGCGGTCTGCCAGGATCCGGCGGGGGCCCCGTTCGGCCTGTGGGACCCGCTGTCGCACGCGGGCTTCGAAGCGGTGGACGTGCCGAGCAGCTTCTGCTGGTTCGAGCTGCTCACGCGGGACGGGGCGGGCGCGGTGGACTTCTACCAGTCGGTGCTCGGCTGGGGCACGCGACAGCGCCCCTTCGGCGACGGGGCCACGTACACGGAGTGGACGGTGGCGGACGACGCCTTCGGCGGGATGGTCGACATGTCGACCGCCTCGGCCGGCGAGTTCCCGCTCGATCTGCCCTCCCACTGGAACCTCTACGTCGCCGTGGACGCCCCGGACGCCACGGCCGCGCGCTGCGAGGAGCTGGGCGGGCGCGTCCTGGTGGCGCCGACGGCGATCCCGACGGGCCGGTCCGCCGTCCTCGCGGATCCGCAGGGCGCGACGTTCTCGGTCATGCACTTCACCACCACGAGGGGCTGAGCTGTCCATGATGGCGGCATGCGTGCTGCCCGCCTGATCAAGATGGTGCTGTTGCTCCAGTCCCGGCCGTCGATGACCGCCGCCGAGCTGGCGCGCGAACTGGAGGTCTCCGAGCGGACGGTGACGCGCGACGCGCAGGCGCTCTCGGAGGCGGGCGTCCCGGTCTACGCGGACCGGGGCCGGGTCGGCGGCTACCGGCTGATCGGCGGATACCGTACGCGGCTGACGGGCCTGGCCCGCGGCGAGGCGGAGGCGCTGTTCCTGTCCGGGGTGCCCGGGGCGCTGCGCGAGATGGGCCTGGCGGACGCGGCGTCGGCGGCCCGGCTCAAGGTGTCGGCGGCGCTGACCCCGTCGGTGCGGGACGCGTCGCGCACGGCGGCGCAGCGGTTCCACCTGGACGCGCCGGGCTGGTTCCAGGAGCCGCGCACCCCCGAGCTGCTGCCCGCGGTCGCGGAGGCGGTGTGGGGCGACCGGGCGCTGCGGGTCGCGTACGCGCGCCGGGACCGGCGGGCGGATCCGGTGGAGCGGGAGCTGGAACCGTACGGCCTCGTTCTGAAGGCGGGCGTCTGGTATCTGGCGGCGGCCGTGCGCGACGGGGAGGGGTCCGCGGGGGAGCAGCGGGTGTACCGCATCGACCGGTTCACGTCCGTGGAGGCGCTGGACGAGCGGTTCGAGCGGGACGAGGAGTTCGACCTGCCCGCGTTCTGGGCGGAGCGGGCGGCGGAGTTCGCGCGGGCGATCCTCCGTGCCGAGGTGGTCGTACGGCTGACGGCCGACGGTGTACGGCAGCTGCCGTACGCCACCGGTACGGCGTCCGCGCGGGAGGCGATGGAGTCGGCGGGTCCCGCGGACGCGGACGGGCGGGTGACGGTGACGCTGCCGGTCGAGTCGGAGGACGTGGCGTACACCCAGCTCATGGGGCTCGGGCCGGAGGCGGAGGTGGTGGCTCCGGCGTCTCTGCGGGAACGGTTCGCCGAGGCGGGGCGGCGGATGAAGGGGTGGTACGAGCAGGGCGGGTGACGGGCCGTCGGCGGGGTGCCCTGGGCATGTGCATGCGTAACGAAGTGGCGCACGTCCGACGCTCGGCGTGCGGCCCCCCGGCACAGGGCCGATGCTTGTCCCGTGATGGACGAGACCGAGTTCTGGGAGATCGTGGACAGCACCCGCGAGGCCGCCGAGGGCGACCCCGAGGACCACGCCGAGCTGCTCGTCGACAGACTCCTGCGCTCCGATCCCGACTCGGTGCTCGACTTCGCCCGGCACTTCGAGTCCCGCTACAACCGCGCCTACCGCTGGGACCTCTGGGGCGCGGCGTGGGTGCTGCTCGGCGGGGCCAGCGATGACGCGTTCGACTACTTCCGGTGCTGGCTGATCGGGCAGGGCCGGGAGGTCTTCGAGGGGGCCCTGCACGACCCCGACTCGCTGGCGGAGTCCCTGGGCGAGTTCGACGAGGACGTCGACGGGGACGGGGAGGATCTCGGTTACGCGGCGGACGAGGCGTACGAGGAGCTGACCGGCACGGTCGCGCCCGACCTGGGCCTGGCCCCGGCCCCCGCGGAGCCCGACGGCACCCCGATCGACTTCGAGAACGAGTCCCTGCTGGCCGGCCTGTACCCCCGCCTGACGGAACGTTTCGGATAGCGCGCCGCGCCACACCGACCGGCGTCCCGCCGCAAGACTCCACCGCATCGCCGAGCACCATCACGTATTGGCCGATCGCGCAGCCCCCCGCACCCCTGAAGCATGCGGCTCCGCCGCAGTCGCATAGGGGGGCGCGATACACACGCGCCCCCGAGATGCCGCACGCAGTGCGCATCCCAGGGGCGCGGGGAACGGCGCGACCAGCCACGACGAGACCCGCAGCTCACGCGGAGCGAATCGCCTGCTCCAGGCCGGGGAACGCAAACTCGAACCCCGACTCGAGGAGACGGGTGGGCACGGCCCGGGTGGAGCCCAGCACCTCCCCCGCCATTTCCCCGAGCACCAGGCGGAGCGCAGGCGCGGGCGCGGGAAACAGCGCGGGCCGCCGAAGCACACGCCCCATCGCCGCCGCGACCTCCCGATTCGTCGCCGGATGCGGAGCGGTCAGGTTGACCGGGCCGGCCAGGCCCTCCGTGTCGAGGCAGTGCCGCAGCGCAGCCACATGATCATGCAGCGCGATGTACGACCAGTACTGCCGCCCGTCCCCGAGCCGCCCGCCGAGCCCCGCTTTGAACAGCGGGAACAGCTTCCCCCAGGCGCCCCCGGCGCGGGACACGACGAGCCCCGTACGCGGGAGGACCGTACGGACGCCCGCCTCGCGCGCGGGCGCGACCGCCGCCTCCCACTCCACGCACAGGGACGCGAGGAACCCCTCCCCCGCCGGCGCGGACTCGTCGACGGCGCGGCTGCCCGTGGACCCGTAGTAGCCGACGGCGCTGCCGTTGACGAAGACGCGCGGCGGCGTGGACAGCCCCGCGATCGCCTCGGCCAGGGTCCGGGTCCCCAGGACCCTGCTGTCGCGGATCTCCCGCTTGTACGCGTCCGTCCACCGGCGATCGCCGATCCCGGCACCGGCGAGGTTGACGACGGCGTCGCACCCGGCGAGCCGCTCGACGTCCACCTCCCCCTTCTTCGGGTCCCAGCGGACCTCGTCCGCCGCGCGCGGGGCCCGGCGCACCAGGCGCAGCACATCGTGTCCGTCACCGGTCAGGGAGCGGACGAGGGCCGAGCCGGTCAGTCCGGAGGCGCCCGCCACCGCGATACGTGTCATGCCTCCATCCTGCCGGTCGTACAGTGACGCGCATGTCGCAGCAGCCACCGCTCGTACGTTTCGCCGTGCTGGACGACGACGAGGCCCTGAGCCGCCTGGACCGGGACACCTGGTCGTCGCTGCACGCGGTCGTGGAGCCGCCCGCGCCGCCCCACCCGCCGTTCTTCAGCGGGCGACTCGGCCCGCGCGACCATCTCGTGGCCGAGCTGCACGGGCGGGTCGTGGGCTACATCCGCCTGGCCAGGCCGACGCCGCTGCCCTCGAACGCGCACGTCAGGCAGGTGCAGGGGCTGGCCGTCGCGACCGCCGCGCGCGGGCACGGCGTGGGCCGGACGCTGGTGCGGGCCGCGGTCGAGGAGTCACGGCGGCAGGGCGCGCGCCGCATCACGCTGCGGGTGCTCGGCCACAACACCCCGGCCCGCACGCTGTACGAGGCCGAGGGCTTCGTCGTGGAGGGGGTGCTGCCCGGGGAGTTCCTGATCGACGGGGAGTACGTGGACGACGTATGCATGGGGCGGTCGCTGCTCGGCGGCGCGCGGCGGAGTGCGGGGGCAGGCGACTCGTAGCAGGGTTGAGGGCGTAGGCCGTCGCGAAGGGAGCCCTGCCGGCATGACCTGGCCCGTGGCGCGCCGCCGTGACGGGGAGGAGCGCGCCTGGCTGCGCGGCGCGCCGCCGCCCCGGTGGTTGCGCTGGCTGCCCATCGTGCTGCTCGTCGGTCTGGGCGCGCTCCAGGTGGGCACGGAGCAGCACCTGGAGCTGGGCTTCCTCCTCGGCGCGATCCCGCCGCTCGCCGCCCTGTCGTACGGGCCGGTGGCGACGGGCCTGCTCGGCGCCGTCGTCACGGTGATCCTGGCGCTGCCCCCTGCGGGGTTCGGCCGCCCCGGCAACAGCGACGTGCTGATCGTGCTGTTCGTCTCCGTGCTGAGTGTGCTGATCGCCTGGGTGCGCCAGCGCCGCGACGAGCATCTGGTGACGGTGCGTACGGTCGCGGAGGCCGCCCAGTTCGCGGTGTTGCCGCCGCTGCCGGAGCGGGTGGGGCGGGTGCGGTGCGCGGGCCTGTACCGGGCGGCGCACCGCGGGGCGCTGGTCGGCGGGGACTTCTTCGACGTGCGGCGCGGACCGCACGGGGTGCGGGCGGTGGTCGGTGACGTACAGGGACACGGCCTGTCCGCGGTGGGGACGGTGGCGGGGCTGCTCGGCGCGTTCCGGGAGGCGGTGCTCGACCAGCCGGACCTGGAGGGCGTGGCGGCGCGGCTCGACCGCCGCCTCGTCGTGGACACGGCCGGCGACGAGCTGGCCGAGCTGTTCGCGACGGCGGTGCTCCTGGAGTTCCCGGACGACTCCTCCGTCGTACGGATCGTCAGCTGCGGCCACCCGTGCCCGCTGCTGCTGCGCGGCGGGCGCGTGACGGAGATCCCGGTGCCGTCGGGGGCGCCGCTGGGCGTCGGGCTCGACGTCGAACCGCCCGTGGGGATCTCGCTCGGCCTGCGCCGCGGGGACCGGCTGCTCGCGCTGACCGACGGGGTGACGGAGGCGCGGGACTCGGCGGGCCGCTTCTATCCGCTGGCGGAGCGGCTGCGGAGCCATGCCTCCGACGAACCGGCGGCGCTGACGGACGCGGTGTGGCGGGACGTGGTGCGGTTCGCGGGAACGGTCCGGGACGACCTGACGCTGCTCGTCTTCGCCCCGGACGTTCCCTGAGCTCCGCGAGGGTGCCCCCGGGCGTGCCTCACGGAACGTGAAGTGTGAACGTAGGGGCCATGAACTACCTGGGTCTCCGGCTCCGCCCGGGGCGTCGCCGTACCGCGACCGCCGTCTCCGTACTGCTGCTGCCACTGACGCTGTCCTCGCTGTCCGCGTGCTCGGACGACGACGGGACGGCGACGCCGCCGGTGGCGTCCCCGCCCGCGACGGCGAGCGGCGCGCGGTGCGAGACGGCTCCGCTCGCCGCGGACCAGGGCTCGGGCGCGGCGCCCGCGCCGACGGGTGCGTACACGCTGGACAGCGGTGAGCGGGCGGCGCCGGACACGGAGGAGTTCGAGACGGCCCGGCGGGACGAGTCGGCGGTGCTCGTGTCCGGCTCCGGCCACCTGTCGACGCGTGACTCGCACATCACCAAGCGGGGCGGCACCTCGTCCCTCGACGCGTCCGGCCGCCGCGGTCTGAACGCGGCCGCGCTGGCCCGGGACGGCGGCCGTCTCGACCTGTCCGGCGGCTGGTTCTCCACCAAGGGCAGGGGCGCGACCGGTGTCTTCGCCTCGGGCGAGGGGACGCGCGCGACGCTCAGCGCGAGCGCGGTACGCACCAAGGGCTCGTACGCGCCCGCCGTGCGGGCGGCCGACGGGGGCGAGGCCGAGCTGACGTACGCCGAGATCGAGACGGCGGGCGCGCAGGCGCCGCCGGTCGCGGCGGGTCCGGACGGTGCGAAGGTGGCGGTGTACGACTCGACGATGACCTCGGCGGGCTGCGGTTCGCCCGGTGTGCAGACGGCCGGGGACGTGTCGGTGACGGGCACGCTGTTCGACCTGGCGAACTCCGAGGCGTTCACGGTGGAGGCCGGCGGGTCGCTGTCCCTGAGGAACGTACGGGCGACCGCCGCCGCGGGCGGGGTGGTGCTGCGCGGCGACGGCGACACGTCGTTCGCGATGTCCGGTGGGTCGATCCAGGCGGCGGACGGCGACCTCTTCTCCGTACGGGAGGCGATCGCGGACGTGCGGCTGAGCGGCGGGGCGGAGCTCAAGACGAAGGGCGGCAAGCTGCTGCGGGTCCGTGACAGGGGCGTCGTGACTCTCGCGGCGGACGGCGAGAAGCTGAAGGGGGACGTGGTCGTCGCCGACGGCTCGGCCTCCCTCGAACTGACCGGCCGCACCAGGCTGGACGGGGCCGTCGCGGGCGCCTCCATGACGCTCGGCCCCCGCGCCAGGTGGTCGGTCTCCGGGGACTCCCGGCTCGAGGGCCTGGACCTCGGCTCCGGGGCGCGCCTGTCCAAGGTGATCGACGGGAACGGGCACTCGGTGACCTACGACCGCTCCGCGAGCCCCGGCCTCCACGGCAAGACGTACCGGCTGACCGGAGGCGGAACGCTGCGTCCCGCCTAGAGCCTGTCCAGAGTTCTGCGCGGGCCGGCGGTCGGCCGCGCACCTGTCGCGGCACTTCCCGCGGAGCGCTCAGCCGCGCTTCTGCAGGCGGGCGGCGCGTTCGCGGATCGCCGGGAGTTCGCGCATCAGCGCCTCGCCGGGGCACTCGGTCTCGTAGCCGTCGCGGTGGCCGGAGATCGTGTGGAAGTCGGCGGAGGTGCCCTTCTTGTAGCGGCTCAGGCTGTTGCTGCTGGTGAGGCGGGTGGTGGAGCGCGGGTCGACGTCGGACATGCCGAGTTTCCACGCGGCGAGCGCGGCGATGGAGTCGGCCATCGCCCGCGGCACCGGGGTGCCCTCGCCGAAGGTGCCGATGGCGGCGATCCCGGCGGTGTCCTGGTTGAAGCCCTGGGTGTGGGCACCTACGACGGGCCGGTTCACGCCGCCGGCCCGTCCCTCGTAGACGGTGCCGCAGCGGTCGACGAGGAAGTTGTAGCCGATGTCGTCCCACTCCTTGCCGCCGGCCTGGCCCGCGTAGACGAAGCGGATGATCTCGGGGACGTCGGCGCAGTCGTAGCCGTTGGGCGAGTCGGTGTGGTGGATGAAGACGGCGACGACACGGTCCCCGTACCGGACGGGGTCGCGGTCGTAGGTCTTCATGGAGCCCAGCCACCGCGAGCGCGGCACGACGCGCGGCGCCGGGGCGGCGTGCGCGCCGCTCGCCCGGTCCGCCGGAACGGCCGTGGCCTCCCGGTCCGCCGCCCCCGGACGGTCGCCCGCGACAGCACACAGCACCAGAGCCGCGAGGGCCACTCCCCCGGGCGCCCGGCGCACCACCCTCCGCATCCCACGCACGCCTCCCACTCTCGGACGCGGAGGCGCTGTGCGGTCTCCCACATGTAGGCCGGTTGGCGGAACCAGCACGGCCACCGCGTTCGTTTGTTACCGATATGGACCCGCAGAACCACGTCCTCGACGGCGTACTCATCGTGCTCGCGCTCGTCTATGCCGTCTCCGGCTACCGGCGCGGGCTGCTCGCGGGCCTCGTCTCACTCGCCGGGTTCGTCGGCGGCGCGGTCGTCGGCGTCTGGCTGCTGCCGTACCTGATGGACTCGGTCACGCCCGGCACGTCGACGGCGACGGTGGTCGCCGTCGTCACGGTGCTGCTGCCCGCGGTCGCCGGACAGGCGCTCGCCGGGCGCCTCGCCGCGCGGGTGCGCGGCGGGATGGACCGGGCGCCGGGCCCGCTGCGGGTGGCGGACGGGGCGGGCGGCGCGGTCGCGAGCGCGGCGGCGGTGCTGGTCGTCGCGTGGGTGGCGGGCAGCGTCCTCGCGTCGTCGTCCTCGGCGGCGCTGAACCAGGCGATCCGGGGTTCGTCGGTGCTCGGCGCGGTCCACGACACCATGCCGTCCTCGACCCCGGGCTGGTTCTCGCGGGCCACCGGGGCGCTCACCTCGGCCGGGTTCCCGCAGGTCTTCGACCCGTTCTCGAACGAGCCGTCGGCCGAGGTCGCGACCCCCTCCGGGGACAACGTGACGGCGGCGGCGACGCGGGCCGCGCAGCGCAGCACGGTGAAGGTCGAGGGCTCCTCCGGCACCCAGGGCCGCGAGGGCAGCGGCTTCGTGTACTCGCCCCAGCACGTCATGACCAACGCGCACGTGGTCGCGGGCATCGACGACCCGTCGGTCCGGGTGGGCGGCGTCGGCCGCGCCTACGCCGCGCGCGTCGTCCTCTTCGACCCCGACAAGGACGTCGCCGTCCTCTACGTCCCCGACCTGCGCGCCCCGGCCCTCCCCCTCGACGACAGCGCCTCGCGCGGCGCCGCGGCGGTCGTCGCGGGCTACCCCGAGAACGGCGGCCTCGACCTCCAGGCGGCCACGGTCGCCGACACGATCCGCGCGGGCGGCCAGAACATCTACGGCTCCGGCACGGTCACCCGCGAGATCTACTCCATCCGCTCCACGGTCCTCCCCGGCAACTCCGGCGGCCCCCTCCTCACCACGGACGGCCGCGTCTACGGCGTGGTCTTCGCCCGCTCCACGACGGACGCGGGCACGGGTTACGTCCTGACGGCGGACGAGGTGACCCCGGAGGCGAGGAGCGCGGCGACCGCGAAGGAGGCGGTGGACACGGGGGCGCTGGTCGCCTCGTAGCGCGGCCCGTGTCGTGGCGCGGCCCGTGGTGGCCGGGCGGGGCGCACCCCCATGTCACTGCGTGCCTCCGTGCCGCCCCCGCGCGCGACTGTTCCTGGGGGCGAGCGGATCTAGCCTCGTCCAGAACCCGGGTATTCCGCGGCCTTGTTGAGGGCATGACGCCTCCGGGAACGAGCCGCCGCCGGCCGCGCAACTCTGGGAGGGGCACGTGGTTGAGCCCGCTGACGCAGGAGCAGGGGCTGTCGTCGTCGTAGGGGCCGGGGTGGCGGGACTCGCCGCGGCCCAGCACCTGGCCAGGGCAGGTGTACGGGTCCTGGTCCTGGAGGCCGGCGGCACGGTCGGGGGCCGGATGTCCACCGAGAAGGTCGACGGGTTCCGGCTCGACCGGATCGGACGGCCGCTGTCCACCGCCTACCCCGAACTGCGCCACGCCCCCGGCCTCGACGGTCTCGTGCTGCGGCTGTTCGCACCCGGCGTCCTGGTGCACAGCGCGGGCCGCCGCCACCGCGCGGGCGAACCGACCGACCCCCGGCGCGCGAGGGGCGCATTCACCGCGGCGCGCGCCCTTGCGACCGCCCCGCGCCCTCCGCGCGGCACACGCCCACCGCTCGGCGGCCCCCTGGACCACGCACGGCTCGGCGCGGCCCTCGCCCGGCTCGCCGCGACCGACCCCGCCCGGCTCCTCGCCCGCCCCGAACTCTCCACCGGCCGCGCCCTGTCGGCCCGTTCGCTGCCTGCCCGGACCCTCCACGGCTTCGTACGCCCGCTGCTGTCGGCCCTGTTGTGCGACCCGGAGCTGACGACGTCCAGCAGGTGCGCCGACCTCGCGCTGCACGCCTACGCCGCGGGCCGCCTCGCCGTACCGGAGGGCGGCGCCGACACGCTCCCCGAACTGCTCGCGGCCACCCTGCCGCCGGGCACCGTGCACACCGGGGTCCGGGCCACCGCCGTCTCGGCGAACTCGGTCACCACGGCCGACAACGGCCGACTCCCCTGCCGCGGCGTCGTGCTGGCGACCGACGCGGCCGCCGCCGCCGAACTCCTGCCCGGCCTGCGCGTGCCCGCCTTCCACGAGGTGACCGTCGTGCACCACGCGGCGCCCGAGCCGCCCCTCACCGAACCCGCGCTGCTGCTCGACGCCGACCGGCTCGGACCGGTCGCGCACACCTCCGTCATCAGCCTGGTCGACCCGGTCCGGGCCCCGGCGGGCCGCGCGCTCGTCTCCTCGACGGTGCTCGGCCCGCCACCCACAGACCGGGAGCTGCGCCGCCACCTGGCCGCGCTCTACGGCACGTCGACGTCCGCCTGGGAGACCCTGGCCGTCCACCACACCCCGCACGCGGTCCCGGCCATGCCCGCCCCGCACGACCTCCGCCGCCCCGTCCGCCTGCTCGACGGCCTGTACGTGTGCGGCGACCACCGCGACACCAGCACGGTCCAGGGCGCGCTCACCTCGGGCCGCCGAGCGGCCCGGGCGGCACTGCGCGACCTGGGCCTCCCGGCCGCCCCGGCGCGGAGCCACCCGCAGGAGACCCGCCCAGTACGGGACAAGGCGGCCTGAGGCCCGGCCGGTTACGGGACCGGGCCGCCCGGGGCCCGGCCGGTTACGGGACCGGGCCGCCCGGGGCCCGGCCGGTTACGGGACCGGGCCGCCTGAGGCCCGCCCCTGTCACCCCAGCGCCGCGACCTTCTCCCGGTACCCCCGGACGGGCCCCGCGTCGCGGTACGGCTCGAGGCGGCGCTCGAACTCGCGCACATACTCGTGCGCCCGCACCGACCGCATGTCCGCCGCCGCGGTCGCCGCCTCCGCGCCGAGCGCGCACGCCGAGTCCAGCTCACCGAGGCCGAGCCGCGCGGAGGCGAGCACGACCCGGCAGAACAGCCGGCTCCGCGCGAACCCCGGCGCCCGCAGCCGCAGCGACCGCTCCGCGTGCTGCGCCGCGGTCCGGTACAGCTGGAGATCCCGGTGGCAGTGCCCGAACTCGTCGGCCAGCTGCGCCTCGTCGAAGAACCGCGCCCAGTGCGGCACGTCCTCCCCGGTCCGCGCCGCTTCGAGCGCCCGCTCGGCCCGTACGAGCGACGCCGTACAGGCCCGCACCTCGCCGAGGACACCGTGCCCGCGCGCCTCCACGGCGTGCAGGAGCGCCTGGAGGAGGGCGGGCGCGGACGCCCCGACCCCCTGCTGCGCGACCCGCGCCAGCTGCACCGCCTCCCGGCCGTGGCCGAGGTAGACGGCCTGCCGGCTCATGGTGATGAGGACGTACGAGCCGTACATCCGGTCCCCCGCCGCCTGCGACAGCCTGAGCGCCTGCACGAAGTACCGCTGCGCGAGCCCGTGCGCCGCGATGTCGTACGAGGTCCAGCCCGCGAGCCGGGTGAGATCGGCGACGGCCGCGAAGAGCCGCCGCCCGGTCTGCTCCCCGTACGTGCCGCGGAGCATGGGCTCGGCCTCGTGCTCCAGGTAGCGGACCAGCGCCTGGCGCGCGTGCCCGCCGCCGTAGGCGTGGTCGAGGGCGCGGAACAGTTCGCCGACCGAGCGGAGCGCCTGGATGTCGCCGCCGGTGACCCGGTGGCCGGGACCGCGCTCGGTCGTGGTGCGCTGGCGGGGCACGACGGGCCGCCCCTGCGCGGGAACGCGGGGCGGTGCCTCACCCCGTATGACGCGGTCGTCGGCGCGGCCGATCAGCCAGTCGCGGCTGGGCACGACGAGCCCGGCCGGGGTGAACGCGATCTTGCGGAGCTCGGCATGGCTTCCCGAGTCCTTGCGCCACAGACCGCTGACGATGTCGACGGCCTCCTCGGGCGAGGCCGCGAACTCCAGGCCCGCGTAGACGGGGGCGCACGCGTCGAGCCCGAGGTCCTGGGCGGAGAGGCGGCGGCCGAGGCGGCGGGTGAACACTTCGGCGATCAGTGCGGGGGTCGTCCCACGCGGCTGCTGCCCGCGCAGCCATCTGGTCACCGACGTCTTGTCGTACCGCAGGTCAAGACCGTGTTCGAGCCCGAGTTGGTCCACGCGGCGGGCGAGGCCCGCGTTGGAGAAACCAGCCTCCGCGATGAGCGCGGCGAGCTGGCGGTTCGGTGTGCGCTGCGGAGGTCGTTCCGTCATCAGCTGTGCGGTCTCCTGCCTTCCGGGCCGGGGTGCAGCCCTCATGGAACGGCGCGAATGTAGCGGCGATATTCGGCCTGCACCGGGTCTTCAAGGACCCTTCATCCGATCGTGTGACGAACTCCGCAGAGAGTGGACGCGGCGGCACCCGAAGGAGGTGCGGACGACGTGTGGACGGGGCGGTCCGGAGGCTGCCTCCGCTCAGGCATACGATGCCTGTGCACTACACCGAGAAGTACTGGGCACCGGTGAGCGGTCGGCAACGGCCCGGATCCCGGCGTACCGCCGCCCAGTACTCGGAGAAGTACCCGGAAGGTCTGTCCCGTGCCTCACATCGTCATCGACTACTCCGACGGCCTCGCCGGCACGGTCGACGTCCCCGCCCTCGTGGCCGAACTCCACCCCCTCGTCGTCGAGCGCGTCAGCTCGGTCGGCGTCGGCAAGACGTTCGCCCGGCCCTCCACCACGTACGTGGACGGGCTCGCCGCCACGTTTCTGCACGTGGAGGTCGGTCTGCTCGTGGGCCGCCCGCAAGCCGTGAAGAACGCGCTCGCCGAGGACGTCCTGGCCCTCCTGGACAAACACGTATCGGCGGCCCCGGGTGTCACCTGCTCAGTGGAGGTGCGGGACCTGGACGCCTCGTACCGCCTCTTCCCCACCCACTGAGAGCCCGCCCCCTGGCCCGGGACCGCGAGCCGTACAGTTGTTCCGGGCGCGATATGTGCACGGTGCGGCCTGCTCCGCGCGGTGCGGCTGGTCAGCTGGTTAGGGAGGCACTTGCCGTGAGTGAGTTCCGGTTCGTCCGCATGGGGTTCGGTGCGGACATGGTCGAGTACCAGGTCGCCTGGGACGAGCAGCGCCGTGTGCACGCCGCCCGTTTCGCCGACGAGGTGCCCGACACCTGTCTGCTCCTGGAGCACCCGGCGGTCTACACCGCGGGCCGGCGCACGGCGCCCGAGGAGCGCCCCCTGGACGGCACCCCGGTCATCGACGTGGACCGCGGCGGCAAGATCACCTGGCACGGCCCGGGCCAGCTCGTCGGCTACCCGATCCAGAAGCTGCCCCGCCCGGTCGACGTGGTCGCGCACCTGCGCCGCCTCGAGGACGCCGTGATCGCGGTCTGCGCGGAGTTCGGCGTCGAGACCTCGCGGGTGGAGGGCCGGGCCGGAGTCTGGGTCCTCGGCGACCCGGTGGAGCAGCGCCCGCAGCCCGGCGGCCTCACCCTCGACTTCGACCCGCGCGCGGCCGACCCGGAGTTCGACCCCCGGCTCAACGGCCCGGAGTACGCCCCGTCCAACGCGGGTCAGCGCCGCGAGGACCGCAAGATCTGCGCCATGGGCATCCGCGTCGCCAAGGGCGTCACGATGCACGGCTTCGCGCTCAACGTGAACCCGGACACCTCGAACTTCGACAAGATCATTCCGTGCGGCATCCGCGACGCGGGCGTCACGTCCCTCTCGTACGAACTGGGCCGCGAGGTCACGATCGAGGACGTGCTCCCGGTCGCCGAGAAGCACCTGCGGCGCGTCCTCGGCGAGGCGGACCTGCACCCGCGCACCGTCGAGAAGGCCACGGCGTAACGGCCCCCGCCCGCCAGGCCGGGAATGCACCCCGAAGGCCAGAGGTTGGCGTTCGGTAAGGGCCATGAACATCACGGGCGTACCCTGATGTACGCCGAGGAATCAAAGCTTTAGGGAGCCGGTCGTGTCCGCAGTCGCACCCGACGGACGCAAGATGCTGCGCCTGGAGGTCCGTAACGCTCAGACCCCCATCGAGCGCAAGCCCGAGTGGATCAAGACCCGGGCGAAAATGGGTCCCGAGTACACGAAGATGCAGAACCTCGTGAAGTCCGAGGGCCTGCACACGGTCTGCCAGGAAGCGGGCTGTCCCAACATCTACGAGTGCTGGGAGGACCGCGAGGCCACGTTCCTCATCGGCGGTGACCAGTGCACCCGTCGCTGCGACTTCTGCCAGATCGACACCGGCAAGCCCGAGGCCCTCGACCGTGACGAGCCGCGCCGCGTCGGTGAGTCCGTCGTCACGATGGACCTGAACTACGCCACGATCACCGGCGTCGCCCGCGACGACCTGGAGGACGGCGGAGCCTGGCTCTACGCGGAGACGGTCCGCCAGATCCACGAGCAGACGGCGAACCGCGCCGACGGCCGTACGAAGGTCGAGCTCCTGGCCCCCGACTTCAACGCGGTCCCCGAGCAGCTGGCCGAGGTCTTCTCGTCCCGCCCCGAGGTCTTCGCGCACAACGTCGAGACGGTCCCGCGCATCTTCAAGCGGATCCGCCCCGGCTTCCGCTACGAGCGTTCGCTCAAGGTCATCACCGAGGCCCGCGAGTACGGCCTCGTCACCAAGTCCAACCTGATCCTGGGCATGGGCGAGGAGCGCGCCGAGGTCAGCGAGGCGCTGCGCCAGCTGCACGACGCGGGCTGCGAGCTCATCACCATCACGCAGTATCTGCGCCCCTCCGTGCGCCACCACCCCGTGGAGCGCTGGGTCAAGCCGCACGAGTTCGTGGAGCTGAAGGAGGAGGCCGAGCAGATCGGTTTCTCCGGCGTCATGTCGGGCCCGCTGGTCCGCTCCTCGTACCGGGCCGGCCGCCTGTTCCTGATGGCGGTCGAGAAGCGGGGCGCGTACGTGGCCTCGCAGGCCGTGTGAATTCCCGCACAAGTCGTTACCGGCCAGTATCGGCCTGAAGGGCGCGGTCCCGAACGTCCCCGCAGATGAGGACGGCGATCGGGGCCGCGCCGACGTTTGAACGGTGCCCGCCAGGGCTTCATCACGGTTTGACCGCCCGGTCACGTCCTGGTAACACCAATCAGTGACCCTGAAATCACGCCTCGTGCACCTTTCACCAAAGCCGTGATCCGTTCTGGCACCAGTTCCGCGATCCGTCCCGTGATCAGTTCCGAGCCCGTGATCAGTTCGAGCCCGTGATCAGTTCCGATTCCGTGATCCGTTTCCGAGGGGGGACCTCACCCATGCAGGCCGCGCCCGTACGCGCCACCGCGATCCCGACCTTCACCGACGCCCTGCGGGCCGTCGAGTCGCTGCTGATGAGCAGCGGCCAGCGCACCGCTCGCCGCAATGCCTGGACCTCCGTCCTGGAGGACCGCCGCCGCGCCAAGGACCGGGTGGAGGCCCAGCGCGTCCTCGAATCCTTCGGCTCGCGGGGCTGAGCCAGGGCCCTTCGCCGGGCGCCGGGCCGGTGCTGCTGTTCATCGGCGGCCACCGGCCACGTAGACTTCGAACATGGCGAGGAAGGAACCTGCAGCGGACGCTGCAAACACCGGGCGACTCAAGCAGATCGCTCTGACCTACAAGATGACCCGCAAGGTCGATTCGAAGATCGGTCTTGTACTCGCGGCTGTGGGAATCGTCACCTTCGGTGTCTTCCTCGCGATCGGCTTCTTGATCGGTCACCCCATCTATCTCGGAATTCTCGGCTTCCTGCTCGCCTTCCTCGCGATGGCGATCATCTTCGGGCGCCGCGCCGAGCGAGCGGCCTTCGGCCAGATGGAGGGCCAGCCCGGCGCGGCGGCCGCGGTGCTCGACAACATCGGGCGCGGCTGGACGACGACCCCCGCGGTCGCGATGAACCGCAGCCAGGACGTCGTGCACCGAGCGGTCGGCAAGGCCGGCATCGTGCTCGTCGCCGAGGGCAACCCGAACCGGGTCAAGACCCTGCTGGCCGCCGAGAAGCGCCGGATGGCCCGCGTCGTCGCGGACGTCCCGGTCCACGACATCCTCGTGGGCAACGGCGAGGGCCAGGTCCCGCTCAAGAAGGTCCGCACCACCATGCTGAAGCTGCCCCGCGTTCTTCCCGGTCCGCAGGTGACCGCCACGAACGACCGGCTGCGGGCGATGGGTGACCTGATGTCGAACATGCCGCTGCCGAAGGGGCCGATGCCGAAGGGTATGCGGATGCCTCGGGGCGGCGGCGGCAAGACGAGGTGACCCTCCGCATCCTCCGCTGACGTTCATGAGAGGGCGCCCCGAGCTTCTGCTCGGGGCGCCCTCTCATGTGTCCGTCTGTTCTTCGTCTGTTCTTCGTCTCTTCGTCCGCGGGTCTCGTCGTGGCTGGTCGCGCAGTTCCCCGCGCCCCTGAGAGGCGCACTGCGTGCGCCGACTCGGGGAGGTGCGCGCGTGACGTGCGCGCGCCTCCAGGAGCTGCGGCGGAGCCGAACGCTTCAGACGACCTCAGATACGGACCTCTACGGACTTCGCGAGCCGATCGTGCAGGCCCCGCCCATCCCGGTCCCAGACCAGCGCGGGCACGACCACACACAGAAGCAGGGTCCGCACGACGACCCGCCCGAGCCCGAGCCGCCCGCCCGCCTCCGAAACAACCCGGAGACCGAGGATCCGCTTACCCGGCGTACAGCCGATCGTGCCGACGGTCAGGACGCCGAGCACGAAGAAGATGAGCAGCGCCCAGTTCCCCGTAGCCTGGTCGTAACCATGCGTGATGAGGCCGTATGCGATCAGCATGCAGAGCGCCCAGTCGATGACGAGCGCGAGGAGGCGGCGGCCGGGGCGGGCGATGGAACCGGGCCCGTGTTCCGGAAGGCCGAGCTGCTGGCCGCGGTATCCGAAGTCCGCGCCCGACTGTTCCAGGGCCTCGCGGGGCCCGGACAGCCACGATCCCATTGCTTCCCTGTTGTCCACGCATCCACGGTACTGCCCTCGGCCGCCCGGCCCGCCTGACCCCCCGGGTCCGGTTAACTTGAGCGAAACAATTGGGTCATGCTTGAGAAACCACGTCTGCCTATGGTCAGGTCCAGCGTGTGCCACCGCACCGGCCGCACCACCGAGCTGCAAACCCCGCCCCTCCGGGTGGGAGTAGGAGGAGTTGGATGTTCCAGAACGCCGATGACGCCAAGAAGTTCATCGCGGACGAGGACGTCAAGTTCGTCGACGTCCGGTTCTGCGACCTGCCGGGTGTGATGCAGCACTTCACGGTGCCGGCCGCGGCGTTCGACCCGACGGAGGAGCTGGCCTTCGACGGCTCCTCGATCCGCGGGTTCCAGGCCATCCACGAGTCCGACATGGCGCTCCGCGCCGACCTGACGACCGCGCGCGTCGACCCGTTCCGCCGCGACAAGACGGTCAACATCAACTTCTTCATCCACGACCCGATCACGGGCGAGCAGTACTCCCGCGACCCGCGCAACGTGGCGAAGAAGGCCGAGGCCTACCTCGCGTCGACCGGTATCGCCGACACCGCGTACTTCGGCCCCGAGGCCGAGTTCTACGTCTTCGACTCGGTCCGCTTCGAGACCTCCGCCAACCGGTCGCTCTACGAGATCGACTCCGAGGCGGGCGCCTGGAACACCGGCGCCGTCGAGAACAACCGCGGCTACAAGGTCCGCTACAAGGGTGGTTACTTCCCGGCCCCGCCGGTCGACCACTTCGCCGACCTGCGCGCGGAGATCTCCCTGGAGCTGGACCGTCAGGGCCTCCAGGTCGAGCGCCAGCACCACGAGGTGGGCACGGCCGGCCAGGCGGAGATCAACTACAAGTTCAACACGCTGCTCGCCGCGGCCGACGACCTGATGCTCTTCAAGTACGTCGTGAAGAACGTCGCGTGGCGCAACAACAAGACCGCGACGTTCATGCCGAAGCCGATCTTCGGTGACAACGGCTCGGGCATGCACGTCCACCAGTCGCTGTGGTCCGAGGGCTCTCCCCTCTTCTACGACGAGCAGGGCTACGCGGGCCTCTCGGACATCGCCCGCTACTACATCGGCGGCATCCTGAAGCACGCCCCGTCGCTCCTGGCCTTCACCAACCCGACGGTGAACTCCTACCACCGCCTGGTCCCGGGCTTCGAGGCGCCGGTCAACATGGTGTACTCGCAGCGCAACCGCTCCGCGGCCATGCGTATCCCGATCACGGGCTCGAACCCGAAGGCCAAGCGCGTCGAGTTCCGCGCGCCGGACCCGTCCTCGAACCCGTACCTCGCCTTCTCCGCGCTGCTCATGGCGGGCCTCGACGGCGTGAAGAACAAGATCGAGCCGGCCGAGCCGATCGACAAGGACCTCTACGAGCTGGCTCCCGAGGAGCACGCCAACGTCCAGCAGGTCCCGACCTCCCTCCCCGCGGTCCTCGACGCCCTCGAGGCGGACAACGAGTACCTCCAGGCCGGCGGCGTCTTCACCTCCGACCTCATCGAGACCTGGATCGACTACAAGCGCACGAACGAGATCGCCCCGATCCAGCTCCGCCCGCACCCGCACGAGTTCGAGCTGTACTTCGACATCTAAAGAGCATGATCGGCCGACCTGGGAGGAAGCCCTGGAAACCTTCCGTGACCTGCGAGAACTCAACTCAGTAGTTCTCATCGTCACCGCTTGCTTTCCACCCCCTTGTGCATCGCGTGTGCACCGGACGGCCCACACTCTGACTTAGCGTCAGGAACGACAGCGAGGGCCGCTACCCCTGAGCCGGGGCAGCGGCCCTCGCTGTCTTATTCAGGCTCTGCGCACAACTGAGAGGCGGCACTACTGCCGCAGGATGCTCATGGTCTCGCGTGCCTTGGCGAAGCGTGGCTCACGCGGAGGACGCTGCCCGAAGACCGCTATATCGGCGCCCATGCTCAGTACGAGATCCCCCTCGGTCGTAAGGGCGACGGCCTGGGGACTGCTCGCCGCCAGGAGCCCGGCGGGCTCGCCTGTACGAAGGTTCCACGCCCGTACCGTCCCATCGAGCTCACCGCCGCTGGAAACCGCGATCGGAGTGCCGTTCAGGACGGTGCACGCCACCGCGCCCACCGGGCCGTTGTGACCGATCAAGGGCTGGTCGAGCGGCTTGCCGGAGAGCAGGTCCCACGCCAGCACCTTCCCGTCACTGCCGCCGGTTACCGCGACCGGCATGCCGTCCAGGCTCGTACACGCCACCGCGAACACTCCGCCGTCGTGTCCTTCCAGGGGCGAGCCGATGGGCTGGCCGGACGGCAGATCCCATAAGCGCACCGTCCCGTCGCCCCCGCCGGTCACCGCCAGCGGCCTGCCCTGCCAGCTCACGCACGCCACCGCGCGCACCCAGCCCTCGTGACCTCTCATGGGAGGACCGAGGGGCGTACGGGAGGCCAGATCCCAACCTCGTACCGTCCCGTCTTGTCCGCCGCTCACCGCGAGCGGCCTGCCCTGCCAGCTCACGCACGCCACCGCGCGCACCCAGTCGTCGTGGCCGGTCAGCGGTTTGCCGAGGGGGGTGCCGGAGGCCAGATCCCACACGCGCACCTTGTGGTCCTCGCCGCCGGTCAACGCGGCCTGTCTGCCATTCAGGCTCGTGCACGCCACCGCGTACACCGTTCCATCGTGCCCGGTCATGGGCCTGCCGACAGGGGTACCTGAGGTCAGATCCCACGCCCGTACGGTTGCGTCGCTGCTGCCGGTCACCGCGACCTGTCTGTCGTTCAGGCTTGTGCACGCCACGGCGTACACCCAGTCGTCGTGGCCGGTGCGTGGATTGCCGAGCGGAGTGCCGGCGGTGAGGTCCCATACCCGGACCGTCCCCTTGCCCTCGCCGCCCCCGGTCACGGCTACAGGGGTGTCGTCCAGCCTCGTACAGGCCACCGCGTTCACCCAGTCGTTGTGGCCGACCATTGGCTGTCCGATGCGGGTACGAGAGGGCAGATCCCACAGGCGTACCGTCCTGTTGCTGCCGGTCACCGCGACCGAATCGCCCGACCACGCCACTGCTCGCACCCAGTCGTCGTGGCCGGTCAGGGGTTTGCCGAGGGAGGTACCTGAGGCCAGATCCCACACGCGCACCTGGTGGTCCTCGCCGCCGGTCAACGCAACCGGCCTGCCGTTCACGTTCGTGCAAGCCACCGTGTAAACCCTGCCGTCGTGACTGGTCAGGCCACCGAGGCGGCTCAGGGAACCGAGGCGTGTTCCGGAGACCAGATTCCACGCGAGCACGGTGCCGTCACTGCCGCCGGTCACCGCGATGGGCACGCCCTCCCGGTACGTACACGCGACCGCCAACACCTCGCCCCTGTGGCCGGTCAGGGCATCGCCGAGGGGCGTACCGGAGGCCAGGTCCCACACCCTTACGGTGCCGTCACTGCCGCCGGTCACCGCGATGGGCACGCCCTCCCGGTGCGTACACGCGACCGCCGACACCGTGCCTGTGTGGCCGGTCAGGGGCTGGCCGACAGCCGCACCCGCGGCCAAGTCCCACACCCTCACCGTTCCATCACCGCCGCCTGTAACGGCGACGGGGGTGTCGTCCAGCTTCGTGCATGCCACCGCGAGCACCTTGCCGTCATGGCCGGTCAGGGGCTGGCCGACAGCCGCACCCGCGGCCAAGTCCCACACCCTCACCGTCCCGTCGTCGCCGCCGGTCACCGCGACCGTCCTGCTGCCCAGGCTGGTACACGCCACCGCTCTCACCCTGTCCTTGTGGCCGGTCAGGATGTCGCGCAGCGCCGGGGAAAAGTTGCTTCCCGTGGCCCACCGGGGTGCCCAGTTCCCCTCCGGGATGTGGTCGGCCGACTGCTGCTGCAGGGAGTCGGCGCCGGCCCGCGCGGCATCCAGGGCGAGTACCTGTCGGCGGACATCCGGGGTAGCGGTTCCGTGGACGCTGATGGAGGCGCGGTAGACCGCTGCCGTCAGCCGGGCCGGTTCGGTGGACGCGTGGTGCAAGTGTGGGGTGAGGCCGCGGGGAGTGGCGTGGGCAAGGTATTCGGTGTCAGTGATGGTCTCGTCGAGGCGTCCGGCTGCGGCGGCGTGAGTGGCGAGGTAGTTGAGGGTGTAGGGGTGTGCGCAGGACCAGTCTCGGGTGGTGTCGGCGCGATAGGGCACGCGGTCGGTCAGGACGTCGGTGAAGGCTGCATGCACGGCTTGCGGGTCGATGCCTTCGCGCAGGTGCTCGGCCAGGGACTGGTGGTAGAGGCGGTAGGCGGAGCGGTCGGAGTCGGTGGCTTCCACGACGTAGGAGCCGGCCGTGTCGCGCAGCCACAGCAGCTCGGCGTCGGTGTAGGTACGGCCGGAGACCGCGGAGGCCAGAGGGGCCCAGATGTCTTCCCAGGGCAGACCCTGGCCTTCGGCGAAGGCCAGGGGGCGCAGGAGGTCCGCGGCCCGTTGCGCGTCCGGGCCCAGGCGGTGCGTGAGGTCGTCGTGCATGGCCTGTCCGGGCAGGCGGGGCAGGCTGTTCTGCCACTGCCGGTCCGACGGGTCGGCGATGACATCGTCGGCTGCGGCGAGGGTGCCGGCGGCGATGCGGGCGACGAGGAATGACGTTCCGGCGGCAGCGGCGACCGCTTGGGCGACCGGAGCTGCTGCTTCGGGGTGCCGGCTGTAGGGAGAGGTGCGGTGGGCGCCGAGCAGGTTGTAGACGGTGTAGGCCTGTAGCGCCTCGGGGTCGGCGTAGCGGGGGTCGTCGAGGTCGACGACCTGCTCGCTGGTGGAGTGGTGCTTGGCGGTGATGCCGAGGCGGTCCAGGAGGTGCGGGCGGGTGCCGAGCAGGAGGCGGATGCGGCCGTCCGAGTGGTCGATCAGGGGGCGCAGGATCTGTGAGCACAGGGTGTCGGGTGTGGCGGCCTCGTCCAGGGCGTCGATGAGGACGGTGAACGGCCGCTCGCCCTGCCGAGCGCCCAGGGTTTCGAGCAGTTCGCCGACGGTTTCGGCGTGCACGCGGGCCGCGGCGGCCAGTGCGTGCAGCACGTCGGTGTCGGTGTGGTTCTGGGCGTAGACGGTGACGTCGAGCGCGCCTTGCTCGGGGATCATCCGGGGGGCGAGGTTCAGGGAGTCGATGGGGACGGTGCGGCGGCGCTCGGGATGGGCCAGGGCGGCGATCAGGCCGAGTACGGCCGTCTTGCCCGAGCCGGGGCCCGCGGTGACGACCTGGCACGCCGATTCGCTGCCGGTACCGGGCGAGCGGAGCCAGTTCGCGAGGTGGCCCAGGGCTGCGTGGCGGCCGCGGAACCACCAGCCCTGGGCGGCATCGCCGTGGTAGCCCATGGCGCGTACCAGCAAGCGGGTGGTGAACTCGGTGTCGCGGCGCCGCGCCTGTTCGTCGAACTCGGCGGCCTGCTGGATGGCCAGGTCCACGTCGGTCAGCCGGGTGCTGTGACGCGGGTTGGGCAAGAACGCGGGCGTCTCCTCGGTCAGCCCCATTTTGTTGCAGTTGATGCGCTGGTACCCGGGCCGGCCGGATTGGTTGTTCATCTGCTGCACCACTGCTTCCACCGACAGCGTCTCCGGGCCGTGCCCGGCGGTGGCCAGGCTGCCCACGGCCTGGGTGAGCAGGTCGGGGAAGGCACCGGTCCTGGCCATCTGGTGCGGCTGGGCGGAGGAGACGACCACCAGCCCCGAGCCGGTGGCCTCTGCCCACTGCGCGCTGATGCCCTTCAGGGCGGCTGCGGCCAGTTCGTTGCCGCCCTGCCCGGAATAGCAGGTGTCCAGCAGCAGCAACAGCCGCCGTACCTTGGTGTCCCGCAGGATCGTCTTGGCCAGTTCCGCGGTGGGCAATGTGGTGTGGGTGATATCGGCGGGGTCGGTGTCCGTGGTGAACAGGACGTGTTCGCCGCCGTCGTCGAGGACGTCACCATGGCAGGAGAGGTAGACGGTGACCAGGTCGTCCTCGCGGCGGTCCTCGGACTTGCAGAACGCCCGCAATTGGTCGGGCAGCTGGGAACGGGTGGGGTCCAGCCCAAGGCCGGTGTAGTGCTGGTATCCCAGCTCGCCCGTGAACAGCTCGATGACGCGCTCACGCGCCTCGACCAGTTCCGTCCGGTTCCAGTCAGGGAACTTGGGGTACTTGGAGACGGCGGTGGCGATCAGGAACCGGCGCGGCCCCTCCGTACCCGCACCGTCGCTGGGCAGAGCGGTCATGCCAACCCTTCCGTGATCGCCCGCCCGCACAACTCATCGGTCAGATACGCGGTCGCATCATGCGCGTGGGAACCGTTGTGCACCCGCGCCGAACGCAGGCCCTGACCGAACGCCGGGCGCAGATCCTTCACCAACGCGACGACATCACCCTCATCAGCGATGTTCGTCCACACCAGGCCCTGCCCACCCGGCCACACCCCCTGCACCGAGCCACCCGACCCGACCGGCCGGGGCTCCAGCCGATGGAAAATCAGGTTCGGGATACCCAGCGGAGAACCCAGGGTCACCAAGGCCCGCACCCGATGGCCGGGCAGGGTGCACAGCGCCTCATAGGCGACCACCGAGCCCAGGGAGTGCGCCACCACCACCCGGGTGTCCTCCCCGATGGCATCGATCACCCGAGTACGGGCTTGGGTCCGCAACTCGGCGTCGAGGAGGTAGCGGTGGACCTGTTTCAAGTCGGAGACCATGGAGCGCAGGGCGAGACCGGCGAAGAACCGCGACCCCGACAGGGCCCGCAACGCAGCCTGCACGGAGCGCGGCGTCGCAACGAGGGTGTCCGCACCAGGAGGCACTACGCCGGGATCGGCCTCGGCCGCCGAACGCCACCAGGCCAGCAGCAGCTCCTGCTCGAAACCCTCGCCCACATCGGCGGCCGTGAAGCGAGGATCCCCGACCGCGAGATACTGGCCGGCCGGTCGGAACAAGTCCCCATAGAACGCCATCGCCATATCCGACTCGGACACGGCATCGCCGGCCCCCGCGCGACGCAACCCATCGGCCATAGCAGGCTGCCACTCCTTCAGCAGCGTGCCCTCGCCCAACAGTTGCTTGCCGATCCCGTGCACCCCCACCACACGCGGCACAACAACAACCCCCGGACTCGTCTCAGCTGTAACACGCACTGTAGGCACAACCACCGACCACCATGCCAGCAGCGGCTGGATCCGGCGCGTGATCTACATAAGGAGGCGAAATATCGACACCACAATGGCGGCCAGGAATACGCCTCCTACCCCTGACCGTTACGGAAGTCTCAAGAGAGGCGGCGGATCCGCCTGACGCTTCCCCAGTGCACCAGTTGTGCACCGATCGACCCACCAAACGCATATCTGTGCAGGTCAGAGCATTCCTCCACCTCTACTTCGACATCTGAACCGCGCGGCCCGGTCACCCCGTAAGAGAGCCCCACCTGACTCAGGTGGGGCTCTCTTCGTTCCCCCAGCTACTCCCCCAAGACGCTGCTCGCCTTCGGTACGCCGCCGCGCAGCCCCTCGTAGTGGTCGGCCAGGCCGAGCAGGCGGTGTGCGGTCGTGCGCATCGTCTCGAGGTCCAGCGGGCGCTTCTCCGGTCCTTCGGCTGCTTGTGAGTGGACGGTACGTTTCATGTGTCGGCGCTCCTCGTAGCGTTGGCCACGCCCCCGGACGTTCGCGCGTCGCGGGGGTCTCACGTCGACTCTGCGTCCCCCGCAGGGACGTATCCCGTCGCCCGGCACGGACAGTTGGGCGTCCTGCGCGCTAGCGTGTCTCGTTCCCCACGCACGGAACAGGCAAGACGGTGCTCAGGTACTGGGAGTTGACGAAGAGATGCTGTGGCCGCAGGTAGTGAAGGACCGGATCAAGACCGGCACCGATCTGGAGCTGGTGCACGGCTATCCCTGTCGCTCCGCCGCACCGTCGTCGCTGTGGGCCGATCTCGCCGAGGGCGCCACGAACGAGATCTTCCTCGCGGGATACACGAACTACTTCTTCTGGTCACAGGTCCCGGCCTTTCCCGACCTGCTGCGCCGCGGGACCGAGGCCGGGTGCCGCGTCCGCTTCCTGATCGGGGATCCCGACGGCGAGGTGACGCGGCAGCGAGAGGTCGTCGAGAACACGGCCCTGTCCGTCTCGAGCGCCGCCGCCGATGCGGCCGCTCACGTCGCCCTGAGCGTCTTCCGCTTCGACGACAACGCGCTCGTCACACCGCATCTGGCCCGCATGGTCGGCCATGACTCGCCGATGCTGCACCTGCGCCGCCATGCCGAGGGAGGCATGTTCGACCGCTTCCGCGATCACGCGGAGGAACTGTGGGGGCGAGGCGTCCCCGTCACGACGTAGCGAGGCGGGGCGCGGTATCACGCCCCCTTCGGCAGATCCCCGCTCTCGATCACCTCGCGGCTGGCGTCCGCCACCTTCCGCTGGTGCGACCGCGCATACTTCCGCAACCGCGAGAACGCCTCGTCCAGGGAGATCGAGTGCTGCGCGGCGAGGATGCCTTTTGCCTGTTCCACCACTACGCGGCTGGAGAGGGCGTGTTCCAACTGGCCCGCCAGGACCCGGCTCTCCGTCACCTCGCGTTGGAGCGAGAGCGTGTGGGCGGCGGCGTCGGCGAAGGAGCGGGCCAGGGAGAGGGCCTTTTCGTCGAGGCTGCGGCCGGGGGCGCCGAAGAGGACAAGGGCGCCGGCCGGGCCGTCCTTGGCGGGGAGCGGCAGCGCGGTGACGCGGGTGTGGCCGAGGGTCTTGACGCGGGCGGTCCAGCGCGGCCAGCGGGCGCGGGTGGGCTGCGTGGTCGTGTCCACGTCGATGAGGGCGCAGCCGGTCGTACGGACGTCGTAGCCGGGGCCCTCGGGCCAGGAGGCCGCGTCCGCGGCGAGCGAGCGGAGGGCGTCGTCCGTGCCGTCGGTGGAGACGGGCGTGGCACCGGGCGCGTAGTGGACGATCGCTCCGGGCGCGTCGAACAGCCGCCTGCCGCCCTCCACGAGAGTGGCGAGCAGGTTCTGTGTGTCGAGCGGGTCCTGGGCGGCCGCCCCTGTCAGTTGGGCGAAGACCGCCGCGAGTTCCTGCTCCTGGAGCGTCACGGTGGAAGACCTCTCAGCCGAGTTTCAGTTGTCCGTGGACGATATCCCGGGCCACGTCCCCGATGGGGCGACCATCGGCGAACGCACGGGCTTTGACCAGTTCCAGCGCGTCGCCGACCTGGCAGTGCAGTTGAATGGCGACCATACCGGCCGCCTGGTGGACGACGGCCCGGTAGTCGACGCCACCGAACAGGCCGGGTACCGCGTCCTGGCCGATCAACACACTCCTGGTGAGGGCGTCGGCGACCTCGGCGACCTGCGTCGTGGTGGTCATGCCGGGCGGCGGGTCGAAGACGGCGAGCGCGCCGATGCATTCGCCCGGCACCTGGAGCGGCACCGCCACCACCTGGGCGATGCCGAGAGATCTGAGCGCCGGGCCGTACCCGGGCCAGCGGGTGCTCAAGGCGGCCTCCGCCGCCTCGACGGCGCAGCGGTCGCGCACGGCGTCCCGCGCCGGGCCCTCGCCGAGCACGAACTCCAGATCCTGCGCCGTGTTCGAGGACGGGTCGGAGGAGGCGACCGCGACCTGATTGCGCTCGCCGTCGACGAGGGTCACCGCGACGCTGCGCGTGCCGCACGCCTCGGCGACGCCGGTCATGAAGAGGGGTTGCGGTCCCCCGTCGCGGGCCCACTGGCCGGTGCGGCGGGCGTGCGCCTCCAGGAGCTCCGCGGCGACCTTGTGGCGGGTCGCGGTGGTGCGGTGCACGTCGGCCAGGCGCAGGTACAGGTCGTCGGCGGTCCTGGCCGCCAGCGATTCGTAGCGGTCGACGAGTGCGAGGGCGCGGTCGGCGCGCCGACGGGCGGTGGCCGCACGCTGCCGGGCGAGCGCGGCCTGTGTCGGCGAACCGGCCCTTGACTCCATGGTGTCAGCCTACGCCCGCCGGTTCAGGTCGCACCGACGCTTCGGCCTTCTTCCATCAGAAGGACGACACCGCCGCGGTGGCCGTCGAACGGACTGCACTGCACGGAGCAGACGAAGCTGCGGCCGAGCCGGTTGACCGCGTCGATCTCCACGGGCGCGCCCCGCTTGCCGGAGCTGACGCAGTCCTCCACGACGGCGCGCAGCCGCTGCGTGGGCAGTCCGAAGTCCAGTCCGAAGAAGGGGGTGTCGAGCACCTCGTCCGTGCGCAGGCCCCACAGGTCGATGGCGCCCCGGTTCCAGCTCTTGACGTTGAGCTTCTTGTCGAGGACGACGACGGCCGCGGCGATGGAGGTGAGGACGCCCTCCAGGAAGGCGCGCGCCTCGTCCAGCTCCTCGCTGCGGATGCGCGTCTCCTCGTTCATGGTCTCCAGCTCCTCGTTGCCGGACTGGAGCTCTTCGTTGGTGGTCTCCAGCTCCTCGTTGGTGGACTGGAGCTCCTCGTTGGTGGTCTCCAGCTCCTCGATCGAGGACTGGAGCTCCTCGTTGGTCGTCTCCAGCTCCTCGTTGGTGGACTGGAGCTCCTCGTACGCCGTCTCGAGGTCCTCGCGTACGCGCTTGATCTCGGCCTTGAGTTTGGTGGCGACGGTGACGTCGGTGAAGGTGATGTTGGTGGCGGCGGGCAGACCGCCCGCGCCGACCAGCGGCTGCACGGTGATGTCGAAGAACTGGGCGTCCTCGCCGGCTCCCCTGCGCTCCGCGCCGTTGACCCGCAGGGTGCGGCGCTCGTGGGTGGCCTGGTCGATCAGGGAGCGCAGTTCGACGGGGCGGTAGGAGATCTCCAGGTCCTGGAAGGGGCGGCCGATGTCGTTGGTCGTCAGGCCGAACTGGACGCGGGCGTGGTTGTTGATGAGGACGACGATGCCGTCGGTGTCCACGGCGAGGGCGGCACCGGGTGCCGCGTCGAGGACCAGGTCGCGCACCTGCCGGTTGCGGGCGACGCTCTGCAGTTCGCCGCCGAAGTGGGGGCGCAGCTTGGGCGGGGCCGGCTGGTACGGGGTCGCCGCGTTGCCGGCGCGGCGGCGGAAGATGCGCTGGCGCATGCTGACGACGTCGAACCGGTCGGCGTCGTTGAGCAGCATCTCGGCCTTGCCGAGGAAGAGGAAGCCGCGCTCGCGCAGGGCGAAGTGGAACCGGTCGATGATCTGGGTCTGCGCCTCGACGTTGAAGTACATCAGCGCGTTGCGGCAGACGAGGAGGTCGAGGCGGGAGATGGGGGCGTCGCGGGTGATGTCGTGGCGGCCGAAGATGACGCGGCGGCGCAGGTCGGGCCGGAAGCTGAACTGTGAGCCGTTCACCTCGAAGTACTTGTCGCGCAGCTCGGGGCTGAGCGGTTCGAGGGCTCTGCCCGGGTACAGGCCGGAGCGGGCGTCGCGCAGCGCTTCCTCGTCGACGTCGGTGCCGTAGATCTTGACGCGGGTCAGCGTCTCCTCGATGCCGAGGTGCTCCGCGAACATGATCGCGAGCGAGTACGCCTCCTCGCCGCTGGAGCAGCCCGCGCTCCACACCCGGATCTCGTCCTGTGGGCCGAGCCGTTCGAGGAGTTCGGGGATCACCTCGTGCTGGAGGAAGGTCCAGGCGTCGGCGTCCCGGAAGAGGGAGGTGACGTTGATGAGGATGGTGTTGAACAGGGCCCGGAACTCGTCCGCGTTCGCCTCGAGGAGGTCACGGTAGTCGGCGTAGGCGTTGATGCCGACGTCGGCCATGCGCTTGCGGATGCGGCGGCCGAGTGACGAGCGCTTGTAGCCGGTGAAATCGAAGCCGCGGGCGTCTCTCAGGAAGCCGAGGAGGTCCTCCAGCTCCTCGTCCGTCTCCGCCGCGCGGGGCGCTTCGCTCATCGTCGTCTACCTACTGCCTCTTGAACTCGACCAGTCCACGGATGACCGTGGGGATGTCCTCAAGAGGTAGCACGAAGTCCACCGCTCCCGTACCCATGGCGGCTTCCGGCATTCCCCGGAACTCCGCGCTCTGCGGATCCTGGGCGATCACGGTACCGCCCCGTTTCTTCACGGCGTCCACACCCATCGCGCCGTCGTTGCCGGTGCCGGTGAGCACGACGGCGACGGCGCGTGGTCCGTACGCGCCGGCCACGGACTCGAAGAGCAGGTCGGCCGAGGGCCGCAGGAAGTGGACCAGTTCCGTACGCGTGAGGGTGAGAGTGCCGTCGGCGCCCACGAGGAGGTGCCGGTCGGGCGGCGCGATGTATACGGTGCCGGCGCGGGCCGCCTCGTCCTGTTCGGCGAGTTTGACGTCGAGGTCGGTGCGGCGGCCGAGGATGTCGGCGAGGACGGTGCGGTGGCGCGGGTCCAGGTGCTGCACGACGAGCACGGGTACGGGCAGCCCGGCACCGAGCCCGCCGAGCAGGGTGGTGAGGCCGTGGAGGCCGCCCGCGGACGCGGCGACGGCGATGACGGCGAAGGTGTCGGGGCCGGTGTCGCGGGCGGTGTCGGGCAACTGGGAGGGCACCTCTGTGAGCCTAGTCCTCCGGGGTTCGCCGCACAGGGTGCCGTTCCCGGCCACGCGGTACCGCGTACAGCGGTACCGCGTACAGGTGACCGCGTACAAGTGACCGCGTACAAGTGACCGCGTACAGGTGACCGCGTCCGGCAGGATGTGCCGTATGACCCTGCGGAAGATCGCCGACGACGAGCGGCGTGCGCGTCTCGCGCTCGCCCACCGGCTCTCCCCCGCGGCGCGGGCCGAGGGGCCGGAGGAGGTGGCCCGTTCGCTCGTCGCGCTGCACGGTACGGACCCGGCGACGGTGTACCTGGCGGTCGGCGCGCGCCTCGCCGACCCGGGCGTGACGGTCGGCGGGCTGGGGCGGGCCCTGTACGAGGACCGGACCCTGGTGCGGATGCACGGGATGCGGCACACGGTGTTCGTGTTCCCCGCGGAGCTCGCGGCGACGGTCCACGCGTCGACCGGTCTCGCCGTCGCGGCACGGGCCAGGACCGCGCTGCACAAGGACATGGCGGAGGGCAGCGACGGGCGGCTCACGCCCGAGTGGCTCGGGGAGGTCGAGGAGGCGGCGCTCGCCGCGCTGGCCCGGCGAGGCGAGGCGACGGTCACCGAACTCGTGGCCGACGAGCCCCGGTTGCGCGAGCGGTTCGCGTACGGGAGGGACGGGAAGTACGAGCACACCGTGTCGGCGCGGCTGATGCGGGTGCTCGGCGTGGAGGGGCGGGTGGTGCGCGGGCGGCCGCTCGGTTCCTGGACCTCGACACAGTTCCGCTGGGCGGTCGCGCCGCCGCACCCCGAACTGCCCGTCGCCGGGGCGCAGGCCGAGCTGGTGCGCCGCTGGCTCGGGGTGTGCGGGCCCGCCACGGAGGGGGATCTGAAGTGGTGGACGGGGTGGAAGGTGACGGATGTACGGAAGGCGCTGGCGGCGGTCGGCGCGGTGCGGGTCGCCCTGGAGAGTGGTGCCACGGGGTTCGTCCTCGCCGAGCGGGTGGAGGCGCCGCAGGAGGACGTCGCGCCCTGGGCGGCCCTGCTCCCCGGGCTCGATCCGACCGCCATGGGCTGGCAGGAGCGCGACTGGTACCTGCCGCCCGAGCTGCGGCCCGCGCTCTTCGACGGCAGCGGCAACATCGGCCCCACGGTGTGGTGGGACGGGCGGATCGTGGGCGGCTGGGGTCAGCGCGCGGACGGGGAGGTCGTCTGGCGGCTCCTCGACACGACGGGTGGCCGTGCGGCGCGGGAGGCGGTCGGGGCGGAGGCGGCGCGGCTGTCGTCCTGGCTCGCGCCGACGCGGGTCACGCCCCGGTTCCGTACGCCCCTGGAGAAGGAGCTGGCAGCTTCCTGACCCGGCGGCCTCCTGACCGGGTGGCCTCCTGACCCGGCGGCCTCCCGAGCCGACCACCGTCTGAACCGACCACCGTCTGAGCAGGTGGCCGTCTGACCCGGCGGCCTCCCCAGCCGACCACCGTCTGAACCGACCACCTCCCCAGCCGACCACCGTCTGAACCGACAGCCGTCTGAACCGACCGCCACCCCAGCCGACCGCCGTCTGAACCGACCGCCACCCCAGCCGACCACCGTCTGAGCAGGTGGCCGTCTGACCCGGTGGCCGTCTGAGCACGCCGAAGGGGCCGTCCGCAGCGCGGGACGGCCCCTCGGGGCGCCTCAGGTCAGCGGCAGTACCGCATCAGCGCCCGCACCATGTGGCACGTCGTGTCCGACGGCGGGTGGATGCCGATGAGTTCGGCCGTGGCGCGGATCCTCTTGTTGTGGGCCTGGTTCGGCAGGTAGACGCCCGAGTCGAGCAGGGCTATCGCCAGGCGCATGGCCTTGAGGCGACGGTTGTGGGTGATGTACCAGTCGCGGGGCCGTCCCGCGGGGAGCGGCTTCTTGGCGAGTGGCGCGTACGGCAGGTCCAGCAGCATCGGTGCGGCAGCGGGCACAGGCATCCTCCTGTCGCGAACTCGAAAGCCCCCGAAAGCTCTCGAACAGTGCTTCTATTCTACTGCGGCCCACTGACAAAAGCCGCTGGCCAGCGGCTACTTGAGGGCGACTCAGGAGGTGTCTCGGGAGGCGTCTCGCGTACCGTTGACACCATGGAGATCTGGATCAACCCGGCCTGCTCGAAGTGCCGCGGCGCGCTCACCCTGCTCGACGCGGAGGGCGCCGACTACACGGTGCGCCGCTACCTGGAGGACGTGCCGTCCCCGGACGAGATCCGCGCCGTTCTCGGCCGGCTCGGCCTGGAGCCCTGGGACATCACCCGCACCCAGGAGGCGGTCGCGAAGGAGCTCGGGCTCGCGTCGTGGGCGCGCGACGCGGAGACCCGTGAGCAGTGGATCGAGGCGCTCGCCGCCCACCCGAAGCTGATCCAGCGCCCGATCATCACCGCCGACGACGGCACGGCCGTGGTGGGCCGCAGCGAGGAGGCCGTACGGGACGCGCTCGGGCGGGGGTGACGGTTCGGCGCGGACGCCGGTAACACGGGGTTCACATCCGGGCAACGGACGGGAAATCGCCTGTTGACAGGCTGCGCGGCAGATAGCGACCCGTACTTGAGGATGTGGCCCCCGTGACGTTCAAGGCTGAGTACATCTGGATCGACGGCACCGAGCCGACGGCCAAGCTCCGTTCGAAGACGAAGGTCATCGCGGGCTCCCCCGAAGGCCTCGACGCGCTGCCGATCTGGGGGTTCGACGGGTCGTCGACCAACCAGGCCGAGGGGCACGCCTCGGACCGCGTGCTCAAGCCCGTCGCCGTGTACCCGGACCCGATCCGCGGCGGTGACGACGTGCTCGTCATGTGCGAGGTCCTCAACATCGACATGACGCCGCACGAGTCGAACACGCGGGCCGCGCTCGCCGAGGCCGAGGCCCGCTTCGGCGCGCAGGAGCCGGTCTTCGGCATCGAGCAGGAGTACACGTTCTTCGAGGGCGACCGCCCGCTCGGCTTCCCCGTCGGCGGCTTCCCCGCCGCGCAGGGCGGCTACTACTGCGGTGTCGGCACGGACGAGATCCACGGCCGTGACGTCGTCGAGGCGCACCTGGACAACTGCCTCAAGGCCGGTCTCGGCATCTCCGGCATCAACGCCGAGGTCATGCCGGGCCAGTGGGAGTTCCAGGTCGGCCCGCTCGCCCCGCTCGAGGTCTCCGACCAGCTGTGGGTGGCGCGCTGGCTGCTCTACCGCACCGCCGAGGACTTCAAGGTCTCCGCGACGCTCGACCCGAAGCCGGTCAAGGGCGACTGGAACGGCGCGGGCGCGCACACCAACTTCTCGACCAAGGCCATGCGCGAGGGGTACGACGCGATCATCACCGCCTGCGAGTCGCTCGGCGAGGGTTCCAAGCCGATGGACCACGTCAAGCACTACGGCGCCGGCATCGACGACCGCCTGACCGGCCTGCACGAGACCGCCCCGTGGAACGAGTACTCGTACGGCGTCTCCGACCGTGGCGCCTCTGTCCGTATCCCGTGGCAGGTCGAGAAGGACGGCAAGGGGTACATCGAGGACCGCCGCCCGAACGCCAACGTCGACCCGTACGTCGTCACGCGCCTGCTCGTCGACACCTGCTGCTCCGCCCTGGAGAAGGCCGGACAGGTCTGAGCACCGGCTGTTTCCGGCCATGAGGCACCGGTGGGCGCCCGCGATCTGCGCGGGCGCCCTCTTGTTTGCGTACGGCATCTGCTTCAATAAGGGCATGGCCAGTCACCAGGACATCACCGCGCGGGGTCGTCGTCACGACCTCGAGCCGTTCTGGCCCTCCCGCCAGCACCACGACTTCGACCGGGTGTGTTGCCGCGCGACGAACGCGCAGGCCCTCTAAAACCGGCACCGGTCACCCGCTGCACGGCCTTCGGTCCGCGCGCACGACGTACGTCCTCCCAGACGACTCCGCGCGAAAGAGTTGACCTCTCATGGCTGACGCCCGCCCGCTCTCCCCGCTCCCCCGCCCGGCCCACCCCCGCACCCGGCTGCGCGCCGTCGACCGGGACGAGGTGGCACCCGCCGCGCTCGCCCCGGCCGGCCCCGCCCTGGACGTGGCCGACTATCTGCCGCCGGGCGCCACGCTGCTGCCCGCGCCGCCGCACACCCTGCCCACGCTGCCGGGCCGGCCGCCGATGATCGGCTACCTGGTGCTCGTCCCGGCCGACCAGCAGCCGCCGCTGCCCGTGACGCCCGTCCCGGCCACCGGGTCGGACGGGGCCGGGCCCGAGGAGGGCCCGGCCCCGTCCGACCCGCTCATCGGGATCGACGACGCGCAGCGCACCGCCAGCGTGCTCGGGCGCCGACTCGACCTCACCTACCTGGAGTTCGAGCTCCTCGCGCACCTCGTCGCGCATCCGCACCGGGTGCACACCCGCGACCAGCTCGTCACCACCGTGTGGGGGTACGGGCACGTGGGCGACGGCCGCACGGTGGACGTCCACATCGCGCGCCTGCGCCGCAAGCTGGGCACCGAGCACCGGCACACGATCCAGACGGTGCGCCGCGTCGGCTACAAGTACGCACCGCCGGCGCCCCACTGACCGGCACGTCCGTGCCGGGGTGTACGTAGCCCCACCCCGGTACGGGTGCCGTTCCCACTGTCCCGCCCGCCCCGACCGGCCACACTGTGAAACGTACGGACGTACGGGCGTCAGGACGGACGGAGCGGGCGATGGGTGCGAGGGCGCGGAGCGCCGTGGTGGCGGGGCTGCGCGGCCTCTGGGTCGCGGTGACCGGGCTCGCCGGGTCGATCACCCTGTTCGTGCTGTCGGTGCTCTCGATCGTGCTGACGGTGGCCGGGGTCGGCATCGTGACCACCCCGTGGGTGCTCGGCCTCGTACGGCACTGGGCGAACTGGCGGCGGGCCGTCGCCGCCGAGTGGTGCGGGGTGCGGATCCCGGCCACGTACCGGCCGTTCCCCGACGATCTGCGCGGCGGGCTCGTCGGGCGGGCCGAGCGGACCCGGCTGCTCCTCGCGGACCCGGCGACCTGGCGGGACCTGAGGTGGCTGCTGGTCGACATGACGGCCGGGTTCGTCACCGCGCTGCTGCCCGCCGCGCTGATCTTCTACCCCGTCGAGGGGTACGCGCTCGCCGCCGGGCTGTGGCGGGTGTTCACGGACGGCACGTACGTCGGCTGGTGGTACGGGTTCGTGCCGGTCGGCGGCCAGGGCACGGCCCTGTTCGCCGCGCTCCTCGCCACGGCGCTGCTCGCCACGGGCCTGTACGTGACGCCCGCGCTGCTGCGGGCGCACTTCCTGCTGACCCGGTACGTGCTCGCGCCGCCCGCCGGTGAACTGGAGCGGCGGGTGGCGGTGTTGACCGCCTCGCGGCGCGACGCCGTGGACACCTCCGCGGCGGAGCTGCGGCGCATCGAGCGCGATCTGCACGACGGGGCGCAGGCCCGGCTCGTCGCGGTCGGCATGGACCTGGGCACGGCCGAGGCGCTGATGGAGAAGGACCCGGTGAAGGCCAGGGAGCTGCTCGCGCAGGCCCGGCGGTCGTCGGCGGAGGCGCTCACCGAGCTGCGGGATCTGGTGCGCGGCATCCATCCGCCGGTGCTCGCCGAGCGCGGCCTGGGCGACGCGGTACGGGCGCTCGCGCTGCGCCTCCCCGTGCCGGCCGAGGTCGAGGTGGAGCCGGCGGGGCGGGCCGAGGCGCCGGTCGAGTCGGCCGCGTACTTCGCGATCAGCGAGGCGCTCACCAACGCCGTGAAGCACGCGGGCGCCGACCGGCTCTGGGTCGACCTCGCGCACACCGGCGGCTGTCTGCGGATCGCCGTCACGGACAACGGCCGGGGCGGCGCGGTGATCGTCGAAGGCGGCGGTCTGAGCGGCGTCGAGCGCAGGCTCGGTACATTCGACGGAGTCCTCGCCGTCAGCTCCCCGGCCGGCGGTCCGACCATGGTGACCATGGAGATCCCTTGCGTGTTGTCCTAGCCGAAGACCTGTTCCTGCTGCGGGACGGTCTGGTGCGGATGCTGGAGGCGTACGACTTCGAGATCGCCGCCGCCGTCGAGAGCGGTCCCGAACTCACCAGGGCGCTGGCCGAGTCGGAGCCGGACGTCGCCGTCGTCGACGTACGGCTGCCGCCCTCGCACACCGACGAGGGGTTGCAGTGCGCCCTCGCCGCGCGCCGCGAACGGCCCGGCCTGCCGGTCCTCGTCCTGTCCCAGCACGTGGAGCAGTTGTACGCGCGTGAACTCCTCGCCGACGGCAACGGCGGGGTCGGCTACCTGCTCAAGGACCGGGTCTTCGACGCGGACCAGTTCATCGACGCGGTCCGGCGCGTGGCGGCCGGGGGCACCGCGATGGACCCGCAGGTCATTCAGCAGCTCTTGTCGCGGCACGCGGCGGACGCCCCGCTCGGCGGGCTCACCCCGCGTGAACTGGAGGTCCTGGAGCTGATGGCGCAGGGCCGCTCGAACGCGGCGATCGCGGGCCAGCTGGTGGTCACCGAGCGCGCCATCGCCAAGCACACCTCCAACATCTTCGCCAAGCTCGGCCTGCCGGTCTCGGACGACGACAACCGGCGGGTCCTCGCGGTCCTCGCGTATCTGGACCGGGGCCGCTGAGCCCCTGCCCCTCAGAGGGTGGGGCAGAACGTGAGGCGGCGATTGAACACGGGCGCCTCCCGTTGCGTACGTAGTCCCATGGGACGCACCTCACGGAAACGGCGCTCTTCGCTGACGACGCGGATGACCGTCGCGTCGGCCGCACTGCTCCTGGGCGGAGGTGGGCTGGTCGCGGTCAACGTGTACGCGTCCGCCCAGGAGGAGCCGGGGCAGGACGCGGGCAGCGAAACGCAGCAGCGGTCACAGCAAGGGTCACTACAACAGGCGCGGCAGGTGGCCACCATCGACTGCCCGGACGTCGGCAACGCCCTGCCCGAGGTCCCGGACGGGGCCCGCGCTCAGGTCGACACGGAACTGGCCGCTCTGGACAGCCAGATCACCGCGGCCTACCAGCGGCTCGCCTCGAACCGGGACGCCGCCGCACGGGACCCCGGCTTCGTGCAGAACAGCATCCTGGGTCCGCTGAAGGACAAGCGCGGGGCCGTCCTCGGCCGCATCGGGGAGGACATCCGGCGCTCCGGCGGGCTCCCGCCGCGCCGCCTCGACGGGATGGCGGCCTGCACGGGACGCTCCCCGGAACAGCCGCAGCAGCCCTCACCTCAGCCCTCCCAGGATCCGTCGCAACAGCCCTCCCAGCAGCCGTCGCAGCAGCCCAGCGCACCATCGGGCGACGGTGACGGCAGCGGCGGCGCGACCGGCAACGGGCCCGACCCGGCCGACTTCGTCGACATCGAGTCCGTCCAGCCCAATGTCGTGACGCCGCGCAACCGGCGCGCCGCCTCGCGCGGCACCTTCACCACCGCCTGCGGGCGCAACGAGAACGGCAAGTTCAACCCGGACAACGTCATCGTCGCGCCCGGTGTCGGCAACGGCGCCCACCACATGCACGACTACGTGGGGAACCAGGCGACGGACGCCTTCTCCAGCGACGACGACCTCGCGGGCGGGCAGACGAGCTGCCGCAACCAAGGTGACAAGTCGACCTACTACTGGCCGGTCCTGCGGCTGCAGAACGGGAAGGACGAGGCGGACGCCGGAGCCGACGGCGGCGGCAAGGACCAGAACACCGGGGAGATCCAGACCCCGTCGTCCGTGACGCTGAAATTCGACGGGAACCCGACGAGCAAGGTCGTCGCGATGCCGCGCTTCCTGCGGATCATCACGGGCGACGCGAAGGCCCTCACCAACGGTGACGCGAACGCCAACGCGTCGTGGAGCTGCACCGGCTTCGAGAACCGCCAGCTCAAGGACAAGTACCCGATCTGCCCGAGCGGTTCGAAGGTCGTGCGCACCTTCCGGTTCCAGAGCTGCTGGGACGGGGCGAACGCCGACAGCGCCAACCACCGTACGCACGTCGCGTTCGAGGACCCGCGCACCGGCGCCTGCCCCGGCGGCTTCAAGGCGATCCCGCAGCTGGTGCAGCGCATCGTCTACAGCGTGCCGCCGGGCCCCGGGTTCGCGGTCGACTCGTTCCCCGAGCAACTGCACAAACCGATCACGGACCACGGTGACTTCATCAACGTCTTCGACGCCAGGCTGATGCAGCGCGTCGCCGGCTGCATCAACCGCGGCGACCGCTGCACCTGAGCAGCCCTTCCACAACAGAGACCCCCCACGGGCGGCGCGGCCGTCTCAGTGGTGACCCGCGTGGCCCCCGTCGGCCCGCTCCACGGTCCCGCCGAGCCGGCCGCGCAGCCGTGTCACGACACGGTCCTCGCCGACCGCGACCCACTTGCGGCCGACGAGGTAGGTGCCGCCGTAGTCGTCGGCCGCGTCGAGCCATTCGGCCTGGCCGCGGTCGGTGGCGAAGGTGGCGAGAACGTACCGCTCCCGGCCCGCGCCGCAGGTGGCCTGGCGGAGTTCGGCGGCGTCGGTCTGGAGGTCGGGGCGGCAGCCCGCCGTACGCGCCAGTTGCTCCAGTGAGCCGCTGGCCGTCCGGGGGGTCACCGGGTGCTCCGGTGCGTCCTCGTGCGCCCCACAGCCGATCGTCACCACCGCCAGTACCACCCCTGCCACCAGCAGTTTCCTCATCCCGCACTCCTGTCCCGGCCGCTTACGGCTCATCGACGTGATCCCGCCAGACTCCGTACGCACCGTTGAGCGCGGGCGTGCGCCCCGGTTACCGTGCGCCGCACCATCCGCGACGCAGGGGGGTCACACGTATGTCCGCGCCAACGCGACGCACGGTTCTCGGCACGGCAGGCGCCATCGGGCTCGGCACGGCCCTGGGGGTGGGCGTGCCGACGACCGCTCAGGCTGCGCCGCACGCCCTTGATACGTCGGCTGCCCGCGCAGCGCTCAACAGACGACTGCCGCACCACGCGGACCAGTTCAGACTCAGACTGCTTCCGCCCCAGGGCGGCGTGGACCGTTTCCGGGTGGCCGGGAAGCGGGGCGCGATCGAGGTGTACGGGACGACCCCGGCGACGCTGCTCGCCGGGGTCCACTGGTATCTGAAGTACGTGTGCGGCGCGCACATCGCCTGGAACGGCGACCAGCTCGACCTGCCCCGCACTCTCCCGGCGCCCACCCGCGCCCTGGAGCGGTCGACGCCGCTGCCGCACCGGTTCGCGCTGAACGACACCAACGACGGCTACACGGCGCCGTTCGCGGGCTGGCCGTACTGGGAGCGCATGATCGACGTGCTCGCGCTGCACGGCTGCAACGAAGTGCTGGTCATCGCGGGCATGGAAGCCGTCTACCACCGGCTCCTGAAGGACTTCGGCTACAGCGACGAGGAGTCCCGGGCCTGGCTCCCGGCCCCCTCGCACCAGCCGTGGTGGCTGCTGCAGAACCTCTACGGGTACGGCGGCCCGCTCTCCCCCGAACTCATCGCCGACCGCGCCGAGCTGGGGAGGAAGATCACCGACCGGCTGCGCGAGCTGGGGATGAAGCCCGTCATGCCGGGCTACTACGGGCATGTGCCGAAGGGGTTCGTCGAGCGCAACGGCGGCGACGCGCACGTGGTGCCGCAGGGCATCTGGCACGGCTTCGACCGCCCCGACTGGCTCGACCCGCGTACGACGTCGTTCGCGCAGGTCGCCGAGGCCTTCTACGGGCATCAGCGGGACCTGTTCGGTGACCTGGACGCGTTCAAGATGGACCTGCTCCACGAAGGCGGCACCCCCGGCGACGTGCCCGTCCCGGACGCGGCGCGCGGCGTGGAGACCGCGCTGCAGAAGAACCGGCCGGGCGCCACCTGGGTCATCCTCGGCTGGGAGGCGAACCCGCTGCCCGCGCTGCTCGACGCCATCGACAAGAAGAAGATGCTGATCGTCGACGGGGTCTCCGACCGGTTCACCTCCGTCACCGACCGAGAGAAGGACTGGGGCGGCACCCCGTACGCGTTCGGCACCATCCCCAACTTCGGCGGCCGCACCACCATCGGCGCCCGCGCGCACATCTGGATGGACAAGTTCTTCGCCTGGCGTGACAAGGCGAACAGCGCCCTGGCCGGCACCGCCTACATGCCCGAGGGCACCGACCGCGACCCGGCCGCCTTCGAGCTGTGGTCCGAACTCGCCTGGACGGAGCGGAAGATCGACCGCGCCGACTGGTTCGCCGGGTACGCCGACTTCCGCTACGGGCGCCGCGACAAGGACGCCCGCGCCGCCTGGCAGGCGATGGAGGAGACCGCGTACCAGCAGACCGCCGTCGAGCGCTCCGACCCGCACGACTCGCTGTTCGCGGCGCGCCCCGACCTCTCCGCCGACCGCGCCGCCTACTACGCGCCGCGCGCCCTGACCTACGATCCGGCCCGCTTCGACGCCGCGCTCACCGGGCTGCTCGGGGTGGCCGGCAGCCTGAGAGGCAGCCAGGCGTACAAGTACGACCTCGTCGACGTGGCCCGGCAGGCGCTCGCGCACCGCAGCCGCCAGTACCTGCCCCAGCTCAAGGCCGCGTACGCCGACAAGGACCAGGCCCGCTTCAAGGACCTCGCCACGCTGTGGCTGAAGCTGATGCGCCTGTCGGACGACGTCACCGGGACGCACAGCGCCTTCCTGCTCGGGCCGTGGATCCAGGACGCGCGCGACATGGCGACGAACGACGCCGAGCGCGCCGAGTTCGAGCGCTGCGCGAAGGTCCTCATCACGGTGTGGGGCGACCGGGCCACCTCCGACCCGGGCAACCTGCACGAGTACGGCAACCGCGAGTGGCACGGCCTGATGGCCGACTTCTACCTGCCGCGCTGGCAGAAGTGGCTCGACGAGCTCCAGGACGCGCTCGCGGCGGGCCGGGAACCCGCCAAGGTCGACTGGTTCGCCTTCGAGGAGCCGTGGACCCGCGAGCGCAAGGACTACCCGCTGCGCCCGTACGGGGACGCGCACCGCACGGCCGCGCGCGTGTACGACGTGCTGGCCCGCGCCCCCTACCAGGGCTCCCTCACCGTGACGGCCGAGCCGCCCGCCTTCCCACCGGGCGGCCACGCGCGCGTGGCGGCCACCTTCCACAATGTCAACGGGCTGCGCGCGACGGGCCGCGTCGACTTCGCGCTCAAGGGCATCGACGCGACGCCCGAGCACGGCACGTCACTGCCGAGGGTGGCCCCGGCGGGCGAGGGCACCGTCTCCTGGCAGGCCAGCGCCCCGGGCACCCCGCTCGACGAGCCGCTGCGCCCGCTGCCGTACACGATCGACGTCACGTACGGGCCGCAGGGCGAGGACCGGATCACCACGTCGTACAAGGGCACGCTCTTCGAGGCGGGCCCCCTCGATGCGGGCTGGAAGACGTACACCAACAACGAGGCGGTCTTCGGGCAGCTGGGCGACCGGTTCGCCATCGACGGCGCCGGCAACGACCTGTGGAAGGGCACCACCCAGTTCGGCACCATCTACCGTGAGGGCGCCCTCCGGGACGGCACGTCCGTCGTCCTGCGGGTGGACTCGCAGGCCGTCACGGGCGCGTGGGCGCGCGCGGGCATCATCGTCCGCGACTCCCTCGCCACGCCGGGGTCGACGGGCTTCCTCAACCTGGCCGTGACGCCCTCGAACGGCGTGGTCCTCTCCTACGACACGAACGGCGACGGCACGCTCGACACCTACCAGCGGATCACCGGCATCAAGGCGCCGGTGCTCCTCCGCCTCACCCGGTCCGGCGGCTCGTACACCGGCGCCTGCTCGACCGACGGCGGGACCACTTGGCGGACGGTGGCCACCGTGCCCGTGCCGGGGGCCGCGGCGACGCAGGACGTGGGCCTGTTCATGACCGCGACGAACGGCGGGAACGGGGCGCGCGGCACCGTCGAGTTCAGCGGCTGGCAGCTCACGTAGACGGCGATCACAGGGGCCGCACCCGGAAAACGGTTGACGCGCACCGGCCGATCTCCGAGTGTGGCCCGATGAGCACCCCCACGAGCACCGAGGACAGCGTCTGGGAAGAGCGGATCGCCGCCGCGTGGGCCGCCTTCGAGGACTACGGCGAGGAGCGCGCCGGTGAGTTCCGCGCGCTCGTCGACGGCCTGGTGGCGGAGCTGCCCGCCGACAGCCCGGTGGGTCCGTTCGAGCGGGCCTGCGCCTTCGACTCGACCGGCCACTCCGGCAAGGCGGTGCCGCTCTACCAGGAGGCGCTGCGGCTCGGCCTCTCCGGATATCGCGCGCGCCGCACGAAGATCCAACTGGCCAGTTCACTGCGGAACGTGGGGCGCCCGGAGGCGGGCGTCGCGCTCCTCGAACCGGAACTGACCGCTCCGAGTGACGAGTTGGACGACGCCGTACGAGGCTGCCTCGCGCTGTGCCTGTCGTCGCTCGGCCGCGACCGCGAGGGCCTGTCCCTGGTCCTGGCGGCGCTTGCCCCGCATCTGCCGCGCTACCAGCGGTCGATGGCCAACTACGCGCGGGAGCTGGTGCGGACGGACTGACACGCCGGGGCGGGGCCGGTGACCATCCCACGATTCGCTCGTTCTGCTGAACGTGCAGTCAAAGGTGGAGCAACCCAGTCCCGCGCGGCCCCCCGGCACCCCCGGCGCCCCCGATGTCATCCACGTGGAGCAGGCCGAGGCGGCTCTGGTCGAGCACTACCCGCGCCTCGTCCGCCTCGCCTACCTGGTGCTTCCGCCGGGCCTCGGCCGCAACCGCCGTGTGCTCACCGCCCACTCCGTCGCCCAGCGGGCGCTCCCGCGCGGCCGTACCGCGACCGCGCCCCCGGCCCTCCCCGCGCAGCGCGGCAGCGCGCCGCGCGGCGCCGACCCGGGCTACGGCTACGTACGCCTCAAGGTGCTGCGCAGCGCCCTCGAAGCGGGGCGTCCGCTGCTCCGCGCGGCCTGGCCCAAGCGGTCCCAGCTGCCGCCGCTGCTGCCCCGGGTGCGCGGCCTGCGCCTGTTCCCGAAGTCCGGCGGCGCCGACGAACTCGCGCTCGACCAGCGGCTCTCCGCGCTCAGCGGCCCGGCCCGCGCCGTGTACGCACTGCGCGGTCTCGAACACCTCGACGACGACGCCGTACGCACCGTCCTGACCGCCTCGGGCTGCACACCCCAGGAGACCACCGCCGCGCTGCACGAGGCGGACGGCGTCGAAGTCCAGTACGAGCTGCTCACCTCCCCCGAGTTCGACCCCTGCTCCCTGCACGCGCGCCCCACCGACCTGATGCGCCGCCGTCAGCACGCCAAGGCGGCGATCGCGGCGGCAGCGGCGCTCCTGGTCTGCGGCGCGCTGCTCGGCCTGCCCGGCGAGGGCTGGGGTCCTGACGGCGCGGCGGCGCCCCCGTACGCGCGGAACCCCGCCGGGCAGGCCGCGCTCGACCCGGCGAAGCTGACCCGGGTCGCCCCGGCCACGTGGCGCTCCTCGGCCCGCACCGACTTCTCCGTGTGGCCCGCGCGCGGCTCCCTCACCGGCGACGAGGCGCTGCTGCGCCGCGCGCTCGCGGTGTGGGCGCGGCCCGGCGAGAGCGTCCAGGTCTCCGCGACACCCGGCACCCCCGCGGGCGCCCCGCCGGGACCCGCCCAGCTGCTCTACGCGGGCGAGATCGACCAAGCCCGCGTCGTGCTCCTCTACGACGGTCTGCGCGTCGTCCGCTACGCCGAACCCGCGAAGGGCACGAGCGGCGCCGCCCTCGACCTCGCCCGCGTCGACGGGGCGGGCGCCGCGCAGTCCGGCGCGGTCGTCGTCGACCGGTCCGACAGCAACGTCCGCTATCTGACGGCGCCCTGGGTGACCGGCGCCGCCGTCCGCGACCTGCTCGAGCCGTCGGACGCGGCGCGGCCCCTGGCCCGTACGGAGGACGGCGTGACGGCGCCGTTCCCGAGCCCGGCGCTCGCCCCGGCCGGGCAGCCCTGCACCGGGTGGAACGCGCTCGCACTCACCTCCGCCGACGCCACCCGGTACACCAGCGACCTCGGCGAACTCGTGCCCGCGCACCTCACGTCCGGGGCGCCGGACGCGCCGCGCGAGGCCCGGCCGGATGACTGGGCGGCCACGGCCTGCTCCCTCGCCGCGGCCCGCTCGCACGGCGTGCGGTCCGTCAACGCGTGGGCCTACGCGGAGCAGGTCATGCCCGAGGGCAACGGGCGGGCCGAGTGGGTGTGCACCCGGGCCGAGACCTGGCGGGGCGGCGGGCCGCGCACGCTCGCGCTGTTCCGCGCGCCGGGGGCGGAGTCGGCGGTGGTCGCCGCCAAGTCCGAGACCTCCGCGGCGTGCGGGGAGCGGGACAAGGCGGTTCTGGCCGGGGTCCGCTGGAAGTCGCGGGGCGGCCATTGGTACCTGGTGGCGGCCGGGAGTGACGAGGTCGGGTCGGTGCGTGCGGCGGGGGCTGTCGGGTCGGGGCATGTGCTTGCCGTGCGGGTCGCGCGGGGCGCGGACGTGACTCTTGCCGGGGTCGCCGACGGCGGGGTCGACGTCTCACCCCTGCGGTAGTCCGGCCCCGGGGCTCCGCCCCGGACCCCCGCCGCCGCTCGTACGGGCAACTGGGCGGGTGATCTCGCTCGGTAGAGTGTTCGTATGACGACCGGGGTGCGGCGCAGGATGGGTGTCGAGGAGCGGCGGCGGCAGTTGATCGGGGTCGCTCTCGAACTGTTCAGCCACCGTTCGCCCGACGAGGTCTCCATCGACGAGATAGCGGCCGCCGCCGGCATCTCCCGGCCCCTCGTCTACCACTACTTCCCGGGCAAACTCAGCCTGTACGAAGCCGCGTTGAAGCGCGCGGCCGAGGATCTGGCGCAGCGGTTCGAGGAGCCCCGGGAAGGACCGCTCGGCGCCCGGCTGCTGCGCGTCATGGGCCGCTTCTTCGACTTCGTGGACGAGCACGGGCCGGGTTTCTCGGCGCTGATGCGCGGCGGCCCGGCGGTCTCCATGGGCGGCTCCTGCTCCCCGGAGACGGTGTCGGCGACGAACGCGCTGATCGACTCCGTCCGGCAAGCCGCGTACGTCCAGATCCTCGCGCACCTGAACGTGACCGCGCCGTCCGACCGCCTGGAGCTGGTGGTCCGCTCGTGGATCTCGCTGGCCGAGTCGACGGCGCTGCTCTGGCTCGACGGGCGGCGCGTCCCGCGCGAGGAGCTGCAGCTGCAACTGGTCCACGACTTCGCCGCGCTGGCGGCGGTGAGCGCCGCGTACGACCCGAAGACGGCGGCGCTCCTGCGCACGGTCCTCGCGGACGAGCCGGCCGACGGCCCGTTCGCGGACCTGCTCAACCGGCTCGGCGCCCTGCTGCCGTAGGCCGTGGAGATCAGCCGCGCGCCGAGCGGTAGGCCGTCTCCAAGTCCCGTACCTCCACCGACAGATAGACGCCCTCGGGCTCCTTGATGTGGCCGGGGAGCAGGGCCAGGACCGACTCCGTGAGGGCCGTCTTCGCCTCCTCGGTGCGCCCGCCGAGCAGCGCGATCTCGATGTGCACCACGTACGCCTCCTCGGCGCCGTCGCCGACGACCGTCTCCTCGGCGCGCCGGAACCGCGTCTTGCAGGCCGGGATCCGGGCCCCGACGAGGTCGACGCAGGCCTGGTGGACGGCGCCCGCGAGCGCGGGCCGGTCGAGGCGTCCTTCGAGGTCGGCGGAGTGGTCGACGGTGATGTTCGGCATGGCTGCTCCGTGGGTGTGGCCTGCGCTGTCTGCTGTCACCAGCCACCTTTACGGTGATCGGCATGAGCGCACAACTCTCGTTCCGCCTGACGGACAGCGACGACCTCGGCACCTTGATCGACCTGTACGACGCGGCGGCCCGCTGGATGGTGGAGCAGGGCATCGACCAGTGGCGTCCTGGCGACAAGGACGAGGAGCACTTCCGGCGGCGCATGAAGGAGGGCGAGGTCTGGCTCGCCACCGCCGATGAGCAGGTCACCGGGGAGCAGATCGCCGGGGAGCAGGTCCTGGGCGCCTACGAGCTGTGGTGGGCCGATGAGCCGGCCTGGGGCACGCAGCCGCCCGTCGCCGGTTATGTGCACCGCCTGATGGTGCGGCGCGGGGCGCCCGCCGGTACGGGCGGCGCCCTGCTCGCGCACGCCGAGCGGCGGATCGCCGAGGCGGGCCGTACGCGCTGCCGCCTGGACTGCGTGTCCAGCAACCCGCGGCTGCGCGCGTACTACGAGGGGCGCGGCTACACGGTCGTCGGCGAGCAGCCCTTCAAAGCGGGTGCGGGCGGCAGCGGTTATGCGGTGACTCTCATGGAGAAACCACTGGGTTGAGTCGCAGGGCGAGCAGGGCGATGTCGTCGGCGCGGTCGGCGCCGAAGCAGGACAGCAGGGTGTCGCAGAGCGCGTCGGGCGCGGTGGGGGCGGCGGCCGCGGCGGCGCTGAGCTGGGCCATGGAGGCGGAGAGGTCGGTGCCGCGGGTCTCGATGAGCCCGTCGGTGACCATGAGCAGCCGCTCGCCGGGCGCGAGACCGAGCACGGTGGGCTCGGGGTGGGGCAGGCCGAGGCCGAGCATCGGGCCCGCCGCGTCGGCGTAGTGCGCCGGGCCCCGGTGGGGCACGAGCAGGGGCGGGATGTGCCCCGCGTTCGCGATCAGGGTGCGGCCGGTCGCCGGGTCGACGAGGGCCAGGCAGAGCGTGGCCGAGCTCTCCGGGTGGTAGTGCTGGAACATCCGGTCGAGCCGGGTCAGGAGCCGGGCCGGGTCCGGGTCCTCGAGGCTGTACGCGCGCAGGGCGTGCCGGATCTCGACCATGACGGTGGCCGCGTCGAGCGAGTGCCCGACGACGTCGCCGATGGCGACGAGGGTCCCGGCGGGGGTGGGCAGCGCCGCGTAGAAGTCACCTCCTATCTCCGTCTGCTGCGACGCCGGCACGTAGCGGAAGGCGACGTCGACGCCGGGGAGCGCGGGCAGCTGGGCGGGGAGGAAGCTGCGTTGCAGCGTCAGTGCCACGTGCCGTTCCTTCTCGTACATGAGGAGGGGTTCGGCGGCGAGGGCGGCGGCGCGGGCGAGCTGCGCCACGAACGGTCCGATCCGCCCGGCCGGATCGGGCGCGAGCGGCATCGCGAGGCAGACGGGGAGGTGCCCGGCGCGGGTGCGGGCGAGCATCAGCTGGACGTCGCGAGGGCCGAAGTAGACGTCCGGCCACACCGACCGGGGCACGATCGTGCTCTGCACGCCGCCGGGGGCGCACGCCACGCGCCGGGCGATCGCGGCGGCCCGCTCGCGCGCGACGGCGTCGGGGACGGGGGCGAGGCCGCCGCGCCGGGAGAGTCCGGCGTGCACGTCCCCGTCGTCGCCGAGGACGAAGACGGCGGCGCTCTGCCGGGTGAGCCGGGCCGCCGCGTGGGCCGTGGTGGTGGCCAGTTCGACGAGGCAACGCGCGCCCTGCACCTCGACGACGGTCTCGGAGAGCAGCGCGAGCCGGTCGAACTGGCCCTGCGCGTCGGTGAGTTCGCGGGCGCCGCGCAGGGCGGCGCGGACGACGGCGCGGATCTCCTCGGGTTCCGCGGGGACCGTCAGATACGCCTCGCCGCCCGCGTCGAGCGCGCGGCAGCGGTCGCCGGGCCCCGAGGGGCGGGCGGAGAAGTGCACGACGGGGATGCCCGCGAGCATGGGCAGGGCCTTGACGCGGCGGCACAGTTCGTAGCCGCTGAGGTCGGGAAGTCCCACGTCGACCAGGGCCACGTCGGGCAGCGCTCCGGCGCGCAGCCGGGTGTCGAGCTCGACGAGCGCCTCCCCGGCGGAGGCGACGGGGACGACGACGTGCCCGGCCCGGGTGAGGACCGCGCCCATGGCGTAACGGCTGGCCGTGGTGTCGTCGACGACCAGGACCGTGCTGCCGGGCTCGGTCCTGGTCTGCTGGGCGATGGTGTTCACGAGGCGGCCCCCTCGGGGCGGAGCGGGCGGGCCCCCTGCGGCCCACCGCACCAAGGTATCGCCGGGCGCGCCCGGCGGGGCCCCCGATCGCGCAGCTTCACCGATCCGGGTGGCACGCGGTAACCCGGCGCCACCGCGCGGCACTTCCTCCACCCTGCCCACTCGGTGTGCAATACGGCATGTGACCGGTAAGGTCCCGTCCCGTGACCGCACGTCTTGCCGACATAGCAGCTCAAGCGGGGGTCAGCGAAGCGACCGTCAGCCGCGTGCTCAACGGCAAGCCCGGGGTCGCCGCGGCCACCCGTCAGTCCGTCCTCGCCGCGCTCGACGTGCTCGGGTACGAGCGGCCCGTGCGGCTGCGCCGGCACAGCGCGGGCCTGGTCGGCCTGATCACGCCCGAGCTGGAGAACCCGATCTTCCCGGCGCTCGCCCAGGTCGTCGTGCAGGCGCTGACCGGGCAGGGGTACACGCCGGTCCTGGCCACACAGACGCCCGGCGGCTCCACGGAGGACGAGCTGACGGAGATGCTCGTCGACCGCGGGGTCAGCGGCATCATCTACGTGTCCGGGCTGCACGCCGACACCACGGCCGACACCCGGCGCTACGAGCGGCTGCGCGGGCAGGGCGTCCCCTTCGTCCTCGTCGACGGTTTCTCGCCGGCGGTCGCGGCCCCGTTCATCTCCCCCGACGACCGGGCGGCGGCGCGGCTCGCGGTGACGCATCTGGTCTCGCTCGGCCACACCCGGATCGGTCTGGCGGTCGGCCCGCGCCGGTTCGTGCCCGTACAGCGGAAGATCGAGGGGTTCGTCCGCACGATGAAGGAGCTGCTGGCCCTCTCCGCCGAGGAGGTGGAGCACGACCTCGTCCAGCACTCGCTGTACACGCTCGAAGGCGGGCAGGCCGCGACGGCGGCGCTCCTGGACCGCGGCTGCACGGGCGTCATCTGCGCGAGCGACATGATGGCACTGGGTGCCGTGAGGGCGGTGCGGGAGCGGGGTCTGGAGGTGCCGACCGATGTATCGGTGGTGGGTTTCGACGATTCGCCGCTGATCGCCTTCACGGATCCGCCGCTGACGACGATCCGCAAGCCCGTGCACGCGATGGGGCAGGCGGCCGTCAACACGCTCCTGGAGGAGGTCGGCGGCACGCCCGCGCCGCACAGCGAGTTCGTGTTCATGCCGGAACTGGTGGTCCGGGGGTCGACGGCGTCGTCCCCTGGGGTCCGCCCTCGTCCTTAGGGCGTAGAGGATGCGACCGATACTCGACCGGGGGATGATCGGACGAGGGCCGATATCTGGCAGACTCTGTTGCTATGGGTGAATCGACCGTGACGACACTGGAAGGCCGACAGGGCCCCACCACGTCACCCATCGCGGAGGACCGCGGCGGGCGGGGCGGCCGTGGCCGTCTCGATGCCGTCCGGCGGCTGCGGACGCCGCGGCGCCCCCGGCTCTGGTTCGAGATCCTTCTGATCGCGATCAGTTACTGGACGTACTCACTGATCCGCAACGCGGTGCCGGAGCAGAAGGCGCAGGCGCTGTCCAACGCGGACTGGATCTGGAGCGTCGAGCAGCACCTCGGCATCGCCTTCGAGCGGAGCGTCAACCACGCGGTCGACTCGGTGACTTGGCTCATCGTCGGCATGAACTACTACTACGCGACACTGCACTTCGTCATCACGCTCGGTGTCCTCGTGTGGCTGTTCCGCCGCCATCCGGGCCGGTACGCGGCCGTGCGTCTGGCCCTCTTCGCCACGACCGCCGTCGCGCTGGTCGGCTACTACTTCTACCCGCTGGCGCCGCCGCGCCTGATGACCGGCGGGCACTTCATCGACACGGTCGCCGTGCACCAGACCTGGGGGTCGATGGCGTCCGGCAACCTGAAGAACATGTCGAACCAGTACGCGGCGATGCCGTCGATGCACATCGGCTGGTCGCTCTGGTGCGGCCTGACGATCTTCGCGCTCGCGTCGGTGCCGTGGGTGCGGGTGCTCGGCCTGCTGTACCCGGCGCTGACCCTGCTCGTCATCGTGTCGACGGCGAACCACTTCTGGCTGGACGCGGTGGGCGGCATGCTCTGTCTGACGTTCGGCTTCCTGGTGGCGCGGCTCTGGTACGGGGCGCTGCCCTACGCGCTGCCCCGGCAGGTCGCCGGAGCGCGGTCCAAGGGGCCCGGTACCGAGGAGCCACGCGCTAAGGAGCCCCGTGCTGCTAAGGAGCCACGTGCTGCTAAGGAGTCCCGTGCTGCTAAGGAGCCCCGTAGAAGCGCTCCTCCATCACCGCGCGTGCCCGGCGCGTGATCCGGCGGTAGTCGTCGAGCATGTCCCCGACGTGGCCGGGGTCGTAGCCGAGGTAGCGGCCCACGGCGCCGAGTTCGCGCCCGTCGGAGGGGAAGGTGTCGCCGGCCCGGCCGCGCACCAGCATCACCGCGTTGCGCACCCGGGTCGCCAGCACCCACGCCTCGTCGAGCGTCGCCGCGTCCTGGGCGGGCAGGAGGTCCGCCGCGCAGGCCGCGGCCAGCGCCTCGCGGGTGCGGGTGGTGCGCAGGCCCGGTAGTGCGTGGCCGTGCTGGAGCTGGAGGAGCTGGACCGTCCACTCCACGTCGGACAGGCCGCCGCGGCCGAGTTTGCTGTGCAGGGTGGGGTCGGCGCCGCGGGGCAGCCGCTCGGACTCCATACGGGCCTTGAGGCGGCGGATCTCGCGCACGGCGTCGTCGCCGAGCCCCTCGGCGGGGTAGCGCAGCGGGTCGACGAGGCCGGCGAAGGCGGCGCCGAGGTCGGCGTCGCCCGCGACGTGCTGGGCGCGCAGCAGGGCCTGCGCCTCCCACCCGAGGGACCAGCGGCGGTAGTACGCCTCGTACGACTTGAGGGTGCGCACAAGGGGCCCCGACTTGCCCTCGGGGCGCAGGTCCGTGTCGATGAGGAGCGGCGGGTCGGCGCTGGGCAGGGCGAGCAGGCGGCGCATCTCGCCGACGACCTTGTTGGCGGCCTGGGCGGCCTCCTGCTCGTCGGCGCCTTCGCGGGGCTCGTACACGAAGAGGACGTCGGCGTCGGATCCGTAGCCGAGTTCGTGGCCGCCGAAGCGGCCCATGGCGATCACGGCGAAGCGGGCGGGGAGCTGGTCGCCCCAGCCGTCCCTGACGACGGCGCGCAGGGTCCCGGCGAGCGTCGCCGCGGTGAGGTCGGAGACGGCGGCGCCGACCCGGTCGACGAGAGCGCCCTGGTCGGCGACGGCGGGGCTCTCCTCGGTCCCGTAGGAGGCGATGATGTCGGCGGCGGTGGTGCGGAACAGCTCGCGGCGGCGGACCCCGCGGGCGGCGGCGACGGCCTGTTCGACGCCCTGGGCGCGGCCGACCGCGGCGAGGACCTCCTGCTCCAGCTGGGCGGGCGGGCGCGGGTCGAGCCCGTGGGGGTCGCCGAGCAGGGCGACGGCCTCGGGGGCGCGCATGAGGAGGTCGGGGGCGAGGCGGCCGGCGGACAGGACGCGGGCGAGGTTCTCGGCGGCGGCGCCCTCGTCGCGCAGGAGCCGCAGGTACCAGGGGGTCTTGCCGAGCGCGTCGGAGACCTTGCGGAAGCCGAGGAGGCCCGCGTCCGGGTCGGCGGAGTCGGCGAACCAGCCGAGCAGGACAGGCAGCAGGGTCCGCTGGATCGCCGATTTGCGGGAGACGCCGGAGGCGAGGGCCTCCAGGTGGCGCAGGGCCGAGCTGGGGTCGGCGTAGCCGAGGGCGACGAGCCGCTCGCGGGCGGCCTCCGTGCTCAACCGGGTCTCGCCGGGGGCGAGTTGGGCGACGGCGTCGAGGAGCGGGCGGTAGAACAGCTTCTCGTGCAGGCGGCGCACGACGGACGTGTGCCGCCTCCAGGCGCGGCTCAGGTCGGTGAGCGGCTCGGTGCGCATGCCCATGGAGCGGCCGATGCGGCGCAGGTCGGCGTCGCCCTCGGGGACGAGGTGGGTGCGGCGCAGCTTGTAGAGCTGGATGCGGTGTTCGAGCGTACGGAGGAAACGGTAGGCGTCGTCGAGCTGGACGGCGTCGACACGGCCGACGTAGCCGCGCTCGGCGAGGGCCTCCAGGGCGTCGAGGGTCGTGCCGCTGCGCAGGGAGGTGTCGGCCCGTCCATGGACCAATTGCAGCAACTGCACGGCGAATTCGACGTCGCGCAGGCCGCCGGGTCCGAGCTTCAGCTCGCGGTCGACCTCGCCCACCGGGATGCCCGCGATGACGCGCTTGCGCATCTTCTGCACGTCCGCCACGAAGTTCTCGCGCTCGGCGGCCTGCCACACCATCGGGGAGACGGCCTCGATGTAGGCGGCGCCGAGCTCGGGGTCCCCCGCGACGGGCCGGGCCTTGAGGAGCGCCTGGAACTCCCAGGTCTTGGCCCAGCGCTGGTAATAGGCGACGTGGGAGGAGAGGGTGCGCACCAGCGGGCCGTTGCGGCCCTCGGGGCGCAGGTTCGCGTCGACCGGCCAGATCGTGCCCTCGACGGTGGTGTCGGAGCAGATCCGCATCATGTGGGAGGCGAGCCGGGTCGCGGCCTGGACCGCCTTGCCCTCGTCCTCGCCGTCGACAGCCTCGCCGACGAAGATGACGTCGACGTCGGACACGTAGTTCAGCTCGTGGCCGCCGCACTTGCCCATCGCGATCACGGCGAGGCGGCACTGCGCGGCGTCGGCGGGCGCCGCCTCCCTGGCGATGGCGAGGGCGGCGCGCAGGGTCGCGGTCGCGAGGTCGGCGAGTTCGGCGGCGGTCTGGGCGACGTCGGTGGTGCCGCACACGTCACGGGCGGCGATCGACAGCAGGCAGCGCCGGTAGGAGACGCGCAACGAGTCCGGGTCGGCGGCGTCCGCGAGGCCGCGCTCGAACTCCTCGAGGCCGGGGTGCAGATCGCTGTGCTCGTACGTGACCAGGGCCCGCCAGTCGGCCGGGTGCCGGGCGAGGTGGTCGGCGAGCGCCTCGGAGGCGCCGAGGACGCCGAGGAGGCGGTCGCGCAGCGGCTTGGCGGTGACCAGTGTGTCGAGCAGCTCCCGGCGGCCCGCGTCGCCGTCCGCCCGCTCCTGTGCCTCGACCAGCCGGACCAGGCCGAGCAGGGCCAGATCGGGGTCGGCGGTGGCGCCGAGCGCGTCCAGGAGGAGCGGGTCGGAGCGCACCGCGGACAGGGCGGGCGTCTCCAGGAGCCGCTCGGCGCCGGACGGGTCGGTGAACCCGTGCCGCAGCAGCCGCGTGAAGGTACTGCTCCTGCGCCCCTGCGGCACCGACATCCCGGCCTCCTGTTCGATCACACGCTGGTCATGAGAGTACTGCGGCCGGTCCGGGTCCGATGGGTTGTGGGGGCGCGGGGAGTCGTCATGATGGCGGCAGGAGTCGCCGCACGTTCGGCGAAGTCGTCTCGTCGGCGGAAAGCCGTGGTCGACCCGTCGGCAGGAAGCCGTCCCTACCGAAAGGACAGCAGGACATGGAGTGGACGCTCGAAGTGGTCGTCGTCCCGGTCTCGGACGTGGACCGCGCCAAGGAGTTCTACGCGGACAAGGTGGGCTTCAAGGTCGACGTGGACCAGCAGGTCGCGCCCGGCATCCGCGTCGTGCAGCTGACGCCGCCCGGTTCGCGCTGCTCGATCTCGCTGCTCGAGGGGATGCCGGGCGCGCCCGGCCAGCCGAGCATGGCGCCGGGGAGCCTCACCGGTCTCCAGGTGTGCGTCACGGACATCGGGGCGGCGCGCGAGGAGCTGACGGCGCGCGGCGTGGACGTCTCCCCGGTCCAGCACGCGGGCGCGCAGGGCTGGGCCGAGGGCCGCGGCGACGAAGTGTGGAACTCGTTCATGTTCTTCACGGACCCGGACGGCAACGGGTGGACGGTGCAGGAGGCGCCGGCGCCGTTGTCGCAGCGCTGAATCGGCCAGGTGATGGGGGGGCCGTGCCGGCCGGCGGCACGGAAGTTCGTGCGGCACCCGCTGACGGCGCGGTCTTCCCCGCCTACCTTGGTCCGATGGACATGACCCTGGAAGTGATCCCGCTGCCCGTCTCGGACATCGACCGCGCCAAGGCCTTCTACACGGACAAGGTCGGCTTCCACTGCGACGTGGACCGCGAACTGGCCCCCGGCACCCGCCTGGTCCAGCTCACCCCGCCCGGCTCGGGCTGCTCCATCGTCCTCTCCGCCGGCATCCCGATCCCGACCGGCACCCCGGCCCCCGGCGCCTACCACGGCCTCCAGCTCGTCGTCACCGACATCAAGGCCGCCCACGCCGAACTGACCGCCCGCGGCCTGGACGTCTCGGATCCGGTCCAGTTCGGCCCGGACGACGGCGGCACGTTCGCCCACTTCACGGACCCGGACGGGAACGGCTGGGCCATCCAGGAGTACCGGAAGCGGGCTACGACTCCGCTGCGGGACGCGCTGGGCTGAGGGTTTTCCGGGGGTGACGCCCCGGCCTCGCTCATTGCCCCGAAGGCAGCGACTTGGTCATGAGCGCCCGCGCGGAACTGGTCACCGCTGAGGACCCGTACTTCCGCGGGATCGACACCGATGCCTCGCTTCCGCACTGGATGACCGTCCGTCCATTGGCGTCCACGAACCCCGGCGGCGCCCACATCGTCGACCTGGCCGGCGGGCGCGGCTGGCTGAACTACACCTTCATGCGCCGCGCCGCCGACCCGCAGATCATCGTGACCGAGGCCCTCTGGGCCTGACCGCCTCTACAGCACCGGCAGGTTCTTCCGCAGCTCGAACGCCGTGACCTCGGAGCGGTACTCCTCCCACTCCTGCTTCTTGTTGCGGAGGAATTGATCAGTGCTGCCAGCGGCCTGCGGCACCGCGATTCGGGACCCTTCTGACCTGCGCCACGGAGGCTGTTGTTGGTCGTCGTTGGTCACCGCGGGCCGCCCTCTGACGGCCCAGCGACGGCCCCGGGCCGGGCTCTCTGCCACAACAACGGCAACTCGACTGTGGGCCAACTGCGCCTCTGTTGACCTGTCGTTCTGCACCTGCCCTCCCCCCTAGGGAGGCATCTGACAACTAACAAGAGCCCCGGGGGCCAGCAAAGCGATTCAACGCATATCGAGCCCAGTTCGCAGTACGAGTTGCGCCTGCGCAACTTCTCTGAAGGTGTCTTCAATTATGACCGCATTAAGCATTGCCGTAATTTGCCAATGCTCAGGAAGGGAAGCAGCCAGCCGCCGCAGGGCGCCCTCAACGGTCCCGTCTAGCGCACTCCCCTGAAGAGGAAGAGCAGAAACTTCACTTACCGTACGAAGGTACGCAATAAATCGATAAGGAACCTCTGACCTCAGCAAGTCAATCAACTCCCCTACGGTTTTAGCTTCCGCCAGACAAGCAAGCTCGATAGATAGATCGATGGGGTAGAGATAATCGAAGCTCCAGTCCGGCAAAGGAGCAAAGGCGCGCATTCGGCCGGGGTCATGATTCCCAAACCCGTTAAGATGCCAGACCGGCCGATCCTCGGCCATCATGTTGCGCCATAGGTCGCGATCCTTCACCTGATCTTCAGACAGGCGCGCAACAACGAAGGACATATCTTCGGGACTAATATTCTTTCTGCCGGACACTTTCCTCAACCAGCGCTTCAGGATACGCCCGACCGGTTGCCCGAAGTCGAGGTAAACCAAAGAGTCCCCATGGAATAGTGCCGCCACGGCATGAAAACTATCGAAAGGTTCAATTGACTCATCGTTCAAGGGAAGGCGGGACTCACCGTGAAGATACGTCAGGAGATCCTCGCGTAGCAAGGCTAGAACATTCGAAGCTGCATAGAGGCGTTTCCCTATGGCATGTTCGACGCGACTTGCATCGTCAATTGACTCGTTCGCGACCGACACGTCTAGAGCCCCCCTGGCCAGCTCCAGAAATCTCGGCGGCCGAAGCATGAAAACACGAGCACCAACAGCGGAGTAGAACTCTTGGGTAAGCTCAAGGCGAGGGCCCTTTGTTTCACCCGATTCCCTTCGCCACCAATCCTCTTTGACATCGCCGGTAATTATCAGCACCTCACATCCCCGAACTTGCGCCTCCTTGATCGTCTGAGCCCAGACCAGATAGTCCCCCGCTGCCCCATCCTCACCTTTCTTCTTATCCTTGTAGCCCGGAGGAATTTTCTCGTCCACACGACGTAGGCCTTCGGCTACCGCCTCCTCGTATTCCCTACTTCCCAGAGGTATTCCAACCCTGTTCACCAGGGTTTCCTGCAACTCCAAGAGCACCGGATCTTCAAAGGTGTTACGAGAGCGTCCGCTGGATCTTTCCCCGGCAATAGATTGAACTGCAGCGAAAACCCCCTCAAAGGAAGCCTCCAGACCCTCAAGTATTCCGCTTAGTTGCTCTTGCTTCAACGCAACCCGATTAGCCCAGGTTCGCAGCGATCTCCCAATCTGACCATGCACGTCTCGCAATTCCTCGATAACACCGTCACCAAAGAAGTCCAAATCGGTCGCCGCAGACTCTCTATTCCGCCAGAACTCGACAGCCACCTGGTTAGGGATCCACAATCGATCACCCAAACTGCGGAGAACGGAAAAAAGGTCAGTACGTGCCTCATCGGTGTATCTATAGAGGTTCAGTACCGCATTGGTGTCCAGCACCACCATGCCGTTCTTTAGAACCCTCTCATAGTCATCATCAGACGCGCCGAGATAGTACTCGAAGCCGTCAGTCAAACCGAGATGACGTGAAGCGGAATTCTCGAAACTACTTATTTCGTGTGAACTCACTGACTGACTCCGAATCTCACCTGTAGAAAGTAGCGACGCGTAGAGATTTTCGCTTTACATATCCTGGTGTCAGGATACTCGAGCGCTACGAGGTGGGCTGCAAAATCTTCCACTAGGCTCGCCAAGATGATTTTCCTTTGTTCGCCGTAGCGTACGAAGGAAAGCCGACGACGCCCGTCTCCGTATACGCCTTCATGCCATGCGTCAGGAGGAACGGACGCTCGCCACCGTCGTGGTCCGCGGTCTCGTAGCCGTCACGCACAAGGGCCGGTTCCGCATGGAACAGGATGGAGGTCTCGATCTCTCCTGCATGCATGTCTCCGTGAGCGTCGGACACTAGGCCGGCGCGCTCACGGGACCGGCCCCACTCGCGCCCCTGCGGAAAGAGCGTCATCCGCGGTTCGGTGAGGTTCGCTTCTTGGACGATGTTCGAGAGCACGTAATTGCCGCCGTGGGCGTTGACCAGCACAACTTTGCGGACGCCCTGGGCTTCGAGGGACGCGGCAATGTCGTTGACCACGGCGTGGAGCGTGCGAGCGCTGATGCTCACCGTGCCGGGCCACGTGCCGTGCTCGTGGCTGCACGCGATCGTCACGGGCGGGAGCTGCAGCACCGGGTATGCCGCCGCGATCTCACGGGCGATGATGCAGGCGATGGCTGTGTCCGTGACGAGCGGCGGGTAGGCACCGTGCTGCTCGTAGGAGCCGATCGGCAGAATGGCGACTCGGGGTTCCTGTTCCTGGACGTCAGTGGTCGTGATCGTGGGAAGCAGGCTCACAGCTCTCCTCTGGTGTCGTCAGGTTGCCTTCATGCTGCCCACGGCCCGGTTGAGTTCAGCAATCACCACGAGCTTCCTGAACGGCACCGGTTCCCGCCCGCTCGGCACGTTCAAGCCGGAGCACATCCGCGACTGGCTCGCGGAGTTGGAGCGCGCGATCCCCGCGTCCAGCTACCGGCGCGTTATCTTCGCGAGCGTCTCGGGCGTCTTCACCGCAGCGGTGGAGGATGACCACCTGCACCGCAACCCGTGCAAGTCCAGCACCGTTCGTGCCCCGAGCCCAAGCCGTCGTCGAGTGGTGCCGTGGACGGCCGAGCGGACATTCAGCGTGCGCGCCGCGCTCCCGTCTCAGTACCGCGCAGCCATCGACCTGGGCGCCGGATGTGGTCTGCGGCAAGGGGAAATCTTCGGTCTACCGGCTGACGAGATCGGCTTTGACACCGGCTGGCTGCACGTTGCCTATCAGGTGAAGGTGTCGGGCGGCAAGCTCGTGTTCGCACCTCCGAAGCGTGAGAAGGAGCGAGACGTGCCACTCCCTGACTCCGTCGCTGACGCTCTCAAAGAACACATGAACGCGCACCCTCCTGTGGAGGTGGCGTTGCCATGGCAGCGCCCTGATGGCCGCCTTGTCACAAAGCGCCTGCTTTTCGTGCGCCCTGACGGTGAGGGCGCGGTGCGACGCACGGACTTCAACACACGCTTCTGGAAACCCTCTCTCGTAGCCGCCGGAGTCATTCCTGAGCCCAATCCGGGCGAGCGACATCTGGCTGCACGAGAGCACGGCATGCATGCGCTACGGCACTTTTACGCGTCCGTACTTCTGGACGCGGGCGAGAACGTCAAAGCACTGAGTACATATCTGGGACACACAGACCCAGGGTTCACACTGCGGGTTTACACGCATCTAATGCCAGCCAGTGACGGGCGCTCTCGCAAGGCAATCGACGCTATGTATAGCAGTAAGATCGCCAGGTAGAGTTCATCACTCCATCGGGGTCTATGGGCGGTCGGGCCGAGCCGTCTCGGTAGTTCGGCTCGCCTCCCGCCTGCGGCGCCCCGTCGAGGTGCGTTCAGCGGGCGAGTGAGAGAAGCCGGATATAGGTGAGGCGCCTCTCCGAGATTCTGGTCAGCCACCTTGATACGAGCTTCCATGGCCGTAGCTCCCACGTCGCTAAGTGCCGGGCGAGTGCGTGTGCTTACCGACTCTGCGAAGTCGCCCTGAAACAGTTCCGGCCTCGCAATTGCTCCATTGACCTCACGGTCCGCGCCAACTTCGGTTCGACCGAACCGTTAGAGCAACACACAAGTAACTGCCACATCAACCGCGATAAGCGGAAGATGTACAAGCATGGCCGAACTGGAAAAGAATGACTTGTTCCACGTAACAGTCGAAAGGTACGGTCTCACATCCATACCAAACGACGGAACTCGATAGTTCGTCTCAGAGGATATCGCGTCGTCATAGAGGGCCCGAAACAAGCGCTCACGACGGAGATATGAGGCATCCAAAAACCAAAAAGAGATGCCAACCAGCAATGCTACGGACGATATGCTCCACTTGGCCGTTTGAACAGAGACAACGACTAGCGCACCCGTGGCGGTGACATTCCATCCTCGAATCAGGAAAGAATTATTTGCCAGTCTAGATATGGTTGCCTGTATGAATTCGAGATGCTTCAGCTTCTCATTCTCGGAGTCTGACCGGCCTTCCAAGTCTACTCGTCCCCCTCACTGAAACGCGAGTACTGAACCGTCTGCGCGGGAATCTCTACCTGTGACGGCGGCCAACCAGGAACAGGGTAAGCCGTACTGAAATTTGCCACCGCCCAATCAATCCCCACCTTCCTCATCAACAAAGGAAAGGTTGGCACGAGCTCTCCTTCTTCTGTTACTCGAATTCCATCGTCTGCGGGGCTCATTACAATCAACTCGTAATCATGGCCGATCCTTCTAGGGTTTCGCGCGGCACCCCACCTCTTCGCGTCCCAACGCTTGTAATGCTCCTGGAGTACTGCGACCTTGCTGGCCAGTAGATGCTTGCCCAGTGGATGGTTAGGCTTTTTCGCCGACAGCTCCTCGGCCAGATCTTCGCGATCGTAGGGCGCCAAATTGGGATGCCCTTCATTGGCCATCACCCAGTCCTGCGCCAATGAGAGCCGTAGTTCGCGCGTGAGCCGCTTCCACATTTCACGCTTCTTCCCTCGTCTTACGAGAGTGAGCCACTCCGTGGCCGCAGTTACAGGACCTCCGTCACCGTAATGTGCCTCGTAATCCACGTAGAGAGGCCGCAAGTGCTCCATCGCAGCCTCACGGAGGCCGGCGTGCCCCGACGTCTCCATGATTCGCAGAAAACGAGTTTCCGCCTGCGATGCTTCCCCAATCTTCTCATGAAGCACTCCCTGGAGAAAGAGGATGTGACTTCGCTCGTCGCCGAATGAACCTTCGAGCGCGCTCTCCAATTCGCCAAGAGACACCCTTACGTCGCCTCCACTAATTGCAGAACTGAAAGCTTCGTCGACCCCGGGACTGGAGTTGACCCCTTCGAAATAGAACGACTGCGCAACCACCGATTTCGGTGACCCGATTGCGCCAGGGATTTCGCTTTGCTCGCGCAGTAGAACCTTAACCAATCGGGAAAGGTCGGCCCTTCCATCCTCTCCGATGACGAACCAACTAGTGAGATTCAAGGGGACCGGGATGAGGTGCGCGTCGCTAGCGCGCAACACCACGGGGATGTATTTGGCGCGCTCTTCCCTAGTATGATAAAGTTCTGCGTTTACGAGAGCCCCTTCCCAGCGGACTCCCGATCCAACTCCTTCACCGGTCTCACGCCTGAAGCTCTTCACGTATTTATCGGTGATGACTAGTACGACGGTGTCTGCTTTCTCTACTTCGCGGCGCATCCAGTCAGGCCATGAATCGGGCGGATCGTGTTCCTCAAATTGGTCAATCCATGCATCCGCACCCGCGCCACGCAGTCGATTGGCGAAACGCAGAATCATCTCTCGATGCTCGTGGCTGTCATGAGAGTACGAGATAAGCACACGAGGTCCGGCTTTCCCGTGCGGCATTTTCACCTCCAGCAGCCTCTTCCACTGCGAGTCATCAGCTTACCCAACTGCAACCCTTCGCTCCTCAACAAGCCTTCCAGTAGGGGCAGTTGCGCTGGTGCGCTTACGGAACCGGACGCGGATCGATTTACAACTGGGACGTTCGAGCTTCCTCCATCGCAGACGACTCTGCTAGCTGGCGACGGCCCGCAATACGGAGCGTTGATACAGCAGTCGGCCGCAGGTCACGGCCCTGGGGGAGGGCGGCGCCAGCAGACGCCTCGTGCCTCAGGGACCCGGAACAGGCCCGAGGCGAGGTCGCAGCACACGCATCCGGATCCACGGCCCCGCTGCTCTTGTATTGCCTCAGTGGACGGCACGTCTCAGGGACCGATCCGACGGCTCACGGCCCCAAGACGGCCCAACCCCCTGCGCACACGACGGGGCCGTCGGTCATCGACCGACGGCCCCGGAGACTCGACACGGCTTGAAACCGCCCTGACCAGCGACTACAGCACCGGCAGGTTCTTCCGCAGCTCGAACGCGGTCACCTCGGAGCGGTACTCCTCCCACTCCTGCTTCTTGTTGCGGAGGAAGAAGTCGTATACGTGTTCCCCCAGCGTCTCCGCGACCAGCTCAGAGCGTTCCATCAGGGCGATGGCCTCGCCGAGGTTCTGCGGGAGGGGTTCGATGCCCATGGCGCGGCGTTCGGCGTCGGAGAGGGCCCAGACGTCGTCGTCGGCGCCGGGCGGGAGTTCGTAGCCCTCTTCGATGCCCTTGAGGCCCGCCGCCAGGAGGACCGCGTAGGTCAGGTACGGGTTGGCGCCGGAGTCGATGGAGCGGACCTCGACGCGGGCCGAGCCCGTCTTGCCGGGCTTGTACATCGGGACGCGGATGAGGGCCGAGCGGTTGTTGTGGCCCCAGCAGATGTAGGAGGGGGCCTCGCCGCCGGCGCCCGCGGTGCGCTCCGAGCCGCCCCAGATGCGCTTGTAGGAGTTGACCCACTGGTTGGTGACCGCGGAGATCTCGGCGGCGTGGCGCAGCAGCCCCGCGATGAAGGAGCGGCCGACCTTCGAGAGCTGGTACTCGGCGCCCGACTCGTAGAACGCGTTGCGGTCGCCCTCGAAGAGGGAGAGGTGGGTGTGCATGCCCGAGCCCGGGTATTCGGAGAACGGCTTCGGCATGAAGGTGGCCTGGACGCCCTGTTCGAGCGCCACCTGCTTCATGACCAGGCGGAACGTCATGATGTTGTCCGCCGTGGAGAGCGCGTCCGCGTAACGGAGGTCGATCTCCTGCTGGCCCGGCGCGCCCTCGTGGTGGCTGAACTCCACCGAGATGCCCATCGACTCCAGCATGGTGATCGCCTGGCGGCGGAAGTCCATGCCCACGTTCTGCGGGGTGTGGTCGAAGTAGCCGGAGTTGTCGGCGGGCGTCGGGCGCGAGCCGTCCAGGGGCTTGTTCTTCAGGAGGAAGAACTCGATCTCGGGGTGCGTGTAGAAGGTGAACCCGAGGTCGGAGGTCTTGGCGAGGGCGCGCTTGAGGACGTAGCGCGGATCCGCGAAGGACGGCGAGCCGTCGGGCATGAGGATGTCGCAGAACATCCGGGCCGTGCCGGGGGCCTCGGCGCGCCAGGGAAGGACCTGGAAGGTGCCGGGGTCCGGCTTGGCGATCATGTCGGACTCGTAGACCCGGGCGAAGCCCTCGATGGCAGAGCCGTCGAAGCCGATTCCCTCGTCAAACGCCTGTTCCAGCTCGGCGGGGGCCACGGCGACCGACTTGAGGAAGCCCAGCACATCCGTGAACCACAGGCGTACGAACCGGATGTCGCGCTCCTCCAGGGTCCGGAGCACGAATTCCTGCTGCTTGTCCATCTTCCGCTTCCACCCATCCTTGCTGGTCAGGCCGCCTGCTCCGGGGACGTCGAGGGGCCCGGTCACATCCCACCACACGTCCGTTTCGTACACGTTGCCGACCTTGATCGTCCTTGATCGGCCGGTGTCGTGTTCATAGTGCCTGCTGCACCCCTCAGGGCCATAGTGCCTGCCGTGCGCGGCACGGACGACAGCCACCTCCCGCGGAAGCCGTTTTGCGCACTACGATCAGCGGGCCCGCCCGTCTCGCCCTTTTCGCAGAAGGACATGCCATGGGTTCCGCCAAGAAGACCTCCGCCGCTCCCGCCAAGGACCGCAGGGACCGTATAGAGGAGATGCGCCGTGCCGAGCGCGCCCGCGCCCGGCGCGGCCGGATCGCCGTGATCTCGGTGAGCACGGTCGTCGTGGCCGCCCTCATAGGAGTCACCGCGTGGGCCGTGACCAAGAGTGGGGACGACGACAAGGGCGATGCGAAGGCGTCGGGCGCCTCCGGGCACTTCTCCTACGACAAGGACGGCGTGGGCACCTGGAGCGGGAAGCTCGCCCGCAACCACGTCGGCAAGAAGGTCGCCTACCCGATGAACCCGCCGGTCGGCGGCGACCACAACCCGGTGTGGATGAACTGCAACGGTGACGTCTACGAGAAGGCCGTCCCGAACGAGAACGCCGTGCACGCCCTGGAGCACGGGTCCGTCTGGGTGACGTACAACGACAAGGCCGCCGACAAGGACGTGCGGGCGCTCGCCTCCAAGGTCAAGAGCACGCCCTACTCGCTCATGAGCCCGGTCCAGGACCAGAAGGACCCGATCATGCTCAGCGCATGGGGGCACCAGCGGACGGTCAGGAGCGCGGCGGACCCGGCGGTCGCCTCGTTCTTCTCGACGTACGTGCAGGGCAAGCAGACCCCGGAGCCGGGTGCCTCCTGTTCGGGTGGTCTGGCCAAGTGATGCGCAGGACGACCGGTTGGCTGGTGTCCGTGGCCGCGGCGGTCGCCGTGGCCACGGGCGCGGTCACGTACGCGGCCGCCGACGGGGACGGCGGCCCGGCCGATCTGTTGGTGCCGGCGGCCGAGTCCGCGGACGCCGGGTTCGCGCGGGACATGGCCGTGCACCATCAGCAGGCCGTCGAGATGTCGTACATCGTGCGCGACCGCACCGAGGACGTGGAGGTGCGCCGCCTCGCCTACGACATCGCGCAGACCCAGGCCAACCAGCGCGGCATGATGCTCGGCTGGCTCGACCTGTGGGAGCTGCCGAAGGTGTCGGAGAAGGCGCCCATGGCGTGGATGGGGATGGGCGACGCGCCGGTGGGTGAGGACGGGGCGCTGATGCCCGGTATGGCCACCAGTACGCAACTCGCGAAGCTGGACAAGGCCAGTGGGCGTGCGGCCGAGATCATGTACCTGCGGTTGATGATCGCCCATCACAAGGGTGGTGTGCACATGGCCGAGGGGTGTGTGAAGCGGTGCGTGGTCGGGGCCGAACGGCGCCTCGCGCGCTCCATGGTGGCTTCCCAGCAGTCCGAGATCGACCTGATGACGGACATGCTGAAGGACCGCGGAGCGACTCCGGCCACGACGCCCTGAGCGCCCGCGCCACGGTCAAACCGGCTGTTTCCGATCGGACTTGACGTGACTTGACCCCTTCTTGGTCCCCGCATGCCCCCGGCGTGAAGTGTTCCTGGCGAGAGTGAAGCCCTCTGCGTGTGCATTACACGCTCCGCAGGACACGTGCACCTCACCCAGGGGTTCCATGAGACCAGGGGGTCGTTCCATGAGATCCATCCGCGGTTCACGCCGCACCCGCGCCGGTCTGAGCCTGGCAGCGGCACTGCCGCTCCTCGCCGGCGCGATCGCCCTCGCCGCCCCGGCCGCGCAGGCCGACTCCGGCCGGGCCGGCCTCGCGGGCACCAAACCGCTGTGGGCCACCGGCACGGCCGACAAGGGCGCGACGGCCGACGGCAACAAGGTCACCGCCCGCGTCTACCTCGCCGGGCGGGACGCCGCCGGTCTGGCCGCGTACGCCAGAGCCGTCTCCGACCCGTCCTCCGCCTCGTACGGCACGTACCTGAGCGCGAAGCAGGCACAGGACCGGTTCGGCGCCACGAAGGCGCAGATATCCGAGGTCACGAAGTGGCTCAGGTCCTCGGGCCTCACCGTGACCGGCACCACCCAGCACTACATATCCGTCTCCGGCGACGTCGCCGCCGCCGAGAAGGCCTTCGGCACCCAACTGCACAACTACGCCAAGGGCAAGCACACCTACCGCGCCCCCTCGGGCACGGCGTCCGTGCCGCGCTCGCTCGACGGCGCCGTCCTCACCGTCACCGGCCTCGACAGCGCCCCGCACAAGGCCGACCACCAGGACGAACTCCCGCCGCCGGACGCGGTGTTCCGCAACGCCGGGCCGTTCTCCTCGTACTACGGCTCCAACGTCGCCGAGAAGCTGCCCTCCGCGTACGGCAAGAAGGTCCCGTACGCCGTCAAGGGCTACACCGGCAAGCAGCTGCGCGCCGCCTACGGCGCGGGCAAGGCCACCGGCAAGGGGGTGCGGGTCGCGATCACCGACGCGTACGCCTCGCCGACCATCGCGAAGGACGCGGCGACGTACGCGGCCAAACACGGTGACGCGAAGTACGCGAAGGGCCAGCTCAAGCAGGTCCTCCCGGCCGACTACACCAAGACCGAGGAGTGCGGCGCCGCAGGCTGGTACGGCGAGGAGACGCTCGACGTCGAAGCCGTGCACGCGGTCGCGCCCAAGGCCGACATCACCTACGTCGGCGCGTCCTCCTGCTACGACGACGACCTGCTCGACTCGCTCGCCACCATCGTCGACAAGCACCTCGCCGACATCGTCTCCAACTCCTGGGGCGACATCGAGGCCAACCAGACGCCGCAGCTCGCCGCCGCGTACGACCAGGTCTTCCAGCTCGGCGCGGTCCAGGGCATCGGCTTCTACTTCTCCTCCGGCGACAACGGCGACGAGGTCGCCAACACCGGCGTGAAGCAGGTCGACACGCCCGCGAACTCCGCGTGGGTCACCGCGGTCGGCGGTACGTCGCTGGCCGTCGGCAAGGGCGACAAGTACCAGTGGGAGACCGGCTGGGGCACCCTCAAGTCCGACCTCGCCGCGGACGGCAAGAGCTGGACGGACTTCCCCGGCGCGTACACCTCCGGTGCGGGGGGCGGTACGAGTCGCACCGTCGCGCAGCCCTTCTACCAGCGGGGTGTTGTCCCGAACTCGCTGGCGCACGCCAACGGCGGGCTGAACCGGGTCGTCCCCGACATCTCCGCCATCGCCGACCCCAACACCGGGTTCCTCGTCGGCCAGACGCAGACGCTGCCGGACGGCTCGCTCGGGTACGACGAGTACCGCATCGGGGGTACGTCGCTGGCGGCGCCGGTGATCGCCGGCGTGCAGGCGCTCGCGCAGCAGACGCGGGGCGGGCGGGCGATCGGGTTCGCCAACCCGGCCATCTACGACCGGTACGGGTCGCGGATCTACCACGACGTGACGGACCACCCGGTGAAGAGTGACCTCGCGGTGGCGCGGGTCGACTTCGCGAACGGGTTCGACGCGACGGAGGGGTTGCTCACGTCTGTACGCAGCCTGGGCAAGGATGCCTCGTTGAAGGCGGTCCGGGGCTATGACGACGTCACGGGGGTCGGGTCGCCGGCGCCGGGTTATGTGACGTCCTACGGGCGCGGCAGGTAGGTCTCTTCCTACGGGCGTCCGTCCCAGCGGGGCTGCTGCGCAGCGGCTGGGGCGGGCGTCGCTGGTTCGTGTTCGGGTTCTGCTTCGCGGGCGGCTGCGGGTCCGGGTCCGGGTCCGGGTCCGGGTCCGGGTGCGGGTGCGGGTCCGCCGTGGCTGGTCGCGCAGTTCCCCGCGCCCCTGACGCCGTTCCGTCTGCCTTGCGCGGCTTCGCGGGCGGCCCACGGTCGCATCGTGGTTGCTCGCGCAGTTCCCCGCGCCCCTGACGCCGTTCCGTCTGCCTTGCGCGGCTTCGCGGGCGGCCCACGGTCGCATCGTGGCTGGTCGCGCAGTTCCCCGCGCCCCTGGAGGCCTGCGGCTTCGCCGCGCCTCCCCCGGTGACGCGCCCCCGGCGGGGACGGGTACCGACAGATACGCGCCCCTGAGATGGCGCACGCAGTGCGCGTCTCAGGGGCGCGGGGAACTGCGCGGCCGGCCACGACGCGAGTCGCGGTCGAGAACCGGGGGAATGCCGCACGCAGTGCGCATTCCAGGGGCGCGGGGAACTGCGCGAGCAACCACCGTCCCACCCGCACCCGACACCGGCCACTCGCCGACGCGAGACCCCGTCAGGCCAGGCGGGTCATGTCCGACCGGGTCGTCAGGCCCCGCAAAGGCTCGCCCCGCACCACCCGTTCCACCTCCTCCACCGCATACAGCCCGAGGCGCCGCACCTCACTCCCCTGCGCCCCCGCGACATGCGGCGTCACCAGCACGCTGGGCAGACCGAGCAGCGCATGCCCCGCGGGCAACGGCTCGGGGTCCGTCACATCCAGGAACGCCGACAAGCGACCCGCCCAACACTCAGCGGCCAGCGCCTCCGTGTCGAGGAGAGCCCCCCGCGCCGTATTGACGACCGTTCCGCCGTCGGGGATCAGCGAGAGCATCTCCGCGCTCAGCATCCCCGTGGTCGACGGCAGGAGCGGCGCGTGCAGCGTCACGATCGAGCTGCGGCGGCACAACTCCGCCAGCTCGACCCGCTCCGCCCCCAGCCGCGCCGCCCCGGCCTCATCCACGTACGGGTCGCACAACAGCACCCGGTACCCGGCCTCGTCCGCCCGCAGCGCCTCGATCACCCCGCGTCCGATGCGGGACGCCCCGACGACCCCGACGACACGCCCGTCCGCCCCCTCCCGCGCCGCGAAGCCCGGCCACGCCGTCGCGTACCCCGCCGCCGCGCCCAGCGCCCCCTTCGCCGCGAACGCGATGGCCGCGAGGGTGAAGGCGACGACGGGCCGCGCGTTCGCGTCGGCCGCCGAGGAGACGAGGAGCCCGCGCTCCCACACGGCGTCGGTGGCGACGGGGCGTACCGAACCGGCGGCGTGGATCACGGCCCGTAGGCGCGGGGCCGACGCGAGGACCCGTTCCGTGAGCGGCGGGCAGTCCCAGCCGGTGATCAGGATCTCCGTGCCGGCCAGCACCCGCGCCGCGTCCGGCCCGTCCAGCGCGCCGGTCAGCGGGGCCGCCGCGAGGCGCGTGCCGCGGCCGAGCCGTTCCCGCAGGTCGGGCGGGAAGACCCGCTCCACCACCTGGGCGCCCATGGCCAGCGCGGCGGTCGGTCGGTGTGCCGTCACTCGGTCCACCCATCTCCATAAGTAACCGGTTACTAACGTTCGCCAGGAGGCTAGGCACTTGGGGTGGACGGGGTCAAGGTCAAAGCCAGCCAGAGGGGTTGACCGTTCGTAGTAACCGTTTTAGATTCCGGCTCACCTTGTTCCCATGACGGTTCGAACGACGGAGGGGTTCCGTGCCCACTGTGGCGAAGGAAAGGCCCGGTACCGGGGCGATGGTGCCTCCGGACGAGCCGCAAACCGGGTCAACCGACCCCATAGGCCAGCGCGATTCGTGTGGAAACGGTTTCGGCGCAGCCGTACGCTCCTGCTGCTGATGCTGCCGGGCGTCGCCTACTTCCTGGTGTTCCACTACGGCGCCTTCGTCGGCAACGTCGTGGCGTTCAAGGAGTACGACCCGTTCGCCGGACTGTGGGGCAGTCCCTGGGTCGGCGTCGGCAACTTCAGCCGGATGTTCGGCGACCCGGACTTCTGGCACGCGACGTGGAACACCTTCTACATCGCCGTGCTGCAACTGGTCTTCTACTTCCCGGTGCCGCTCGCCATCGCCCTGCTGCTGCACAGCCTCACCTCGGACGTGCTGCGCCGCTTCGTGCAGTCGGTCGTGTATCTGCCGCACTTCCTGTCGTGGGTGATCGTCGTCGCCCTGTTCCAGCAAGTCCTCTCCGACACGGGCCTGTTGAACTCGTTCCTCGACGGAGCCGGGCTGCACACCGTCGACATCATCGGCAACCCGGACGCGTACCGTCCGCTCGTCGTCGCCGAGGTGATCTGGAAGGACGCCGGCTGGGGCACCATCATCTTCCTGGCCGCCCTCATGCAGGTCGACGAGCAACAGTACGAAGCCGCCGCGATCGACGGGGCCGGGCCGTGGCGCCGGTTCTGGCACGTCACGCTGCCGTCGATCCGGCCGATCGTCGTCCTGCTGCTGATCATGCGGCTCGGCGACATCCTCTCCGTCGGCTTCGAACAGATGCTGCTGCAACGGCAGTCGGTGGGCCCGGAGGCCGGCGAGGTCCTGGACACGTTCGTCTTCTGGCAGGGCATCGTCGGCGGCGACATCGGCTACGCCACCGCCGCCGGACTCTTCAAGGGCCTGGTCGGCGCGGCCCTCGTCTTCGTCGCCAACCGCATCGCGCACAAGCTCGGCGAGCAAGGGGTCTACAAGTGAGCCGCACCCAGAGTCCCGCCGCTCGCCCCTCCTGGATGGAGCGGCCGAAACCCGTCACCCGCGCCGCCAAGGGCCTCGCCGTCCTCGTCCTGCTCGCCCTCGTCCTCGTACCGTTCCTCGTGATCGTCTCCACCTCGCTCGCCTCCAACGAGGAAGTCGTCGCGGGCGGCGGCTGGGTGCTGTGGCCGACCGAGCCGACGCTGCGCGCGTACGAGACGATCCTCAGCGGCGGCATCGTGACGAAGGCGCTCGGCGTGAGTGTCGGCATCACCGTCATCGGCACGCTGCTGTCCCTCGCGTGCACGGCCTTCCTCGCCTACGCGCTCAGCCGCCCCGGTGTCTTCGGCGGCAAGCCGGTGCTGCTGCTCGTGCTGTTCACGTTCCTCTTCCCGCCCGGCATGATCCCCGCGTTCCTGCTGGTCAAGGGGTTCGGGATGCAGAACATGTACGCGGCTGTCATCGCCCCCGTCCTCATCAACGTCTTCAATCTGATCGTGCTGCGCGGCTTCTTCCAGGGGATCCCCGAGGAGTTGTACGAGGCCGCGCGGCTCGACGGCGCCGGGGACTGGACCACGTTCCGGCGGATCGCGCTGCCGCTGTCGAAGGCCGCGCTCGCCGTCGTCGGCCTGTTCTACGCGGTCAGCTACTGGAACTCGTGGTTCACCGCCTCCATCTACCTGGAGTCCGACCACTGGCCGCTGTCGCAGGTCCTGCGGACGTACGTGATCGGCGGCGCGCAGATCGCCGACACGGGGCTGAGCGAGGCCGGGATGGTGTCGGCGCCGCAGACGACGCAGATGGCCGTCCTCGTCATCGCCGTCGTGCCGATCCTGCTCGTCTACCCCTTCCTGCAGAAGTACTTCACCAAGGGCGTGCTCACCGGCGCCATCAAGAGCTGAGCCCCGTCATCTCCCTTTGTCCGAGAGGTCCTTCCACCATGTCCGTGCACATGTCGCGCCGCACCCTGCTGCGCTCCGCCGCCGTCGGCGGTGCCGCGTTCGCCGTACCGTCCCTGCTCACCGGCTGCTCGACCGGGAGCAGCGGCGGCGGCTCCGTCCACAACAAGGGGACGAAGGCCGCGCCCTGGCCGACGTACGCCGCCGCGCAGGGCCCGGCGCCCGACCTCGCGCCGACCGCCGAAGGGGTGCAGGCCGGGTTTCTGAAGTACCCGGAGAAGCTGGTCCGGGCGGTCGCCGAGAAGCCGGGCACCGGCAAGGAGAAGGTGCGGATCATCTCGATCACGTACGGCACCCCGCCCAAGCCCGCGGCGCGGAACAAGTACTGGGCCGCGCTGAACGAGGCCCTTGGTGTCGAGGTCGAGTTCACCGTGGTGCCGGACGCGGACTTCCGTACCAAGATGGCCACGCTCATGGCGGGGAACGACCTGCCCGACATCATCGCGATCGGCGGCGGCTACACGCTGCCGCGCGAGGCGCAGTTCGTGAAGGAGCGGTGCGCCGATCTGACGGAGTTCCTGTCGGGCGACGCGGCGAAGGACTATCCGCACCTCGCGGCGGTACCCACGTACGCCTGGGAGGGCATGGGGCGGATCGCCGGGCGGATCTACGGGGTGCCGGTGGAGCGGCCGAAGCCCCAGGACACCTTCTTCCTCAACCAGGAGGCGTTCGCGAAGGCCGGGTTCGAGCAGGGGATGTCCGCCGCCGACTTCGCCACCGTCGCCAAAGCCGCGACCGCGCACCGCACATGGGGGCTCGGCGCCTCCACGACCAGCTACTTCGGGTACAAGACGCACGCCATATGGCACGGCGCCCCGAACGAGTGGCGGATCAAGGGCGGCAAGGCCGAGTACTTCGCCGGCACCGACCAGTTCAAGACGGCGCTCGAGTACATGGCGAAGCTGCGCGCGGCCGGCGCGTACTACCCGGAGGCCACCTCGGTCTCGCAGGTCGACCTGAAGACGCAGTTCTACAACGGCACCGCCCTGTCGATGACCGACGGGTTCGGGGCCACGGTCTCCAACGCGCAGGGCATCAAGGACGCGTACACCCTGGACCTCGCGCAGCCCTACACGGTCACCGGTTCCCCGCAGTTCCAGCAGAGCCGCGGCATCTTCGGCTACACGGCGCTGAAGAAGGCGTCGAAGGACCGCGTGAAGCTGCTGCTGCGGGTGCTCGACTGGCTGGCGTCGCCGTTCGGTTCGAAGGAGTACGAGCTGCTGCACTACGGCATCGAGGGCACGCACTTCGAGCGGGACAAGGACAACAACCCGATCGCGACGGAGCTGGGGCTCGTCGAGTCCAAGGACAACCTGCCGCTGACCAAGGTCGCGGACGCGCCGCAGCCGCTGTACTACCCGGGCTACGCGGACCTCACGAAGCGGGTGCACGCCTGGCAGCGGAAGGTCGTGCCGATGATGGTGGCGAACGACCGGTGGGGGCTGCAGTCCGACACGTTCAACCGGCAGGGCGCCACGCTCGACCAGATCATCAACGACGGGGTCACGGCGGTCGTCACCGGGCGCAAGAAGATCTCCGACTGGGACGGCGTCTACAAGAAGTGGCTCGCCCAGGGCGGGAAGAAGGCCCTCGAGGAGTTCGGCGCCGAGTACGAGGCCGCTCACTGACCCGGCGGTCCGTCGGCGACGAGGCACGCGATGATGGTGCGGGGCCTCCGGGCGGTGGCCCCGCACCGGCGACATTCCAGGGAGTCAGGGTGGGCGAGCGCAGCGGCACGGGGGCACCCACGGGCGCGGGCGGCGGACGGGCGACGATCCGCGACGTGGCCGCGCGCGCGGGGGTGTCGGTGGCGACCGTGTCACGCGTCCTCGCGGGCAACTACCCGACGTCGGCGGCCTCGCGCGCAAAGGTGCTGCGCGCGGCCAAGGATCTGGACTACGTCGCCAACGCGCACGCGCGCGCGTTGGCGGGGGCGGGCCGCAAGACGATCGCCGTCCTCATGCTCGACGTGGTCAGCTCCTTCTACGCGGCGGTCGCGCAGGGCGTCGAGAAGGAGGCCGCGCAGCACGACCGGCTCACCCTCGTCGCGTCGACCGGCGCGGACCCGGCCCGTGAGCTGGCGCTCGTGCAGATGATGCGCGAGCAGGCGGCGGAGGCGGTCGTCCTGGTCGGCGGGGTCGTGGAGGACGCGGCGTACCGGGAGCGGATGGCGCAGTACGCGCAGTCGCTGGCGGCGGCCGGGTCGCGGCTCGTGCTGTGCGGACGGCCCGCGCCCGCGCCCGACGTGCCCGCGGTCGTCGTGGAGTACGACAACGAGGCGGGCGCCCACGCGATCACCAGCCACCTCCTCGGCGCGGGCCACCGCAGAATCGCGCTGATCGGCTACCAGCCGGGCAACACGACCGGCGAGGACCGGGTCCGCGGCTATCTGCGCGCACTCAGGAGCCATGGCGTCCCGGAGTCGGACGCGCTCCTGCACGGCATCGGCTTCGGCCAGACCAACGGGGACGAGGCCATCCGCGACCTGCTCGACAAGAGCGACGGGCGGCCGGAGTTCACGGCCGTCTTCGCGGGCGACGACCGGGTGGCCGCCGCCGCCGTCAAGGCGCTCGCGGAGTACGGGCTGCGCGTCCCGGAGGACATCTCGGTGGTCGGCTACAACGACGACCCGGTGGCCGCCGACATGACCCCGGGCCTGACGACCGTGCACATCCCCGGCGAGGAACTGGGCCGCACGGCGGTCCGGCTCGCCCTCGGCAAGGCGGGCAGGACCGGTCAGCAGCGCCGGCTCCTCGGCACGCACATAGTGATCCGGGACAGCGTGCGCCGCCTGACGCCTTAGCGTCACGGGGAGTGGGTCGGCTCACGCTCCACCGGGACGTGGCTCGCGACCAGGCGGCCCGGGCCGGGCCGCAGCGTGGCGCGGCGGCGGTCGACCGTGTACGCGAGCGCCGCCACACCGAGGCCGAGGACGGCGAGGACCGCGCCGGTCACGGCCGGGGAGGTGACGCCCAGGCCGGCCGCGAGGGCGAGGCCGCCGATCCAGGCGCCGCCCGCGTTGGCCAGGTTGAACGCGGCCTGGTTGGCGGACGAGGCCAGCGAGGGCGCGGCGGACGCCTTCTCCATCACCATCAGCTGGAGCGGCGAGCCGGTGGTGAACGCCGCCATGCCGAGCAGCAGCACGGCGAGGGCCGCGCTCCACTCCGTACGCATGAGGAGCGGGAACAGGCCCAGGACGACGACCAGGGACGTGAGGCCGCCGAAGAGGGTGGCGCGCAGGGAGTGGTCGGCGAGGCGGCCCCCGGCCAGGTTGCCGATGGTGGCGCCGACGCCGAACAGGGCGAGCAGCAGCGTCACGCTGCCCTCGGCGAACCCGGCGGTGTCGGTGAGCATCGGCGTGATGTAGCTGTAGGCCGAGAAGAGGGCGCCGAACCCGGCGACGGTCGTGCCGAGCGCGAGCCAGACCGGGAGCGAGCGAAGGGCCCGGAGTTCGGTGCGGACGCCGACGGCGGAGCCGTGTCCGTGGTCGGCGGGGACGAGCGCCGCGAGGGCGGCGATCGCGGCCAGGCCGATGGCGCTGACGGCCAGGAAGGTGGCGCGCCAGCCCAGTTGCTGCCCCATGGCGGTGGCGACGGGGACGCCGACGATGTTGGCGACGGTCAGGCCGAGGAACATCAGCGACACCGAGCGGGCCTTGCGCTCGGGCGCGACCAGGGAGGTCGCGACGACGGCGCCGACGCCGAAGAAGGCGCCGTGCGGCAGCCCGCTGACGAAGCGGGCGAGCAGCAGCCAGTGCTGGTCGGGGGCGACGGCGGAGACCGCGTTGCCGACGACGAAGAGCGCCATGAGCCCGATGAGGACGCGGCGGCGCGGCATGCGGGCGGTGACGGCGGCGAGGAGCGGGGCGCCGATCACGACGCCGAGCGCGTAGGCGGAGACGAGGTGTCCGGCGGCCGGGATCGAGATGTCCAGGTCGTCCGCGACGTTGGGCAGCAGGCCCATCATCACGAACTCGGTCGTGCCGATGCCGAAGGCGCCCACGGCGAGCGCGAGCAGGGCGAGGGGCATGAGGGATCGTCCAAAGAAAGTGGGGACACGGGGACAGGGGTGGGACGGAGAGGCGGAGCCGGACTCATAAGTTTACGTCCGGAACAAACTGTCCCGCACGCAGTATTCCGCCAGGTAAAAGCCCTGTGAAACCCAGTGAAACCCCGCGAGTCTCAGGAGACGCGCGTCACAGGGTGACCCGCGCCGCGATCGGCAGATGATCGCTGCCGGTCTCGGGCAGCGTCCACGACGACACCGGCTCCACGCCCCTGACCATGATCTGGTCGATGCGGGCCATCGGGAACGCGGCCGGCCAGCTGAACCCGAAGCCGCTGCCCGCCGCGCCCTGGGTGGAGCGCATCTGGGAGGTGACGGCGGTCAGGGCGCGGTCGTTCATCGTGCCGTTGAGGTCGCCGAGCAGGACGACCTTGCCGAGCGGCTCGTCGGAGATCGCCTCGCCCAGCGCGTTGGCGCTCGTGTCGCGCTGGCTGGCGGTGAACCCGGAGTGCAGCTTGACCCGTACCGACGGCATGTGGGCCACGTAGACGGCGACGTCGCCCTTCGGCGTCGCGACGGTGGAGCGCATGGCGCGGGTCCAGCCCAGCTTGATGTCGACAGGCCGGGTCGCGGAGAGCGGGTACTTGCTCCACAGGCCGACCGTGCCCTGCACCGAGTGGTAGGGGTAGGCCGCCTTCAGCGCCTTCTCGTACGTCGGCACGGCCCTGGCGGTCAGCTCCTCCAGGGCGAGGATCTGGGCGCCGGAGGCGGCGACGTCCTCGGCGGTGCCGGTGGGGTCGGCGTTGTCGGCGTTCACGTTGTGCGTGGCGACGGTCAGGTCGCCGCCGCCGCTCTGCTTGTCGGTGAGCAGGCTGCCGAAGCCGCTGAACCAGACGATCGTCGGAACGAGCAGCGCGACGAGGGCCGTCGCCGACCTGCGCACGAGCCCCAGGACCAGCAGCACCGGGATGAACACGCCCAGCCACGGCAGGAACGTCTCGGTCAGCGAGCCGAGGTTGCCGACGCTGTTGGGGATCTGCGCGTGCAGCAGCATGACGAGTGCCAGGAGCACCGCGAGGACCGCGAGGACGATGCCCCGCCGCCACAGGCCGCGGTCGGTCCGCAGCCGGCGGCCCAGGCGGCGCAGGCGGTCACCCGGCCCGGTCTGCCCGGTCTCCTCGCCGTCCACCGTGTCGGTGTCGTACGCCTGCGCCATACCGTCGTCGCCTCACTGCCGTGCCCGCCGTCCCTCCCCGAAAACCCTAGGGGATGTCCGACGGCTTTCTGTCCCGTCACACCCCGGCCGGGCGGGGTCTAGGACGTCCGTACGGCGACGAGGACGAGCGGGGCCGTGTCCGGAGTTCCGAACACGGCGGCGCAATGGACCGCTTGTGACGAAACGCGCACATTCAGCGAGGGCCCTTGCCGTGGTCCCCGGCCCGCAGTCCGGCGAGGGCGAGGTCGACGATCCGCTCCGCGAGGTCGTCGGCGAGAGGCATGTCACTCCGCATGACGGAGCACAGCAGCATGGGTCCGGTGAGCAGATCGCCGGCGAGCTCGATGTCGGTGCCCTCGGGCAGTTCGCCGTCGGCGACGCCGCGCCGCAGCACGTCGTGCATGACGCGGCGGCGCGGGTCGATGACGATCTCGTGGTAGGCGTCCCAGAGCCGCGGCAGGGTCTTCATCTGCGCGAAGACGTTGTGCAGCAGCACCGACCTGCGCATGCTGAGGCCGCGCCGTCGCAGGTGCTCCAGGAGGCAGACCAGGTCGTCGCGCATGGAGGTGCCGGGCAGCTCGGGGTCGGGGACCTCGATGGAGCGCAGGACGTCGACGAAGAGCTCCTCCTTGCCGCTCCAGCGCCGGTAGATGGTGGCCTTGCCGACGCCCGCGGTGCGGGCGATCCGCTCGATGGACAGCTCGGCGAGCGGGAGGCCCTCCTCCAGGAGCATCACGACGCCCTCGACGATGGCCTGCTCCACCGCCTCGCTGCGCGGGCGGCCCCTGACCGGGGCCCCGGGCTCGGCCCGTTCCGTGTTCACGCCCTTGACCCTCCGCCTTCCGCCACGGCCCCGGAACCCGGCACTCCGCCGGTCCCCGGGGTGATTGTCTCAGCGCTTCCGTGTTCGTACGCGTACGGGTGCGAGGTGCTCCCACGTGTACGGGCGCGAGGCGTTCTCACGCGTACGGGTGCGAGGCCGAGGCGGGATCTCAGTGGTCCGCGCCGACCTTCTCCGCCTCCCCCGGCGCTCCCGCGGGCGTGGCCGGGACCTTGCCGGGCAGGAACAGGACCGTGACGACGGCGCTGATCAGGGCGATGCCCGCACCCCACAGGGCGGTGACGTGCATGGCGTGCAGGAACGAGTCGTTGGCCGCGCCGACCAGGCTCTCGGCGCGCGGCCCGATCTTCTCGGCGACGCCGAGGGTGGCCTCGATGGAGCCGCCCGCGGTGTCACGCAGACCGGGCGGGAGCAGGCCCAGCTTGTCCTCTATGCCGCCCCGGTAGGCGGTGGAGAGCACGGAGCCGAGGACGGCGATCCCGAGCGCGCCGCCGACCTGGCGGAAGGTGTTGCTGAGCGCGGACGCCGAGCCCGCCTTCTCGCGCGGCAGCGCCTGCATGATCACGACGCTGGTCGGCGTCATGACGTGCGCCATGCCCGTGCCCATCAGGAAGAACATGACCTCCAGGAGCCAGATCGGGGTGTCCGCGTCGAGGATGGTGAAGGCGGCCAGCATGCCCGCGAGCAGGACGAGCCCCCCGGTGGTCGTGGCCCGTACGCCGATCTTGTCGACGACGAGCCGGGCCCGCGGCGCGAAGATCAACTGGGCGACGGCGAGCGGCAGCATCAGGGCGCCGGTCTGCAGCGGCGAGTACCCGCGCACGCTCTGGGTGTAGAAGACCGAGAAGAACGTGACGCCCATCAGCGCGAAGAAGACCAGGGCGATGGCGGCGATCGCGGCCGAGAACACCTTGTTCCTGAAGTAGTTGATGTCGATCGAGGGGTGGTCGCTGCGCTTCTCGTAGACGACGAAGGCGACGAGCACGGCCAGTCCGGCGGCGATGGTGGCGAGGACCTGGGGGCTGCTGAAGTCGCCCTCGTCGCCGCCCTGGATGATCCCGTAGACGAGCAGGACCAGGCCGACGATGGACAGGGCGACGCCGACGAGGTCGATCCGGCCCGGCTTCGGGTCCTTGGAGTCGGGCACGAGCGCGATCATCAGGACGACGGCGAGGATCACGATCGGCACGTTGACGAGGAAGACCGAGCCCCACCAGAAGTGGTCCAGGAGCAGGCCGCCGGTGATCGGGCCGATCGCGATGGCGAGGCCGACGCCGCCCGCCCAGATGCCGATGGCCTTGGGCTGCTCCTCGCGCTCGAAGACGTTCATGAGCACGGCGAGCGTGGCCGGCATGACGAAGGCGGCGCCGAGGCCCATGAGCGCGCGGAACGCGATGAGCTGGGCCGGTGAGCCGGACTCGGCGGCGAGCGCCGAGCCGATGCCGAAGACGACGAGCCCGCCGATGAGGACCTTCTTGCGGCCGAGGCGGTCGCCGAGCAGTCCGGCGGTGAACAGCAGGCCCGCGAAGACGAGGGTGTAGGAGTTGATCGCCCATTCGAGCTCGCTCTGGGTGGCGCCGAGGCCGGTGGGCGCGGGCGTCGAGATCGTCTTGATCGCGACGTTGAGGATCGAGTTGTCCAGGACGACGATCAGCAGGCTCAGCATGAGCACGCCGAGGATCGCCCAACGACGGCGATGCACGGCCTCCGGTACACGGGAAGCCGCGGGGACGGCAGGACTGGTCATGTGTACGACCCTAGCCCCCTTTCGATACGGGACCGTCTCGTATTGAAACCGGGGACAAACTCTTACCCGGCCTTTACGACGGCATTGCTCAAGAGGGGGCCTGGCCTTTTGTCGGCACCCGGTGCCACCATGGAAAGCGATCCGGGGACGCCGTCAGGGCGCCTCGAGACGAATTGAAGGAGCCGTTGCGATGACGCAACTCCAGGCTGCCCAGACACCGGCCACCGACAGCAGCAACCCCAAGGCGCTGTACGGGGGCAAGGGCACCCGGCGCATCACGGTGCGCGACATCACCCTCGCCAAGGAGCGGGGCGAGAAGTGGCCGATGCTCACCGCGTACGACGCGATGACGGCGTCGGTCTTCGACGAGGCCGGCATCCCCGTGATGCTGGTCGGCGACTCGGCGGGCAACTGCCACCTCGGCTACGACACCACGGTCCCGGTCACCCTCGACCAGCTCACCATGCTCTCCGCCGCCGTCGTACGCGGCACCAGCCGTGCGCTGATCGTCGGCGATCTGCCCTTCGGCTCGTACCAGGAGGGCCCGGTCCAGGCGCTGCGCTCGGCGACGCGCCTGGTGAAGGAGGCGGGCGTCGGCGCGGTCAAGCTGGAGGGCGGCGAGCGCTCGCACGACCAGATCAGGCTGCTCGTCGAGGCGGGCATCCCGGTCATGGCCCACATCGGCCTGACCCCGCAGTCCGTCAACACCATGGGCTACCGGGTGCAGGGGCGCGGCGAGGAGGCGGCGCAGCAGTTGCTGCGCGACGCGAAGGCGGTACAGGACGCGGGCGCGTTCGCCGTCGTCCTCGAACTGGTCCCCTCGGAGCTGGCCGCGGAGGTCACGCGCGTCCTGCACATCCCGACGGTCGGCATCGGCGCGGGCCCCGACACGGACGCCCAGGTCCTGGTGTGGACGGACGCGCTCGGCCTCACCGGCGGCAAGATGCCGCGCTTCGTGAAGACGTACGCGAATCTGCGTTCGGTGATGTCCGACGCAGCCAAGGCGTTTGCGGAGGACGTGGTCGGCGGAACGTTCCCTCTGGAGGAGCACTCGGTCCACTGAGCCCTGGGCTCCTGAGCCCTGAGCTCCTGATTCACCCTGAGCCATAGCGGCACCAACGCGGCCCGTCGATCTTCCCCCGTCGACGGGCCGCGGCCGTTGTGTCGGCGATATATCGGCGACCGTTCTTGTCTGTCGGTCGGCTGTCGGTGACTTGTCGGTGGCGGCTGGCACCTTGTCGTTCATGACGCGAATCGACAAGAACCCCGGTATCAGCGGCCGCCCGGTGGCCGTGTCCGTGCGGGGACTGGTCAAGCACTACGGCGCGACCAAGGCCCTCGACGGCGTGGACCTCAACGTCCACGAAGGCACCGTGATGGGTGTCCTCGGCCCCAACGGCGCCGGGAAGACCACCCTCGTCCGCTGCCTGTCCACCCTCATCACCCCCGACTCCGGCACGGCGGTCGTCGCCGGGTACGACGTGGTGAACCAGCCGCGGCAGCTGCGCCGGGTGATAGGGCTCACCGGCCAGTACGCCTCGGTCGACGAGAAGCTCTCGGGCCGCGAGAACCTGTACATGATCGGGCGCCTGCTCGACCTGTCCAGGAAGGAGGCGCGGACCCGCGCCGACACCCTCCTGGAGCGGTTCTCCCTGACCGACGCCGCGACCCGCCCCGCCAAGACGTACTCCGGCGGCATGCGCCGCCGCCTCGACCTCGCGGCCTCGATGATCGGCCGCCCGCACGTCCTCTACCTGGACGAGCCGACGACCGGGCTCGACCCCCGTACCCGTAACGAGGTGTGGGACGAGGTCAAGGCGATGGTGCGGGACGGCGTGACCGTCCTGCTCACCACCCAGTACATGGAGGAGGCCGAGCAGCTGGCCTCCGAGCTGACCGTCATCGACCGCGGCCAGGTCATCGCCGGCGGCGGCATCGAGGAGCTGAAGGCGAAGGTCGGCGGGCGCACCCTGCGCATCCGCCCGGCCGACCCGCTCGAACTGCGCCCGCTCGCGGCCGCCCTCGACGACATGGGCCTGACCGGCCTCGCCAGCTCCACCGTCGACGCCGGGTCCGGCACCGTCCTGGTCCCGATCCTCAGCGACGAACAGCTCACCGGCGTCGTCGGCGCGGTCACCGCGCGCGGTATCACGATCGGCTCCATCACCACCGAACTGCCCAGCCTGGACGAGGTGTTCCTCTCCATCACCGGCGAGAAGGCGTCCGCGCCGCAGGACGCCCGCCCCGCACTCGAGGAGGTCGCCGTATGAGCACCACCACCTTGTCCCCCCTGTCCGGCACGCCCGCGACCACCATCACGGTCGACGCCGACCCCCGGATCGGGCTCCGCGGCCATCTGCGCCACACCGGCGCGCTCGTCCGCCGCAACCTGCTGTGGATCAAGCAGGACCCGGAGTCGATGTTCGACGCCGTCCTGATGCCGATCGTCTTCACGCTGCTGTTCGTGTACGTCTTCGGCGGCTCGATCGGCCAGTCGCTCGGCGGCGGCCAGCAGCAGTACGTGCAGTACGTGATCCCCGGCATGGTCGCGATGATGAGCATGAACATCGCCCAGGGCGTCGGCACCGGCTTCAACGAGGACTTCCACAAGGGGATCATGGACCGCTTCCGGTCCCTGCCCATCGGACGCGCCTCGGTCCTGATCGCCAAGATCTCGGTGGAGCTGCTGCGGCTGCTCACCGCCACCACGATCCTGATGATCGTCGCGGTGCTCGTCGGCTTCGACATCAACAACTGGGCCGGTCTGTTCGGCGCCGTCGGCCTGGCCGCGCTGTTCGGCTCCGGCATCATGTGGATCTTCCTGGTCCTCGGTGTGACCATGAAGAACGCCCAGTCCGTGCAGGCCATGGGCTTCCTGGTGATGATGCCGCTGCAGTTCGGCTCGTCGATCTTCGCGCCGACCCGGTCGATGCCCGGCTGGCTGCAGAACTTCACCGAGTACAACCCGATGTCCGGGCTCGCGGACGCGGCCCGCGGCCTGATGGTCGGCGGCCCGGTCGCGCACGGCCTGTGGGTGACGCTCGCCTGGACCGCCGGTCTGACGGTCGTCATGGCGCCGGTCGCCATCCGCAAGTTCACCAAGCAGAGCTGAGCGCCGGCTGGGGTGCCCGGTCGGTACGCGTCAGAACAGGGCGGCGGCCTCTCCGACGGAGAGGGTGCCGCCCTCGGCGTACGCCCGGTCGTACACGGCGTCGTCGAGGAGCGCCCGCACCGCCGCCTCCGCGTCGGCGCGCCACTCCCGTTCCATCCGGGACGGCACGTGCCCGGCGGACAGCGAGGCGTCGGACGCGCCGACCAGCCGGGCCGCGAGGGGTGCGTCGCCGGGGCCGCCACGCAGCGCGAGCCCGCGCGCCGCGGTGAGCAGGTGCAGCGCCGCGAGGTGCGGCATGATCACGGCGGCCAGCGGGTCGCCCGCCAGTTCGATGGCGCGCGCCGCGCCCCCGATCGTCTTGTCCGCGTGTCCGTCGACTGCGTCGAGCATGGCCTCCATGCCGGTGGACATGCCGTGGAAGAAGGTGATGTCCGCGACCTTGAACTCGCCGCGCAGGGCGCGGAGTTGCTCGCGCGCCTCGGCGGTCCGCCCGGTCCCCGCGAGGCGGCCGACGAGCATCATCCGGGCGGCCGGTCTGGCCTCGTTCGTGTGCCGGCTGCTGACGTCGAGGGTCTCGCGCAGCATCCGCTCGCCGCGCTCGCCGTCGCCCTGCTCGATGGCGACCTGGCCGAGCCGCACCTTGAGGATCGTGGCCTGCGCGTGCGCGCCCATGGACTCGGCGAGGTCGCGGGCGCGGGCGTAGTCGGCGGCGGCGTCCGTGAACCGGCCGAGCTTCTCGTGGGCCTCGCCGCGCGCGGACAGCGCCTCGGCCACGCCCCACGCGTCACCGAGCCGGGTGAACAGGGCGAGCGCCTCGTCGGCGTCGGCGAGCCCGGCGGGGGCCGTGTCGCTCCGGTTGGCCATGATGTTGGCGCGCAGCTGGAGGACGAGCGCCAGCTCCCACTCGTAGCCCAGCTCACGGCAGGTGCGTACGGTCGTGTCGGCCAGCTCGTTCATCTTGTCGAGCTGCCCTGTCATCAGGACGGCGAAGTACCAGATGTTGCCCGGGGTGCGGCACGCCTGCGGCAGGTCGGCGCGGTAGGTCTCGCGGATGACCCGCAGCCTGGCCTGCCCCTCCTCGGACTGCCAGGTGTCCATCTCCATGTCCATGTAGCCCAGGCGGGCGAGGTGGACCTGGCGGCGGGCCTCGTCGAGCAGTTCGCCGGTCAGCGGCGGCGGCATGTCGGTGCAGCGTTCGAGGAGCGGCGGCGCGGGCTTCGCCGGCCCGGCGAACGGGTCGGGGCCGAGGTCGGCGACCTCCCCCGACCACAGGCGGGCGTCACTGCGCAGGTCCCGCATCTGCCAGAACCAGACGAGCGACAGGACGAGGCTGAGCCCCTCCTGCTCGTTCCGGCTCGCGACGGCGCGGCGCAGGGCGGAGCGTACGTTCTCGTAGTCGCGCTCGATCCGGGCGAGGGCGGGGCGCTGGCCGTGGCCGCGCAGCAACGGGTCGGTGGTGCGGACGAGTTCACGGAAGTACGTGAGGTGGGCGCGTTCGGCGCCCGCCCTGGCACCGGCCTCGTCGAGACGCTCCCCCGCGTACTCGGCGACGGTCTCCAGGAGCCGGTAGCGCATCGCCCCGTCGTCCCCGTCGGGGGCGGCGACGACCAGCGACTTGTCGACGAGGGAGGCCAGCGCCTCCAGGGTGTCGGGGCCGCACACGGCCTCGGCGGCGGCCAGGTCGCAGCCGCCGCTGAAGACGGACAGATGGGCGAGGACGGTGCGCTCGGAGGCGTCGAGCAGGTCCCAGGACCAGTCGACGACGGCGCGCAGCGTCTGCTGGCGGGGCAGCGCGGTGCGGGCGCCCGAGGTCAGCAGCCGGAACCGGTCGTCGAGCCGGTCGGCGATCTGGCGCGGCGTGAGCATCCGGAGGCGGGCGGCGGCCAGCTCGATGGCGAGGGGCAGCCCGTCCAGGCGGCGGCAGATCTCGGCGACGGCCTCGGGCGCCCGCTCCACCGTGAACCCGGGGCGCACGGCCGCGCCCCGCTCGCCGAAGAGACGCAGCGCGTACGGCTCCGGCAGCGGCTCGACCGGGTAGAGCAGCTCGCCGGGCACGCCGAGGGGTTCGCGGCTGGTGGCGAGGACGGTGACGCCGGGGCAGTGGGCGAGGAGGTGCTCGGCGAGCGCGGCGGCGGCGTCGACGACGTGCTCGCAGTTGTCGAGGATGACGAGCATCCGGCGGCCCGTGCAGTGCTCGACGAGGCGGACCATCGGATCGTCGCCCTGCCGCTCACTCGCGGCGCGCAGCTCCTCCGCGCCCGCGCCGCGCAGCACCGTCTCGCGCGCCCCGAGCGCGCTCACGACGGCCTCCGGCACGGCGTCCGGGTCGCTGACCGGCGCCAGCTCGGCGAGCCACGCGCCGTCCGGCACCGAGCCCGCCATGGACTCGGCCACCTCCTGCGACAGCCGGGTCTTCCCCGCGCCGCCGGGCCCGAGGAGCGTGACGAGGCGGACGCGGCCGAGGTCGGCGCGGATGGCGTCGAGATCGTCGCCGCGCCCGACGAAGGAGGTGAGGCGGGCGCGGAGGTTGCCCGGGGCGGGGCCGGGCTCTCGCACCGGCGCGGGCAGGCCGGTGTGCCGCTCCGGGTCCAGCAACTCCTCGTACAGGGAACGGAGTTCGGGCCCGGGGTCGGCGCCGAGGCGGTCCGCGAGCTCATGGCGTACGTCCTCGTAGGCGGCGAGCGCCTCGGCGGCCCGGCCGACGTCGCGCAGGGCTCTGATCCGCAGCGCCTGGAGCGGCTCGTCGAGCGGGTGGGCGTCGCAGAGGGCGGTCAGCTCGGGCAGTACCTCGTCGGGGCGGCCGAGCGCGAGGCGGGCGGCGAGCAGGGTGCGGCGCGCGTCGAGGCGGCGGGCGTCCCAGCGGGCCGCGTCCGCGGTGCGGTCGGGCAGGTCGGCGAGGGCGGGCCCGCGCCACAGGCCGAGCGCCTCCTCGAGCACGTCGGCGGCCTTGACCGGGTTGCCGTCGGCGAAGGCGCGGGCGCCGTCCGCTGTGAGCCGCTCGAACCGGAACAGGTCGACGTCCTCGGCGCCCGCCACCAGCCGGTATCCGCCCTCGTCGGACGCGACCGTGCCGGGTCCGAGGGCCCGGCGCAACCGCCCGACGAGCGCCTGCAACGCGCCCGGCGCGTCCGCCGGCGGCTCACTCCCCCACACCTCGTCGACGAGCACGGCCGGGGGCACGGTCCGCCCCGGCCGCAGGGCCAGCACGGTGAGCAGCGCACGCAGCCGCGCCCCGCCGACGGAAACGGCCGTGCCGTCGTCGTGGAGCGCCTGGGTGGTGCCGAGGATGCGGTAGCGCACGAGGTCATTGTCCCCGGTGCGGGGGCGCGGGGCGCCGGGGAGGGGTTACGTCGCGCCGCGGAGGGACGGGGCCGTGGGCGGTCTTGCGGTTCGTGGTGGCCGGGCGCGCACTTCCCATCGCCCCTTCGGCGCGCGGAACTCCTTGGCCGGCCCTGCGCGTTTCCCGTACGGCGCGGGTACGTTCAGTGACGCCACTCGTCAAAACCGGTCCGACATCCAGCCAACCCGGGAGCTCCGCCCATGACCACCGCCACGTCCCGTCGCGGCGACAGCCGGATCAGCCCTGTCTTTCTCGGGATCGCCGCGATCGCCGCCGTGTCCGGGTGGGCGGTCTGGACGGACTTCGCCGAGCAGCCCGGGGTCGCCGTCTTCCTGTTCGTGACGGCCGCGTGGATCGTCTCGCTGTGCCTGCACGAGTACGCCCACGCGCGCACGGCGCTGCACAGTGGTGACGTCTCCATCGGCGCGAAGGGCTATCTGACCCTGAACCCCTTGAAGTACACGCACGCCATGCTCAGCATCGTGCTCCCCGTCCTCTTCGTGATCATGGGTGGGATCGGGCTGCCCGGTGGTGCGGTCTTCATCGAGCGGGGGCGGATCCAGGGGCGCTGGAAGCACAGTCTGATCTCGGCGGCGGGGCCGTTGACGAATGTGCTGTTCGCGGTCGTGTGCACGGCGCCGTTCTGGCTGCACGCGCTGGACGGTGTGCCGGACACGTTCCGCTACGCGCTCGGGTTCCTGGCGCTGCTGCAGGTGACGGCGGCGATCCTGAACTTCCTGCCGGTCCCGGGGCTCGACGGGTACGGGGTGATCGAGCCCTGGCTGTCGTACAAGGTGCGGCGCCAGGTGGAGCCGTTCGCGCCGTTCGGGCTGCTCGCCGTCTTCGCCGTGCTGTGGATCCCGGAGGTCAACCAGTACTTCTTCGACGCGGTCGACGCCCTGCTGCGCGCACTCGGGGTGCACGACTGGGACACGTACTGGGGGCAGCGGTTCTACCGGTTCTGGGAGGGCACGCCCGAGATCCCCACCGTCACACAGTCGTAGACGTCTTCTCCATCTTCGCCTTGCGCACGTAGAACCACGTCATGTTCGACGTGATGCCCGCGATGAGGACCCACACGATCCCGAGGAAGCTGCCCTCGACGAAGGACACCACCGCGGCCGCGACGGCGAGGACGCAGACGACGAGGGCGAAGAGTGCGATGCGGGGCATGGGGTCGGCTCCAATACGGCACGGCTCGGTATTCGCCGACCAGTGTCCCCCATGCCCCGCTGACGCATGAAGCCGCCCTGAACGTACGGGAAAGATAAGGAACGGGTGAGGATCGGGCGTTATACGTCCGTGATGCGCAGGCCCGCGTGGGCCTTGTAGCGGCGGTTGGTGGAGATGAGGTTCGCGACCAGGGACTCCACCTGGTGGGCGTTGCGCAGACGGCCCGCGAAGACGCCCCGCATGCCGGGGATGCGGGCGGCGAGGGCCTGGACGAGGTCGGTGTCGGCGCGGGACTCACCGAGGACCATGACGTCCGTGTCGATCTCGTCGACCTCCGGGTCGGTGAGGAGCACGGCCGACAGGTGGTGGAAGGCGGCGGTGACACGCGAGTCCGGCAGGAGCGCGGCGGCCTGCTCGGCGGCGCTGCCCTCCTCGGGCTCGAGGGCGTAGGCGCCCTTCTTGTCGAAGCCGAGCGGGTTGACGCAGTCGATGACGAGCTTGCCGGTGAGGTCCTCGCGCAGGGCTTCGAGGAGCGTGCCGTGTCCGTCCCACGGCACGGCGACGATCACGATGTCGCTGCGGCGCGCGCACTCCGCGTTGTCGGCGCCCTCGATGCCCTGGCCGAGCTCCTCGGCGGCGGCCGCCGCGCGCTCGGCGGCGCGCGAGCCGATGATCACCTTCTGGCCCGCACGCGCGAACCGGTAGGCGAGGCCCTTGCCCTGCGGGCCGGTGCCGCCGAGGACGCCGACGGTGAGCCCGGAGACGTCGGGCAGGTCCCAGGGGTCCTTCTTGGCCGGGGCCTGTCCACCGCTGTTCTTCGCGTTGTCACTGTCACTGGTAGTCATGGGGCGACCTTACTCAGCGGTCGGGTCCCGTGAGCGCGGTGACGGGGACGCGCCGGAAGGTGATCGTCTCGTACGGGGAGAAGTCCCCGGTCTCGTAGAGCAGGCCGACGGTGGCGTCGTCGACGCGGACCAGGTCGCTGTAGGCGGCGGGCAGGCCGTCGACGGTGTGGGCGGTGGACCAGGTGGTGCCGCCGTCGAGGCTGCGGCGGACGGTCATCAGCGCGCGGGCGGCCGGGTCGGCGGGTCCTGAGTAGAGGAGTACGTCCGGGTCGCCGAGGTGCAGGAGGCTGCCCTGGACCACCGGGGTGACCAGGCCCGCCTGCGGCCGGAACGGTTTCAGCAGGCGGTCGCCGCCGTCCAGGGAGTGGGCGTCGGCGCGGGTGCCGGGGGACGGTGAGTCGTTGCGGGTGTTGAAGCAGACCCTGCCATCGGGAAGCTGGGCCGCCGTCGTCTCGTTGACGTTCACATAGCCGTCGGTGTTGTCGTCGACGTAGCCGATCCGCCAGGTCGCGCCGTCGTCGTCGCTGAGGAGGCAGTGCCCGCCGTTGTACTTGCCCTCGGTGCCGGTGTCGGAGCCGGTGGGCGGCAGGGAGTGGTTGGCGGGGACGACGACGCGGCCCTCGCGGGTGAGCAGGGCGTGGCCGGGCGTCGTCGCGTACCAGCGCCAGGCCGCTCTCTTCACCCGGGCGGTGATCTCGGTGGCGAGGGCCCAGGTGGCGCCGGCGTCGTCGCTGTGGGTGACCCAGACGCGGCGTCCGTCGGCGGCGGCGACCCGGCCGCGGCGGATGGCGTCCTCGGTGGCGGCGGCCGCGTTGCGGACGTGGACGAGCAGGACGCGGCCGGAGGCGAGCGCGACGGGCGCCGGGTTGCCCGCCAGATCGCGCCCGTTGCGGACGACCACCTGGAGCGGGCCCCAGGTGCGGCCGCCGTCCGTGGACCGGCGCAGCACGAGGTCGATGTCGCCGCTGTCCGAGGCGGAGGCCACCCGGCCCTCGCAGAAGGCCAGAAGCGTGCCGTCGTACGCGGTGACGACGGCAGGGATACGGAAACTGGCGTAGCCGCCCTGTCCGGCGCGGAACGGCACGGACGTCTCGTACGGCCCGTACGGCTCGGGACGCGCTCCTGTGTCGGTCATGCCCTCCATGCTCCCCGCTGAAGGTAACTCCAGGTGAACTACGCCCGTCGGCCTGGCCGTTCGGCCCACCCGCTCCCGGCAGCAGCGCCGGCACCGCCGTGGGCGTAGCGGAATCCGTACCCGCTCCCGCGCATGTTCCCTCGGCGTCGTCGGGTACCAGTCCTACTCTGAGTCACCACGGCCATCATGGCCGGACGGGGGGAACGCGCCATGAGCGATGCCGAGTTGTACCAGCACGCGAAGCGGCTCTTCGAGGCGGGGCCCGGGGTGCTCGTCCTGCACGGCGCCCCGGGGATAGGGAAGTTCCGGCTCGCGTCCGCCATCGCGGACCGGCTGCTCGACCGGCACGGGCGGCGCGGAAAGCGCCTGGAGCTGCGGATGGCGTCCGGGGTCATCAACACGCCCCGTTACAACCTGCTCGAACTGCTGCGGGAGCTGGACGCCAAGCTGTCCCGGCGTCCCTGGGAGATGGACGACCTCCAGCTCTGCGAGATCTACCGCGAGGCGACCCGGTACGAGCCGGTCGTGCTGCTGCTCGACGAGGTCGACCGGTGGGGCCAGGTGAAGGACTTCCTGCTGCCCGGCGGGGCCCGGTCGATCGTCATAGCGAGTGCGGAGGCGCCGCTGTCGGAGGCCGACCTGCGGGACAGCGGGCTCGCCCCCGACCGGATCCACCAGGTCCTCGTACCGGGGCCGGACCGCGCCGAGACCCGGAAGATCTTCCTGGCGGCCGGGCGCACGCCGTCGTCGCCGCGGGAGCGGGCCGCGGTCGAGGAGCTGATCGACCTGTGCGAGGACCGGCCCCTCGCGGTGAAACTGGCCGCCGGCATCTACCGGCACAATCCGGCGCGGTCCGCGAGCGACGTCGTCGCCCGGATGAGGCGCCAGTCCGACGAGGACGACGAGGACGTCGCGCGCAGGCTGCTGCGTTCGGTGTACGAGCAGCTCAGCGAGGACGACCGGCGCCTGTTCGACCTGCTGTCGCTGTCCACGCGCTCGACCGTGGAGCCGCTGTCCGGGGTGACGGTGGAGAGTCTGCGCGGCCGGGAGCGGCACCGGCACATCGAACCGGCCGCGCTCGGCGAGGCGGGCCTGTCCTCGCTGACCGCCTGGGGCCTGCTCGAGGAGATGGGCGAGCGGCGCTACCGGCTCTCCCCGTCCGTGCAGCGTTTCGCCGAGGAGCAGCTGTCGGGCCGCGACCGGCTCGACACCGGCGCCCGGAACCTGGCGGACGCGTTCCGGCTGTTCGTCGCGGCGATGCCGGCGCTGCCGGGGATGCCCCTGGAGAACGGATCGATCGCGCAGATCCTGGACCGGCCGCCGGACGACAAGAACCACGAGATGTTCATCCGCGTGATGGCCGCGGACCTGTGCGACCACCTCGTCCAGCAGCGCGAGTCGCTCGTCCTGACAATGCTCCTGCACGTCGTCGAGCGGTTCGGGGACGACGAGGCGCGACGCGTCCTCGGCCTCGCGGTGCACGGCGCCCTCGGTGTCCTGGACCGCAAGTCGGGCCATCTGGACGAGGCCAGGGACCGGCTGATGTGGGTGCGCGACCAGTACGCGGCGCGCGACTGCCTGCTCCTGGAGGTACGGACGCTGCGGCAGATCGGGGTCGCCTACTACCACGCGGGTGAGCTGCGCACCTCCGTGCACTACTTGCGCCGCGCGGTCGATCTGGTCGCGGGCGACCACCCGGAGCACGTGCGCGAGCGCCCCTGGGTGTTACGCGTCCTCGGCACCGCCTACATCGACCTGGGGCGTCTGGAGGAGTCCCGGCAGATCCTCACCGAGAGCGCCCTGCTGCACGAGCAGCACGACAACCCGCTGGGCGGCGCGTGGGCCCGCACCTTCCTCGCGGGCTGTCTGCTGCAGTCGGGCGAGGTGCGGGAGGCCGAACGGCAGCTGGACATGGCGCAGAAGGTGTTCGAGGAGCGCACGGCGGAGGAGTCCTTCGCGCGGGCCTGGGCCGATCTGATGCGGGGCCGGCTGATGTGGCGCGACCCGGAGTCGCGGGTGGGGGCCCTGGAGCGGATGCGGCGCTGCCACGAACTGTCCAAGCAGGTCGGTGAACCGCTCGGGATGGCCTACGCCAACCTCGAGGTGGGCCGGTGCAAGCGGGTGTCGGCCGACTTCGACGCGGCCCGCCGGACGCTCGACGCCGCCCACCACGAGTTCGCGCAGATGGGCAACCGGCTCGGCGTGGCCTGGGCCTCGTACGAACTGGCTCTGCTGCCCGACGCGCCGCTGCCGCTGGCCGAGCCGCTGCTCACGTTCGCGGCGGAGGAGTTCGAGGTCTGCGGCGAGCGGCTGGCCCTGGAGCTGACCCGGCGTCAGCAGGAGCGGGTGCGGCGGGGCGAGCGGCCGGACGCGGCGGACGTCCGGCGGATCGGCGAACCGGCACCGGAGACCGCCTGCCTGGTCACGGTGGACCGGATCGAGGACCCGCACGAGGAACCGGTTCCGGACCGTCCCGGCGCGCTGCTGTGCGTCTCCGTCTACCCCGAACTCGCGCTGCAGAAGGCGCTGACCTCCGGCGCGCACCCCAAGTGCCGGGTGCTCGCCATGGCGCAGGACGCGGACGTGGTGCCGGGGGCGCTGTCCCTCGATCCGTGCGAGGAGGCGTGGCCGATGCAGGCCACGTTCGACGTACGGCGTGACGAGCCCGGGGCGCAGGCGGTCCGGTTCGTCGTCCTGAACGAAGCGGCCGGGGCGCTGCTTCAAGACGTGGAAGTCACCTTGGACATGGAATGAGCGCTCCCATGAGTTCCCACAAGTACCCCGCACGCACTGACCGTTACGAGTACCGGGGAGCGCGCAGGCGCGCCCTGCGCACCAGGTACGAGCGCCGGACCCGGGCCGCCGACCTGATCGCGGAGCTCGACATCCGCACGCCCCGCGAGGTCACGCTCGCCTTCCTGCGCGATCCGGGGGACCGCAGCTACAGCTGCCGCCTCCTGTTCACCGACGAGCCCGAGCTGTCGTGGTCGGCCGCCTGCGGCCGCGATCAGCGCATCGACACCGTCCTGCGGGACCTGCGGACGGCCTGGGACGAGGCGATCCGCGCCGAGGGCTGGGAGCGGCGGCTCGATCTCACCGGCCCGGACGCGGACCAGTGGGACGCGGTCTTCCGGCGTCTCGCGGCGGCGGGCCAGGCGGCTTTCGAGGCGGTCTTCGTCAACCACGAGAAGCCCGCTCCGATGCGGGAGCTGGCGGAGCGGCTGTGCGCGCGGCTGCGCGGCAGGCGCTGCACCGTCGGCGTCTGGTCGAACGAGCTGTTCGCCCCGTGGGGGCTGCTCGTGCTGCCGCCGCTGCCCGCGTCCGAGGCGAACCGGGCGGCGCAGGAGCGCCGGGACCGCCAGGACGAGCGGGACCTCGACGGGGTCGTGGGCGCCGCCGGTGAACCTCTGACGCCCGCGCAGCGCTGGGGACCGCGGTTCCTCGGCTACCGGCATCTCATCGAGCACCGCAGCCTCCTGACCCACGCGCACTGTTCGGCCGCGTCCATCCCGCGCCGCAACGGCGCGCGGGCCGCGGCGCTGGCGCTGGTCCACCGGGACGCGCCGCCGGAGCACGCCGAGGTCGTCCGCGTCCTCGCGGACCACACGGACCTGTACGCGTGCGGATCCGACACCACCGACTTCCTCGCCCAGCTGCACTCGGGCACGTTCCAGCGGCAGATCATCTACGTCTTCTCGCACGGCCACGGCTACAGCACGGACCCGGCGCGGCTCTACCCGTCCACGCGCGGCGGCGAGTCCATCGGGGTCGGGCAGTTGCTCAGCGCGGTGGCGGGCGGGACCGAGGACCGCGCCGAGCCGCACGACGTGTGCGCCGTGCACCATCTGACGGGCAGCCCGCTGATGTACTTCAACGTCTGCCGGGCCGGGGAGTTCACGCCCGCCAGCGGCGACTCGGTGACCCGGCAGCTGAGTGAGCTGGGCCCGTCGTGCGCGATCACGCCCGAGCTGATCGCGCCCAAGGTCCTCGCGGTCGAGCACGCCCTGCGCTTCCTGGAACCGTTCCTGCGGGACGGCGTCGAGGTCGGCGCCCGCCTGCGCCATCTCACCCGCACCTTCGCCCGCGAGTACGGCACGCTGCTCGGGCTCATGTACGGGGTGAAGGGCCGCCTGGACACGCGGCTCGGGCCCGCGTCATGACCGCGCGGGCCACGCTCGCCCCCGTCTTCCTCGACCTGGACGAGCGGGGCATGCTCCGCCACCCCGACAGCGGCCGGCGGATCGACGACGACGCGGAGCTGCCCGAGGTGCTGCGGCAGTCGCTCGGCCTGCCCGGCGCCGCCACGGACCTGCTCGTGTTCGTGCACGGCTGGCTGACCCCGCCCGCCGAGGTGGAGCGGCGGCTCGCGCTGCTGCTCCGGCTGACCGAGCGGGTGTGGGCCGGGCGCCGGGCGCAGTACGGGCGGCTGCCGGACGAGCTGCGGCTGCTGCCGGTCGCGCTGCGCTGGCGGTCCCGCACCGGGTACCGCGAGGCGGTGGCCCGCGCCCACGACGCCTCGGTCGAGGGCCAGGCCGCGCATGTGCTCGCCGCGCTGCTCGGGTACCTGGACGAGCAGCGTGAACTGCCGGGGGCGGACGCGTCGTTGCCGGGCCGCGGCGGGCAGTACCTGCACTGCGTAGGGCATTCGTTCGGCTGCCGGTTCCTGTGCCGGGCGCTGCCCGAGGCGGGTCCGGCGGAGCTGAGCACGCGGGCCGAGCACGTCCTGGCCGGGCCGGTCCATGCCGACGCGCGCTATCCGTGGACGGTCGACTCGCTGCTGCTGTTGCAGATGGCGGCGGACCGCTCGACGCTCGGGCCCGGCGGCGCCTACGCGGACCTGTTCGCGCGGGCCCCGGTCAGCGGGCCGGTCGCCCTGACCCATTCGCGCCACGACCGGGCGACCGGCCTGTGGCATCTCCTCGCGGAGCGGCGCCGGGGCATCGGCACGGCGGGCCTGCGCAAGGCGGCCGTGCCGGTGCACCGCATCCGGATGCACCGGCCGCACGCGCCGTACACCGACGCCGACCTGCACCACCGCCTCGTCGACGTGAACGCCTCACGGGTCTTCCGCGGCGGCCGGCTGACCTTCGCCGGGGCCCACTCCGACCTGTGGCACCCGCACACCGCGCACCTCCTGCTCAGCCTGATGGACCGGGCCCGCGAGGCGACCCGTACGGGCGGACTTCCGGGGAACGGGCGGGGCGCGAGCGCCGGGTGAGGCAGGATGCGCGCCCATGGACGCCGTACGAGTAGCCCTGCTGCGTGAGGTTCTCGCCGGGACCGAGTGGCCCGCCGCCACCCGCCGGTTCGCCGGGACGCTGCGCACCTCGGTCGCGGCGCACGGGGGCGGGCTGCTCCTCGTGGGCTCCGCGACGTACGAGCCCTGGCATCTGGCCGCGCATCTGGTGGACGAGGCGGCCTGGTCGGGGACGCCCGAGCTGGCGCCGACCCTCGTCCGGCACGCGGCGCGCCCCGACGACCCGGCGCATCTGGCCGTCGGGCTCGGCCGGCTCGCGGCGGCCAGGCGCGGGGAGACGCTGCTCGTGGTGGCGCCGGACGCGGCGGGCGCGCCCCTCCTTGAACGGCTGCACGACGCCCGCCGGGCCGGGGCGACGGTCCTGGCCCTCGACTCGGGCCCGGCGGGCAACGGTGACCTGCACGCGATGGCCCACGACGCGCTGACCGTCCCCGGCGACACGGAGCTCGACCTCGACACGGTGCAGCACCTGGTCAGCGCGGCGGCCGGGGAGAACGGCGGCCACGCGACACGCAGCCGCCGCACCTTCCGCGACCGCCTCTCCCGCCTGGCGGACCACCTGACGTCACCGCCGCCCGCACGGTGGTGACGAGCGGATGCGGCCGCGCGCCTGCGGGCCGCCGCACGGGCGGGACCTCCCGCGCTGCTCGCCCCGGGCGCGCTATGCCTTGCCCTCGCCCTCCCCGGAGGCGCCGGCGTCGTGCCAGCGCGGGTCGTTCTCCCACTCCAGGTTCTTCTCCCGGGCGGTGGCCATCGCGTGTTCCGCCTCCTGGCGGGACGGGTACGGGCCGAACCGGTCCTTGGCGGGGCACTCGGGCCCCTCCTCCACCTTGTGGTGCTCCAGGCAGTAGAACCACTCGCCCGGCTTACCGACGGTCCGCTTCTTGAACAGGGCCACGGCCGACTCCTCTCCTGAAGAACGCTCAGGGCCATGGTCCCCCACGGCCGCTCGTTACACTCGCTGGCATGTCTGGCCAGCCGACGCAGTACTCGTCCCCCGTCCTCGTACCGGGGCAGCAGTCCCCCGTCCGTTCCGTCCCCGGGAACATCCGGCGCCCCGAGTACGTCGGCAAGCCCGCGCCGGCCCCGTACACGGGCCCCGAGGTGCAGACCCCGGAGACGATCGAGGCGATGCGCGTCGCGGGGCGGATCGCCGCGCGGGCGATGGCGGAGGCGGCGAAGGCGATCGCGCCCGGCGTCACCACGGACGAGCTGGACCGGATCGCGCACGAGTACATGTGTGACCACGGTGCCTACCCCTCGACGCTCGGATATCGCGGATTCCCCAAATCGCTGTGCACAAGCGTCAACGAGGTCATCTGCCACGGCATCCCCGACTCCACGGTGCTGCACGACGGCGACATCATCAACCTCGACGTGACGGCGTACATCGGCGGCGTGCACGGGGACAACAACGCCACCTATCCGGTGGGGGACGTGGACGACGAGTCGCGGCTGCTCGTCGAGCGGACCCGGGAGTCCCTGAACCGCGCCGTCAAGGCCGTGAAGCCGGGCCGCCAGATCAACATCATCGGCCGCGTCATCGAGTCGTACGCCAAGCGCTTCGGCTACGGCGTCGTCCGCGACTTCACCGGCCACGGCATCAACTCGTCGTTCCACTCCGGCCTGATCGTGCCGCACTACGACAGCCCGCACGCGACCACGGAGATCCGGCCCGGCATGACGTTCACGATCGAGCCGATGCTCACGCTCGGCACGCACGAGTACGACATGTGGGAGGACGGCTGGACCGTCGTCACCAAGGACCGCAGGCGCACGGCACAGTTCGAGCACACGTTGGTGGTGACGGAGACGGGTACGGAGATTCTGACGTTGCCGTAGCCCCGTCTCGCGTTTCATCAGGAGCCCGTCCCCGTCCTCGGGGGGCGGGCTCCGCGCGTTGCCGATCAAGAAAACGGGTAACTTTTTACCGACAGCCCGTCGGGAAAGCTGTTATGTTAGGCAAGGCTAACCTACCTAGACCCCGTCGGCGGAGGCCTTCATGGACCCCTCGTTCTCCACTCTCATCCGCACCGCCTCGCACGAGCAGCACACCGAGGCCGAGACGTCGACGTTCATGAGCGACCTGCTCGGTGGCGCGCTCGGCGTCGACGCCTACGCGCGCTACACAGAGCAGCTGTGGTTCGTCTACCGGGCCCTGGAGGGCGGCGTCGAGCGGCTCGCCGACGACCCCGTCGCCGGCCCGTTCATACAGCCCGAGCTGGAGCGCCTGCCCGAGCTCGAGCGCGACCTGCGGCATCTGCGCGGTGACGACTGGCGCGAGACGGTGTCGGCGCTGCCCGCCACCGAGGCGTACGCGGCGCGCGTCGAGGAGTGCGTCGCCTCCTGGCCGGCCGGGTATGTGGCGCATCACTACACCCGGTACCTCGGTGATCTCTCCGGTGGGCAGATCATCCGCGACAAGGCGGAGCGGACATGGGGGTTCGCTCGCAAGGGGGACGGGGTGCGGTTCTATGTGTTCGAGCAGGTCGGGAATCCGGCGGCGTTCAAGCGGGGGTATCGCGAGCTGCTTGACCGGATCGGGGTCGACGAGCTGGAGAAGCAGCGGGTCGTTGCTGAGTGCAAGGCCGCTTTCGCTTTGAACACGGGGGTTTTCAGGGCTCTGGGGGAGGAGTTCTCGGCGGCCGCTTAGGCGTTGCCGTCACGGGGCTCCGCCCCGGACCCCGCTCCTCAGCCGCCGGAGGGGCTTCCTAGGTGAGCCGGACTCTGCCTCCTATCTCGATCCAGCCCTCCGGCTGCGGTGCCGTCAGGATCTGTGAGCCGCGGCCCTGCGTGATGTTCAGGGCCCGGTCGAGGCGGGCCGTGAGGAGGAGCGCCGCCGCGCCTGTCGCCTCGTCCTCCTCGATCCCGTCGTCCCGGCCGGGGAAGGCGCGGGCCCGCACCCGGCCCGCGGCCTCGTCCTCCCAGGCCCAGGCGTAGATCCACTCCCCCGGCGCGGGCACGGGCAGAGCGCCGATCTCGGACGCCGAGCCGTACTGGCGCAGGGTGCGCGGTGGCGCCCACTCGGGGCGGGCCTCGATCCAGGTGAACTCCTCGTCGAGGCGGGTGCCGACGACGCCCGCGGGGACGACGAGTTCGGGGACGTCGAGCAGCCAGGCCGCGCCGACGCAGGGGTGACCGGCGAAGGGCAGGCGCAGGGTCGGTGTGTAGATGTCGAGGACGCCGCGCTCGGGGTCGTCGACGAACACGGTCTCGCTGAAGCCCAACTCGCCCGCGAACGCCTGCCGTTCGGCGCGGCCGGGCAGCAGGGCCCCCTCGCGGACGACTCCCAGCTCGTTGCCGTGGCGGCCGTCGGGTCCGCAGAACACGTTCAGTACGTCGTAGTCCACGGGGGCAGTGAACCATGCGAGGGGCGCTGTTTGTCGCCCCGGCCGGTCTCCTCTCCCGCAGGGCGGGGCAGTGGGCGTCTCCTCTTCCCGGTAGGGTTCGGCCCCGGGAAGGGGAAGGTGAGAACAACGTCATGAGCGAGGTCAGGATCGGGCTCGGCAGACCCGCCGCGGCGGCGGCAGCGGCGGTCGTGCTGTCCCTCACCGCGAGCGGCTGCGTGACCGTGCACGGGGAGCTCGAGGTCGTACCCACGACCACGAAGGCGCAGGCCGCACGCGCGCTGGACACGTTCGTCACCGCGTACAACAAGGCGGACAAGACGTATGACCGGGCGGCCGACGCCAAGTACGTCACCGGGGCGCTCGGCGCCATCGACGCGGCCAAGCTGAAGGCGGGCCGCGCGGTGAACCCGCAGGGCAACCCAAGCTTCAAGCCGCTGGAGCTCACCGACTCCCACTACACCATCCCGAAGAAGGCCGGCTGGCCGCGCTGGTTCGTCGTGGACAGCGCCAACAACCGGGTCGCGGACTCCCGCTGGGTCATGGTGTTCACGCGCGACGACGTCGACGAGCCGTGGGCCGTCTCGTACCTCACCGTGTTCCGCGGCGACACCTTCCCCGAGTTCAGGAAGGACGCGGACGGCTGGGCCGAGTCCGTCGCCGCCGACGACAAGAAGCTCGCGATGCGGCCGGCCGACCTGAGCAAGAAGTACGCCGCGTACCTCGAGGACGGCGGGGACGGGTTCGCGGCCGGGCCCGCCACCTCCGAGTGGCGCGCGGCGCGCAAGAAGAACGGGACGCGGCCCGGCCTTTCCACGCAGTTCATCGACGAGCCGCTCACGTCCGGCGACTACGCGCCGCTCGCGCTGCGCACCGAGGACGGCGGAGCGCTCGTCTTCTTCGCGACGCGGCGCTACGAGAAGCAGACCGCGTTCGCGGGCAGTGATCTTCCGGCCGTCAGCCCCAGCGTGAAGGCGTTGATGACGGGGGACGCGAAGCAGTCGGTGACGTACGGGTTCGTGTCGAACCAGACGGCGCACGTCGGCTCCGCCGGGGATGATGTCGAGGTGCTGAACCGGGTCGAGGGGATCACCACCGCCGAGGGGTCGTGACCCGGGGTCTGATGGCCGAGGGGGCTGTCCCGGGCGTCACGGGGCTCCGCCCCGGGCCCCGCTCCTCAATCGCCGGAGGGGCTTGCTCTGTCCGCCGGAGGGGCCCTGGCACGGCCTAACGGGGCCAGGCCGATTCGTAGTCGTAGTCCTGGTCCGCTCCCGCGTGGCGGGCGCAGGCGTCCGTCAGGGGTTCCAGGAGCGTCAGCGGGTCGGGCAGGGGGTGTTCGGGGCCGCGGAGCCAGTCGACCGTGCGGTCGCCGGGGAGGCGGGCCGGGGGGACCAGGACGTAGGAGCCGCGGCAGTGCCAGCGCATGCCCGGGTGTTCGTCCATGGTCTCGGGGTGGCAGTCCAGCTCGCAGGGCCACCACTCGTCCTCGTCCTCGGGCGTGCCGCGCGTCGCCGTGAAGAAGAGCATGCGGTCGCCGCCGGACAGGGCGACGGGGCCGACGTCGACGCCGGCCGAAAGGAGGCGCTCGAGCGCCTCGCGCCCGGCCTCGACCGGTACGTCCAGGACGTCGTGGACCATGCCGGTCGCGGTGATGAAGTTGGCCTGCGGCTGGTGCCGGGCCCAGCGCTCGATCTGCCCGCGGTCCGTCGTGGACTGGGTCTGCCAGGCGAAGGAGACGGGGTGGCGGCCGGGGGTCGGGCAGCCGATGCGGTTGCACGAACACCGGTAGTCGACGGGGTGGGCGGCCGGCGCGAGCGGCAGTCCGGCGGCAGCGGCGGCCAGCAGCAGGGACTCGCGGTCCACGTCCGTCAGGCTCTCCTTCGGACCCCGGCCCGACCTCAGCCACCGGGTGAACCTGCCCAGGCCCGAACGTGCGCTGTCACCGTGCTCCGCGCCCATCTATCCCCTTGCCACACCATCGCCGTCGAGCCGGGTGCCGGTTGATACCCGGACCACCATGGTCCCACCATCGCGCTTCTGTAGGGGCCACAGGGTGTCATTGCCCTATTTGTATGCATTTTCGGACCTACCGTGGTGGCCATGGTTGCCATGGCCACACTCGTCACGAGAACCGTGCCGGTCGCGGGGCTCACGGGCGCGCTGTCCCTCACCGCCCTGGCCCTCGCGCCGGCGCTCGGCCGGGGCACGGGGCCGCTCACCGTGGACTCGCTGCCCCGGATCACGTACACCGCGCACCGCGGCGGCGCCCTGGAGGTGCCGGAGAACAGCATGGCGGGCCTCGCCGCGGCCTTCGTCCGGGGCAGCGCGCGGATCCTCGACTTCGATACGAGGATGCTGCGCGACGGCACGCCCGTCGTCCTGCACGACGCGACCCTGGACCGCACGACCTCCGCGCGCGGCCCGGTGCGGGCGCTCGATCTGGCGGACTGGGCGGACGTACGGCTGCGGCCCGACACGTCGCTGCCGGAGCGCTGGCTTCCGGAGCGGCCGCCGACGGTCGCGGAGGTGCTCGACCGGTTCGGCGGCAGGACCGTGCTGATGCTGGAGGCGAAGGACCCCCGCTCCCTGACCGGGCTCGCCCGGCTCGTCCGGGTACGCGGCCTGACCCGCTCGGTGCTGGTCAACTCCAACAGCCCGGCCGTCGCCGAGCGCGCGCACCGGCTCGGCCTGGTCACCCAGTTGTGGCGCTCCGCCCGGCAGATGCGGTCCGACCGGCCCGAGCGCTGGGCCGGCTACGTCGACGTGCTGGACATGGACCACACGGCCCGCGACGCCGATCTTCTGCGGGCGGTGCACTCCGGGGTGGAGCACGTGTGGGCGCACACCGTGAACACGCCCGGGGACCGGGACCGGGTGCTGCGGCTCGGCTGCGACGGGGTCATCACGGACGCGCCGGGCCTGCTCGCGGCGACGGCGATGATCACAGCTACGGCTGCTGCCGCGGGCGGGCGCTGATCCCGTAGAGGGCGTACTCGACGAGGCGGTCGGCGTAGGCGTGGTCGAGCGGGCCCGTCTCCTGGAGCCAGCGCTGGGCGAGCGGTCCCGAGAACAGGTCCCGGGCGATGAGCGGGTCGACGTCCGCGCGGACCTGGCCCGCGTCCTGCGCGGCGCGCAGCCGGGCGGCGTAGAGGTCGAGCCCCGGCATGAGGAGCGCGGCGACGAACTCGCGGGCGAACTCCCGGTTGGCGACGCCCTCGGCGGCGAGCGCGCGGGCCGGGACGTCGAAGCGGGGGTCGAGGAGTTCGTCGACGGTGGCACGCAGCACGATCTTGAGGTCGGCCTCCAGGTCGCCGGTGTCGGGCAGGGCGACGGGGTTGAGCGGTACGCCGGGGTGGTGCTCGGCGGCGGCCCGCTGGTTCCGCTCGTTGAGGTCGATGAAGGCCTCCATGAGCACCTGCGCCTTCGAGCCCCACCAGCGGTAGATCGTCTGCTTGCCGACACCGGCGCGGGCGGCGATGCCCTCGATGGTCGTACGGGGGTAGCCGATCTCCCCGACCAGGGCGAGCGCGGCGTCGTAGATCGCGCGGCGCGAGCGCTCGCTGCGGCGGGCGGAGTCGGGAGCCGTCTTCTTCTGGGCGTGGCTGGAGGTAGCGGACATGCATCGAATGTAGCAGCGAACGAGGCGAGACGTACCGTCTTGAAAGTGGTTGACAAGACGAGACGTCTCGTTCAGAGTAGACCCCGTCAGCACATCGGACCGAAGGAAAGAGGCGGACCATGACCCGAGGTGGAGCAGGCGGCATGCTGGGCGTCGGCGGCACGCGCCGGAACCTGTCCCGCAAGGCGCTGCGCGGCGGCGGCCGGAGCGGACAGGTCGGCGGCGGCACCGATCCCGTGGCACAGAAGCGGGAGTTGATGCGCAAGTTGCAGGAGAGGCGCGACGCCGATCGCATCTCGTGATTCCGCACCGTGAACCACCCGTTCGGTTCACAGCCCGGAGGGCTCCTCCGACCGCACCATGGGCGCATCAGACCCTGCGGTTGTGAGGAGCCCTCATTGCGTGAGCCGTACCCCGGGTGTTCCGCCGAACGACGCGCCACACCCCGGCGCTACCTCATGTGCCCACCGGCACACTTCAAGGTCACCTACTCGATCAATCCGTGGATGGACCCGGCGAAACCCGTCGACGTCCCGCTCGCCGTCGCGCAGTGGGAGGACCTGCGCGACCGGTACCGCTCCCTCGGCCACACCGTCGAGGTGCTCGACCCGCTCCCCGGACTGCCCGACATGGTCTACGCGGCCAACGGAGCGACCGTCGTCGACGGCCGGGTGCTCGGGGCGCGGTTCGCCTACCCGGAACGGGCCGGCGAGGCCGCCGCCCACCTGGACTGGTTCCGGTCCCACGGATACGCCGACGTGCAGGAGCCCGTGCACGTCAACGAGGGCGAGGGGGACTTCGCCGTCACCGCCTCGTACGTGCTCGCCGGACGCGGGTTCCGGGCCTCGCCCCTCTCGCACGGCGAGGCGCAGGAGGCGTTCGGACGGCCTGTCATCGGGCTCGACCTCGTCGACCCGCGCTTCTACCACCTGGACACGGCGCTCGCCGTCCTCGACGACCGGTGCGACGAGGTCATGTACTACCCGCCCGCGTTCTCGGCGGGCAGTCAGGGCGTGCTGCGGCGGCTGTTTCCCGGGGCGCTGATCGCCGAGGAGTCCGATGCGGTCGCCTTCGGCCTGAACTCGGTGTCGGACGGGCGGCACGTGCTGTTGCCGCAGGCGGCCGTGGGGCTGTTCCCGGCGCTCAGGGAGCGGGGTTTCGTGCCTGTCCCGATGGATCTGTCCGAGCTTTTGAAGGGAGGCGGGAGCGTCAAGTGCTGCACGCTGGAGCTGCGGGCAGGGCTATAGCGCTGTTCGTCGGGCGCGGGTGAGCTGTGGCGGGTCGCGCGGTTCCCCGCGCCCCTAGCGGGGCCATTCGTCGCCCCAGTTGACATCGCGCGCCCGCTTGTACTGCTCCCCGTGCTTCTTCGTCACCGTTGTTCTCGTCAAGGTGTCCTCCCGCAGGCACAGGTCCAGGAGCACCTGGCCCTTGCGGATCTGGGGGCGGCGGATCACTCGGGACGGGGCCGGGGCCGGGGGGAAGCGGGTCGCCGCCACGTAGGAGAACTTCTCGTCCTCGTACGCCAGTGACCCGCCCTTGACCTGGCGGTGCAGGGAGGAGCGGCTGACCCGGGCCGAGAAGTGGCACCAGTCCTCGCCGGGGACGATCGGGCACGGGGCGCTGTGCGGGCAGGGGGCCGCGATGTGGAAGCCCGCCGCGATCAGGCGGTCGCGGGCCTCGATGACGCGGGTGTAGCCGTCGGGTGTGCCGGGTTCGATGACGACGACGGCCTCGGTCGCGGCCCCGGCGGCGGCGTCGACCACGGCCGCGCGGTCGGCGTCCGTCAGCTCCTTCAGGACGTACGAGATGGTGACGAGGGAGGTGGGGTCCAGGGGGCGGTCGGCGCCGATGCGGGCGCGTTCCCAGTGGACGTCCGACGTCAGCCGCGGGTCCGCCGCCGCGAGTTCACGGCCCAGGGCCAGTGCGGGTTCCGACCAGTCCAGGACCGTCGTCGGGCGCGGCGCGGGCCACACCGCTCGGGCCGCCCAGACCGCCGCGCCGGTGCCGCCGCCGATGTCCAGGTGGCCGGCGGGCGTCCAGTCGGCGGGCGCCGCGGCGGCGAGCGCGTCGAGGCTGTCGGCGACCGCCTCGAACGTGGCCGGCATCCGGTACGCCGCGTACGCCGCCACGTCCGCCCGGTCGCGCAGGATCGGCGCGTCGGTCGGGGTGGTGCCCCGGTAGTTCGCGATGAGCCGGTCCACGGCGCGGGCCGCCTGGGTGGGCGGCAGGCCGTCGAGGAGCCCGGCGAGCGCGGCGCGCAGGGTCTCGGCGGGCCCGGTGTGCGCGGTGGAGGACGTGGGGTGGATCGGGGCGTTCACCCGCACGATTTTAGGCGGCCGTTCCGGAGCGGGGCGTCAGGAGCCCGGCGGGCCCGTCACCGCGCGGGCGAGCCGGGTCGCCGCCGCCGCGCGCGGGCCGTTGTCGGCGGGGCGGCGGCGCGGGTGGACCGTGTTGGCGAGGAGGACGAGGAACGTGTCCGTCACCGGGTCCAGGACCAGGGACGTGCCCGTGAAGCCGGTGTGCCCGGCCGCCCCTGCGCCGGCCAGCTCGCCCATGAAGGAGGGCTGGTCGATCCGGAAGCCGAGGCCCGGCGCGGCCAGCATCAGGTCGACGAAGTCGGGGCCGAGGATGCGGGCCGTGCCGTACGAGCCGCCGTTGAGCAGGGTGCGGCACAGGACCGCCAGGTCGTAGGCGGTGGCGAAGAGGCCCGCGTGACCGGCGACGCCACCGAGCGCCCAGGCGTTCTCGTCGTGGACCACGCCGCGCAGCATGCCGCGGTCCGCCTTGGCCCAGGGAAGGCGCTGGTCCTCGGTGGCGGCGGCGCCGGGCCGCGGCCCGAACGAGGTGGCGGTCATGCCGAGGGGGCGGGTGATGCCGTCGCGGACGAGCCTGTCGAGCGGGCGACCGGTGAGGCGCTCCAGGAGGTGCTGGAGCAGCAGCATGTTCAGGTCGGAGTAGAGGTACTCCCCCGGCGGCGCCGACGGTGCCTCGGCGCGCAGCAGCGCGAGCCGCGCGGCCGCGTCCCGGGCCGCGTACAGCGGGAGTTCGGGGCGCAGGCCCGAGGTGTGGGTGAGGAGCTGGCGGACGGTGATGCCGTGGCGGGAGGCGGCGGTGAACTCGGGGAGGTAGGCGCCGGCCCGGGCGTCGATGCCGAGCGTGCCGCGCTCGATCTGCTGGACGGCGGCGATCGTGGTGAAGAGCTTGGTCAGCGAGGCGAGGTCGAAGACCGTGTCGAGGGTCATCGGGACGCGCTCCCCGGGCGGCAGCTCCACGCCCCGGCCGGTCTCCTCGTCGTACGCCGCGTAGCGCACCGCCCAGCCGCTGGCGGCCTCGGCGGCGAGGACCGGGCCGCGTCCGGCGAGCAGGACGGCGCCCGCGCACCAGGGGCGCGGGCCGTCGGGAAGCGCGCGCACGTCACGGACGAGGCGGGCGATCAGGTCGGTGCGCAGACCGGCCCGCTCGGGGGTGCCGTGGCGCAGTCGTGGGGAGCTCAGACCTCCGTCACCTCTCTCGTCGCTCTGGCCGCGTGCTGCCAAGGGCGGCACAGTGCCATGAAGGCGACGGCCGCCGCCAGGCCGCAGGCGAGCTGCACCACGGCCATCGGCACGGCCGTGCGCTCGCCCGCGATGCCGACCAGCGGGGACGCGACCGCTCCGATCAGGAACGACGACGTGCCGAGCAGCGCGGACGCGGAACCGGCGGCGTGCGGGGTGCGCAGGAGGGCGAGCGCGTTGGTGTTGGGCGTGGCGAGGCCCATCGACGCCATCAGGACGAAGAGTCCGGCGGCGACGGGGACGATGCCGAGCTCCTCCGGGTCGCCGAGCACTCCCGTGGCGACGAGGAGGAGGAAGGCGGCGGCGAGCACGATCAGGGTGAGGCCGACCGCGAGGACCTTGTCGAGGCTGACGCGGCCGACGAGGACCTTGCCGTTGAGCTGGCCGACCGCGATGAGGCCGATCGAGTTCAGCCCGAAGAGCAGGCTGAACGTCTGGGGCGACGCCCCGTAGATCTCCTGGATCACGAACGGCGAGGCGCTGATGTACGCGAACAGCGCGGCGAACGCGAAGCCGCCCGCGACCATGTACCCGGTGAAGACGCGGTCCGCGAGCAGGGAGCGCATGGTGCGCAGCGCCTCGACGGTGCCGCCGGAGTGCCGCCGCTCGGGCGGAAGCGTCTCCGGGAGGTACTTCCCCACGATCGCCGTGAGCGCGATGCCGATGACGGTGAGGACGACGAAGACGCCGCGCCAGTCCGTGACGCGCAGGATCTGGCCGCCGATGAGCGGCGCGACGATCGGGGCGACGCCCGAGATCAGCATCAGGGTGGAGAAGAAGCGGGCCATCGCGACGCCGTCGTAGAGGTCGCGCACGACCGCGCGGGCGATGACGATGCCCGCCGCACCCGCCAGGCCCTGGAGGAGGCGGAAGGCGACGAGCAGCGCGGCGTCCGGCGCGAGCGCGCAGATCGCGGTCGCGGCGATGTAGATGAGGAGGCCGATCATGAGCGGCCTGCGCCTGCCCCACTTGTCGCTCATCGGGCCGACGACGAGCTGGCCGAGCGCCATGCCCGTCAGGCACGCGGTGAGGGTGAGCTGCGCGGTGGCGGCGGAGGTGTGCAGGGCGCCGGTGACCTCGGGCAGGGCCGGGAGGTACATGTCCATGGACAGCGGCGGGACGGCGGTGAGGCCGCCGAGTACGAGGGTGACGAGGAGGCCGGTACGAACAGCCGCCTGCGGTACGGGAGTTGGGGTTCCGGCGTGGGTGACCTGCGGGGGCTTCCTGGTGTTCGTGGTGCTCCCCGTACTTCCGCTCTCCGCCATCCCGTTGCCCCTCGTTCCCTTTCGTCTCTCCCGGCCGTACGTGCGATTACCTATGCTCTCAGCTCGGCGGAGTGGTCGAGACCAACATCTGGGGTGGGCAAGAGATGGCAGCGGAGCGCGTGCGGTGGGGGATTCTCTCGACGGGCGGTATCGCCGCGTCCTTCACCGGGGCGCTGCTCGACCTCCCCGACGCCGAGGTCGCGGCCGTCGCCTCCCGCTCCGAGGAGTCCGCGAGAACCTTCGCCGAACGCTTCGGCATCGAGCGGGCCTACGGCGACTGGGCCTCCCTCGCCGCCGACGACTCCCTCGACGTGATCTACGTGGCCACGCCGCACTCCGCGCACCGGGCTGCCGCCGGGCTCTGTCTGGAGGCGGGGCGGGCGGTGCTGTGCGAGAAGGCGTTCACGGTGAACGCGCGTGAGGCCGAGGAACTGGTCACGCTGGCGCGTTCGCGCGGGGTGTTCCTCATGGAAGCCATGTGGATGTACTGCAACCCGCTGATCCGGCGGCTCAAGGCGCTCGTCGACGACGGGGCGATCGGCGAGGTCCGCACCGTGCAGGCCGACTTCGGGCTCGCCGGTCCGTTCCCGCCCGCGCACCGGCTGCGGGACCCGGCCCAGGGGGGCGGTGCGACCCTGGATCTCGGGGTGTACCCGGTGTCGTTCGCGCATCTGCTGCTCGGTGAGCCCTCGGAGGTCACCGCGCGGGCGATGCTCTCCGAGGAGGGCGTGGACCTGCAGACCGGGATGCTGTTGTCCTGGGCGGGCGGGGCGCAGGCGCTCCTGCACTGTGCGATCAATTCGGGTACGGGGGTGACCGCGTCGGTCACCGGGTCCGCCGGGCGGATCGATGTGCCGTCGGGGTTCTTCTATCCCGAGCGGTTCGTGTTGCACCGGGACGGGCGTGAGCCGGAGGAGTTCGTGGCGGCGCCGGAGGACGGGCCCCGGGATTCGCTCCGGCACGAGGCGCTCGAGGTGATGGGGCGGTTGCGAGCCGGCGACACGGAGTCTCCGTTGGTGCCGTTGGAATCGTCGCTCGGGGTCATGCGGACGCTGGATCGGGTGCGGGCGGCGGTGGGGGTGCGGTATCCCGGGGAGCGGTGACGCGTCTGCCCCGTTCTGCCCATTCCCGGGTGCGGGTTGCGTCGTGGCTGGTCGCGCAGTTCCCCGCGCCCCTGAGATGCGCACTGCGTGCGCCATCTCAGGAAGGCGCGTGGAACGCGCCCCTTGGGGCTGCGGCGAAGCCGCATGCTCCAGGGGCGCGGGGAACTGCGCGGCCAGCCCCCACCGGGCCCGCGGCCGAAGACTCGTTACGCCGGGCGCAGGCCCTGGTTGCCGACCTCCGTGACGAAGGACGCCGCCGTGCTGATCGGCGCCCCGGGGACGGAGATCAGCGGGACCGTCTTGAAGTCGGCGCGGGCCTCGCGCTCGCCCAGGTCGACGGTGACGTATCCGCGGCGCCCGTTGTAGAACTTCAGGTGCGGGTTGGCCCGGGTGTACGTCTCCCAGTTGGCGGGCCGCTCCGCCCCGTCCTTGCCGGAGGCGATGGACGTCGCGACGATCTCGGTGCCGAGCGTGCGCGACGCGGGGTCGGCGAAGTCGTCCTTGATGTCGAAGGCGTACCCGACGTGGACGTCACCGGTGAGGACCATGAGGTTCTCGACGCGGGCCGCCTTCGCCCCGTCGAGGACGCGGCGGCGCGACGCCCGGTACCCGTCCCACGCGTCCATGGACAGCTTCGCCTCGGCGTTGAGGTCGAGCCTGCGCTCGGAGAAGGTGACCTGCTGCGGGACGACGTTCCACAGGGCGCGCGAGTGGCGCCAGCCGTCGATGAGCCAGCGCTCCTGCGTCGCGCCGGTGATGGTGCGCGCCGGGTCGTCCGACTCGGGCCCCGGCACGTGCGAACCGTCGCCGTACGCCTGGTTGGAGCGGTACTGGCGGGTGTCGAGGATGTCGAACTGGGCGAGCCGGCCCCAGACGAGACGGCGGTAGAGCTGCGCGTCGGGTCCGGTGGGCAGCTGGGGGCGGCGCAGCGGCTGGTTCTCCCAGTAGGCGCGGTACGCGGCGGCGCGGCGCAGCAGGAACTCGGCCGGCGGGACGTCGTTCTCCGGGATGTCGTCGGCGTAGTTGTTCTCGGTCTCGTGGTCGTCCCAGGTGACGACGAAGGGGTGCGCGGCGTGCGCGGCCCGCAGGTCCGGGTCGGACTTGTAGAGGGCGTAGCGCAGCCGGTAGTCCTCCAGCGTCACGGTCTCCCGGTTGAAGATGTCGGGGAGGACGCGGTCCGTGTACTTGCGGGCGCCGCCGACGGAGTTCACGGCGTACTCGTAGAGGTAGTCACCGAGGTGGAAGACGACGTCGACGTCGTCCTCCGCGAGGTGCTTGTACGCGGTGAAGTACCCGTCGTGGTACGCCTGGCAGGAGACGGCGGCGAGGGACAGCCCGGAGGCGCGGCTGCCGGCGGCGGGCGCGGTGCGGGTACGGCCGGTCTCGCTGACCCAGCCGCCGACGCGGAAGCGGTAGAAGTAGACGTGGCCCGGCGCGAGATGGTCGACCTCGACGTGCACGGAGTGGTTGAACTCCGGGTGCGCGGTCGTCGCGCCGCGTCTGACGACGCGGCGGAAACGGTCGTCGTGGGCGAGCTCCCAGCGGACCTCTACCCGTGCGGCGGGCAGCCCGCCGCCGGTCTCGTACGGTTCGGGTGCGAGGCGCGTCCACAGCAGGACGGAGCCGGGCAGGGGGTCGCCCGAGGCGACACCGAGGGTGAAGGGGTCGCTGGTCACCTTGCGGGCGTCCAGCTCGGCGGCGGCCGCGGTGCCCGCGGCGGGCAGGTTCACACTGAAGGCTAGCGCCGCCGCGGCGCCCGCGACAGTGAGGAAGCGCCGTCGGCCCAAATGCTGGGCCGCGGCGCGGAGTTCGGGTGCGTGCTGGGGTACGTGCGACATGGAGCCCCTCCCCTGGGTACTGCTGCTGTCGTGCGGTTACAGGGGAAGTTGAGTGGCCCGGGACGACGCTCGACTGTCGCGTACACAACAGCCACATGGCGGATCGATGATCTCCTGGTGGCCGCGCCGCCCGTACGCTGCGGCCCCATGGACGATCAGCGCACTTCAGAAGCGGGCAGTACAGCGACGCGGACCGCCGTGGTCACCGGGGCCGGTTCCGGCATCGGGCGGGCCGTCGCCCTGGAGCTGCTGCGCGGCGGCTGGCGCGTGGCCCTCGCCGGGCGGCGCACCGGGACCCTGGAGGAGACGGCCGCACTCGCGCCGGACGCCGTCTCCCTCACCGTCCGCACGGACGTGTCCGACCCCGGCGACGTGGAGGGCCTGTTCGCCGCCGTACGGGAGCGGTTCGGGCGGCTCGATCTGCTCTTCAACAACGCGGGGACGTTCGGGCCCGGCGGCGTGCCCGTCGAGGAGCTGGCGTACGACGCGTGGCGGCACGTCGTCGACACCAACCTCAACGGGGCGTTCCTGTGCGCGCAGGCGGCGTTCCGGCTGATGAAGGAGCAGGACCCGCAGGGCGGGCGGATCATCAACAACGGCTCGATCTCCGCGCACGCCCCCCGGCCGCGTTCGATCGCGTACACGGCGACGAAGCACGCGCTGACGGGCCTGACCAAGTCGCTCTCCCTGGACGGGCGTCCGTACCGGATCGCCTGCGGCCAGATCGACATCGGCAACGCGGCGACCGACATGACCGAGCGCATGCGGTCCGGCATCCCGCAGGCCAACGGGGAGCCTGCGGTGGAGCCCGTGATGGACGTGGCGGACGTGGCGCGCACGGTGCGGCACATGGCGGAGCTGCCACTGGAGGCCAATGTGCAGTTCGCGACGGTCCTCGCCACCAACATGCCCTACATCGGCCGTGGGTAGGGCCGGAGGCCGGAAGCCGGAGCAGCTTCTTGCTTGAGAACTAAATCTCCACAAGCGGAATTGCATCTACCGCCTCAATACCGGACACCACACCCCGTATGCTCAATTCCTCTCCACGAGAACTTCACATTTGGAGTGCATCTTGCGCATACGTTCCGCGGCCCCGGCCGCCCTCGCCGCGGTCGCCCTGGCCGGCTCGCTGCTCGCCGCGTCCCCGGCCACCGCCGCCTCGCACCAGGGCGGCCTGCACCTCGGGTACATCCAGTTCGACAGCCCCGGTTCGGACACCCGCAGCAACACCTCGCTGAACGGGGAGTGGGTGAACATCCACAACAGCTCCCGCTCGGCGATCCAGCTCAAGAACTACAAGCTGAAGGACAGGACGGGCTACACGTACACCTTCGGCAGCTACAAGATCGGCGCGGGCAAGACCGTCAAGGTCCGCACCGGCAAGGGCCGCAACGCCGCGGGAGTCCGCTACTGGGGTCGCGGCTCGTACGTGTGGAACAACACCGGCGACAAGGCCCGCCTGATCAAGCCGAACGGTTCGCAGCTCGACTCGTGCACGTGGACCCGCCGGGGTTCGGGCGCGGCGAACTGCCACTGACCACTACGAGGGGGGTGGAGGGGGTGTCCGGGTCCTGAATCCGGACACCCCCTCCCGGCACGTTCGGCATCATGTCCTCATGACCGACCACACGACCGTTCCGGCAGCCGACACCGTGCTGCGCTACACCGCCTTCGCCACCGACCCGGCGGGCGGCAACCCCGCGGGGATCGTGCTCGACGCCACCGCTCTCGACGACGCGGACATGCTGAAGATCGCCGCCGAACTCGGCTACAGCGAATCGGCGTTCGTGACCCCGGGACCGGCCGGAAGCGGGCAGAACGTGCACACGATCCGGTTCTTCAGCCCCAAGGCCGAGGTCTCGTTCTGCGGCCACGCCACCGTCGCCACCGCCGTCGCCCTCGCGGAGCGCCACGGCACCGGGGACTACCTGTTCCACACCCCGGCCGGCGAGGTCCCGGTCACGGTGGACCGTACGAACGGCGTGCTGCGCGCGACCCTCACCAGCGTCGCCCCGCACCTGGAGGACGTCTGCGGGGACGACCTCGCCGAGGCGCTGGCCGCGCTCGGCTGGCCCGCCGCCGACCTCGACCCGGCCTTCCCGCCCCGGATCGCCTACGCGGGCGCCCGCCACCTCGTCCTGGCCGCCGCCACCCGGGAGCGGCTCGCCGACCTCCGTTACGACTTCGACCGGCTCCTGAACCTGATGCACCGCCTCGACCTGACGACGGTGCAACTGGTGTGGCGGGAGAGCGGCTCGACGTTCCACGTGCGCGACCCGTTCCCCGTGGGCGGCGTCGTCGAGGACCCCGCCACCGGGGCGGCCGCGGCCGCGCTCGGCGCGTACCTGCGCGAGATGGGGCTGGCGCCGCAGGACGGCGACCTCACCCTGTACCAGGGGGTGGACATGGGGCGCCCCGGCGAGCTGACGGTGACGCTGCGGAACGGTGATCCGCGGGTGCGGGTGAGCGGGGCCGCGGTCCCGATCCCGTAGCCGTACGCGGTCACGCCCGGCGCAGGATGTGCTCGACCTGCGCCAGCTCCGCCTGGGTGAGCGGACCGTGGGCCAGAGCGCCCGCGTTCTCCTCGGCCTGCGCCACCGTGCGGAAGCCGGGGATCGGGACGGTGCGCGGGCTGCGCGCCCACAGCCAGGCGAGCGCGCCCTGGGCCGGGGTGCGGCCGCCGCCGGTGAGCACGGAGCGCAGGGCGTCGACGCGGGCCAGCCAGTCCGGGTCGGCGCCGCCGCCCGCACCGAAGCCGGGCAGCCAGGCGGGCGGGGCGCTGCGGATGTCGCCCGCGGGCAGGCGGCGCGCCGTGCCGTGGCCGCCGCCGAGCAAACCCATGGCGAGGGGGCTGCGGTTGATGCTCGCGAGGTTGGACTCGGCGCACAGGGCGAGGAGTTCGGGGGCGTCCTGAAGGACGTTGCAGCGGTGCTGGACCGCGGCGCAGTGCGGGCCCTTCGCGAAGACGCGGGCGCGGTCCGGGTCGTCGGTGCTCCACGCGTAGGCGCGGACGAGCCCTTCGCGTACGAAGTCTTCGCAGGTGTCGCGCAGGACGGCGGCGCGCTCGGGGTCCGCGTCGGCGATGTGCAGCTGGTAGAGGTCCACGTGGTCGGTGCCGAGGCGGGCGAGGGAGGCGGTCAGGGCGCGGCGGGCGTGGGCCGGGGAGTCGTCGCTGCCGGTGAGGGTCCTGGTCCGCTCGTCGAAGACGTTGCCCCACTTGGTGGCGAGGACGACGTCGTCCCGGTGCCTGCCGAGGGCGCGGGCGAGGACGCGTTCACTGTGTCCGGTGCCGTAGGCGTCGGCCGTGTCGAAGAAGGTGACGCCGAGGTCGACGGCGCGCCGCACGGCGCGGACCGACTCCTCGTCGTCGACCGGGCCCCAGCCGAGCGGCTGCCCGTCCGGGTCCTGCCATTCGCCGCCGATCGCCCAGCAGCCGAAGCCGAGCGCGCTGACCTCGATGCCGCTGCCGCCCAGGGTGCGTGTGGTGATGTCCATGCCCGGCGACGCTAGGAGTTGAAGCGCACGCGAGGTCAACCCCGGTGTGGCGGACGGCGGTTCAGGCCTGGCCGGTCTCGAACCGTACGACCTTGCCGTTCGCCACGTCGAACGTCCACTTGGTGCGCATCTCGCCCCAGGCGTCGTTGCGGTAGTTGGCGACGAGGGCGCGGCCGCCCGCCGTCTCCTTCTCGATCTCCATGTGGCCGTGGGAGTCGAAGATCTCGCGGGCGGACCAGTCGGCGAGGTCATGGTCGGAGCCGTCGTCCGCCATGGTCGCGTCGGGCGCGAGCGCGGCGCGGAAGGCTTCCTGGTCGTGGGCGTTGAGCGCCGAGACGAAGGCGCGGACGGCCGGATCACTGAGTTTCGCGGTCTGCATGGGCATGCGTTCAGGCTTGCACCACGCCCGTGGGCCCGCCACCGGCCGTGGCGCGCTGCCGCGCCCGCCACCCGAATGGGCCCGCGCGCGAGGTGGGCGGCGCGCGGCTGCCGGACGGTGGGGACATGACCTGCACACACTCCCGCATCTCACGTTCCGTCCTCTCCTCACCGTCCTCGACCTGTCGCTCCCGCCGCGACCTGGGCCTTCTCGCCCTGCGCGTGGGCACCGGCGGGGTCCTCGCCGCGCACGGCGCCCAGAAGCTGCTCGGCTGGTTCGGCGGGGGCGGCGTCTCCGGGACGACCGCGGCCATGGACGCCATGGGCTACACCCCGGCCAAGGCCAGCGCCCTCGCGGCCGGGCTCGGCGAGGCGGGCGGCGGCGCGCTCCTCGCCCTGGGCCTCGCGACCCCGCTGGGCGGCGCGGCGGCGGCCGGGACCATGGCGGGCGCGGCGGCCGTGCACGCCCCGAACGGCTTCTTCGCGATGGAGGGCGGCTACGAGTACCCGGCGTTCCTCGGCTTCGTCGCGGCGGGCCTCGCCGTGACAGGCGCGGGCCGCTACTCCCTCGACCACGCGCTCGGCCACGTCTTCGACCGGCACTGGATGGTGCCCGCCGCGCTGGTCGGCGCGGCGGCGGCGGCGCTCGCGGTGGTCGGCTCCCGCACCAAGCGCACCCAGGCGGCCGAGACGGCCCAGGAAACCCAGGGGGCGGAGGAGCCTCCGGCGGCCGGCTGAGGCGAGGGGCCCGGGGCCGTTGTCAGTGGGCGCCCCTAGGCTTCTGCCCCGTGACGACGAACGACGATGAACTCTGGGCCACCGTCGGCCGGCTGCGGGGCTGGCTGGACGACAACAACAAGTTGCCGCCGCAAGAGGCGTTGCTCATCCGGATGCTGAAGCTTTCGGAAGAGGTGGGGGAGGTGGGCGAGGCCGTCATCGGTGCCGTCGCGCAGAACCCGCGCAAGGGCGCCAGCCACACCTGGCAGGACGTCGAGTCGGAGCTGTGCGACGTGGTGGTCACGGCGCTGGTCGCGCTCGGCACCCTGACCCCGGACCCGCGCGGGACGCTCGCCGCGCATGTCGCGAAGGTCGCGGAGCGCTCCCTCGGTCCCGGCGCGCCGGAGGGCCACAACTGATGACCGTGGACGAGAAGCCCGTCGTCGTCCCGCGAAGCGCTACTGGTCCCGGCGCGGGCCCGACGCCGACCCGGTCAACCTGCACGTGCGCGGGGCGGGTTCGCCGAACGAGCGGCTCGCGCTGCTGTTCCGGGACTGGCTGCGCGCGACACCGGAGGCGGTCCCCGCGTACGCGCGCTTCAAGTACGTACTGGCCGGGGCCGTGCCCGACACCGGCACGTACGCCGAGGTGAAGGACCCGGTCGTCGACCTCGTCGTGGTCGTCGCCGAGAAGTGGGCGGCGCAGACGGGCTGGCGCCCGCACGCCTGATCCACCGCGCGGCCCGCGAAAGGTGAACGGCTACCATCGCCGCCATGACAGACAGGCGCCGAACCACCGAACTCCCCCGCTTGGGCGTGGCCATCGTCACCATGGGCAACCGGCCCAAGGACGTGGACGCGCTCCTGGAGTCGGTGGCCAAGCAGGACGCCCGGCCGGCCCGCGTCGTCATGATCGGTAACGGCACGCCGCTCCCCGACTTCACCGGCCTGCCCTTCGAGGTGACCAACGTCGAGCTCGACGACAACCTCGGCTGCCCCGGCGGCCGGAACGTGGCGCTGGCCCGGCTCCGCGAGTTCGGCGACGTGGACGTGGCCGTCGAACTCGACGACGACGGCCTCCTCGTCGACGCCGACGTCTTCTCCACGATCCAGCGCCTGTACGCGGCCGACCCGCGCCTCGGCATCGTCGGTTTCCGCATCGCCGACGAACTCGGCGAGACGCAGCGCCGCCACGTGCCGCGGCTGCGCGCCAAGGACCCGATGCGGCGCGGCCTGGTCACCGCGTTCCTCGGCGGCGGCCACGCCTTCTCGATGGACATGCTCGCCGAGACCGGCGACTGGCCCGCCGACTTCTTCTTCACGCACGAGGAGACGGACCTGGCGTGGCGCGCGCTCGACGCGGGCTGGAAGGTCCTCTACGAGCCTTCGCTGCTGCTCCAGCACCCGAAGACGTCCCCGGCGCGACACGCGGTCTACTACCGGATGACCGCCCGCAACCGGGTCTGGCTGGCCCGCCGCCGCCTCCCGCTCCCCCTCGTCCCCCTCTACCTGGGCACGTGGACGCTGCTGACTCTGCTGCGTACGCGTTCGCTCGGCGGTCTGCGCGCGTGGGCGGGCGGCTTCGTGGAGGGCGTCCGCACGTCCGCCGGCGAGCGACGGCCGATGCGCTGGCGCACGGTGTGGCGCATGACGCGGCTCGGCCGCCCGCCATTGATCTGACGGACGGCCGTATTACCTGTAGGACCCTGTAGGACCCTGTAGGTCCCAGCGGGTCCCCGTAGGTCCTGTAGATCAGTTCTCCCGCGGACGCCGCCTGCGCGCGGCGAACACCGTGCCCGCGCCCGCGGCGACGACGAGCGCGGCGGCAGCGGCGAGCGGACCGGCCGGGAGATCGGCGCCGGTCGAGGCGAGCGAGCCGCCGACGGTCGAGCCGGTGGTACCGGTGGTGCCGCCGGTGGTGGACCCGGTGCCGCCCGTGGTCCCGGCGCCGGTGGTACCGCTACCGCCCGAGGTGCCCCCGGACGTGGAACCGCCCGCCCCGTTACCGTCGGGCAGCGTGGCGTCCTCGTCGAGGGAGACGGCGACGGTGACCGGGTCGAGCGCGTCGCCCGCCTGGTAGAACCCGCCGAACGCCTTCGCGCCGTCGGCGGTGAGGGTGGTCGCGGCGCCGTCGAGCGCGACGATGTCGTCCTTCGCGGTCAGGTCACCGGAGCCGACCTTCAGCGTGGCGACGGTCAGGTCGTCGTACGTCGTGACCTTGCCGCTCTCCCGGTCCTTGCTGGACACGTCGGCGACGAGCTTGCCGCTGCCGCCCGCCGCGGTCACGTGCAGATCGCTGAACCGCAGGTCGAGCGCGTACGACCCGCCCTCCTCGTGGCCGAGGAAACGGACCTTGCCCGCGAACTTCGCGTCGAGGGACTTGGCGTCGGCGTCGTAGCGGCCGCTCGCGTCGCCGAAGCGGTAGACGGACCCGTTCTCAGCCGCACCGCCCGTCAGTTCGACCTTGCCGTTGGCGACGGGCCCCGTGATGTACGTGCGGAAGGACTCCTTGACGCCCCAGTCGAGGTTGCCGTCGGCGATGGCGCCGGAGACGGCGGGCTTCGGCGTCGTGGAGGCGGAGGGGGCCGGCTCGTCCGTCGGGGTCGCGGTCGGCTTGTCCGTCGGGGTGGCGGTCGGCTTCGGGGTGGCGGGCGGCGTGCTGGGCGGCGTGGTCGACGGGTCGGGGTCGGGCTCCGGGTCGGGCGACGTGGTCACGGCGGTCACCGTCAGCGTCGCGGGGTCGAGCGCGGTGCCCGCCTGGTACATGCCGTTGAACGCCTTGGCGCCGTCGGCGCTCAGCGTCGTCGGGATGTCCTTGAAGGTCATCGCGCCGCCCGCGCCCTGGCCCGGCTTCACGGCCGACAGGTCGAGCGTGGCGAACTCGATGTCGTTCTGCACGGTGCCGTTCAGGGACACGTCGGCGTCGATGTGCCCGGTCGTGCCCGAGGTCACGACCTTCACGTCACTGATCTTGATGTCGAACATGTGGGCCGTGGAGACGAACCGGACGCCGCCCTCGAACGCGGTGTCCGTGCCGTGCGTCGTCATGTCGTACGTGCCGACGCCGCCGGTGAACCGGAACACCCCGTTGCCGTCGGCCTGCGTGGCGCCGTCGGTCGCCTCGATCTTCCCGGCGGCGATCCCGGTGACGTACTTCCGGAACGACTCCTTCACGCCCCAGTCGAGCGTGCCGTCCTTCAACTCGACGGCGGGCGCCTTGTCGGCGGCGAAGGCGGGCAGCGCGACGGCACCGGCCCCGAGGGCGACGGCGGTGGCGGCCGCGAGGGCTATGGGGTGTCTGACGAGGGACATGGGGAACTCCTGAACCTTGGATCCGGGGAGCGCCCTGAAGGGGCGCGGGGAACTGCGCGAGCAACCACGACGAGGGCGGCACCCGGCAACGAAACTTGTGATGGCAGAGGCTCAGCCGTCCGCGGGACTCCGTTTGCGCATACGGACGACGAGGAGGACGGCCCCGGCGACGATCACGACGGCCCCGGCGGCGATCCCGGCGACGGCACCCCCACCGAGCCCCGAACTCCCGTCCTGAGCAACGGACTTGGCTGCCACCGCGCTGGCACCGGCGCTGGCACTGGGGCTCGGGCTCGCCGCCGCCGAGGCCCCCGCGCTGCCGAGATCGGGCAGAGCGGGCAACTTCGCCTCGGCATCGAGCGCGACGGCCACCGAAACCGGATCCATCGCGGCCCCGGCCCGGTACATCCCGCCGAACGCCTTCGCCCCGGCGGCGGTGAGGACGGCCGGCGCCTCCTCGACCCGTACGAGCCCGTCCTCGGCGGCCAGCGACTTCACGGTGAAGGTGACGAGCGCGACGTCCTTCGTGGTCTTCTTCCCGCTGGTCACATCGGTGCGCAGGGTCCCCTTGCCGTCGGTGACGGTGACGGTCGGCCGCGCGAGAGCGAGGTCGAGCCCGTGCTCGCCGGTGAACCGCACGGACCCGGCGAAACTCCCGCTCAGGGTCTGCTTCTTCTTGTCGTACGTGCCCTTGCCGTCGGGGAAGCGGAAGAGGGCGCCGCCGTCCTGTGCCCCGTCGGCGAGCTTCCACCTGCCCTGGGCGATGTCGCCGGTGACGTACTCGCGGAAGGTGCGGCGCACGCCCCAGTCGACGGCGCCGTCCCGCAGCTTCCCCGAACCACCCTTCTGGGCCTTCTTCTTGTCGGTGGCGGAGCCGGAGGCGGAAGCGGTCGGCTCCGGGGTGGCGGGCTTGCGCTGCCGCTCGGGCGCGACGTCCACGGCGAGGCTGACCGGGTCGAGCGCCGTCCCGGCGGTGTAGTACCCGGCGAAGGACGCGGCGCCCTGGGCGGTGAGGGTGGCGGGGACGTTGTCGAGGGCGACGGCGTTCCCGCCGCCCTTCATGTCGATCCCGCCGACGGCCAGCGTGGCGAAGGGCACCTGACTGGACGACGTGACCGCCCCCGTGCCCTTCGCCTTGCTCACGACATCCACGTACAGCGTCCCGCCGCCGCCCGAGATGCGGACGGTGGGCCGGCTGATGGTGAGGTCGAGTTCATCGGTCCCGTCGCTCCTCCTGTGCCCGAGGAAGTGGACGCCGCCGGAGAAGGAGGAGGTGAAGGCGCCCGTCGACCCGTCGTACGTGCCGGTCGCCGAGTGGAACCTGAACTGGCTCACGCCGACGGTGGCCGCGCCGCCCGTCAGGGTGTAACTCCCCTTGGCGATCGGCCCGGTGATGTAGCTCTGGAACGACGATTTCAGGCCCCAGTCCAGGCGACCGCCCTGCACGGTGCGGGACGCGGCGTGCGCGCCGGCGACCGGGAGCAGCGCTCCGAGCAACGCGGTGAACAGGGCGACGGCGAGGACGCGTAGCCGGGCGCGTCGGGACATGGCGGTTTCCTCCGGGGTACGTCACCAGACCCTGGCGACTTAGGTAAGGCTAACCTAAACTAGGATCTCGGACAGCAACAGCCCCTCCCACCACGACTCATGACAGGACGGTGTCCGCGTGCCGACGCCAGCCGCCACCCTCCGCGCTCCTCGCGCTCCCCGACGATCGGGCGTGCTGGTCCCCGTACTGGTCGCGGTCCTCGCCCTCGCCCTGACCGCCTGCGCAGGCGCCGCCACCTCGGCCACGCAGACGGGGACGAAGCCCGCGGCCGCCACGGCGAACCGGCTCGAACCACTCACCCCGGCGCCCCACCCGGACCTCCCCGTCACGGCCGCGTCCGCGGACGGACGCAAGGTGACGGTGGAGAGGACCGACCGGATCGTGCCGCTCTCCGGCAGCCTCAGCGAGATCGTGTTCACGCTCGGGCTCGGCGCGGACGTCGTGGCGCGCGACATCACGGCCACCTTCGACCAGGCGAAGAAGTTGCCGGTCGTCACCCGCAACCACGACGTGTCCGCCGAGAGCGTGCTCTCCCTCAGACCGGACCTCGTACTCGCCGAGAAGACGACCGGCCCCGACGAGGCGATGCGGCAGATCCGCGACGCGGGGATCCCCGTGGTCGTCCTGGACCCCGCGCTGAGCCTCGACGACGTCGGCGCCCGCATCCAGGCGGTCGCGGACACGCTCGGAGTCCCGGCGGCGGGACGGGAGTTGACGAAGCGCTCGCAGGACCGGATCGAGGCCGTACGCAAGGACATCCCGCGCACGTCGGAGTCGTCGAAGCCCCGCGTCGCCTTCCTCTACGTACGCGGGTCGGCCTCCGTCTATCTCATCGGCGGCGCGAAGTCCGGCGCCACGTCCCTGCTCGAAGCGGCGGGCGCGGTCGACGCGGGCGCCGCGTCCGGCCTGAGGGCCGACTTCCGCGCCATCACCAGCGAGGCCCTCGCCAAGGCGGCCCCCGACGCGATCCTCGTCATGACGAAGGGCCTCGAATCCGTCGGCGGCATCGACGGCCTGGTCAAGATCCCGGGCGTCGCCGAGACCCCGGCGGGCGTGGACCGCCGCGTCGTCTCCGTCGAGGACGGCGTGCTCCTGAACTACGGCCCGCGCACGGACCAGGTACTGCGCTCGATCGTGGACCAGCTCTACGGTGACAAGGGCGGTGCCTGACATGGCGACGACGGCCCCCGCGCCCTCCACGACCGGAGAACCGGCGGCGCGCCGGTCCGGGCGCAGGACCTGGCTGTTGACGGTGTCGCTGGCGGCGGCGCTGGCGCTGCTCGCCCTCCTCTCGGCAGGCGTGGGCGCGTACGACATCCCACCGGGGGACGTCCTCTCCTCCGTCCAGCACCACCTGGGCCTGGGCGGTTCGGCCCTCGACCGGGTAGCCGAGTCGGTCCTGTGGAACGTGCGCCTGCCCCGCGTCGTCCTCGCCCTCCTCGTCGGCGCATCCCTCGGCTGCGCGGGCGCGCTCATGCAGGGCGTCTTCGGCAACCCGCTCGCCGAGCCGGGCGTCATCGGCATCTCGTCGGGCGCGGCGGTGGGCGCGGTCGCCTGCATCGCTCTGGGCCTGAACTTCTTCGGTACGTGGACGATCACGGTCTGCGCGTTCGTGTCGGGCCTGGCGACGGTCCTGGTCGTGTACGTGATGTCCCGCTCGAACGGCCGCACGGAGGTCGTCACCCTGATCCTGACCGGCATCGCGGTGAACGCCTTCGCCGGGGCCCTGATCGGCCTGTTCCTCTCCTACGCGGACACCGCGGCGGTCAACCAGATCACGTTCTGGCAGCTGGGCTCGCTGGCGCAGGCGACGTGGCCGAAGGTCCTTGCGGTCCTCCCCTGCGCGGCACTCGGCCTCCTGATCGCCCCCTTCTACACCCGCAAGCTGGACCTCCTGTCCCTGGGCGAACGCCCGGCCCGCCACCTGGGCGTGGACGTGGAGAGACTCCGCGTGATCCTGATCCTCGTCATCGCCCTGCTCACGGCGGCGGCGGTGGCGGTGTCGGGCGTGATCGGCTTCGTCGGCCTGGTCATCCCCCACCTGCTCCGCATGCTGGCGGGCCCGGGCCACCGCTTCCTGGTCCCCGGCAGCGCCCTGGGCGGCGCGGTCGTCCTGGTCGGCGCCGATCTGGCCGCCCGCACGATCGCCGCGCCCGCCGAACTCCCCATCGGCGTCCTCACCGCCCTGACCGGCAGCCCGTTCTTCTTCTGGCTGCTGCGCCGCACCCGCCGCAAGCAAGGAGGCTGGGCATGACGCCCCCCTGGCCGACCCGGATCCGCCGCCGCCCCCGCACGGTCCCGGCGCGTCACGCGCCGGGCGAAACGGTGGCGGAGGCGTGCGCCCTGCACCTGAACCTGGGCGCGCGCGAGGTCCTGTCAGGCGTAGACGTACAGGTCCGGGCGGGCGAGGTCCTGGCCCTGGTCGGCCCCAACGGCGCGGGCAAATCGACCCTGCTGGCAGCGCTGGCGGCGGACCTGTCCCCCACGGCGGGCACCCTGCACATCTCCAACCGCCCTGCCGCGTCCTGGACCCCACCCGAACTCTCCCGACGCCGCTCCCTCCTCCCCCAGTCGGCGACGCTCTCCTTCCCGTTCACGGTGGAGGAGGTGGTGCGCATGGGCCGGGCCCCGTGGACCGGCACACCGTACGAGGCCGAGGACGACGCGGCGGTGCAGGCGGCCCTGCGCGCAACGGAGACAGAGCCCTTCGCCCCCCGCCCCTTCTCAGCACTCTCCGGCGGCGAACGCGCCCGGGTCGCCCTGGCCCGGGTCCTGGCCCAGTCGACCCAACTCCTCCTCCTGGACGAACCCACCGCGGCCCTGGACCTCCGCCACCAGGAGTTGGTCCTCCGCGTCTGCCGAGCCCGCGCGGCGGCGGGCGACGCGGTGGCCGTCGTCCTCCACGACCTGGCATTGGCCGCGGCCTACGCGGACCGCACGGTGATCCTGCGAAACGGCCGCGTGACAGCGGACGGGCCACCGGAGAAGGTCTTCGAGGCGGCACTGCTGAGCGAGGTCTATCAGCATCCGGTCGAGGTGGTGCCCCATCCAGGGACCGGGGCCCCACTCGTGCTTCCCCTGAGGGAGCAGTAGCGGCATCGACTCACGTCAGCTCCTAGAACGGCGACGCGGTCATCATGTCCCGAGGGGGGTAGGCGGCAGACGAGTCGGGCTGTACGCCGGGTTCTGTCGCCCGGTCACCTCGCGGTGGCCGGGGAGACGGCCATCCATCTAGGGCCGGCGTTGCCGCCGGCCTCGTGCGGTCTACCCGCGGACTCGGGCGGGCAGCCCTCGATCGTCCGCGCAGAGCCGCCGAAGCGGCTCCTCTTGACCTTGCTCCAGGTGGGGTTTACCTAGCCGCCTGAGTCACCTCAGGCGCTGGTGGTCTCTTACACCACCGTTTCACCCTTACCGGGGACCGAGGTCCCCGGCGGTCTGTTTTCTGTGGCACTGTCCCGCGGGTCACCCCGGGTGGCCGTTAGCCACCACCTTGCCCTGTGGAGCCCGGACGTTCCTCGGGGGGTTCCATGAAGGGACCCCACGCGGCCGTCCGCCCGGCTCGTCTGCCGTGTCCGCCATGATACCCGGCGATACCCGGCACGGATCATCGGGAGCGCCGCCTTGACCCTGCCGTAGCGTCAACGTTTCTACTGGCGTCATGAGGATCGGAGAGCTGGCCGCCACCGTCGGCGTGACCACGCGCGCCATCAGGCACTACCACCATCTCGGGCTGCTCGCCGAACCCGAACGGCTCGGCAACGGGTACCGCGCGTACGGGCTCCGGCACGCCGTCGAGCTGGCCCGGATCCGGCGCCTCACCGAGCTGGGGCTCGGGCTCGGTGAAGTACGGGACGTGCTTGCCGACGACGCCGGGCGGGAGCTCGCGGAGGTGCTGGCCGAGCTGGACGACGATCTGGCCCGCCAGGAGGCCGCCCTTCGTGAGCGGCGCGCCCGGCTGCGCGAACTGCTGGCACAGGCCGAGCTGGGGCGGCTGCCCGCCGAAGGGCCCGTCTCGCCCGAGCTCGCGGCCCTGTTCGGGGAGGCCGGTGAGGTGGCCGACTCGTCGCCGATGGCCGCGAAGGACCGCGAGATGCTCACCCTCATCGACACCACCGCGCCGCCCGAGATCCGTGGGCAGCTGATCGCGGCCCTGCGGCCCACGGTCGCCGACCCGGCCGCCATGGACGCGGTCCGCGACGTGTACGCCCGGCTCGACGCGCTCGACGACGCCGCGCCCGACGACCCCCGCGTCGCCGGGGCCGCACGGGCGCTCGTGGCGTGTCTGCCGAGGAGCCCGACCGGCTGGCGCGCGCCCTTCAGGCGCGGCTCACCCGGGCGCGGGCCGAACCCTCACCCGTCGCCGACTAACCTGGCGCGGGGCCGCACCCCGGCCCGTCGCACCGAAGGAGATCGACCGTGCTCGTCTTGCTGCCGCCGTCCGAAGGGAAGGCCGCCTCCGGGCAGGGCGCCCCGCTGAAGCCGGAGTCGTTGTCGCTGCCGGGGCTCGCCGCGGCGCGGGCCGCCGTCCTGGACGAGCTGGTCGAGCTGTGCTCCGCGGATGAGGAGAAGGCGCGCCACGTGCTCGGGCTGAGCGAAGGGCTGCGCGGCGAGGTCGCCAAGAACGCCGGGCTGCGCACCGCCGGCGCCCGGCCCGCCGGGGAGGTCTACACCGGCGTCCTCTACGACTCCCTCGGCCTCGCCACGCTCGACGCCGCCGCGAAGAAGCGGGCGGCGCGGTCGCTCCTCGTCTTCTCCGGGCTGTGGGGCGCGGTGCGGGTGACCGACCGGATCCCGTCCTACCGCTGCTCGATGGGGGTGAAGCTGCCGGGGCTCGGCCCGCTCGGCGCGTTCTGGCGGGCGCCGATGGCCGAGGTCATGCCCGAGGCGGCCGGGAACGGGCTCGTCCTCGATTTGCGGTCGGCGGCGTACGCGGCCGCCTGGAAGCCGAAGGGCGAGGTCGCGGAGCGGACGGCGACGGTACGGGTGCTGCACGCGCCGACCCGGAAGGTCGTCAGCCACTTCAACAAGGCGACCAAGGGCCGCATCGTGCGCTCGCTGCTGACCTCGGGCGCCGCGCCCGCGTCCCCGGCCGAACTCGTCGAGGTGTTGCGGGAGCAGTCGTACGAGGTGGAGGTCGAGGCACCCGCCAAGGCCGGGCGGGCGTGGAGTCTGGACGTACTCGTCGACGAGGTCCACTGAGGCACCAGCCGACCTACCGCCGTTGCAGTGTGCGCAACGCGCTTTGCGCATGTTGCGCACCCCGGGCAGGATGTGCCCATGACCTCCTCTGTGCTCGATCTCGCCCCCGTCGTTCCCGTCGTCGTCGTGGAGGACGTCGCCGACGCGGTGCCGCTCGCGCGGGCGCTGGTCGCGGGCGGCCTGCCCGCGATCGAGGTGACCCTGCGCACGCCCGCCGCGCTCGACGCGATCCGCGCCATCGCGGCCGAGGTCGGGGGCGCGGTCGTCGGCGCGGGCACCGTGATCTCCCCCGCGAACGTCGCCGACTCGGTGGCCGCGGGCGCGGAGTTCCTGGTCAGCCCCGGCTGGACGGACACGCTGCTCGACGCGATGAAGGGGTCGGGGGTGCCGTTCCTGCCGGGGGTCTCCACCACCTCGGAGGTCGTGGCGCTGATCGAGCGCGGCGTGCGCGAGATGAAGTTCTTCCCCGCCGAGGCGGCCGGTGGCGCCGCCTACCTCAAGGCGCTCGCAGGGCCGCTGCCGCAGGCCCGGTTCTGCCCGACCGGCGGGGTCTCGCCCGCCAACGCCCCGGCCTACCTGGCGCTGGAGAACGTCGGCTGCGTGGGCGGCAGTTGGATGCTCCCGGGCGACGCGATCGCCGCGAAGGACTGGGCCCGGGTCGAGAAGCTGGCCCGCGAGGCCAGCCTCCTCAACGGCTGAACGGCTGAACGACTGAACGACTGAACGGCTATCGGACAGACAGGTGCGCGGTCTCGTTGACCGCGCGCACGCTCGCGTTGCCGTCCGCGTAGTACGCGATCGTCGTCAGCGACGCCGCCGACAGCTCCATGCGGAACAGCGCCTCGGACGGGGCGCCCAGGGCGAGCCGGACCAGCGTCTTGATCGGCGTGACGTGGCTGACCAGCAGGACCGTACGGCCCCGGTGCCCGGCGGTCAGCCGGTCGCGGGCCGCCGAGACCCGCTCGGCGACCGCCGCGAAGCTCTCGCCGCCGCCCGTGGGAGCGGCGTCGGGCGAGGCGAGCCAGGCGTTCATGTCGGCCGGGTGACGCTCCCTGACCTCCTTGAACGTGAGCCCTTCCCACGCCCCGAAGTCGGTCTCGCGCAGACCGTCGTCGACGGTGACGCCGAGGCCGAGCCGGTCGGCGACGACCTGAGCCGTCTCCCGGCAGCGCGTCAGCGGAGACGACACGACGGCCTCGACGGAACCCCGCGCCGCCAGCTCCGCCGCCACGCGCTCCGCCTGGTCGCGGCCCGTCGCCGACAGCTCCGGGTCGCCGCCGACGCCCCTGAGGAACCCGCTCCCGGAGAACCGCTTCTCAGGGGTCAGCGCCGTCTCACCGTGGCGGAGCAGCACAAATGTGGCCGGGGGGCCCATATCAGGCCCCCCGGACGATGACGCGGTGCCGCTCAGAGGCCCGACTCCGCGGTGCGGACCAGGATGCGGCGGCAGTTCTCGCAGCGGACGACCGCGTCGGGGGCCGCGGCGCGCACCTCGTTCAGCTCGGTGATGTTGAGCTCCAGGCGGCAGCCCTCGCAGCGGCGCTGGAACAGCTTGGCCGCGCCGACGCCGCCCTCCTTCTCGCGGAGCTTGTCGTAGAGCTTCAGCAGGTCGGCGGGGATCGACCCGGCGACGACCTCGCGCTCCTTGGTCGCCGCGGCGGCCTCGGTGTCGAGCTGCGCGGCGGCCTGGTCGCGGCGGGCCGTCGCGTCGTCGACCTTGGTCTGGACGGCGGCGAGGCGCTGGGACAGCTCGCTCACGCGCTCCTGCGCCGACTCACGGCGCTCCATGACCTCCAGGACGACGTCCTCCAGGTCGCCCTGGCGCTTGGCGAGGGAGGCGATCTCGCGCTGGAGGTTCTCCAGGTCCTTGGGCGAGGTGACCGCGCCGGAGTCGAGGCGCTGCTGGTCGCGGGTGGCGCGCTGGCGGACCTGGTCGACGTCCTGCTCGGCCTTGGTCTGCTCGCGGGAGCAGTCGCTCTCCTCGGTCGTCGCGGCGACGTGCAGGTCACGCAGTTGCGCGAGGTCCTTGGTGAGCGACTCGATCTCGGCGTGCTCGGGCAGCGACTTCTTCTTGTGGGTCAGCTGCTGGAGGCGGACATCCAGATCCTGGACGTCGAGGAGACGGATCTGGTCGGCGGGCGCGGCGTTCAGTTGGGGGCTCCAAAAGTAGTCAGGGGTTCGCGGTGGGACGCCGCGTGGGCGGTCCAGGGGTCGGTGACCGTACGGGAGACGTGGACGCGCAGGCCCCATCCCTCGCGGTCGGAGACCTCGTCGAGCTGGGCGGCGGCCTGTTCGCACCAGGGCAACTCGGTGGCCCAGTGCGCCGCGTCGAGCAGCGCGAGAGATGAGTGTTCGCGGGCCTCGCTCACCGGGTGGTGGCGCAGGTCGGCGGTGAGGAAGGCGTCGACGCCCGCGGCGCGCACGGCGTCGAAGAGGCTGTCGCCGCTGCCGCCGGAGACGGCGAGCGTACGGATCGTCGCGTCCGGGTCGCCGGCCGCGCGGATGCCCTGCGCGGTGGCGGGGAGCCGCTCGGCGGCGCGGGCCGCGAGCTCGCTCAAGGTGAGCGGGTGGTCGAGCTCGCAGACGCGGCCGAGGCCGCGGCGCCCCGCGGGGTCGGCCGGGTCGGGCACGAGGGGGCGTACGACCCGGACGTCGAGCGCTCCGGCGAGCGCGTCGGAGACGCCGGGGTCGGCCTTGTCGGCGTTGGTGTGCGCGACGTGCAGCGCGATGTCGCTCTTGATCAGGGTGTGGACGACCTTGCCCTTGAAGGTGTCCGCCGCGACCGTCGTCGTCCCGCGCAGGTAGAGCGGGTGGTGCGTGACCAGCAGGTCCGCGCCGAGCTTGACCGCCTCGTCGGCGATCTCCTGTACCGGGTCGACGGCGAAGAGGACCCGGCCGACCTCGGCGTCCGGGTCACCGGCGACCGTGCCGACCGCGTCCCAGCCCTCGGCGAGGGCGGGGGGCCAGAGGGCGTCGAGCGCGGCGGTTACTTCAGACAGACGGGGCACGCAGACAGGTTACCTGCGCCGCGCCGCCCTCCCCCAAGCCCGGGGCCCGCGAGCAAGCCCGGGGCCCGCGAGCAGGTCCATGAGCACACCAAGCACTTGCCTCACAGCCGATTCGGGACATGGCCACCCTTTGGTGTGAAGCGGTGAGGAGGGCGGGGCCCGGAGGTACGTACGAAAACTAGCTTCGGCTGTGCAGGAGAAGAACGAGGTGGGGCGCGGGGCGGGGACGGGGCGGGGCGGGGGCACCGGACAGAGCACTGGCGGACCAGGACAGTCGGAGGCGACAGATCCCATGACGGCCTTGGCCATCGAACCCACGGCACAGACCCGTGCGGCACAGACCCGTGCGGCACAGAAGCAGGCGGCACAGAAGCAGGCGGCACAGAATCAGGCGGCACAGATGCGACCGGAGCCGCCGCGGCCCGGCTGCGTGATCACCGCGGACGCCACGTACGCGGCCCGGCTCGCGCACGACGGCGGTACCCCCGCGGCGTGGTACCCCGAGCGCTGGACGCTGGACGGCCCGGAGCCGTACGCGGTACCGCTCCCCGCCCACCAGCCGGAGGAGCCCGGCACCGCCGTCCTGCCGCTGACCGACGGCCGGGTGCTCGTCCAGCGCCGGGCCGGCGGCCGTCACCTCTTCTCCCTCCTCTATCCGACCGGGCCCGCGACCGGCGAGGTGCCGCTCGGGGCCGTCGAGTGCGAGGAGCTGACGCTGCTGCCGCCGGTCCCGGCCGGTCAGCGCGCGTACGCCATCGCCGCGCGCGAGGAGACGACGGACGTGTGGCTGGTGGCGGGCGGCGCGTTCGGCCCCGAGCACGTGGCCGAGGTGAAGGGCAGATGCTCGGGCGGGGTGTGGCTGGAGGCCACGGGGCGGCTGCTCGCCCTCGACCGGGCGGAGCCCGGGGGCGGCCCGGTGAAGACGGTGGCCGTGGACCTGGAGCGGGGCGGCGAGGTCTCGCCGCTGCTGCAGATCACCGAGGGAAGCGAGGACCGACTGCTTCTCGCCGACCCGGACAGCGGTCTGATCCTGCTCCGCTCGGACGCCGTCGAGGCGGGGCGGCCCCGGCTCGGCTGGGGCGTCCTCGGCAGCACGCTGCCGATCCGCTTCCCGCGCGCGCTGCGGCCCGCCGGGTGCACGGTGACGCCGTTCGCAGCGCAGCCGGGGCAGACGCTCACGCCGGAGGGGTGCGCGGTGGCGCTGCGCATCGACGGCGCCGCCGGTACGCAGGGCTCGCCGTGGCTCGGGGTGTGGCGCCCGGCCGAGGGCGTCCTGCATCAGTTCCCCGCGCCGCGCGGCTGGTTGGCGGGTTCCGGCTTCTGGTCGCGGTCGGGTGAACTGGCGCTGCCCTACGCCACCGACGACATGCCCTGCGGCCTCGCGCGGCTGCCCGCGCCGAAGCCCGCGGCGCCCGGGGCACAGGCGCCGACCGAGCCGCCGGCGCCTGCCGCGCCGCGTCCTGTGCCGTTGGCGCAGGCGCCTCTCGGCGGGCGCAGAGCCGGAGGTTAGACTCCTCCGGCGAACCGAACGATCTTGAACGATGTGGTACGGGTGTACGGGGTGAGTTTTCCGATGGCGGAAAGCAACGGTATAGGCACGGGTACGGACGGTCCGGAGGCGGACGCCTCCGCGGAGCAGGCCGGGCACGGGCGGCACCGGGGGGCGGTGACCTCCGCGCCCGCCACGCAGGGCATGCGGCCCGAACCGCACGGGCGGCACCGGGGGCCCCGCGCCGAAGAGACGCAGGCATAGGTCAGTCCCGCTTCAGGCTCAGCACCTCCGCCGCCGCGAACGTCTCCGTCGGCGGACGCTCCTTGTAGTGCGGGGTGAGCAGCGCGTCCAGCTCCTCGTACGTGAACACCTCCTTCGCGGTGTCGAACTTCGCCCGCACCCGCGGCCGTTCGACGATCGCGACCATGCCGCCGTGTACGACGAGGAGCTGGCCGTTGACGTTCGCGGCGGCGGGTGAGACGAGGTAGCCGACGAGCGGGGCGACATGTTCCGGGGCCAGCGGGTCGAGCCCTTCCGCGGGTTCGGCGAACCCGGCGAAGACGTCCTCGGTCATCCTGGTACGGGCCCGGGGGCAGATGACGTTGGCGGTGACGCCGTACTTGGCGAGCGCCAGCGCCGTCGATGTGGTCAGTCCGACGATGCCGCCCTTCGCCGCCGCGTAGTTCGGCTGCCCTGCCGAGCCCGCGAGGAACGCCTCCGACGACGTGTTCACGATGCGGCCGAAGACGGGCGCGCCGCTCGCCTTGGCGCGCTCCCGCCAGTGGCGTGCCGCGAAGTGGGTCGTGTTGTAGTGCCCCTTGAGGTGGACGCGGATGACCGAGTCCCACTCGTCCTCGGTCATCGAGAAGATCATGCGGTCGCGGAGGATGCCGGCGTTGTTGACGAGGATGTCGAGCCGGCCGTACGTGTCTATCGCCGCTTGGACGAGCTGTGCGGCCTGTTCGTGGTCGGCCACGTCGCCCGTGTGGGCGATGGCTGTGCCGCCGGCTGTGCGGATTTCCTCTGCTACCTGGTGTGCGGGGGTCGCGTCGGCGCCGCCTGTGCCGTCCCGGCCTGGCAGGCCGTAGTCGTTGACGATGACGTTCGCGCCCAGGCGGGCCAGTTCCAGGGCTTCGGCGCGGCCGAGGCCGCGGCCCGCTCCGGTGACTATCGCGGTGCGGCCCTTGAGCGGCGTTGACATGGAGCTCCTTCACCGGTCGTCTTCGAGTGCTGCGCCGTCGTGGCTGGTCGCCCCCCGCGGCGGAGCCGCTGATGGAGGGGCCCCGCGCCCCTGGCGGGGCTACAGCTCGATGCAGGTCCTCAGGGCCTGGCCTGTTCGCATCTGGTCCAGCGCCTCGTTGATCTCTGCCAGGGGGACCCTGTGTGTGATCAGGGACTGGAGGTCTATGCGGCCCGCCCGCCACAGGGCGATGGCTCGTTCGTAGGAGCGCAGGACGTCTCCGCCGCCGTACATCGAGGGCCGGATCCGCTTCTCGTCGAAGAAGAGCTCGAACATGTTGAGCTGGAGGACGTCGTCCATCGCGCCCGCGCCGACGACGACGAGGGTGCCGCCGCGCCGGGTCGTCTCGTACGCGGTGCGGGCCGTGGCGGACTTTCCGACGACCTCGAAGACGTAGTCGAAGCCCTCGCCCTCGGTGAGGCGCTGCTTGGCGTCGGCGAGTGCGTCGGGGGCGACCGCCTCCGTCGCGCCGAAGTGCAGGGCCGCTTCGCGCCGGGACGTCACCGGGTCCACGGCGACGATCTGCGCGGCGCCCTTGAGCCGGGCGCCCTGGATCGCCGAGATGCCGACGCCGCCGCAGCCGATCACCGCGACCGACGAACCCGCTTGTACGTCGGCGGTGTTGATGGCCGCGCCGAGCCCGGTCGTGACGCCGCAGCCGATGAGCGCGGCGATGTCGAAGGGGACGTCGTCCGGGATCGGCACGGCGCAGCCCGCGTCGACCACGACCTCCTCGGCGAACGTACCGGTGCCCGCGAAGCCGAACACGTCGCCGCCGGGGCGCTTGAAGTTGGGGGTGCCCGCGTTCATGAACCCGGCGAGGCAGAGCTGGGTCTGGCCGCGCTTGCAGGCGGGACAGGCACCGCAGGCGGGCAGCCAGCAGACGAGGACGCGCCCGCCGGGGGCGAGCCCGGTCACTCCCTCGCCCACGTCGACGATCTCGCCCGCGCCCTCGTGCCCGGGGACGAAGGGGGCGGGCTGCGGCAGGACGCCGGTCATGGCCGAGATGTCGGAGTGGCACAGGCCTGTCGCCCGGACCCGGATGCGCACCTTGCCGGGGCCGAAGCCGACCGCCTCGACGTCGTCGAGGACCTCGAGTTTGTCCTGGCCTGTCTCGTGCAGAACGGCTGCTCGCATGGGGTGCGGCTCCTTCGCGTGAGGTGCGGGTGGTCAGGTGTGGGCGATGACGGTGTCGGCCAGGACCGGGGCCTCGTCGCGCTCCAGGGCGGCCACCGCGACCCGGATCCGGCCGGGCTCCCGCCACATCCGGACGCGCAGCGTCTCGCCGGGGAAGACGACGCCGGCGAACCGGGTGGCATAGCGGGTGACGCGGGAGACGTTGCCGTCGAGGAGCGTGTCGACGACCGCTTTGAGCGTCATGCCGTACGAGCACAGGCCGTGCAGGATCGGCCGGTCGAACCCGGCGAGCTTGGCGAACTCGGGGTCGGCGTGGAGCGGGTTCCAGTCGCCGGAGAGGCGGTAGAGGAGTGCTTGGTCCTCGCGGATCGGGCGGTCGACGGTGCGGTCGGGCTCGCGGGCGGGAGGATCGGTGCGCCCGGAGGGGCCGCGCTCGCCGCCGAAGCCGCCCTCGCCGCGGATGAAGACCTGGGCGTCGCTGGTCCACAACGGGCCCTGTGTGTCGGCCACTTCGGTACGCAGGACGACGACGGCGGCCTTGGTCTTGTCGTACACCGCGGCCACGCGGGCGCTCGTGCGCGCCGCGCCCTTCACCGGGATCGGGCGGTGCAGCTCGATGGTCTGGCCACCGTGCAGGACGTGCGCGAGGTTCACGTCGATGCCGGGCGCGGCGAGGCCGCCCATCATGGCCATTCCGGCGCCCGCGACGGTCGCGAAGCTCGGCAGGACCTGGAGCCGGGACTCCAGCGTGTAGCGCAGCTCGTCGGGGTCGGTGGCGGGGGTGCCCGCGCCGATGCCGAGGTGGTAGAGCTGGATCTCCTTGTGGTCCCAGGTGATGTCGGCGGTCCGTGGCTCGGCGGCGAGGGCTTTCGCGGCGTCGATGGGCATAAGGGCGGGCGCTCCTCCCAGAAGTCCTCAAGACCTCGGTGCGGCCGTCCGCACCGTCGGCCGCACCGAGGTCGTCGCGGGCCGGTTCTAGAACCTGTTTCATTCCGTCCGGCGACCTCCTGTATAGCCAAGAGGGGGTGGGTTGGGAAGGGCGCGGCCACCCCTTTCTGACGTTACGTCAGATGCCCCGTCGGTCGGCACGCCGGATGACATTTGTACTGCCGAGGTCCGGACATGCGCATCTGCCGGTGGTCCGCCCCCCGTCCGTAGCGTCGTACCCATGACGACGAGGGCGACAGAATCAGCGGGCACCGGCCCCGCGCCGGCCGTGTCCTTCACGGGGGCCGTCAAGACGTTCGGGGACGTACGCGCGGTCGACGGGCTCGACCTGGAGATCGCGGCCGGTGAGACGGTGGCGCTGCTCGGCCGCAACGGCGCGGGCAAGTCCACCGCCATCTCCCTCCTTCTCGGCCTGGACGACCCGGAGGAGGGCCGCGTCGAACTGTTCGGCGCCGCGCCGCGGGACTCCGTACGGGCCGGGAGGGTCGGCGCCATGCTCCAGGAGGGCCGGCCGGTGCCCCGGGTCACCGTCGCCGAGCTGGTCGGCTTCGTGGCCGGACGGTACCCGGCGCCGATGGCCGTGGACGAGGCGCTGCGGCTCGCCGGGATCGCCGAGCTGGCGGGCCGGCGGGTCGACAAGCTGTCCGGCGGGCAGACCCAGCGGGTGCGGTTCGCCGTGGCGCTCGCCGGGAACCCCTCCCTGATCGTGCTCGACGAGCCGACCGCCGCGCTCGACGTCGAGGCGCGGCACGCCTTCTGGGCGTCGATGCGGGCCTTCACGCGGCGCGGCCACACGGTCCTGTTCTCCACGCACTACCTGGAGGAGGCCGACGCCAACGCCGACCGGATCGTCGTCATCGACCACGGCCGGGTCGTGGCCGACGGCAGCGGCGAGGAGCTGCGCCGGGCGGGCGGCGGCAGCCTCGTCTCCTTCGACCTGGCGGGGCGCGGCTCGGAGCGGCTCTCCCTGCTGCCGGGCGTGCTCTCCGTGGAGATCCGCGGCGACCGGGCGCGCCTGCGCACCGAGGACTCGGACGCGACCGTCATGGCGCTGGCCGCGATGGACGCCGTACGGAACCTGGAGGTCGCCCCGGCCTCCCTCGACGACGCCTTCATGGCGCTGACCGCGGACCCCCGCGACCTGGAGCGTGTGTGATGTGGGACTACCTGCGGCTCGAAGTACGGCGCACGCTGCGCGACGCGAAGTTCGTCGTCGGCACGGTCGCGATGCCCGTGATGATGTACCTCCTGTTCACCAACCTCGGCCCGCAGGCCGATGGCTGGAAGACGGCCTCGATGGTCGGCATGGCGGCATACGGGGCGCTCGGCGCCGCCCTCAACACGGGCGCCGGGGTCGCCGAGGACAAGGCGATCGGCTGGCTGCGGCAGCTGCGGATCACCCCGATGACCCCGCGCCAGGGCGTCGCCGGCCGGGCCCTGACCGGCGTGGTGACCGTGCTGCCCGCGATCACCGCGGTGCTCCTGGCGGGCGCCCTCGTCAACGGCGTACGGATGGACGCGTGGAAGTGGCCGGCCGTCGCGCTGCTGCTGTGGGCGGGCTCGCTGCCCTTCACCATGCTCGGCCTCGGCAACGGCTACCGGCTGACCTCGCAGGCCATGGGCGGCATCAACATGCTCTGCTACCTCGGCCTCGCCGTCGTCGGCGGGCTGTGGTTCCCCGTCGAGCTGTTCCCGGACTGGCTCCAGCACGTCTCCGCCTTCACCCCGACCAACCGCTTCGCACAGCTGGGCCGGGCGGTCACCGACGGACACCTCCCCTCCCTCGCCGCGCTCACCGTGCTCCTGGGCTGGCTCCTGGTGTTCGGTTCGTACGCTGTGGTGTCGTACCGCAAGTCGGCCCGGACCGTCTGAGCGGGCGCACGGGGGAACACGGGGAAAAACGGAGAGTGACGCGGATGTCCTGGTGGTCCAAGGTCAACGGGCAGTTCCACGAGCTGCGCGCGACGCAGGCCGAGTGGAAGGCCGAGAACGCGCGCGTGAAGGCGGAGCGCCGGGCGCGCGGTGAACACGGCAGGCCGCCGGAGGAGCTCGGCCCGCCGCCCACCGGCTTCGCGCTCCTTCCGTGGCTGCTCCTCGGCCTGGGCGCGTTCTCCAACGTCGTCCAGGGCAGGACCGGCAACCCGTGGCTCGGCGGCCTCGGCCTGCTCACCTTCAACTCCCTGTACGTGTACGTCGTCTTCCGCGCGTTCCACAAGAAGACCCGCGAGGCGGCCTCGACGCGGGTCGCCCTCGGCCTGATGACCGTGCTGACCTGCGCCCTCGTCCTCGGCTTCGGCGGCACCTGGCTGTCGTTCTTCCCGCTGCTCGGGCTCGCTGCGGGCGCGATCCTGCGCGGTCCGCACATCGGCAGGACCGGCCTCGGCCTGAGCGCGCTGGCCGGGGTCGTCTCCGGCCTCAAGGAGGGCTGGGACGCGCTCGGCATCGTCTACGGCACGTTCCTCTCCATGATGGTGACCGCCGCGATCCTGTCCCTGTCCGACGCGGTACGTGAACTGCGCGCGGCCCGCGAGGAGTTGGCGCGGCGCGCGGTGGAGAAGGAGCGGCTGCGCTTCTCCCGCGACCTGCACGATCTGCTCGGGCACACCCTCTCGGTGATCGTGGTGAAGTCGGAGGCGGCGCGGCGGCTCGCGCCGCGCAGCATCGACGCGGCCCTGGAGCAGGTCTCCGACATCGAGGCGGTCGGCCGTCAGGCGCTCACCGAGATCCGTGAGGCCGTCACCGGGTACCGCGAGGGCAGCCTCGCCACCGAACTGGACCGGGCGCGCTCCGCGCTCACCGCGGCGGACATCGAGCCGGTCGTGCGCCAGTCGGGGCCGCCGCTGTCCGCGCAGACGGAGGCGCTGCTCGGCTGGGTCGTGCGCGAGGCCGTCACCAACGCGGTGCGCCACAGCTCGGCCACGACCTGCGTGATCTCGGTCGAGGGTGCGGCGGAGAAGGTGCGTCTGCGGGTGACCGACGACGGGGCCGGACCGGTCGCGGTCGCCGAGCCCCGGATCGGCGGCACCGGACTCAAGGGGCTCACCGAACGGCTCGCGACGGCGGGCGGCTCCCTGGAGGCGGGGCCCGGCGCGCGTGGCGGATTCGAGGTACGGGCCGAACTCCCCGTCGGCGAACGGGAGCCGGCGGTGGGCGTCGCGCCGGCGGAGTCCGTCTGAGCCGCCGGGTGCGGACCGGCCACGTAATCTTCCCCTGTGACGGAGATGCCGCAGGACCACCGGCCGGCCAAGAGTGTGCGTCTGCTCCTCGCCGAGGACCAGCAGATGATGCGGGGCGCTCTCGCGCTGCTGCTCGGTCTGGAGGCGGACATGGAGGTCGTCGCGCAGGTCGCGGCCGGTGACCTCATCGTCGACAAGGCCCTCGAGTGCCGCCCCGACGTGGCCCTCCTCGACATCGAGCTGCCCGGCCGCAGCGGGCTCGACGCGGCGGCCGAGCTCCGCGACCAGGTGCCCGATTGCCGGGTGCTGATCCTCACGACGTTCGGGCGGCCCGGGTATCTGCGGCGGGCGATGGAGGCGGGGGCCTGTGGGTTCCTGGTCAAGGACGGGCCCGTCGAGGATCTTGCCGAGTCGATCCGCAAGGTGCTCCGGGGGGAGACCGTGGTCGATCCCGCGCTCGCGGCGGCGGCGCTGAGCGCTGGGCCGAATCCGTTGACGGCCCGGGAGGCGGATGTGCTCCGCGCCTCGGCGGACGGGGCGACCGTCTCCGACGTCGCCGGGAAGCTTCATCTCTCCGAGTCGACCGTGCGGAACTATCTGTCCTCGGCCATCGGGAAGACCGGGACGCGGAACCGGATGGAGGCGCTCCGGGAGGCGCGTCAGCAGGGTTGGGTGTAGCGCCGTAGGGGTGCGTGCGCGTCGCCGGGTGCGAGTGCGCCGTGGCTGGTCGCGCCGTTCCCCGCGCCCCTGGAATGCGCATCGCGTGCGGCATCCCCCGGCCGTTCTCGGGTGCGGGTCCGTCGTGGTTGCTCGCGCCGTTCCCCGCGCCCCTGAGATGCGCACTGCGTGCGGCATCTCAATGGGGCGCGGGGGACGGCGCGCTGCCCCGGGCCGCTCCTCAAGCGCCGGAGGGGCTTGAGATGGCGCGATCCCGTGGCATCCACGCCAGCAGCACCACGACCGCGACCACCAGGATCCCCGCCCCGCAGAGGAACGCCCCCGCGTACCCGCGGGTCAGCGCCGCAGGATCCGCCGAACCCGCGGAGCGACTCGTCGCGACGGTGGAGAGGATCGCCAAGCCCAGCGCACCGCCGAGCGTGCGGCTCGTGTTGACGAGCCCGGAGACCAGCCCCGCATCGCCCGGCGCCGCCCCTGACGTCGCCAGAGAGGCCAGCGGCGTCATCGCGAACCCGGCACCGGCCATCATCACGATGCCTGGCAGCATGATCGTCAGAACGTACGTGCCGTCCGCGCTCATCGTCGACTGCCAGCCGAACCCCGCGGCCGTGACGAGGACACCGGCGACGGCGACGTTCCGCGCGCCGAACCTCGGCATCAGCCGGGGCGCGATCTTCGACCCGGCGACGACCGCGAGAGAGCTGGGGACGAGGGCGAGCCCGGCCTCGATGGGGCTGTAGCCGAGGACGTTCTGCGCGTAGAGGGTCATGAAGAACCACATGGCGAAGCTGCCCATGCCGCAGACGAACATCGCCGCGTTGGCGGCGGCCACGGACCGCGCCCGGAACAGTCCGAGCGGCATCAGCGGCAGCCTCGTACGCGCTTCGACGAGCAGGAAGGCCGCGATCAGCGCGAGCGCGACGCCGAGCGGGACCAGCGTTGCCGCGGCGGCCCAGCCCTCCGCCTCGGTCTGCACGATGCCGTAGGCGAGAAGGGCCGTGCCGGCGGTGACGAGGACGGCGCCGGGCAGGTCGAGGCGGCGTTCGCCACCGGCCTTGGACTCGCGGATCCAGCGGGCGGCGGCAGCGAGGACGACGGCGCCGAGGGGCACGTTGATGAGGAGCACCCAGCGCCAGTCGAGGCCCTCGGTGAGGACGCCGCCGACGAGGCCGCCCGCCGCGCCGCCGCCCGCGCCCACGGCCGTCCACGTCGCGATGGCGCGGGCCCGCGCCGCGCCCTCGGGGACGGCGGAGGTGAGGATCGTCAGCGTGGACGGGGCGAGCACGGCGGCGCCGAGCCCCTGCACGGCGCGGGCCGCGAGGAGTTGCCAGTCGTCCTGGGCGAGGCCGCCCGCGAGGGAGGCGAGGGTGAACAGGCCGAGGCCGACCAGGAACATCCGTTTGCGCCCGAAGAGATCCCCCGCGCGGCCGCCGAGCAGCATGAACCCCGCGAACGCGATCGAGTACGCGTTCACCACCCATTGCAGCCCGCCCGCGCTCATCCCGAGGTCGGTGCGCATGGACGGCAGGGCGACGTTGACGACGGACACGTCGAGGACGACGAGGAACTGCCCGGCACACGCCACGGCGACGACCAGCCAGGCGGGCGGGGCGGGTCTGCGGGCGGATATGTCGGCGCCGGTGTCGGCTCGCACGTCGGGGGAGGTCTGCGGCATACGTGTCATGGTCGCAGGCCGATCGGGCCCCGTACATCCGGATTTCGGTGCAGCCGGCATGGGCCGGAGGTCATACGCCTCCGGACGTAGGCCGTAAATGACTTGCCACGCCCAACGGCCCGTGCCGCAGACTGCCCTGATGACCACGGAGCCCGTCGCCGCAGAGCAGGAACGCCCCGCGACCCCCTTCTCCCACAAGCCCGTCCTCACCGGCGACCGGACCGTCCTGCGCCCGTTCACCGAGGACGACGCGGACGTCATGGCCGCCGTCCTCGTGGACCCGGAGCTGCTGTACTTCACCGGCGGCGACCCGGCCCCGTTCAGCCGTGAGCAGCTTCGGTCCTGGTACGGGTCGCGCGCCGCGCAGCCGGACCGGCTCGACCTGGCGGTGACGGACCGGTCCACCGGTGAGCTGGTCGGCGAGGTCGTGCTGAACGAGTGGGTGCCGGAGCACCGCCGCTGCACGTTCCGCACGCTGATCGGCCCGCGCGGGCGCGGTCGCGGCCTCGGCACGGAGGCGATGCGCCTCATCGTCGGCCACGGTTTCGGGGCGCTCGGCATGCACCGCATCGAACTGGCGGCGTACGCGGACAACGACAGAGCGCTCCACGTCTACGAGAAGGTCGGCTTCGTCCGGGAGGGCGTCCGCCGCCACGTCGAGCTGTGGGACGGCGTCTGGCGCGACGAGGTGCTGATGGCCGCCCTCGCCGACCAGTGGCGGCCGGCCACCTCTCGGTAGCGGGCGTCGGGCGCGGCGCACCAGCGTCAAGCACACGGTCGCCGGCGCCGCCCTCGACGAACTGGCGCGCCGGCACGAGCGCGTCCTCGCTCTCCGGCTGACGGGCCGTCAGGCAGTGGCAGGAGGCGGAGGCTAACGGAAGGCCGCGAGGCCCGTCAGTGCCTGGCCGAGCGCGAGCGTGTGCATCTCGCTCGTGCCCTCGTAGGTGAGGACCGATTCGAGGTTGTTGGCGTGGCGGATCACCGGATATTCGAGCGAGATGCCGTTGGCGCCGAGGATCGTGCGGGCGGTGCGGCAGATCTCGATGGCCTCGCGCACGTTGTTCAGCTTGCCGAAGCTGATCTGGGCGGGGTGGACACCGGCGGGCGAGTCCTTGAGGGCGGAGAGGTGGAGCGCGGTCAGCGTCGCCTTGTGCAGTTCGAGCGCCATGTCGACGAGCTTCTGCTGGGTGAGCTGGAAGCCCGCGATCGGCTTGCCGAACTGCTCGCGCTGGAGCGCGTAGTCGCGGGCCGACCGCCACGCCGAGCGGGCGGCGCCCGTGACGCCCCAGACGATGCCGTAGCGGGCCTCGTTCAGGCAGGTCAGCGGGGCGCCGACGCCGCGCGCCCCGGGGAGCTGGGCCGAGGCGGGCAGCCGTACGCCGTCCAGGACCAGCTCGCTCGTGACCGACGCGCGCAGCGACATCTTGTGCTTGATGAGCGGCGCCGAGAAGCCGGGGGTGCCGGTGGGCACGACGAAGCCGCGTACACCGTCCTCGGTCTGCGCCCAGACGACGGCGACGGCCGCCACCGAACCATTCGTGATCCACATCTTGCGGCCGTCGAGCACCCAGTCCTCGCCGTCACGGCGGGCCCGCGTCGTCATGGACGCCGGATCGGAGCCGTGGTCGGGCTCGGTGAGGCCGAAGCAGCCGATGGCCTCGCCCGCCGCCATCCTCGGCAGCCACTCCTGCTTCTGCTCCTCCGAGCCGAAGCGGTGGATGGCGAACATGGCGAGGGAGCCCTGCACGGAGACGAAGGAGCGCAGCCCCGAGTCGGTGGCCTCCAGCTCACGGCAGGCGATGCCGTAGGCGCGGGCCGACATCCCGGCGCAGCCGTAGCCCTCCAGGTGCATGCCGAGCAGGCCCATCGCGCCGAACTCGCGGGCGAGCCCCGGCAGGTCCGGCAGCTCGCCGGACTCGAACCAGTCGGCGATGTGCGGCTCGACCTTGTCGTCGAGGAACTGGCGCACGGTGTCGCGCACGGCCCGCTCCTCGTCGGTCAGGAGGGCTTCGAGGTTCAGCGGGTCGACGGGGTCGAGGGCGGGGAACGGCATGGGTCTCGGGCTCCTCAGCGACTGTGGTGACTGTGATGACTGGCCTGACCCGTCCACCATCCGTCAGCGGGGGCGGAGCGGTCCAGGGCGGGACGGGGTGCGCGCGGGGTGGTGAGGATCACGCTGCTCACCGGCGCGCGACGGTATATGAGCCCGCCCTTGATATGAGCCCGCCCTTTCGGTCCGTCCAGGGACCCGTCCGGGGACCGGGCGTCCTCTGAGCCGGTCGGGCGGAGTACGTCGCGGTCCGGCAGCGCCCCGGAGGGCTGCTGCCTAACCGCACGAACAGCCAGACGGCGCCGCAGCCGGCCGCACACCTGTCGCGGCACTTCCGGTGGAGCGCTCAGTCGCGCGGCAGGCCCAGGATCCGTTCCGCCACCACGTTCAGCTGCACCTGGGTCGTCCCGCCCGCGATGGTCAGGCAGCGGGAGAGCAGGAAGCCGTGCAGGGCGCGTTCGCCAGGACCCTCGCGGACGGCGCCCGCCGGGCCGAGCAGCTCCAGGGCGAGTTCGGCGACTTTCTGCTGGTGCGGCGTCTGGACGAGTTTCCTGACGGACGCTCCGGCGCCGGGCTCGTCGCCCGCGATCTGGCGCAGGGTCGTCCGCAGGCCGATGCCGCCGAGGGCGTGCGCCTCCGCCGCGAGGGCGCCGATCCGGGCCCGGTACGCGTCGTCCAGTTCGCCCGCGCGGGCGAGCAGTGCTTCCAGGCCGGTGTCGAAGGACAGCTGGTCGGCCATGTGGACGCGTTCGTTGCCGAGGGTGTGCCGGGCGACGCGCCAGCCGCCGTCGACCTCGCCGACCACCGCGTCGGCGGGGAGCAGGACGTCGTCGAAGTAGACCTCGTTGAAGAGGGAGTCGCCGGTGATCTCGCGCAGGGGGCGGATGTCGATGCCGTCCGTCCGCTTCATGTCGACGAGGAAGTAGGTCAGGCCCTTGTGCTTGGGGGCGGCCGGGTCGGTGCGGGCCAGGAGGATGCCGTGGTCGGCCCATTGCGCGGCGCTCGTCCACACCTTCTGGCCGTTGATCCGCCAGCGCCCGTCGTCGGTGCGTTCGGCGCGGGTGCGCAGCGAGGCGAGGTCGGAGCCCGCGCCGGGTTCGGAGAAGAGCTGGCACCACAGGAGGTCGCCGCGCAGGGTGGGCGGGAGGTAGCGGTCGCGCTGCGCCTCGGTGCCGTAGGTGAGGAGGGAGGGGACGACCCAGGTCGCGATCCCGAGGTCGGAGACCTTCACCCCGGCCGCGCTCAGCTCCTCCTGCACGGCGAGTTGCTGGACCGGTCCCGCGCCGAGCCCGTACGGCGGGGGCAGGTGGGGCGCCGCGTAGCCGGTCGGCGCGAGGGTGCGGCGCGCGGCGGCGGGGTCGAGGCCGCGGGCCCGTTCGACGACCGCGCGGGCGGCTTCCCGGTACACGTCGGCCCCGGCGGGCAGCGCGCACCGCAGGGCGCGGCGGGCCCCCGACTCGGCGAGGCGGACGGCGCGCAGCCGGTGGGCGTCGCCCGCGCCGAGGAGCTGGCGGGCGACGACGGCCCGGCGCAGATACAGGTGGGCGTCGTGTTCCCAGGTGAAGCCGGTGCCGCCGAGGATCTGGACGCAGTCCTTGGCGCAGCCGTACGCGGCGTCGAGGGCGGTCGCGGCGGCGAGCGCGGCGACCAGCCCGCGGACGTCGGCGGCGGGTTCGTCGTCGAGGGCCCGTGCCGCGTCCCAGACCAGGGCGCGGGCCTGTTCGACGCGGACGAGCATGTCGGCGCAGAGGTGCTTGACGCCCTGGAACCGTCCGATGGGCCGGCCGAACTGCTCACGCACCTTGGCGTGCTCGGCGGCGGTGTGCAGCGCCCAGGCGGCGGTGCCGCAGGCGTCGGCGGCGAGCAGCACGGACGCGAGGTCGCGGACGAGGGTGGCGTCCACGGCGAGGACCCGGTCGGCGGGGACGACGGCGCCCGAGGCGACGATCCCGGCGGTGGGCCGGGTCGGGTCGGCGCTCTCGTGGCACCGCACGGCGAGCCCCGGGGTATCGGCGTCGACGGCCAGCCATACGACTCCGTCGACTCCAGCGGCTCCAGCGGCTCCGGCGGCACGGTCGGCTCCGGCGGCACGGTCGGCACGGTCGGCACGGTCGGCACGGTCGGCACGGTCGGCACGGTCGGCACGGTCGGCACGGTCGGCACGGTCGGCACGGTCGGCACGGTCGGCGCTGACGGCGCTGACGGCGCTGACGGCGCTGACGGCGCTGACGGCGCTGACGGCACGGTCGGCGCTGACGGTGCTCGTTGCCGCTATGACGAGCAGATCCGCGTCGGCGCCGGTCAGCACGGGTGGCGTGGCCCCGTCGAGAACGAGCCCGGCGGGCCCGGCGACGGCCGCCATCCCGCCCGGCCCGAACGCGGCGGCACCGATCCGCTCCCCGCGCGCCAGCGCCCCGGCGAGATCCGGCCGCCCCGCCCGCCGCAGCACCTCGGCGGCGAGCGCGCTCGCAACATACGGTCCGGGCAGCGCCGCACGGCCCGCCTCCTCGACGGCCACCGCGAGGTCGAGCAGGGTTCCGCCGCCGCCCCCGCAGGCCTCCGGCAGGTGCACGCCGAGGAGGCCCTGCGCCGCGAGGCCGTCCCAGTAGGACGGGCGGTGGCCGGGGGCGGCCGGGGCGTCGAGCAGCTTGCGCACCTCGTCGGGCGGTACGGCGCGCGCGATCCAGCCGCGCACGGAGTCCGCGAGTTCCCGCTGTTCCTGCGTGATGGCGATGCCCATGCCGCGCACGGTAGAACACGTTCCAGTAGAGCGGAAGACCAGACCTGACGGCAAGTCAGCAGTTGGTGACGGGCCATCAGGTGGTCCGGGCGGTGAACAGTGAACGCCCACATGTAAACAAAAGGTCAAGGTTCGACCTCGTACGACGATCATCGGAATAGTCGCCCGAGGAAACAGGTTCGAGCTACACACAAGCTGCCCGGCAGCCGCCCGCACGACGCTGTACGCGCGACCTGCTCCCCGCCGTCCGCGACCCCGAACCCGCCTCCGGAGGCCCCCTTAATGTCCCAGCCGACGACCGCACCACGCCGAACCGGCGGAGTCGTCCCCGTCCTCGCCTTCTCCGGCATCGTCGTCGCCGTCATGCAGACGCTGCTCGTGCCGGTGATCAAAGACCTGCCCGAGCTGCTGAGCACCGCTCCCTCCAACGCCACCTGGGTCATGACCGCGACCCTGCTCGCCGGCGCCGTCTCCACTCCGATCATGGGCCGCCTCGGCGACCTCGCGGGCAAGCGCAGGATGCTGCTCACCAGCCTCGCCGTCATGGTCGTCGGCTCGCTGATCTGCGGTTTCACCGACCAGCTCGTAGTGATGATCGCGGGCCGCGCGCTCCAGGGCTTCGCCATGGGCGCCATTCCGCTCGGCATCGGCCTGATGCGGGACATGCTGCCGCCGGAGAAGCTCGGCTCGGCCATGGCGCTGATGTCGTCCTCCATCGGCGTCGGCGGCGGTCTCGCGCTGCCGCTCGCCGCGCTCGTCGCGCAGCACGCCGACTGGCACGCGCTGTTCTTCGGCGCGGCGGGCCTGGGCGTCGTCGCGATGCTCCTCACGCTCGTCTTCGTGCCCGAGAGCCCGCTGCGGGCGCAAGGCACCTTCGACATCGCGGGCGCGCTCGGCCTCTCGCTCGGCCTGGTCCTCTTCCTGCTGCCGATCACCAAGGGCAGCGACTGGGGCTGGGGCAGCGGCATGACCCTCGGCCTGTTCGCCGCCGCGCTCGTCGTGCTCCTCGCCTGGGGCGCGATGGAGCTGCGCCTGAAGGCGCCGCTGGTCGACCTGCGCACCACGGCCCGCCGCGAGGTGCTCCTCACCAACCTGGCCTCGATCATGGTCGGCGTCGCCTTCTACGCCATCTCCCTGGTCCTCCCCCAGCTGCTCCAGCTCCCGTCCGCCACCGGTTACGGCCTCGGCCAGTCGATGGTCGTCGCGGGTCTGTGCGTCGCCCCGCTCGGCCTGACGATGATGTTCACGGCCCCGGTCTACGCCCGCCTCTCCGCCCGCTTCGGCCCGAAGGTCACCCTCATCCTCGGCATGGTGATCATCGCGATCGGCTACGGGTCCGGGCTCGGCCTGATGAGCGCCGCCTGGCAGACCATCGTCATCTCGGTCGTCGTCGGCGCGGGCATCGGCCTCGCCTACTCCTCGCTGCCCGCGCTGATCATCGGCGCCGTGGACGCGTCGGAGACGGGCGCGGCGAACGGCCTGAACACCCTGATGCGGTCGATCGGTACGTCGGTGTCGTCGGCGGTCATCGGCATGGTCCTGGCCAACACGGCGGACCACGTGGGCGGCGCCGCGGTCCCGACGATGCAGGGCTTCCGCGTCTCGTTCCTGATCGCCACGGGCGCGGTGGCGGTGGGCGTCCTGCTCGCTCTCTTCCTCCCCGGCCGCCGCGCGGCCGTCGTGCGCCAGGGAGGGCAGCTCCGCGCCAGCAGCGAGGAGGACGCGAACCTGGCCCGCGCCGACGAGGTCCACAAGGAGGGGGCTTTCGCCCACTTCCGCGGCCAGGTCCTCGACCCGGCGGGCCTGCCGGTCGCCCACGCCAAGGTCACCTTGATCGACCGCCGGGGCCGCCAGGCGGGCGCCGCCCTGACCGACCCCGAGGGCCACTACGCCCTCGACGTCCCCGAGGGCGGCTCCTACGTCCTCGCGGTGACGGCCCATGGCCACGCGCCGCGCGCCTCGTCGGCGACGCACCATGGTGAGAACCGGGCGGTGCGGATGGATCTGGCGCTGGAGGCGGTGGCCGAGCAGGTCTGACCCGGACGGCTCGGGGCGGCTCAGCACGCGGACGAGGACGCGCGGCGCTTCTGCGCCGCGCGTCCTCCTCTTGTCGGCTTGTCGGCTTGTCGGCGCACCCTCTCTTCGTCGACCGCGAACGGGCCCGCGCCGCCGGCAGGGCTGCCGCCCCAGCCCGCCATGCCGTACGGCAGCATGAACGGCATGACCACCACGAGCCGCGCTCCGCACCCCGACACCCTCGCCGCCTTCGAGAAGGCCAAGGGGTTCATGCCGCTCGGCGAGGGGCTCGCGCTGTACGCGGCCGCGGTCGAGGCGGCGGCGCTCGGGCTGCCGCTGCTCGAAGTGGGCACGTACTGCGGGCGCTCCACGATCCTGCTCGCGGACGCGGCCCGCGCCGCCGGGGTGACGGCGCTCACCGTCGACCACCACCGCGGCAGCGAGGAGCAGCAGCCGGGCTGGGACTTCCACGACCCGGAGACGGTCGACCCGGTGGTCGGGCTCATGGACACGCTGCCCACCTTCCGGCGCACCCTGCACGCGGCGGGTCTCGAGGAGCACGTGGTGGCGCTCGTCGGCAGGTCGCCGCAGGTGGCGAAGGTATGGGGCGGTCCGCTCGGGCTCGTCTTCATCGACGGCGGCCACACCGACGAGCACGCGAACGCCGACTACGAGGGCTGGGCACCGCACGTCGTGGAGGGCGGCCTTCTCGTCATCCACGACGTCTTCCCCGTCAAGCACGACGAGTGGACGGGGCAGGCCCCGTACCGCGTGTACCTGCGGGCCCTTGCGTCCGGGGAGTTCACCGAGGTCTCAGTGCACGACTCGCTGCGCGTCCTGCGGCGAACGGGCGCGGCGCCGCGGGCGCACGGTTAGGCTCGCCCCGTGTCGTACGAAGGTCCGGACCCTGATGGCTTTGATGATTACTACAACAACGCCCCGGGCAACCCGGGGCGTAGACCGCGCGGGACGCGTACGCGGCCACTGTTGATCACCACGGCGGCCTGCGCCGTCGCGGCGGGCGCGATCTGGGTGGTCACGCAGGCCGTGGGCGGCAGCGGCGGCGGTGACACGGCGAAGGTGCTCCCGGCGCCGAGCCGGTCCGCCACCTCCCCCACGTCCGCCACGTCCTCCGCCGGAGCATCCGACGAGGCGGACGCGAAGGAGCCGAACGGTTCCCCGTCGAAGGCCCCCTCGACCGCCTCCCCGTCCGCCCCGGCGTCCTCGAAGACGCCGTCGAAACCGGCGGGCGGCGGCACCGGTCCGCTCGCGGGCAAGGTCGTCGTCATCGACCCGGGTCACAATCCGGGCAACTTTCGGCACCCGGCCGATATCAATCGCCAGGTGAACGTCGGCAACGCGACCAAGGAGTGCGACACCACCGGCACCTCCACCAACGCCGGTTACACCGAGGCGCAGTTCACCCTCGACGTCTCGCGCCGCCTGCGCACCCTCCTGCAGGAGCAGGGCGCCACCGTGAAGTTCACGCAGAACGGGGACCGGGCCTGGGGCCCCTGCGTCACCGAGCGCGCCGCGATCGGCAACCAGGCCGGGGCGGACGCCGCGATCTCCGTGCACGCGGACGGCTCCGGCGCCGGGAACCGCGGCTTCCATGTGATCCTTCCCGCATCCGTGCACGCGGGCAGCGCGGACACCCGCCCGATCGTCGCCTCCTCACGCGACCTCGGCGAGCGGGTCGCGGGCAAGTTCTTGCAGGTCACGGGGCAGCCCCCGTCGAACTACATCGGCGGCGGCACCGGCCTGGACACCCGCGCCGACCTGGGCGGGCTGAATCTGTCGACCGTGCCGAAGGTGTTCATCGAGTGCGGCAACATGCGGGACGCGCAGGACGCGGCGCGGCTGACGTCAGGGACCTGGCGGCAGAAGGCGGCGCAAGGGCTCTCTGAGGGAATCGTGAGTTTCCTGCGCGGGTAGACACCACCGTGTGGATCTCGGCAGACACCCTCGGGACGTGGACGATAGTGTCCTCCGTACGATGAGGGGCCACCCCCGCGCTTGGCGCCGCCTCCTGACGATGACGTGACGACTGAACCGAAGGACCTGAAGTGAATATCCGCTCCCTCACTCGAGGCGACGGCGTGGTGATCGGAGCAGCGGTGTTGCTGTTCATCGCCTCGTTCCTCGATGCATTCGATGGCTCAGGCAGCGACATCCCCAATGCTTGGGACAACCTTGGCCTCGTGATGGGGATCTACGTCGCCGGCATCGTCGGCGCGATCCTGATCGTCGTGGCCCGTGGTCTCCCGCAGCCCCGCAAGGTGGCCGGTCTGGACCTGGGGCAGTTCGGCGTATGCCTGACCATCTTCTCGGCGTGGACCGCGCTGTGGACGATGTTCGACCCCACCGGGTTCATCGATGGCACTCTCGCGGACTCCATCGACACCGGTGCGGGCCTGATCCTCGGTCTCATCGCCGCTCTCGTGCTCGCCGCGGCGGCCGTCGCGACCCCCCTGGTCCCGGCCCTCAAGGCCGCCCTCGTCGGCGCCCCGCGCCCCCAGCAGCCGCAGCCCTACGGCGGTCAGCCGCAGGGTGGTTACGGCTACCCGGGCGCCCAGCAGCACGGCCAGCCCGGTCCGGGCCAGCCGTACGGCGCGCAGCCGGGCCAGCCGGGTCCGGGCCACTCCGGCGGCGGGCAGCCGTTCGGCGCGCAGCCGGGCCAGCCGCAGCAGGCCGCCGCTCCGGCGCCGCAGGCCGGTGGCCAGCCCGCCGGGGACTTCTCCCCGTTCTGGTTCGCCGTGCCGGTGCCGCGCCCGCTGTACGCGGAGGACGGCTCGCCGACGCCGATCGCCGAACTGGCGCCGGGTACCTGGTACTTGGCCGTCGAGCAGCGCGGCCCCGGCCTCATCGCCCAGACCCAGGACGGCCGCCGCGGTGTCCTCCAGGACACGACCGGGATCCAGCGCGGCTGATCCCCGAGCGCTCGTAGAGGCCCCTCTCCCGTCTTCTTCCGGGTGGGGGGCCTTTCGCGTACGCTCGCCCGACGGGCGGCACGGGTGACGGCCCGTCAGACAGCGGCTTCTGTCGACGGAAGGTGCGCGCATGCGGCTCGGACTCGCACTCGGCTACTGGGGGCGCGGGCCCGACCCCGGCCACCTCGAACTCGTACGCTCCGCCGAGGCGTTGGGGTACGACTCCGTGTGGACCTCCGAGTCGTGGGGCAGCGACGCCTTCACGCCGCTGACCTGGTTCGCCGCGCACACCAGCCGGATCCGGCTCGGCACCGCGATCGCGCAGATGGCGGCCCGCTCCCCCACCACGACCGCGATGCACGCGCTGACCCTGGACCATCTGTCGGGCGGCCGGATGCTGCTCGGTCTCGGCCTGTCCGGGCCGCAGGTCGTGGAGGGCTGGTACGGGCGGCCGTTCCCGCGGTCACCGCTGGCCGCGACGCGCGAGTACGTGGAGGTCGTACGGCAGGTGCTGCGGCGCGCGGGCCCGGTCGAGAGCGACGGGCGTTTCCACCCGCTGCCCTACCGCGGCGAGGACGGCACCGGCCTCGGCAAGGCCCTCAAGCCCATCACCCACCCGCTCCGCGCCGATCTGCCGCTGCTGCTCGGTGCCGAGGGGCCGAAGAACGTCGCGCAGACGACGCGGATCGCGGACGGCTGGCTGCCGCTGTACTGGTCACCGACGAGGACCGACGCGTACGAGGCCGCCCTGACCGATCTCCCCGAGAGGTTCATGGTCGCGCCGATGGCGCGGGCCAAGGTCTGCGACGACGTCGCCGAGGGGCTGCTCCCCGTCAAGGCCATGCTCGGCTTCTACATCGGCGGCATGGGGCACAGCACCCGTAACTTCCACGCCGACCTCATGGCGCGGATGGGGTACGAGGCCGAGGCCCGGCGCGTCCAGGAGCTCTTCGCGCGGGGGCGGCGGGAGGAGGCGGTGCTGGCGGTACCGGACGCGTTCGCCGACGAGATCTCGCTCGTGGGGCCGCGCGGGCGGATCGCCGAGCGCCTGGAGTTGTGGCGCAAGGGCCCGGTGACGGACCTGCTCGTTCTGTCACCGGACCCGGAGACCCTGCGTACCCTGGCCGAGCTCAACGCCTGATGTGCGCTAACCCGCGTTGCGGAGCTCGGACGCCGACGGCACCTTGTTCTTGACCTCGGCGCCCGCGTCCTTCCCGGCGCCCTTCACCTTGTTGATGATGTCGTCGAAGGACGAGGCGACCGAGTCGGTGCCCTCGCCCTTGCGCAGCTTGCTGGGCAGGTCCTTGAGCGCGTCGATGCCCGAGGTGAGCGGGGCGACCGCCTTGGCGAGCGTCGGGTCGCCCTCGGCGTTCTTCTTCGCGGCCTTCAGCCGGTTGTACGTGAGCGCGCCCGCGAGGCCCGCCTTGACCAGGGCGACCTTGCGGCCGTCCGCGCCCTTCTTGAACTTGCCCGCCTTCCACGGCTTCACGATCCACTGGTAGGTGGCGCCGGCGGCGATACCGGCGTTGGCCACGAACCGCGTCTTGGCCAGCTTCTGCTTCTGGGCCGTGGTCGACGCGCTGGGACTGGCCGACGCGTTGGCCGTCGCGTCCGTGTCGTCGCCGCCGCACGCGGTGGTGCCCGCCAGCATGGCGCCGCACAGGAGCACGGCCACCAGCAGGCGGCGCACGGGAAGGGGGAAGCTGAGCACCACGGGTACCTCCGGGCCTTGGGCTGCACTGCTGGCAGCCTCACCCGGCCCCGGTCACTGCGCCACTCCGGTGAGCCCGTCCGTGTCGGCGGCCTCGTCACGGGGCGGTGCGCGCCCTGGTTTTCCCGCGGGATTCGGGGACATCCGGACTTCATGTCTGTGAATCGGCGTTACAGAGGCTCAAGCGAAGCAGGCCGGGTTGTCATGATCATTGCAGACATCCTGGCAGTCATTCTCGTCCTGTGGATCGTGATGTATCTGCTGGACGCGAACCGGGGCAACGACCTGGTCCAGTGGGTCCACGACGCGGCGGGCTGGCTGGCCGGCTGGTCGCACGACCTGTTCACCTTCGACGCCGCGTGGGCGCGCGTGGTCGCGGGCTACGGCCTCGCCGCCGTCGTCTACCTGGCGATCGGCCACTTCCTCGCGAACCAGCTGCGCCGCCACTGACCGGCTCCACCGCTGCCCGGGGTCCTCATGGCGAGGCTCCGCGGCAGCGCCCCATAGGGGCGCGGGGCTGTGTGCATCAGCGGCGCCGCCGTGGGGCGCGACCAGCCACGACGGCGCCGCAGTCGGCCGAACAACCTGTCGCAGCACCCCGGACACCTGTCGCGGCACCTCCAGCGGAGCTCAGACGCAGCAGTCCGGGTCCACCCCGGACGGGAGGAGCTGGCCGCCGAACACCTGGCAGGTCGCCTCGTCGCCGCCGAGGGCCGCCACGGCGAGCAGGACCGACCCCGCGGTCCACGTGGTGAGCTCCTCGGGCCACACGGCCCGGTCCTCGAAGACGTAGCCGGTCCAGTACAGGCCGGAGCGCGGATCGCGCAGGTGCTGGATGTCCTGGAGGATCGTCAGCGCGCGGTCGGACTCGCCCACCGCCCACAGGGCGAGGGCGAGTTCGGCGCTCTCCCCGCCGGTGACCCACGGGTTCGGCACGACGCAGCGCACGCCGAGCCCGGGGACGACGAACCGCTCCCAGCCCTCCTCGATGCGCGCCTTGGCCTCGGCGCCGCGCAGGGCGCCGCCGAGCACCGGGTAGTACCAGTCCATGGAGTAGCGGTCCTTGTCGAGGAACCGCTCGGGGTGGCGCCGGATGGCGTGGCGCAGGGCGCCGACGGCCAGCTCCCAGTCGGGCTGCGGCTCCTCGCGCTGTTCGGCGATGGCGAGGGCGCAGCGCAGGGCGTGATGGATCGACGAACTGCCCGTGAGGAGCGCGTCGTTCACCGCCGTGCCGTCGGCGTCGCGCTTCCAGCCGATCTGGCCGCCGGGCTGCTGGAGCCGCAGCACGCACTCCATCGCCGCGTACACGACGGGCCACATGCGGTCGAGGAACGCGTCGTCGCCGGTGGAGAGGTAGTGGTGCCAGACGCCGACGGCCACGTAGGCGACGAAGTTGGTCTCGCGGCCGGGGTCGGTGACGTCGTGCGGGTCGCCGTCGAGGTAGGCGGCGTACCAGGAGCCGTCGTCGTTCTGGTGGCGGGCGAGCCAGTCGTAGGCGCGCTCGGCGGCCTCGTGCTCCCCGGCCACGTCGAGCGCCATGGCTGCCTCGGTGTGGTCCCAGGGGTCGAGATGGTGGTGGCGGAACCAGGGTATGGCGCCGTCCGGACGCTGTACGCCGAGCAGGCCGCGCACCGTCCGCGCGACCTGATCAGCCGTCAGAACGCCGTCGAGTACGAGGAGTTCGGTCCGCTCAGGACTGCTCACGCAGCGGCCCCGCTGTCCTTCGGCAGGTGCGGCTTGGTGGCGTAGGCGACGAAGCTCTTGCCGACGACGGGGTTGAGCAACTGCTCGGCGACCCGGGTCAGGGCGGGCTTCTTCATGATGTCCCAGACCAGGAGCTTGTGGTACGCCTTGACCGGCAGCGCCTTGTCGTTGTCGACGCCGAACGCGCACTTCAGCCACCAGTACGGGGCGTGCAGGGCGTGCGCGTGGTGCGTGCCGTACGGCTTCAGGCCCGCCTCGCGCATCCTGCCGAGCAGTTCGTCGGCCTTGTAGATGCGGATGTGGCCGCCCTCGACCTCGTGGTACTCGTCGGACAGCGCCCAGCAGACCTTCTCGGGGCCGTAGCGCGGCACGGTGACGGCGATGCGGCCGCCCGGCCTGAGCACGCGCACCATCTCGGCGAGCACGCCCTTGTCGTCGGGGATGTGCTCCATGACCTCGCTGATGATGACGACGTCGAACGACTCGTCGGGGAAGGGGAGTTGCAGCGCGTCCCCCTCCATCGCGGTGGCGGTGGCGCCAGCGGGGGCCTCACCGGCCTCCTTCATGGCGGCGAACCACTTGGCGACCTCGGCGATCTCCTCTTTGTTCTGGTCGAGGGCGACGACCCGGGCCCCGCGCCGGTAGCACTCGAAGGCGTGCCGTCCCGCGCCGCAGCCGAGGTCGAGGACGCGATCACCCGCGGCGAGCGGGAAGCGGGTGAAGTCGACGGTCAGCACGTGGCCCTGCTTTCCTGAGAGGTTTCCTGAGAGGTTTCCTGAGGAGTTGTCTGGTTCGGCCGTACGGGGGTGCCGGGAGCCGCCGCGTCGATGGCCGCGCGGTACAGCTCGGCCGTGCCCTGCGCGGCCCGCGCCCAGGTGAAGCGGGCGAGGACCCGGGCGCGGCCCGCGGCGCCGAGGCGGGCGCGCAGGGTCGCGTCGCCGAGGAGCCGGAGCAGGGCGGCGGCGAGCGCGCCCGCGTCCCCGGCCGGCACCGCGAGGCAGGTCTCCCCGTCGGGGCCCGCGACCTCGGGGATCGCGCCGCCGGTGGTGGCGACGAGCGGGGTGCCGGTGGCCATGGCCTCGGCGGCGGGCAGCGAGAAGCCCTCGTAGAGCGAGGGCACGCACGCGACCTGCGCGGAGCGGACCAGGCCGACGAGTTCCGGGTCGCTGATGCCCTTGACGAAGCGGACGGCGTCTTCGAGCCCGTACCGCTCGATGGCCTGGGCGACGGGCCCGTCCTCGGCGCGCTTGCCGACGACGACGAGGTGCGCGTCGGGCTGCTCGGCACGCACCTTGGCGAGCGCCTCGACGAGGAAGACGAGGCCCTTGAGCGGGACGTCGGCGCTGGAGGTCGTCACGATCCGCCCCGGCACCTCGGGGACGGCCGGATCCGGCGAGAAGAGGTCGGTGTCGGCGCCGATGTGGACGACGCTGACGCGCTTCTCCTCCACGCCCAGGTGCTGCACGATCTCGTCGCGCGAGGTGCCGGAGACGGTGAGCACGGACGGCAGGCGGCGCGCGACGCGCTTCTGCATGCGGGTGAACGCGTACCAGCGGCGCACCGAGAGGCGGCGGCGCCAGTGCGCGGCGGCGTCCAGCTCCAGCTGCCGGTCGACGGTGATCGGGTGGTGGATGGTGGTGACCAGCGGTGCGCCGAGCGCGTCCGGGCCGCCGAGGAGGCCGTAGCCGAGGGTCTGGTTGTCGTGCACGACGTCGAACCGGCCGCGCCGCGCTTGCAGATGGCGGCGGGCGCGCAGGGAGAACGTGAGGGGTTCGGGGAAGCCGCCGGTCCACATGGTGGCGACCTCGGCGGCGTCGATCCAGTCCCGGTACTCGCCGCGCCCCGGCGTGCGGAACGGGTCGGGGCTGCGGTACAGGTCGAGGCTGGGCAGCTCGGTGAGGGAGAGCCCGGCGAGGTCCTCGCCCTCGTCCAGTACGGGGTAGGGCTGCGCGCCGATCACCTCCACGCGGTGCCCGAGCCGGGCCAGCTCACGCGAGAGGTGGCGCACATACACGCCCTGGCCCCCGCAGAACGGATTGCCCTTGTACGTGAGCAGAGCGATGCGCAACGACTCCGCGGTCACTCCAGGCCACCCTTCTCCCTGCTTGCCCGTGGACACTGGACACTACGTGGGGACGCTAATCTAGAACAAGTTTCAGACTGGATCGTTCAATGTGCATCGAATCTACCGGCAGGTAGCGAGGCTGTGACCGGCGGATCGGGTGATTCACGCCACGGCCGGGACGACAGGACACGGAAGCGAACTGATGACAGCTCCGGACGGCAGAAGCTCCGCGCAGGGCGCCCCCGCGCTCACCGAGCGGCAGGAGGCGCGGCGCCGCCGCATCCTGCACGCGAGCGCCCAGCTGGCGGCCCGCGGCGGTTTCGACGCGGTGCAGATGCGCGAGGTCGCCGAGGACTCGCAGGTCGCTCTCGGCACGCTGTACCGCTACTTCCCCAGCAAGGTCCATCTCCTTGTCGCCACCATGCAGGACCAGTTGCAGCACATGCACACCACCGTGCGCAAGCGTCCGCCGTCCTCGGACTCCCCCGCCGAGCGTGTCGCCGAGACGCTGATGCGCGCCTTCCGCGCCCTTCAGCGTGAGCCGCATCTGGCCGACGCGATGGTGCGGGCGCTGACCTTCGCCGACCGCAGCGTCAGCCCCGAGGTGGACCAGGTGTCGCGGCAGACCACGGCGATCATCCTGGACGCGATGGAGCTGGACGATCCGACGCCCGCGCAGCTCTCCGCCGTCCGGGTGATCGAGCACACCTGGCACTCGGCGCTGATCACCTGGCTGTCCGGGCGGGCCTCCATCGCCCAGGTGAAGATCGACATCGAGACGGTCTGCCGCCTCATCGACCTGACCGATCCCGGCCACGACTGAGCTATTTGTGGCCGTTGACCGTTGCGCCCGCCCGGATCGGGGAACCCGTCGGTTGAATTGTTCAAGCGCTTGGGGGAGCGACGGGCGCGGACGGTTTTGAGGGGGCAGCGTGATCCGGGTACTTCTCGTGCACGACTCCTGTCTGATGCGTTCGGCGCTGGCCGAACGGCTCGGGCGGGAACCGGACCTGGAGGTCCATCACACACCTTGGCGTACGGCGGGCGTCCGCGCGGGCGCGCTCGCGCCGCAGATATGCGTGGCGGACCTGGACTGCGACGCGTCGTACGGGACACCGCCGCTGGCGGAGCTGCGGAGCGCGCTCGTGGTGCTCGCCAGCAAGAGCAGGCCCGGACCTCTGCGCCGGGCCATGGAGGCCCAGGCGCTCGGCTACGTGGACAAGGACGGACCCGTGGAACAGCTCCTCACCGGAATACGGCAGGTCGCGAAGGGACAGCGGTTCGTCGACGACTCGCTGGGCTTCGGGTTCCTCAGAGCGGCCCAGAACCCCTTGACCAGAAGAGAGTTAGGGGTGTTATCCCTCGCGGCCGAGGGGGCTCCGGTCGCCGAGATCGCGCGCAGGCTGCATCTGTCCAACGGCACGGTGCGCAACTACATGGCCGCCATCACCCGCAAGATCGGCGCCCGCAACAGGATCGACGCCATCCGGATATCCCAGGGCGAAGGCTGGCTGTGACGCCTGTTCCGGCAGCCCCCACGCCCCGGCCAGATCGCGGTAGAGCTGCGAACGCAGCAGCAGTTCCTCATGGTCCCCGCTGACGGTGCGGGGGCCGTCCATCACCAGGATGCGGTCGGCCCGGTGGGCGGAGCTGATCCGGTGGGCGACCACCACCAGGGTCCCGCCGGGCCGGGCCGCGAACGCCCGCTCGGCGCGCTCCTCCGCCGCCGGGTCGAGGTGGCAGGTCGCCTCGTCGAGCAGGGCGAGCGGTGCGGGCGACAGGTAGGCGCGGGTCAGCGCGATCAGCTGGCGCTCCCCCGCGGACAGCGCCGCCGGGTCCAGGGGGGCGTCGAGCCCGCCGAGCCGTCCGAGCAGCGCGTCGAGGCCGACGGCGGTCGCGGCGGCGGTGAGCTCGTCGTCCGGCACCGGGTCCGGGCGCAGGTAGCCGAGGTTGTCGCGCAGGGTGCCGCCGAAGACGTACGCCTCCTGCGGGATGAGGACGCGATCGGCGGCGGCCTGCGGGGACCGGGCGGGCAGTCCGCACACCCGGACCTCCCCGGTCTCGGGGACGAGCAGCCCGGCGGCGAGTCCGGCGAGGGTGGACTTGCCGATGCCGCTGGGCCCGACGACGGCGAGATGACCGCCGCGCGGGACGGTCAGGTCGAGGCGGTCGACGACGGGCGCGGCCCCCGGCCCGTACGCGAAGGTGAGCGCGGAGGCGCGCAGGGCGGGCGCCGACGGATCACCGGCGGAGCACGTCAACTCCCCTATGGCAACGCTCTGTTGCTGCGTCTCTGTGGTCAGCCTGCGCAGCACCACGGCCAGGCGTGAGCCGCCCGCGCCGAGCCCGTGGACGAGGCTCTGCAGGGCGGGGGCGAGGGACTGCCCGACGTAGGCGAGGGCGCCGACGAGGGCGCCCGGCGTGACGCCCCGGTCGAGCGTCCACGGCGCCGTGACGAGGAGCAGGAGCAGCGGCAGCTGAGCGCCGATGCCGAGGGCGAGGACGCGCGGGACGGCCCACCAGGCGAGGGTGCGGGCGGCCCGGTACTCGTGGTCGATCAGGGTGCCCGCGCCCCGCGCCGTCGGCCCCTCGGCGCCTGCGGCGGTGACGTCCCTGAGCCCGGCGCAGACGACGGCGAGCCGCGCCGAGACGTTCTCGTCGGCGATCAGATAGGTCTCCTGTCCGCGCGCGAGCGGCCGCAGCGTCCCGAGGAACAGGGCGACGCCCGCGACGAGCGGCGGCGCGACGACGAGCAGGAGGACGGGCGAGAGCGAGAACAGGCCGATGAGCGCGCCCGCGGCGGTGAACACGAACGACCGGGAGACCATGATCAGCCCGGCGAAGGTGTCGCGGGCGATCTCCACCTGCTGGGTGAGCCGCGAGACGGCCGCCCCGTCCCCGCCGCGCACGCCCCGCTCGACGACGCGGCGCACGAGCAGGTCCCGCAACGGTTCGACGAGCCCGGCCACGGCCCCGTAGACCTTGGCGGTGCCGACGGCGCCCGCGGCGACGCCGAGCACGGCCACGCCGAGCCAGAGCAGCCCGGTCTCCTGGCTCCCGGCGAGGAACCCGTCGTCCAGCGCGCGGGCGAGGGCCAGGCCGAGCAGGAACGTCTGCCCGGTCTCCAGGACCGACCAGAGGGCGAGCCGGACGACTGTGGACCGGCGCTCGCGCAGGAAGCGCAGGCCACGGCGGTACGTTCCCGGACGCGGGGCGGTCGTGGTCATGCCGTCCCCTCCGCCCGGGCGCCCGCGAAGACGGCCCGGTAGTCGGGGTCCTGCCACAGCCGCGCGTGCGGGCCGAGCGCGCGGATCCGGCCGCCGTCGAGCCAGGCGACGGTGGTGGCGCGGGCGGCGGTCGTCGCGCGGTGGGCGACGACGAGGCGGGTGGTGCCGGGCGCGTGGCGCAGCAGCGCGGCGGCGATCTCCCGTTCGGTGATCATGTCGAGGCTGGACAGCGCGTCGTCCAGGACGAGCAGCCGCCCGCCGTGCGCGAACGCCCGTGCCAGGCCGAGGCGTTGGGCTTCGCCGCCGGAGAGTGGCGCGTCGGCGCAGGCGGTGGCGTACCCGTCGGGCAGCCGGCGTACGAAGGTGTCGGCGTGGGCGGCCTCGGCGGCGCGGACGATCCGGTCGTCGTCCGCCGTACGGGGTCCGGGCCCGAGGGCGATCGTGTCGGCGAGGGTGTCGCCGAGCAGGGTGGGCCGCTCGAAGGCGTAGCCGACGGCGGCGCGCAGCTCGGCGCGGCTCAGTGCGGTGAGCGGCACCCCGTCGAGCAGGACGGTGCCTTCGTCGGGGTCGGCGAGGCGGCCCGCGAGGGCGGCGAGCGTGGACTTGCCCGCGCCGGAGACGCCGACCACGGCGAGGGTCTCCCCGGCGGGGACGGTGAGGTCGATCCGGTCGAGGACGGTCCGGCCGTCGCGGCGGGCGGTGACGGAGCGGAGTTCGAGCCGCCCGCCGCCCTCGCTCAGGGGGGTGTCCCCGTACGCGGGCGCGGGCTGCTCCAGGACGTCGCCGAGGCGCTGTCCGGCGGCGCGGGTGCGGACCAGGGCGGCGATGTCGCCGACGAGCATGCCGACGCCGGTGGCGAGTGCGGCGTACCGGGAGGCGGCGAGCAGCTCCCCCACGGTGAGCCGGTCGTGGAGGAGGAGCAGCCCGGCCGTGGCGATGACGGCGATCTGGAGCAGCGGCGCGAGAGCGACGGCTCCCGCGCTGGCCCGCCCCTGCACGTGCCACAACCGCAGCCCCTGGTACCGGAGTTGCGGCAAGGGCTTGAGCACACGGGCGGTCTCGCGCTCCGCCGTGTGCGCGGCGGCGATGGTGCGGGCCCCGCCGATCGCCTCCGTCAGCCGGGTCGCGATGTCGCCCTGTGCGTTCTGGTAGGCGGTGACGCAGTCGGTCGAGGCGCGCGCGAAGGAGCGGAGCAGCAGGGCGAGGGCGGGCGCCCCGGCGAGGAACGCGGCCACGAGCCACGGGTCGGTGAGGCCGAGGGCGACGAGCGCGCCGACGGGCGTGATCACGGTGGCGGCGAGCGCGGCCACGGTCGCCGGGGCGGGTCCGGCCTGCGCGGTGGAGCCGACGAGCCGGGCGACGAGGTCACCGGCCGGGAAGCGGGCGGTGGCGCCGGGCCCGACGGCGAGGACGTGGCCGACGACGCGGTGGCGCAGCCAGGCGGTGGTGCGGGCGTTGGTGGTGCCGGTGAGGACGTCCTCGCAGGCCCCGAGGAGCATGAGCCCGCCGAGCAGGACACCGCAGATCAGCAGCCAGTGGTGGGCGGCGCCGTCCTTCGCGGGCGCGGCGTGCGCGGCGAACAGGGCGTCCAGGGTGCGCCCGAGGACGTAGGGAAGGAGCAGGCCCGCGCCGGACGAGACGACGGTGAGCAGGCACAGGGCCAGGCACCGGCCCGCGCTGTAGCGGGTGGCGGAGCGCAGGAGCGCGTCGCCGGACGCCTTCATGGGGCCTCGCATCCGTGGGGGCGGGGGCAGGGAAGAAGACGGGGCCGCCCACCAGGGGCGACCCCGCCGTCGTCAGCTCATCGCGGCGGACGAACCGTCACAGACAGAGGATGGTGCTGTTGGAGCTGTGCTTGTCGCAGAGCAGCAGACTGACGTTGCTGCCCGCGTCGCCGCCGCCACCGCCACCGGTGGTCTCGTCGGCTTCCATGCTCTGCAGGTCGAGAAGTGCCATGGTGTTCCCTTTCGTCAGCTTCATCTCATGGGGACGGGGTGGTGCTGTGCGGTTGTTGTGTCACGACTCCGGACGGTGCCGGAGCCGGCTTCAGGGCCGCCGCGGGGGCGGGAGGAACGGCAGGTGGACGCCGCGTTCCGGGTCCATGGCCGCGCCGAGCGCGAGCAGGCACCCTGCCGTTCCGGTGCCGAGGTCCATGGACAGGCGCATCATCTGGTGCCCGGGGAAGGCGAGTTCGCCCTTGTACGGCATCGACAGCCAGCCGAGGGCGTCGATCTGCCCGGCGAGCCGCGCCTCCGTGGCGCCGGGCGCCGTGGTGCGGGCGAGGTGCAGGATCATCCCGGCGCGTCCTTCGAGGAGGCCGGGCTGGACGTAGAAGCGTGAGGTGGCGGCGGTGACGATGGACGCGCGGACCTGTTCGAGGTCGCGCCCGCCGAGATCCGCGCCCGCCGGGGCGATCCGGAGATGGTCGTCGAGGACCATGCCGACCCCGGCGCTGCCGTCCCCGAGGTAGGGCATGGTGCGCCAGCCCTCGTCGACGTGGAGCCCGCCGTCGGACGAGCTGCGACAGCGATCGAGGTCCAGCTCAAGAGCCGTGCCGGCGAGTTCGAGATGGACCGGGTCCCCCGTGTGCTCGTACAGCCGCAGCAGGAACAGGGCGGGCCCGCTGAGGCCGCGCATCAGCCCGGCCCGCCGTTTGGAGGCGGGGGTCCGGTCCGTGTCGCGTACGTGGATGATCCGGTCGGCGACGATCCGGGCCGCCTCCAGGGCGCGGTCGGCGAGGGCGCTCTCGCCGGTGGCGCGGGCGAGGTGGTCGAGGACGAGGCCGACGCCGGCGAGCCCGCCGTTCAGGCCGGTGGAGAGCCGCTGCCACTTCTCGCCGAGCAGGCGGTCGACGAGGTCGAGGGCGCGCTGCCGGTGCCCCATGCGCTCCATGGCGTAGGCGATCCCGGCGATGCCGTCGTAGAGGCCGAGCGCGGTGCCGGGCGGCACGGGTTCTGTGTGGTCGAGGAGCCACTGCTCGCCCTGCTCGTAGCGGGCGGCGCCGGTCTGGTCGAGGGCGAGGAGGACACCGGCCGCGCCGTGGGCGAGGCCGAGGCCGCCGCCGGTGGCGAACTGGGCGACGTCGCCGGGGAAGAGCCGGTCGTCGCGGTCCGGGGTGGCCGAGGCGAGGATGGCGGCGGCCATGGAGTCGCGGGCGGCGGGCCAGTCGCCGGGCTCGACACGCGGAGCGGCGCCGGTCGCTCCCCTCCCCGTGACCGGCGGCGCGTCCGCGCTCCCGCGGGTGATCTCGGCGACGGCTTCGTCGAGGAACTCCCGGGGAACGGTGGGAAACTCGGCGGCGATGATGTCGGCCAGGTGCGCGGCCTTGGCGCGGTCCACCACGAACAGGGTCGTGACCGGCAGGAACAAGGCGATCCGCAGACAGGCGAGGGCGTAGCGGTCGATGTCGGTGCCGGTGCGGTCCAGGGGCGCCCAGAAGCCGGGGTGGGCCAGCATCTGGCTGCCGTTCTCCTCGGCGCGGGTGGCGGCCTCGAAGTCGATGAGGGTGACGCTCTGCTCGTCGGGGTCGACCATGATGTTGAACAGGTGCAGGTCGTTGAAGACGATGCCGCGCTCGTGGACGGCGGCGACGGCCTTCTCGACGGCGGCGTTGATCCCCAGCACCCAGTCCGCGTAGGCGGCGACGGCGGCCGGGTCGGGGGCGGGCGACAGCAGCGGGTGCCGCTCGGCGAAGAACGCGTTGAGCGGCCGCCCCTCCACGTGGTCCATGACGAGGAAGCGGTGGTCGCCGATGAGGAACCAGTCCCGCACCTCGGGAGCGACCCCGAGCCCGGAGAGCCGTTCGAGGGCGGCCTTCTCGCGCTCCAGGCGGGCGATGGCGTCGGCCCCGTCGGCGGCCAGACCGGCGTGCGGACGCCCCTCCTTGAGGACGACCTTGCGCCCGTCGCGGGTGTCGGTGCCCCGGTAGACGCCGCCCCCGTTGGAGAAGTGCAGGGCCTTCTCGAAGCGGTACGGAAGATCGGCGACGGTCTGCGCGTTGCGGGCGTCGAAGTGAGGTTTGAGGAAGGCGGGCAGGGGCACCCAGTCGGGGACGTGGAACGCGGGCTCTCTGTTGTCGGGCACGAGACGGCCTTCGCCGTCCTCGATGGCTGTGACAAGTACCCCGCGTTCATCGACGACCATGCGGCGGGCGAAGGCGCCGTAGCGCACGTAGAGCGGACCGTCGCCCCAGCGCAGGTCGGTGAGAATGTAGGGCCCGTCGAACCCGCGCAGGAGTTCGCCCAGTTCTTCGAGTATTCGGTGGCATTGTCCGTCGTCGGCCGGATAGACGGTGACGAATTTCCCGCTGGTGTCGCGGCCCGCGTATTTGGCGTTCCGCAGGTGCAGAAGGTGCGGCGCCGGCACGAACTTGAACGGAATACCGCGCGGCACGCAATAGTCCCAGACGATCGAAGCCGTCTTCTCGGCGCCGCCCCGGGTGGCCGATGCGTGGATCTTCCAGCCCTGCTTCGAGCCCTGGCGGGGCGTGCCGTCGGCGCCGAGCGGGGTGAGATTCAGCCATTCCCCGTTGGTGTCCGAGCGCCATCCGTCGGGTATCGCCCTGCGGGCCGTCTCGAACTCGGGCAGGGCGCGCGCTTTCCCGTCGCCGGCGAGCCGCTCCGGCGTCTCGTAGAAATGTGGGTCGGCAAGGGCGTAGACCTCGTACCGCTTGTCCATGGCGTGGTCCGCCCTCCTCGGCATCCCGTTGTCATCCCGTTGTTCGGACGGCAATGAGATTCGCATGCGGCCAAGGAGGGCGGACAGTCACAGCTGTCATCAGAAAAGCATGCGGAACGCACGAGGTAAGTAGTGTTCGCCTCGTTCGAAATCAACCGTACGCATATTCGACAGACGCGTGCCGATGCCATTCAGGATTCGCTTCATTCCTCGGGCGGAAAGACCGGCTCCCCGCCGTCGGCGATGGAGATCATGATGGCCTCGACGGGACAGCCTTCCGCCGCCGCCAGGACGTTCTCGTTGGCGTCGGTCTCGGACTCCTCGGGGTGGGACTGGCGCGCCGTGTCGAGGCGGAAGGCGCCGGGCGCGTGGTGCACACACATGCCCGAGCCGATGCAGACGCCCCGGTCGACCTCCACATGCCAGCGATCGCCCATGCTCAGCCCTCCTCGGTCGCCTCGGGTGCGTATCCGGCGGGCAGGTGGATCATCTTGTGCTCCAGGTAGGCGCCGTACCCCTCTGGCCCGAACTCCCGTCCCAGGCCGCTGTTCTTGTAGCCGCCGAAGGGCCCGAGCATGTCGAGGCTGAAGGTGTTGACGTTGTACGTGCCGGTGCGCACCTGCCGCGCGATGTCGATGCCGTGTCCGGCATCGGCGGTCCACACACTGCCGCTGAGCCCGTAGTCGGAGTCGTTGGCGATCTTCACGGCCTCGGCCTCGTCCCCGTACGGCAGGAGGCAGATGACGGGACCGAAGATCTCCTCGCGGGCGATGCGCATGCCGTTGTGGACGTCGCCGAAGAGGGTCGGCTCGACGTACCAGCCGTGTTCGAGCCCGGCCTTGCCGGGCGCGCCACCGCCGGTGAGGACCTTGGCGCCCTCCTCCTGCCCGATACGGATGTAGTCGAGGTTGCGCCGCTGCTGGCGCTGGGCGACGAGCGGTCCGACCTGGGTGGCGGGGTCGAGCGGATCACCGACGACGAGGGCGGAGGCGGCGGCGGTGAACGCCTCGGCGAACTCGTCGTAGCGCGAGCGCGGCAGCAGGATGCGGGTCTGTGCCACGCACGCCTGCCCGTTGTTCATCCAGGCGGCGGGCACGACCCCGGCGACGGTCGACTCGACGTCGGCGTCGGGCAGCACGACGGCGGCGGACTTGCCGCCCAGCTCCAGGGTCACCCGCGTCAGATGACGAGAGGCGACCTCCATGACGCGCTTGCCGGCGGCGACGGACCCGGTGAACGAGATCTTGTCGATGCCCGGATGCCCGACGAGGTACTCGCTCACCTCGCGGTCGGCGGGAAGGATGGACAGCACACCTTCGGGCAGCCCGGCCTCGCGGGCGATCTCGCCGAGGATGTACGCGTCGAGCGGCGACTCGGGCGACGGTTTCAGGACGACCGAGCAGCCGGTGAGGAGCGCGGGCGCGAGCTTGGCGGCGGCCACGAACTGCGGCACGTTCCACGGCACGACGGCGGCGACGACGCCGACCGGCTCCCGCCGCACGAGCAGCTTCCCGAGGGCGCCGTCGCGGGTCTCCTCGTAGGTGAACGCGCGCGCGACGTTGATCGCGGAGTCCCACACCATCATCGCGCCGAGCGCCTGGGCGAGGACGGACCACGAGTAGGGCGACCCGTTCTCCCGCGAGATGACCCTGGCGATCTCCTCGTGCCGCACGGCGATGGCGTCCTTGACGCGGGTGACGACGGCGATCCGCTCGTCGAGGCTCATGCGCGGCCAGGGCCCCTCGTCGAAGGCGCGGCGGGCGACGGCGACGGCCCGGTCCACGTCGGCGGGCGCGGCGTGCGGCACGCGGCCGAAGACCTCGCCGGTGTGCGGGGAGACGACCTCGATGACGTCCTTGCCGAGGGGGTCGGTCAGCTCCCCGCCGATGTACAGCTGGTTGTGTTCCACGAGCTCGGTCATGGCGACCACCGCTTCCGCTTCGGTGAAGTTCCCGGTGAAGTTCCCGTACGCAGTCTTCTGACGATGCATCAGAACTGTTACCAGTTCCAGTTGGGTGGCGGAAGCAGTGAAACAAGTTCTACAAGTTCGTTTACAGTGGCGGCAGTTCGGCGCGGCGACGAGCGCACTCGGCGGCGGAGGGGCACCCCCGATGACAGGACCGACTGGGACGGCACGGGCGACGCGGGTGACCGACCACGGCGGGGGCGTGCACAGCATCCGCGTGCCGATCCCCGACAACCCCCTCGGCTTCACCCTCGTCCACCTCCTGGACACCGACGCGGGCCCGGTCCTCATCGACACCGGCTGGGACGACCCGGCGTCCTGGACCGCGCTGACGGAGGGCCTGTCGGCCTGCGGCACCACGGTCACCGACCTCACCGGCGTCCTCGTCACCCACCACCACCCCGACCACCACGGTCTGTCCGCGAAGGTCCGCGAGGCGTCCGGCGCGTGGATCGCCATGCACGAGGCGGACGCGGCCGTCGTGCGCCGCACCCGTGAGAACCCGCCCGCGCGCTGGTACGCGTACATGGGAGCGAAGCTGCTCGCGGCCGGTGCGCCCGAGGAGCATGTGGCGCCGCTGCTCGCCGCCGCCGAGACGGGCCGCCCGCGCCGCCTGCCCGGCCTCGACGCGGCCCTGCCCGACCGCACGATCACCCCCGGCGACCTCCTCGGCCTGCCGGGCCGCCGCCTGCGCGCGATCTGGACGCCCGGCCACACGCCGGGCCACGTCTGCCTGCACCTGGAGGAGGCCCACCCGTCGGGCCTCGCGGGCAACGGCCGCCTGTTCTCCGGCGACCACGTCCTGCCCGGCATCAGCCCGCACATCGGCCTGTACGAGGACCCGTCCGCCGAGGAGGGCTCCGCCGACCCGCTCGGCGACTACCTCGACTCCCTCGAACGCGTCGGGCGCCTCGCCCCGGCGGAAGTGCTCCCCGCCCACCAGCACGCCTTCACCGACGCGCCCGCGCGGGTGCGCGAGCTGCTCGTCCACCACGAGGAGCGGCTGAGCGACCTGCACGGGCTGCTGTCCGCGCCGCTCACCCCCTGGCAGCTCGCCGAGCGCATGGAGTGGAACCGGCCCTGGGCCGACATCCCGTACGGCTCCCGCAACATCGCGGTCTCCGAGGCCGAGGCGCACCTGCGCCGCCTGGTGAAACTGGGGCGCGTGGAGACCGTCGCGGGGAGCGATCCGGTGACGTACGCGGCGGCCGTCCGGTGAGGTACGCGGAGCCCCCGCGACCGGCGGCGGATCTTTGCCGCGCGTAGATGGAAGGGCCCTGCCCGCAGGCGTAGGGTCTGGCCTTCAAGGGCTCACTTGAGCTGGAACGACAAGGGGGCGGCCGCCGATGGCGCCGGACGAGGCTGTGGTCGGCTGTACGGGGAAACTGGTCGTCGGCACCCGTGGGACCGACGGGCCCGGCGAGGTTCTGGTACGGATCAGGGGCGGCACGGAGACGTTCATCGCGTACTCCGAGGAGCCGTTGATCCGCGAGACGACGGTGCTGGTCGTCGAGTCCCTCGGGCACCGCGAGGTGACCGTCATGGCCTGGAGCGATCCACTCCTCGAACCGCCGCTCGGCGGCGACGGCGGCGCCCGCTAAGGAGACATCAGGGATGTTCGGATATCGCGTTCCCGCACCCGACGAGGCGATGCTGATCTCGGGCGGCAGGCGGGGACTTGGGGGAGCGCCGTTCCGCGTCGTCACCGGGCACGGGAAGTTCGTCCTGCCCGTCTTCCGCAAGACCCGCTTCCTCTCCCTCGCCATGAGCGAGGCGGAGGTCCAGGAGAAGTGCGTGACCCGGCAGGGCATCGCCCTCACCGTGCGCGCCGTCATCGCGTTCAAGGTCGGCAACGACCACGAGTCGATCGTCAACGCCGGTCAGCGCTTCCTCTCCGACCAGGAGCAGATGTCCGTCCTCACCGGGCGGATCTTCGCCGGGCATCTGCGCTCCATCATCGGCTCGATGACGGTGGAGGAGATCGTCACCGAGCGGCAGAAACTGGCGACGGAGGTCCTGGACACGTCCAAGGCCGAGATGGCGAAGATCGGGCTGCACGTCGACTCGCTGCAGATCCAGTCCATCGACGACGGCCAGACCGGCTACATCGAGGCGATGTCGCGTCCGCACAAGGCCAACATCCAGCGGGCCGCGCAGATCGCCCAGGCGCAGGCCACGCAGGCGTCCGCCGAGGCGGAGCAGGCGGCGGCCCGCAAACAGGCGGAGTACGCGCGGCAGACCGCGATCGTGCAGGCCGAGTACAACGCCGAGGTCGACCGGGCCAAGGCGCAGGCCGACCAGGCGGGGCCGCTGGCGCTCGCCCGGGCGCAGCAGGAGGTTCTGACGGCTCAGACCGAGCTGGCGCTCAAACAGGCCGAGCTGCGGGAGAAGCAGCTCGTGGCCGAGATCGTGAAGCCGGCGCAGGCGGATGCGGAGCGGATCCGGCTGCTGGCCATGGCCGAGGCCGAGCGGATGAAGATCCAGGCGGAGGCCGCGGCCAGCTATGACCGGGTCGCGCTGGACCGGATGCTCATCGATCAGTTGCCGCAGATCGTCAAGGAGGCGTCCGCGGGGCTGGCCGGGGCCAACGTGAATGTGCTGAACGGGGCGGACGGGCTCGGGGAGATCGCCGCGGGTCTGGTCGGGCAGGGGCTGACGATCCTCGACTCGGTCCGCAAGAACCTGGGTGGGCAGGACGGGTCGGCTTCGCCGGGTGCCGGGATCGAGCGGTATCTGGGGGCGCCCCGGGGGGATGACGACGGGCCGGTCGACGTGCGGTAGGGCTGCCGCCGGTTCGCCGTAGGGGTCCGCTTCCACCAGCGTCCGCGGGTGCGTCGTGGTTGCTCGCGCAGTTCCCCGCGCCCCTGAGCGGGGCGGTCGGTGCCGTCGTTCAGGGGTGCGGGGGAGCGGCGTCGGTGGGGGGCCTGCCTCACCCGGAGGGTGCTGAACGCGGGCCGGTACAGTGGCTGGGTCGTCATATGCGCGTCCCAGGGGAAGCCGGTGCGAGTCCGGCGCTGATCCCTCCCCGAGCTCTCGAATACCGCTCGAGCAGGGGAGACCCCGATCCGTACAACCGGAATGCCTGGGACGCGTCGTGATCGGCTCAGGACCGTCGAGGTATACGGGCCCGGAGCCGCCCGGTGCCCGTGTGTGCCGTGCCGCCCGGTCCCCCCGCAGGGAGAGGCACCCGCCCCACCATGAACATTCGCCGCAGCGCCGCGCTCGTCGCCGCGACCGTCGTGATCGGCTCCGTGAGCGCGCAGGCCGCGTTCGCAGAGGGCGCTGCCAGTGCCTCCCCCTCGCCGAAGGCCGTCGTCCCGTCGGGCCTGTACGGGAAGTCCGACCCGACGTACGACGGCGTATGGCGCCAGTCGCTCGCCCTCGTCGCGCAGGACACCGTCGGGGTGAAGCCCGCCGAGAAGGCCGTCGCCTGGCTCGCGGGGCAGCAGTGCGAGGACGGCGGCTTCGCCGCGTTCCGCGCCGAGCCCGGCAAGGCGTGCGACGCCAAGGCGATGCTCGACAGCAACAGCACGGCCGCCGCCGTACAGGCGCTGGCCGCGGTCGGCGGCCGGGACGGCGAGGTCGCCAAGGGCGTCGACTGGCTGAAGAAGAAGCAGAACGGTGACGGCGGCTGGGGGTACAACCCCGGCGGTGACAGCGACGCCAACTCCACCTCCGTCGTCATCGGCGCGCTCGCCGCCGCCGGTGAGAAGCCCGCCGACGTGAAGTCCGGCACCGGCAAGTCCGGCCTCGACGCCCTCGCCTCCCTCGCCCTCCCCTGCTCCGAGGGCAAGAACGGCGGCGGCGCCCTCGCCTACCAGCCCGACAAGAAGGGCGAGCTCGCGGCGAACGCCGACGCCACCGCCGCCGGTGTCCTGGGCGCCCTCGGCACCGGCTTCGCGCCCGGCAAGGGCAAGGCCCCGGACGCGTACACGTGCGAGGACGGCAAGACGCCCGACGCGGTCGCGCGCAACGGCGCCGTGTACCTCCAGAACCAGCTCTCCACGCACCTCTACCTGGAGTCGCAGCTCGCCGGGGCCGAGGACCAGCCCGACTACGGCAACACCGCGGACGCGGTCGCCGCGGTCGCCGCCGCCGAGGGCGTCAAGTACACGAAGGACCCGTACGCCTGGCTGGAGAAGAACGCGAAGGGCTGGGCGGCCGGGTCCGGCCCGGCCGCGTACGCCCAGCTGATCTTCGCCGCGCACGCCACCGGCAACGACCCGCGCGACTTCGCGGGCACCGACCTGGTCAGCGCCCTGAACAAGACGGGCCCGGCGCCCGCCTCCGCCGACTCCGCCGACGAGTACCAGGACGAGGACGACAAGAGCGACGGCTTCGGCGGCACCTGGTGGATCGTCGGCGTCATGTTCATCGCCGCCGTGGGCGCCGGCTTCCTGCTGAGCGGCCGCAGGAGGCCGCAGCTGTGACGCGTACGAGGATGACGGCCGGCCTCGTCCTGGGGCTGCTGGCCGCGCTCCTGGGGCTGACCGCCGTCCCCGCGCAGGCGGCCGGCTATCGCTACTGGTCCTTCTGGGAGCGGAACAGCGACAGCGGCGCCTGGACCTACGCGTCGACGGGACCGTCCGGAACCCGCCCCGCCGACGGCGAGGTCCAGGGCTTCCGCTTCTCCGTCAGCGCGGACTCCAAGGACGCCACGCAGCCGCGCGGCGCCGCCGACTTCGACACCGTCTGCGCCGACACCCCGGCCAAGCCCGGTACCAAGCGCGTGGCCCTGGTCATCGACTTCGGCACGGCGCGGGACGCCCCCGGCGACGAGACGCCGCCGGAGGCGCGCACGGCCTGTGCGCAGGTCGGCGAGGACGCGACGTCGGCCGACGCGCTGGCCTCGGCCGCCGAGCCGCTGCGCTACGACAGCAACGCGCTGCTGTGCGCCATCTCCGGCTATCCGCGCAGCGGCTGCGGCGAGCAGGTGACGGACACGGACACCTCCGCCGCGAAGTCCGCGAGCCCCGCCAGATCGTCCCACTCGTCCCGCTCGGGACCGTCCGTCGGTGTCATCGCCGGGGTCGCCGTCGTCGCCGCGCTGGGCGTCGGAGCGATCTGGCAGGCCAAGCGCCGCCGCGGCTGACGCGAATGACCGGCCGTACGCTGCGGGCCCCACGGGCCCACCGTTCCAATGCCGTGCACCCGGGCGCCTGGTGGATCTGGGCGCTGGGCCTGGGCACGGCGGCGTCCCGCACGACGAACCCGCTGCTGCTCGCCCTCCTGATCGGGGTCGCGGGCTACGTGGTGGCGGCACGCCGGACAGAAGCCCCCTGGGCACGCTCGTACGGGGCGTTCGTGAAGCTGGGCCTGGCGGTGATCGGCATCCGCCTGCTCTTCGCCACGGTCCTGGGCTCCCCCATCCCCGGCACGCACCTCCTGTTCACACTCCCGGAGATCCCCCTTCCCGACTGGGCACAAGGCGTACGGATCGGCGGCAAGGTCACCCTGGAGGGCCTGACCTTCGCGCTCTACGACGGCCTGAAACTGGCGACACTGCTCATCTGCGTAGGCGCGGCCAACGCCCTGGCCTCCCCTTCCCGCCTCCTGAAATCCCTCCCCGGCGCGCTCTACGAAGCGGGGGTAGCGGTGGTCGTGGCCATGACGTTCGCCCCGAACCTGATCGCGGACGTACGCCGCCTGCGCGCGGCCCGCCGCCTGCGCGGCCGCCCGGACAGCGGTCTGCGGGGCCTGCTCCAGGTCGGCCTCCCGGTCCTGGAGGGCGCGCTGGAACGCTCGGTGTCCCTGGCGGCGGCGATGGACGCCCGGGGCTACGGCCGCACGGCGAAGGTTCCGCCGGCCGTCCGCCGGGCGACAGCGGCGCTCACCCTGGGCGGCCTGATCGGCGTCTGCGCGGGAACGTACGGACTCCTCGCCGCGTCCGGCGCGAACTACGGCCTCCCGGTCCTCCTCATCGGTACGGCGTCGGCGCTGGCGGGCCTGTGGCTGGGCGGCCGCCGCTCGGTCCGCACCCGCTACCGCCCGGACGTCTGGAACGTACGGGCCTGGCTGATCGCGGCGTCAGGCGCGGCGACAGCCACAGTGATGATCTGGACGTCGGCGTCCGACCCGGCGGCGCTCCAGCCCCAGATCGTCCCCCTCGCCACGCCCGCCCTCCCCCTCTGGCCGGCGGCGGGCATCCTCCTGGCGCTGCTCCCCGCGTTCGTGGCCCCGGCCCCCGACCGCCCCGCCCCCGACCGCCCGCCGAAGGCCCCGCGATGATCCACTTCAAGAACGTCTCCGTACGCTACGACGGCGCCGAGCACCGGACTCTGACCGGCATCGAACTCACGGTGCCCGAGGGCGAGTTGATGCTCCTGGCGGGCCCTTCCGGTGTGGGCAAGTCCACCCTGCTCGGGGCGGTCAGCGGACTGGTACCGCACTTCACGGGCGGCACGCTCACCGGCACGGTCACCGTCGCCGGCCGCGACACCCGCACCCACAAGCCGCGCGAGTTGGCGGACGTGGTCGGCACGGTCGGCCAGGACCCGCTCGCCCACTTCGTCACGGACACGGTCGAGGACGAACTCGCCTACGGCATGGAGTCATTGGGCCTCACACCCCCGACGATGCGGCGCAGGGTCGAGGAGACCCTGGACCTCCTGGGCCTGGCGCCCCTTCGCGACCGCCCGATCGCCACTCTCTCCGGCGGCCAGCAGCAGCGTGTGGCGATCGGCTCGGTCCTGACGACGCACCCCCAGGTCCTGGTCCTGGACGAACCGACATCGGCCCTGGACCCGGCAGCGGCGGAAGAGGTCCTGGCGGTGCTCCAACGTCTGGTCCACGACCTGGGCACGACGATCCTCATGGCCGAACACCGCCTGGAACGAGTGGTCCAGTACGCGGACCAGGTAGCCCTTCTCCCGGCCCCCGGAGAGCCCCTCCTGGTGGGAGACCCGGCGACGGTGATGGCGGTGTCGCCCGTGTACCCGCCCGTGGTGGGCCTGGGCCGGCTGGCGGGCTGGGCCCCCCTCCCCCTCACGGTGCGGGACGCTCGGCGCGCGGCGGCGGGGCTACGGTCCCGCCTCGCCCAGGCAGCTCCCGCACCCGGCCGTCCGTCCGATGCGGCTGGTCGCGCGGTTCCCCGCGCCCCTGGCGGGGCTGTCCTCGCCCACGTCCGGAAACTGAGTGTCCGTCGAGGCCGCGTAGAGGCCCTGCGCCACGTGGACCTCGACATCTCGAGCGGCGAGATCATCGCGCTCATGGGCCGCAACGGCGCCGGAAAGTCGACCCTCCTCTCCACGTTGGTCGGGATGGTCAGGCCGACGGCCGGGACCGTGGAAGTGAAGGGCAGGGCACCCCACCGACTCGCCCCCCGCGAGCTGGTCCGCCACGTGGGAATGGTCCCCCAGGAACCCAGGGACCTGCTCTGCGCGGACACGGTGGGGGCCGAATGCAAGGCGGCGGACAAGGACGCGTCCGCGGAGCCCGGCACCTGCCGCACCCTCCTCTCGGAACTCCTCCCGGGGATCGCGGACGACACCCACCCCCGCGACCTCTCCGAGGGCCAGCGCCTCACCCTCGCCCTGGCGATCGTGCTGACGGCGGCCCCGCCCCTGCTGCTCCTGGACGAGCCGACGAGGGGGCTGGACTACGCGGCGAAGGCACGCCTGGTCAAGATCCTCCGCGACCTCTCCTCCCAGGGCCACGCCATAGTCATGGCAACGCACGACGTGGAACTGGCGGCGGAGCTGACGGACAGAGTGGCGATCCTGGCGGACGGCGAGGTGGTGGCGGACGGCCCGACCCCGGAAACGGTCACGTCGTCCCCGTCCTTCGCGCCCCAGGTGGCGAAGGTTCTGGCCCCGCAACCCTGGCTGACGGTCCCCCAGGTCGAGGAGGCCCTGTCATGACGGACGACAGGCCGGAGGCGAGGCCGCGTACGGGACAGGAGGGGACGCGTCGGGGTGCCCCCGCAGGACTCAGCGGGAATCCGGCGCCGGACGACCCGCCCAGGGCGTCGGGTGGCGACAAGACCGATCCGGCCGGGGAGGCGCCCCGGCGCGGCCCCGCCCCACTTCGCAAGGGACCGCGCGTCAGCCCCGCCGTCCACGACCGCCAGGTCAACCCCGTCCGCCTGGGCCCCCGCTCCATCGCCGCCCTGCTGATGGTCGGCGCGGTGGGCGTCGTCGCGATCGGCTGGCCGCTGATCACCGGGCCGGGCTCCCAGCTGACCGCCCACGCCCAGGATGCCCCGTGGCTCTTCGCGGGCCTGCTCGTCCTTCTCGTGGCCGTGGTCGCGGCCACGATCGCCGAGTCCGGCATGGGCCCGAAAGCCGTGGCGATGCTCGGCGTCCTGGCCGCCGCGGGAGCGGCCCTTCGCCCGATCGGCGCGGGCACGGCGGGCATCGAGCCGATGTTCTTCCTGATGGTGCTGAGCGGCCGGGTCCTGGGCCCGGGTTTCGGCTTCGTGCTCGGCTCGCTCAGCATGTTCGCCTCGGCCCTGCTGACCGGCGGCGTCGGCCCGTGGACGCCGTTCCAGATGCTGTCGATGGGCTGGTTCACGATGGGCGCGGGCCTGCTCCCGGCCCCGCACGCGCTGCGCGGCCGCGCCGAACGCGCCATGCTCGCCGCCTACGGCTTCCTCGCCGCGTTCGCGTACGGCACGATCATGAACCTGGCCGGCTGGCCGTTCATGAACGCGCTGGCCTCCTCGGTCGCGTACCAGCCGGACGCGGCGCTCCACGAGAACCTGGCCCGCTTCCTCGCGTACTGCGCGGCGACGTCGCTCGGCTGGGACCTGGGCAGGGCCGCGCTGACCGTGGCCTTGACGCTGACGGTGGGCGGCGCGGTCCTGAAGGCGCTGCGCAGGGCGACGCGCAGGGCGGCGTTCGAGGCGCCGGTGCGCTTCACACCCGGCGAACAAGCACCCGGCGAACGGACTCAGAGCCGCTGAATGACGGTCCCGGTGGCCAGCGCCCCGCCCGCGCACATGCAGATCAGCGCGAACTCCTTGTCCCGGCGCTCCAGCTCGTGCAGGGCCGTAGCGATGAGCCGAGCCCCGCCGGCCCCCACGGGATGCCCGAGAGCGATGGCCCCGCCATTGACATTGACCTTCTCAAGATCCTGCTCGAAGACCTGGGCCCAGCTGAGCACGACAGAGGCGAACGCCTCGTTGATCTCCACGAGATCGATGTCCTTGAGCGACATCCCGGCCTTGCCGAGGACGGCCCGGGTGGCGTCCACAGGCCCGTCCAGATGGAAGTGCGGGTCAGCCCCGACGAGCGCCTGAGCCACGATCCGGGCCCGAGGCCGCAGCTTCAAGGCACGGGCCATCCGCTTGCTGGCCCACAGGATGGCGGCGGCCCCGTCAGAGATCTGGGAGGAGTTCCCAGCGGTGTGGACGGCGGTGGGCATGACGGGCTTGAGCGAGGCCAGCCCCTCCATGGAGGTGTCGCGTAACCCTTCGTCCCGGTCGACGAGCCGCCACATCCCCTGCCCGGCGCCCTGCTCCTCCTCGGTGGTGGGCACCTGCACGGCGAACGTCTCCCGCTTGAAGCGCTCCTCGGCCCAGGCGACGGCGGCCCGCTCCTGCGAGATGAGCCCGAGCGAGTCGACGTTCTCCCGGCTGAGCCCGCGCTTGCGGGCGATACGCTCGGCGGCCTCGAACTGGTTGGGAAGATCGACGTTCCACTCGTCGGGGAACGGCTTCCCGGGCCCGTGCTTGGACCCGGACCCGAGCGGCACGCGGGACATGGACTCGACACCGCACGAGATCCCCACGTCGATGACGCCGGCGGCGATCATGTTGGCGGTCAGGTGGGAGGCCTGCTGCGAGGACCCGCATTGACAGTCGACCGTGGTGGCGGCGGTCTCGTAGGGCAGCCCCATGGTGAGCCAGGCGGTGCGCGCGGGGTTCATGGACTGCTCGCCCGCGTGCGTGACGGTGCCGCCGACGATCTGCTCGACGCAGTCGGCGGGGATGCCGGTGCGCCCGAGGAGTTCACGGTAGGTCTCCCCGAGCAGATACGCGGGGTGGAGGTTGGCCAGCGCACCCCCGCGCTTGCCGATCGGCGTACGTACGGCTTCGACGATGACGGGCTCGGCTGCCATGACGGTCGTCCTTCCACGCTTCCCGGACCAGCAGGACCAGAACTGGTCCACGCTCGGCGCGGACGGCACACCCGAAACTAGAACGCGTACCAGTTCCGTAAGCAGTCTCGATGCGATTACCCCGGGTACGCAAGGGGCGTGCAAGCACCGCCCACGGAACCGGCACACCCGCGGCCCTTGCCACTTCTGGAACGCGTTACTACCTTTCGGGCCATACCTGACGGCCTGTCAGAACGTTGTCGGAAGACTCGGGAGAGACTCATGCCGTGCCCCGCGCTGCCCGACGGGTTCGACTTCACCGACCCCGATCTGCTGCAAGCCCGCGTGCCGTACCCGGAATTCGCCGAACTGCGGAAAGCGGAACCGGTGCGCTGGATCGAACAGGAGCCGGGGGTCTCCGGCTTCGACGACGCGGGGTACTGGGCGGTCACCCGGCACGCGGACGTCAAGCACGTCTCGACCCATCCGGAGCTGTTCTCCTCCTGGACCAACACCGCCGTGATCCGTTTCAACGCCGCGATCCACCGGGACCAGATCGAGGCACAGCGGATGATCATGCTGAACATGGACCCGCCGGAGCACACGCGGGTGCGCCAGATAGTGCAGCGCGGTTTCACGCCACGCGCGATCCGCTCGTTGCAGGACGCACTGCGCACCCGAGCGACCGACATCGTCACGTCGGCGCTCCACCGGGCGGACGGAACCGGCACGTTCGACTTCGTGACGAACGTGGCGGTGGAACTGCCGCTGCAGGCGATCGCGGAGTTGATCGGCATCGCGCAGGAGGACCGGTCCCGGGTCTTCGAGTGGTCGAACAAGATGGTGGCGTACGACGACCCGGAGTACGCGATCACGGAGGAGATCGGCGCCGAGGCGGCGATGGAGATAGTCGGCTACGCGATGAACCTGGCGGCGGACCGCAAACAGTGCCCGGCGGAGGACATCGTCAGCCAACTGGTGGCAGCCGAGGACGAGGGCAACCTGTCCTCCGACGAGTTCGGCTTCTTCGTGATCCTGCTCGCGGTGGCCGGGAACGAGACGACCCGCAACGCGATCACACACGGCATGCACGCGTTCCTGACCCACCCGGACCAGTGGGAGCTGTACAAGCGGCGACGCCCGTCGACCACGGCAGAGGAGATCGTCCGCTGGGCGACCCCGGTGGTCTCCTTCCAGCGCACGGCGACACAGGACACCGAACTGGGCGGCCGGAAGATCGCGGCGGGCGACCGCGTGGGCCTCTTCTACTCCTCGGCCAACCACGACCCGGAGGTCTTCGACAACCCCGACCTCTTCGACATCACCCGCGACCCCAACCCCCACCTGGGCTTCGGCGGCGGCGGCCCGCACTTCTGCCTGGGCAAGTCCCTGGCGATCCTGGAGATCGACCTGATCTTCAACGCGATCGCCGACACGCTGCCGGACCTCCGCCTGGCGGGCGACCCGCGCCGGCTGCGCGCGGCGTGGCTGAACGGCGTGAAAGAACTGAAAGTCTCCATAACCGGCTGAACATTTCCGTTGCCATATGCGTCTTCGTCCGTGGAACATGCCCACGCCAGCTATAAGCGACGAAACGGAAACGGACGACTACCCGTGGCCACGGTCGACCTGCCCCTCGGCGGTGCCCCCGCGCGCCGACGCCTCACCCTTGCCGCGCACCACCGTGTCGCGCTGCTCGCCACCGCTCCCACGCTGCCCCTTTACGTGGTGTGGGCGCTGTTCCTGGCGACCGGAGGCGGCGATCTGGCGGCCCAGCAGGCCTGGGCCAGGTTCGCCGCCGATCACGGCGCGTCGGCGTACAACCTGTTCTGGTACGGCGGGATGCACACCGCCAACTACTCGCTGATCTCGCCGTATCTGATGGCGGAGCTCGGGGTACGCCCGGTGACGGTGGTGTCGGGTCTGGCGGCGGCGTGGCTCGGGGCGGTCCATGTCGCACGGTCGGAAATCAGCCGTCCGCTGGCCCCGGCGGTGCTGCTCTCCCTCGCCCTGTGGTGCAACGTGGCGTCGGGCCGTACGACGTTCGCGCTCGGCGTCGCGTTCGGCCTCGGCGCCTGTGTGGCGCTGGGCGGCAGAAGCGGCAGGGGCGGACCCTGGCGCCTGGCGACGGCGGTGGTCTGCGGCGCGCTGGCCACGATGGCGTCCCCGGTGGCGGGCCTGTTCCTGGCGGTGGCCGGTGCGGGGCATCTGGGCGCGAGGGACTGGCGCCGGGCGGGCGCGCTGCTCGTACCGCCCGCGGCGGTGGTGGGCACGACGACGCTGCTGTTCCCGTTCAAGGGCGAGCAGCTGATGCCGCTCGACCGGATCTGGCCGCCGGTCCTGTTCTGTCTGGCACTGCTCGTGGCGGGCCCCCGGCGCTGGCGGGTGGCGCGCTGGGCGGCGGCGACGTACGCGGTCGGCACCGTCCTCACGTACCTCGTCCCCTCGCCCATCGGCACGAACGTGGAGCGGCTCGCGGAGCTGGTGGCGCCGGCCGTCCTCCTGGCGGCGCTGCGCACCCCGGGCCTGACGCGGCTGAAGGTGGGTGTGCTGGTCACCGGGCTCCTGCTGTCCTCGGCGTGGGTGGTGAAGAAGACGGCCGACGACCTGGAGGTGTCGACGAAGGTGCCGACGTGGGCGTCGGAGACGCACGGGGTCGTGACGGAGTTGCGGCGGCTCGGCGCGGACCGGACCCGGGTCGAGGTGATACCGGCCCGCAACCACCGCGAGGCGACGCGGCTCGCCCCGTACGTGAACATGGCGCGCGGCTGGAACCGGCAGCTGGACATCGAGCGCGGCCGGTTGTTCTACGACGGCACGTTCTCCGCGGCGACGTACCGGGCGTGGCTGGACCGGTGGGCGGTCGGCTTCGTCGTGCTGCCGGAGGGCAGACCCGACGGGTACGCCGAGCAGGAGGCGGCGTTCGTGCGGGGCGGCGCGGACTATCTGGAGCCGGTGTGGCGGGACGCGCACTGGCGGGTGTTCCGGGTGCGGGACGCGGTGCCGCTGGCGTCCGCGCCCGCGTCCGTCGTCAGTTCGGACGGGGCGCGGGTCACGGTCCGCTTCGAGCGGGCGGGCACGGCGACGCTGCGGGTCGCGTACTCGCCCTGGCTCAAGTCCGAAGGGGGCTGCCTGAAGGTGCGCAAGCAGGAGCGGGGCGAGTTCACGGAGCTGACGGCGACGGCCCCCGGTACGTACCGGATCGGCTCGAACTGGGAGTCGTCGCCGTCGCCGAGCGGGTCAGGCGGTGGGTGTGGCGCACGGTGAGGCGGAGTCCGTCGGGGACGGGTCCGGGCTCTCGGGCGTGGCGGCCGGGGTGGGGTCCGCACTCGGGGAGGCGGTGTCGGACGGGCAGGGGGTCACCGTGCCCGGGTCGGTGGGCTCCTGCGTGGTCGGCTCGTCCGTCGGCTCCCCGGTCGGAGGCGTGGTCGTCGGATCGGTGGGCGGGGTGGCGGTGTCCGAGGGGCCGGGGGCCGGGCTCGGACTGCCGGACGGCTTGGGGCTGGTGGTCGGCCGGGGACTCTTCGACGGCTGAGGCCCGATGACGATGCCACCGCCCTTGTGACCCGAGCCGCCGCCGTCGCCGTCGTCCTCGTGCCCCACGGGCTCGGTGGCCGGGGTCCTGGACCCGGCGCCCGGGGTCTGCGGGACGACACCCCGGCCGTCGGGCACGGAGTGCACGCCGTCGCGGTAGAACTCCAGCCAGTACAGGACGAGCTCGAGGTAGTCCCGGGAGTAGTTGTAGCTGAGGACAGCCCGCTCGAGACCGGCCGCGGTACCGAGGTCGCGGTCGCCCGCGCACAGGTAGCGTCCGGCGCCGAGGGCGGCGTCGAAGATGTTGTTGGGGTCGGAGCGGCCGTCGCCGTTGCCGTCGGCGCCCCAGCGGCGCCAGGTCCCGGGCAGGAACTGCATCGGCCCGACGGCCCGGTCGTAGACGGCGTCGCCGTCCCAGGCACCGTTCTCGGTGTCGCGGATGAGGGCGAAGCCGTCGCCGTTCAGGGCGGGTCCGGTGATGCGGTGGCGGGTGGTGCCGTGCGCGTCGACGTCGCCGCCGCGCGCCTGCCCCGACTCGACCTTGCCGATCGCCGCGAGCAGCTGCCACGGCAGGCGGCAGCCCGGATCGCTGCGGGCGACGGTGGACTCGGCGCGGCGGTAGGCGGCGAGGACGGTGGCCGGGATGCCGGACTGGGCGCGCAGTCGCTGCACCGGGTACGTCATGTTCGGCACCGGTGGGCTCTCCAGGGGCGGCAGCTCGGTGTGGTACGAGCCGTCGCCCTGGGACGGGACGGTCGGCAGCGCCCCGGCGGCGTTGCCGACCGGCTCCCCGTCGAGGGCGGTCGTCGTCCCGGCCTCCTCCTTCCCCTGTAACTCCCGGACGAGGTCGGGGGCTTGGGAGGCGGTGAGGAGCGCGGTCGCGGCGACGGCCACGGCGGTGCCGCGCAGGCGGCGGCGCATTCGTTGACGCGGGGTTCGCAGACGCGGGGTTCGCATGGGGCCCTTTCTGTCCGTTCGGTCCGTTCGGTGCGCCGGCGGGTCAGCCGCCGAAGGTGTCGATGGCGGAGACCAGCCAGCGGCCGTCCCGGCGGACGAGGTCGACGGCGAGCATCGCGCCCGCGTAGTCGGCGGCGTCCTGCGTCTTCGCGGCGGTGCTGGTGCTGCTCTGGTCGGCGAAGACCAGGACGCGGGCGCGGTCGCCGTCGATGCGCTCGACGGCGCTGTCGGTGACGGTGGTGGTGACGACCGTCTTCTGCTTCGCCGCTTGGGCGAGTACGGGGGCGAGGAGCGTCCGGTGCTGGGCGACGGCTTTGCCGGTGAGGTAGTCGGCGGCGGCCTTCTGTTCGGCCTGGGGGTCGGCGTGGTCGTAGGAGAAGAGGGCGCTCACCGCTTTGGCGGCCTGGCCCTTGACCTCGCTGGTGCGGGCGGCGTCGGTGAGCGCGGTGTTGCTCGTCGCCGCGTCGTCGCGCAGGCTCCGCGTCTCGGCGTACGCCCAGCCGGCGAAGGCGCCGAGGAGGAGGGTGAGGAGGCAGAGGACGGCGGGGAGGGTACGGGCGGCTCGCGCCGGGGCCTTGGGGGCGTCCTGCTCGGCGGCCGGGACAGAGCGGGGCCGGGCCCGGGTCCCGGTGCGCTCCTTCAGCCCGGTGCGCTCCTTCAGCCCAGCACGCTCCCCCGGCCCGGGGCGCTCCTCCGGCCCGGGGCGCTCCTTCGGTCCGGTCTGCTCCTCCGGCCCGGTGCGCTCCTCCGGTCCGGTCTGCTCCTCGGCCTCTTCGGCGGGTGCGTCCGCGACCTGCGTCGTGGCCGGTCTCGCCGCCGCCAGACGGCGCTGGCGGTTGATGTGATGGCGGGTCGTCGTCGACATCCCTCGGTCCTTTCCGGTCAGTCGGTGGTCGCGGTGGAGCCGACCGGGGCCTGGCCGAGGGCGCTGAGCTTCCAGTGGCCGTCGGTGCGCGTGAGCTCGCCGAGCATGCGGCTGTCCTTGTCGGTGGCCTTCTGGCCCGATGCCCGTACGGTGACGCGGAGCGCGACCATGACCCGTGCGCGGCCCGCGCGTTCGTCCAGCTCGGTGACGGCGCCGGACAGCACCTTCGCGGTGCTGACCGTCTTGGCGCTCCGCACCTGCTCGGTGAACGCGGCCCGGCCCTTGAGCAGCTGGCTGTGCAGGTCACCGGTGGTGGAGGTCTCCCAGAGGTCGAGCCCCGGCTCCAGCTTGTCGTGGTCGAGGGTGTTGAGGTTCTGGACGGCCTGTTCACCGGCCTCCAGGGCGTCGTCGCGGGCGGCGGCGTATCCGGCGGTGTCGTCGTGGGCGGCCCCGTACCAGGACCAGCCGGCCCACGCGGCGATACCGGCCGCGAGGAGGGCGAGGGCCAGCGCGGCGACGGTCAGCGGCTGGGTGAGCCGGTGCATGGACGCCCCTTTCGTTCGGTTCATCGGGCTTTGAGGTCGACGATCTGCCAGACGTCGTCGTGGAGCCGGGCGGTGACGGACAACTGCGCGGCGGACGTGGTCGGCTTGTCGCTGCCGCGCCGGGCGGTCTGGTCGAGGAAGACGAGCAGGTGGGCGGTGGAGCCCTGGAGGCTGACGGTGCCGACCCGCACGGTCTGGGTGGTGAGGGTGACGTGCTGCCCGCGCGCGTTCGCCCGGACCTGCTCGAAGAGGTCGGCGTACTGCCGCGCGGCCTGCCCGGACAGCACGGTGCGGGCCGACCGCTCCGTGGCGTCGGTGCCGTCGGGGGTGTACGAGAACACCTTGGCGAGCGCGCTGCTCACGTCTCCGTTGAGCCGGGTGGTGGCCTCGACGTCCGTCAGGGCGGAGTTCCGCGCGGCGGCCGTGTCCCGCAGTTGATGGGCCTGGTAAAAGAGCACGCCCCCGGCCAGGGCCACGAGGGCGGCCCCGGTGGCGACCCCGCCGACGAGCCACCGCTGCCGCCGGGTACGAGGCGGTGCGCCGCCCCCGTCCGCCGCGGCCTCCTGGGCGTCCCCGGCTTCCGCGTCCGTGTCCGCCCCGCGCTCCGCGCCGGCGGCCGCCGCCTTTGATGCCGGGGCCGGAGCCGGGGTCTCGGGTGCGTCCAGTGCCGGGGCGGTCGTGGTCTCCGCTTCGCTGGTCACCCGGACACCTCCGCCACCGGCACCGCGCTGAGCGCCTTCACTTTCCAGGTGTCACCGGAGGATCTCGTCAGGGTCGCCTCCAGGCGTTTGCGGTCCGTCGTCGGGGACTTGGCGTTCTTCGGCGTCGTCTCGACGCGGACCGTCGCGATGAGTTTGGCGGTGCCCGCGCGGTCGTCGAGCGCGGTGAGCGCCGCGTCCGTGACGACGCCGCGCGTGGACGCCCCGGCGGCCGGGGCCACACGGCCGAGTTCGGCGCGCAGGGGGCCGGAGGCGACCTGCTGCCAGGTGGTGACGCCGGCCTTGGCGCGGGCCGCCGTCGACGCGTCCAGGGTGGTCAGCGTCGCGACGGCGGCCCGCCCGTCGGCGAGCGCGGCGTCCCGCGCCCGCCCGTACGCGAGGTCGTCGTCGCCCCGCGCCTGCGCGTACGACCAGGCACCCGTCCCGCCGATGCCGACCGCTACGGCGAGCCCCACCCCCGCGAGGGCCCGCCGCATCATGAGGTGCTCCCGAGGCCCAGGAGGTCCCCCATGCCGGCGGACGAGGACGACGCCCCGGACTCCGCGACCGAGGGCAGCGAGAGCGCGCCCGGCCGGGCGGGTTCGGGGACCGCCCCGCTGCCCGGCGCGTGCGCGGACCCGCGCACATTGACCCCGCTCGACGCCGGCGCCGTACAGCGCGCGTCGGTGTTGAGGGCGGGCGCCGCGCTCAGATCCGTACCGGGGCGGTAGCGCGTACCGGAGTAACCGGCCGTGCAGGGCAGGGGCTTGAAGAAGGTGACGGCCATGCCGAGGTTGATCCTCTTTCCGTCGATGGCCGTGGCGCCCGCGGCGACGGCCTGGGGGAGCTTGACGAGGAGTTCCTCGGTGCCGCGCTGCCGGGTGACGGCGACCTCGGAGGTGGTGAGGAGGTTGGCGAGGACGACGCCGAGCTCGGGGTTCATGTCGCGCAGGACGCCGCTGAGCTGGGTGGCGGCGTCGGGCGCGGCCATGATCAGGCGGCGCAGGTCGGTGTCGGAGGACTTGAGCGTCGCCGCGAGGTCCTTGGCGCCGGACGCGAAGCCCTTGATGGCCGCGCTCTCCTCGGCCTGGGTGCGAAGGACGATCTGCCCGTCGTTGATGAGCCGCGTGGTCTCGGGCAGGGCCCGGTCGGCGGCCTGGACGAACTCGGTGCCGTTGTCCATGAGGATCTGGAGGTCCTCGCCGCGCCCTTCGAAGGCTTTGCCGAACTCGTCGACCACCGTGCGCAGCGAGTCGAGCGGCACCGAGGTCGTGAGGTCGTCGACGCTCGCGAGGACGTCGGTGACCGGCCGCGGCACACTGGCCGCCGTCACGTCGATGTGGGCGCCGTCGTCGAGGTAGGGGCCTTCGTCGCGGTCGGGCCGCAGGTCGATGTACTGCTCGCCGACGGCCGACAGGCTGGCGACGACGGCCTTGGCGTCGTCGGGGATCCGCGGCGCGGAGTTCTTGATGCGCAGGGACGCCTCGACCCCGTCCGGGGTGAGGTCGATGTCTCCCACGCGGCCGACGGAGACCCCGCGATAGGTGACGTCCGAGTGAGTGAACAGCCCGCCCGTGCGCGGGAGTTGCACCTTCACGGTGTAGTAGTCCGCAGCGCCCACGAACCGCCCGAGGTCCGCGTACCGGATGCCGAGGAAGGCCAGCACGACGACGGCGATGACGAGGAACGCGAGATTCTTGAGCCGGATGCCGAGCGTGATCACCGCGCACCCCCGCTCGACGGCAGGGGCAGCGGCGACGTGCCCTTGGTGGCCCCGGTCCCCTTCCGCGTCGTCGCCCCCTCCTCCTGCACGGTCGGCGTCGGCGACGGCGACGGAGCCCCGGCGGAGTCGGTCAGCGGCGGGATCAGCGTCGTCCCCTTCTCGGCCGTGAGGTCGAGGTAGGTGTTGAGGTAGTCGCCCTTGACGCCGCGCAGCACCTCGTCGGTGAACGGGTAGGTGAGCAGCACCTGGAGGGAGTCGGGCAGGTCCTTGCCGGAGTCGGCGAGCGCCTTGACGGTGGGGGCGATGGCCTTGAGGTCGGCGATCATGTCGGCTTTGCCGGTGTCGATGGTCTCGACGGCGACGCCCTGGAGCCGGTCGAGGGAGCGCAGCATCGTCATGAGCGAGCCGCGCTGCTTCTCCAGCGTCTTGAGGCCGGGCGAGAGGTCGGTGAGCACGGTCCCGACGTCCTCCTTGCGGTGCGCGAGGGTGGCCGACAGGCGGTTGACGCCGTCGAGTGCGGCGGTGATGTCGCCGCGGTGGTCGTCGAGGTCGGTGACGAGGGTGTTGACGCGGCGCAGGGTGGAGCGGACCTCGCTCTCGCGCCCGCCGAGGGCCGAGTTGAGTTCGGTGGTGATGGTCTTGAGCTGGTTGACACCGCCGCCGTTGAGGAGCAGGGAGAGGGCGCCGAAGACCTCTTCGACCTCGGAGTTGCGGCCGGTGCGCGAGATTGGGATGCGGTCGCCGGCGGCCAGGGTGCCGGTGCCGTCCTCGGGCGCGACGAGCTGGACGTACTTCTCGCCGAGGAGGCTGGACTGTTCGAGCCGGGCGCTGGTCCCGGCGGGCAGCCGGACATCGCCGTTGAGCTTCATGGTCACGCGGGCGGACCACGCGGAACCGCCGGCGAGCTCGATGTCGGTGACGCGCCCGACCGCCACGTCGTTGACCTTCACCGCGGACTGCGGGACGAGGCTGAGCACGTCCTTCATGTCGGCGGTGATCGAGTACGGGTGGGCGCCGAGGTCGGCGCCGCCGGGCAGCGGCAGGTCCTCGACGCCGCCGAACGACGGCGTGGGCACGGTGAAGGCGCCGATGGTCCACAGGAAGGCCGTGGTGACGGTGACAGCGGCCGCGGCGGCCGCGCCGACGCGGATTCTGGCGCTCATCACTGATCACCGCCGACCGCGGGCAGCGGCAGGAGCGGGCCGCCCATGCTGATCTCGTTGAGGTTGGCCCGGCCCATGAGCATGCGGGTCTTCGGGTCGTAGGCGTTGATGAGGTTGTTCGCGGCGAGCGGCGCCGTGTCCAGCGCCTCGGCCAGTGAGGCCCGTTGGTCGACGAGGGTCTGGGTGAGGGGCACGAGCCGTTCGACGTTCGCCTTCAGCTCGCCGCGGTTGTCGGCGATGAACGTCTTGACCTGCCCGAGGGCGGCGCCGAGCTGCTTGAGGGCGCCCGCGAGGTCGTCCTTGTTGTCGGCGAAGAAGCCGGTGACGTCGTCGAGGTTCTCCTGTGCGGTGCGCACGCCGCCGTCCTTCTCCTTGAGCATCGTGGTGAAGGACTGGAGCTGGGAGAGGGTGGTGAACAGGTCGTTGCTGCTGCCGTTCAGGGTTTTCGCGGCTTTGCCGAACTGCTCGATGCTGTCGCCCATCGCGGATCCGTTGCCCTTGAGGTTCTTCGCGCCGGTGTCGAGCAGCCCGGACAGCGCGCCCTCGGCGTTGGCGCCGCCGGGCCCGAGCGCCTTGCTCAGCTCGGTGACGCTGTCGTAGAGCTGGTCGATCTCCACGGGGGTGCGGTTGCGGGACGCCTCCAGCTCGGCCCCGTCCTTCAGCGTGGCACCGGAGGTGTACGCGGGGGTGAGCTGCACGTACCGGTCGGCGACGACGCTCGGGGCGACGGCGACGGCCCGTGCGTCGGCCGGCACCTTCACCCCGTCGTCGATGCCTAGGGTGACCTTCACGCGCGTGCCCTCGGGCTCCACCGACTCGACCCGGCCGACCCGCACTCCGAGAACACGCAGGTCAGAACCCTCGTAGATGCCGACGGCCCGGTCGAAGTACGCGGTGACGCGGGTGCCTTCCGACCCTGCCGCGCGGACCCCGAAGACCCCGGCGGCGATCAGCAGGGCGAGCGCGACCCCGCCGACGAACAGTTTCCTCCGTACGGTCAGTGCGCTCATGGTCAACCACCGGCCTTCACGTCGTACGCCCCGTTCTTCGGCGGCATGCAGGAGGTCTTGGGCAGCGAGGACGCGGGCAGGTAGTTGCGGGGCACGACGCCGCAGAGGTAGCTGTCGAACCAGCGGCCGTTGCCGAGGGAGTTCCCGACGAGCCGGTAGTAGGGGCCGACGAGCGCGAGGGTCTTGTCGAGCTTGCCCTGGTTCTTCTCCAGGACGTCGGTGACCCTGCCCAGCGCCTGGAGCGTCGGCCCCAGCTGCTTCTCGTTGTCGGCGACGAGCCCGCCCAGTTCGCGGCCGAGCGCCTGGCTGCCGCTGAGCAGCGCCTTGATGGCGGCGCGCCGCTGCTTCAGCTCACCGAGGAGCGAGCCGCCGTCGTCGATGAGCGTCTCGAAGCTGGACTGCTTCGTCTGGAGCGTCCTGGTCAGCTTCTTGCTGCCCGCGAGGAGCTGGGCGAGTTCCGTGTCGCGCGAGGACACGGTCTTCGACAGCGCGGACAGGCCCTTGACCGCCGCCCTCACATCCGGGGGCGAGTCCTTGAACGTCTCGGAGATCGTCTCGAAGCTCGCGGCGAGCTGCTTGGTGTCGATCTGGTCGATGGTGCCGCTGAGATCCTCGAACGCCTCGGTCACGTCGTACGGGGAGGTCGTGCGGGAGACCGGGATGCGGGCGCCCGGGTCCTGCCGCTCGCCTCCCACCGGATCGAGGGCGACGTACTTCTCGCCGAGCAGCGTCTTGATGGCGATGGCGGCGGTGGTGCGGTCTCCGATCCAGGTGGAGTCGGACTCGATGTCGAAGGAGACCTTGACCTTGTTGCCGTCGAGGCCGACCCCGGTGACCTCGCCGACCTTGACTCCGGCGATCCGCACCTCGTCGCCGTCGTCGAGCCCGGCGGCCTCGGTGAAGTCGGCGGTGTAGCCGGTGCCGCCGCCGATGACGGGCAGGCTGGTCGCGTTGACCGCGGCGAGCCCGAGCAGCGCGAGCACCACGAGACCGACGACGGCGACGGCGACGGGGTTGCGCTCCTTGACCGGCTTCATCCGCGGCCTTCTCAGGGCCTGGGTCCGCATCACTGGCACCTCGCTTCGGTGACGGCGATGCCGGTCGGCGGCTTCGACCCGTCGGACATCTTCAGGCCGCCGACCTTCGCCTCGCACAGGTAGAGGTTGAACCAGGAGCCGTACGACGAGAGCCGGGACAGGGCGGTCAGCTTGGCGGGGGTCTTGTCGAGGAAGTTCTCGATCTGCGGGATGCCGTCGCCGAGGGAGTCCGACAGCCGGCCCAGCTGGCGGATGTCGTCCTTGAGCGGCTTGCGGGCGTCCTGGAGGAACCCGGCGGTGACGGTGGTGAGGTCCCCCATCGCCTCGACGGCGTCGCCGAGCGGCTTGCGGTCCTCGTCGAACCCGGAGACGAGTTCCCTGAGGGTGGTGACGAGATCGTCGAACTGGGCCTCACGGTCATTGATGGTGGTCAGGACATCGGTCAGGTTCCCGACGACCTCGCCGATCACCTGGTCCTTGGCGGCGACGGTCGACGACAGCGAACCGACGTGCTGGATGAGGCTGTCGACGGTGCCGCCCTCGCCCTGGAGGACCTTGACGATGGACGTGGCGAGATCGTTCACGTCGTGCGGGGACAGGCCCTCGAACAGCGGCTTGAAGCCGTTGAAGAGGAGGGTCAGGTCGAGTGCGGGCGTGGTCCGGTCGAGCGGGATCGTCTCCCCCGACTGGAGGTCGCCCGCGCCGTCCCCGGTGCCGCGCTCCAGGGACACGTACCGCTGGCCGACCATGTTGAGGTACTTCACGGAGGCGGTGGTCGTGCTCGGCAGGTGCCGGTCGTCGGTGACGGTGAAGGTGACCTGGGCGGTGCGCCGGTCGACGACGCGCACGTCCGTCACCTCGCCGACCTTGACCCCGGCGATCCGTACGCCGTCGCCGTCGATGAGCCCGGTGACATCGGTGAAGAGGGCCTTGTACGACCGCGTGTCCGTCCCGACCCCCGTGTTGGCGATGCTCAGTCCGAGCACGGTGGTGGTCAGCGCGGTGACGACGACGAAGATGAGCGACTTGACGAGCGGCCCGGCGAGCGAGCGCCGCTTGACGTGCGCGAAGTCCGGTTCTGGTGCTGAGGCTGGGGCGCTCACTTGAGCTTCACCTCCGTCCCCCGGTACAGCGGGCCGACGAGCGTGCTCGACCAGTCGGGCAGGTCGTCGGGGGCCGCCTTGGCGGAGGGCGCGATCAGCTCGTTCACCAGGTCGTTCTCCTGCGGCGAGTTGGCCGGGCCGAGGTCCTGCGCGACGGAGGCGGGGGTGGCGGCGGACTTGGCCGCCGTGCCGCTCGCCGCGCCCAGGTACGGCACCGAGTAGCAGTTCGGCCCGCCGCCGGACCCGTACGACGGGGTGTCGCGCCCGGCGGAGTAGGCGCCCTTCGACGGCACGGTGGTGACGTGCACGTGCAGACCGGGCTGGTCGGTGCCCTTGCCGAGGACCTTGTCCATGCGCGGCGCGAACTCGGTGAGCGAGCGCAGGGTGCACGGGAAGGACGAGGAGTACTTGGCGAGCAGCCTCAGGGTGGGCCGTGAGGTGGCGGAGAGCCGGATGATGTTGTCCTGGTTGGCGCGCAGGAAGGCGTCGAGGTCCTCGGCGGCGCGGGTGGTGGAGCCGTAGGCGCCGGCCAGGTCGCCCTCCTTCTCGGCGATCGTGGCGCTGGTGGTGGTGAGGTCGGTGAGCGCGTCGAGGATGCCGGGCGCGGCGTCGGCGTACACGTGCGAGACCTTGACGAGCTGCTTCAGGTCCTCGTTCAGGGCGGGCAGCTGCGGGTTGAACTTGCGCAGGTGGGCGTCGAGCGTGGTGAGTGTGGAGCCCAGCTCGTTGCCGCGCCCTTCGAGCGCCTGGGAGACGGCGGAGAGCGTGGACGACAGCTTCTGCGGCTGCACGGCGGTCAGCATCGGCAGGACGTCGTCGAGGACCTGCTGGAGCTCGACGGCGTTGGCGGACCGGTCCTGCGGGATGGTGGCCCCGGCGGCGAGCATCTGTGTACTCGGCCGGCTCGGCGGTACGAGGGCGACGTACCGCTCGCCGAAGAGGGTCGTCGGCAGCATCTGCGCGTGGACGTCGTCCGGGACGCTGTCGAGGGCGCCGGGCTTCAGCGCGAGGGTGAGCCGGGCCCCGGTGGGCGTGGCGTCGATGTCACGGACCTCGCCGACGACGACGCCGCGCAGCTTGACCTCTGCGCCGAGGTGCATCTCGTTGCCGACGGTGCCGGTCTCGACCACGACATCGTCGGAGTCGACGAAGTCCTTGTTGTAGACGGCGACCGCGAGCCAGATCAGCAGCGCGGGCACGACGAGGAAGACGAGCCCCGCGAGTCTGCGGCGGAGGACCGCCATGCTTGTCGTCGTCACCCCGCCACCTTCACGGTCGTGGTGGCGCCCCACAGGGCGAGGGAGAGGAAGAAGTCGGTGACGGAGATGAGCACGATGGCGTTCCGCACGGACCGCCCGACCGCGACGCCGACCCCTGCTGGTCCACCGGTGGCCCGGTACCCGTAATAGCAGTGGGCGACGATCACCATGACGCTGAAGATGAGCACTTTCAGCACGGAGAGCAGCACGTCGGTCGGCGAGAGGAAGAGATCGAAGTAGTGGTCGTACGTTCCTGCCGACTGCCCGTTGAAGACGACGGTGACCAGGCGGGAGGCGAGGTACGAGGAGAGCAGGCCGATCGCGTAGAGCGGGATGATGGCGACGACGCCGGCGATGATGCGCGTGGTGACGAGGTAGGGCATGGACCGCACGCCCATCCCTTCGAGGGCGTCGACCTCTTCGTTGATCCGCATGGCGCCGAGCTGGGCGGTGAACCCGGCGCCGACGGTGGCGGACAGGGCGAGTCCGGCGACCAGTGGGGCGATCTCGCGGGTGTTGAAGTACGCGGAGACGAACCCGGTGAAGGCGGCGGTGCCGATCTGGTCCAGGGCGGCGTAGCCCTGGAGGCCGACGACGGTGCCGGTCGCGGCGGTCATCGCGATCATCACGCCGATGGTGCCGCCGATGACGCCGAGCCCGCCGGAGCCGAAGGCGACCTCGGCGAGCAGGCGTTGCACTTCCTTGGTGTACCGGACGAGGGTGCGGGGCGCCCAGAGCAACGCCCGCATGTAGAAGAGGAGTTGGTCGCCACCGCGGTCGAGCCAGACGAGGGGGGAGGTCATGACGGGTTTCAGCCTCCCTTCGGCGGAACGATCTGGAGGTAGATGCCGGTCATCACCATGTTCACGAAGAAGAGCAGGATGAAGGTGATGACGACGGACTGGTTGACGGCGTCGCCCACGCCCTTCGGCCCGCCGCGCGGGTTGAGCCCGCGATAGGCGGCGACGATCCCGGCGATGAACCCGAAGATGAGGGCTTTCAGCTCGCTGATGTAGAGGTCGGGGAGCTGGGCGAGCGCGGAGAAGCTCTGCAAGTACGCACCTGGGGTGCCGTGTTGCAGGACGACGTTGAAGAAGTACCCGCCGAGGGTGCCGACGACGGAGACCATGCCGTTGAGCAGCAGCGCGACCGACATGGTGGCGAGCACGCGGGGGACGACGAGCCGCTGGACCGGCGAGACACCCATGACGTTCATCGCGTCCAGCTCTTCGCGGATCTTGCGCGAGCCGAGGTCGGCGCAGATGGCGGAGCCGCCCGCGCCCGCGATGAGCAGGGCGACGATGAGCGGGCTGGCCTGCTGGATGACGGCGAGGACGCTGGCACCGCCGGTGAAGGACTGAGCGCCCAATTGCTGTGTGAGCGACCCCACTTGGAGCGCGATGACCGCGCCGAACGGGATGGAGACGAGGGCGGCGGGCAGGATCGTCACACTGGCGATGAACCAGAACTGCTCGACGAACTCCCGGAACTGGAACGGCCGCCGGAACACGGCGCGGGCGACTTCGAGCCCGAGCGCGAAGAGCTTGCCGGTCTGGCGGAGGGGGCCGAGTAGAGGGTTGGGGGTGCGGGGTGCGGCCCGTTTGGGCCCGGCGTCCGGCGCGGCGGGCGGTGCCGGGGGCACGACGGTCGGCCGGGGCGGCCGTGAGTCGACGCTCATATGCTTCGAGCCCCTCCGGCGGTTGAGGAGCGGGGTCCGGGGCGGAGCCCCTGGGCCGCACACCCGTGCAGGGCGCCCGTCACGCGACACCGCCGGAGGCCATCGCTTCGGAGCCGTACGTCGCCAAGATCGCCGCCCGCGCCGACTCCGGCAAGGAATCCAGCATCCCGAGCACACGAGCCCGGCGCCGGGCAACGGCGGCCCGCTCCCCAAGGCCCGGAGAGGGCTGAAGCTGCGGCACAAGAGCCCGGGGCTCGACAACCGGCTGTGAAGCCTCAGCGGCCAGCGTCGCCGCGTCCTTCTCCTCCGACATGCCGATGGGCCCCGCCTTGCTGGCGGTGAGGAACTGCGCCACGACCGGCTCCCGGCTGGTCAGCAGCACCTCGCGGGGCCCGAACGTCACCAGGTTCCGCCGGAACAGCATCCCCATGTTGTCGGGGACGGTCGCCGCGATGTCGAGGTTGTGGGTGACGATGAGCATCGTCGCGTCGATCTGCGTGTTCAGGTCGATGAGGAGCTGCGAGATGAACGCCGTACGAACGGGGTCGAGCCCGGAGTCGGGCTCGTCGCAGAGGATGATCTGCGGGTCGAGGACGAGAGCCCGCGCGAGACCGGCCCTCTTCCTCATGCCGCCGCTGATCTCGCCGGGCAACTTCCCCTCGGCGCCGAGGAGTCCGACGACCTCGATCCGCTCCATGACGATGCGGCGGATCTCCGACTCCTTCTTGCGGGTGTGCTCGCGCAGCGGGAAGGCGATGTTGTCGAAGAGGTTCATCGACCCGAACAGGGCGCCGTCCTGGAACATGAGCCCGAACAGCTTCCGGGCCTCCATGACGTCCCGCTCCGGGCTGCGCGCCATGTCGACGCCGTCGACGAGGACGCGGCCCCGCTCGGGCTTGAGCAGACCGATCAGCGACTTCAGGAAGACGGTCTTGCCGGTGCCGGACGGGCCGAGCATGACGCTCACCTCGCCGGCGGGCAGGGTGAGACTGACGTCCTGCCAGATCTGCTGCTTGCCGAAGGACTTGGTGAGCCCTTCGACCTTCACTTCGATTCCCATCGCCTCTCACCTTCAGCGAGCGAGCTCGGCAGCGCACGGTAATTCGCCTTGTACGCGCCGGACAAGATCTCGGAGCGGCCGCCCCGAATCTTTCTGAAAAATTGTCATCCGATGACAAGAGACCGAATCGCCCCTGTCGAGGGATGAGTGAAATCACCGGTTCGCGGCGGGGCCCCGCCTCGCCGGGGGTACGACGAGGAAACGGGGCCCCAGCGCGGAGATGCCGACCGGAAAGGAGGATTCCGCCCGCATCTCATGCGACTCCTGGCCGGCGCAGCGCCGTCCGGGAGAGGAGGACTTTTTCCGACGTTACGGCCGAGTAACCTCGGCTAGCAATAGCGGTTCGCCAAGATTTCGACCCGAAGGCCACTCATTCATTTATCACTTGCCGACAGTACGGTCAGGCGGGCGGGGTGATCAGCTGCTTGGGGGTGAGGGTGTAGGCGGCCTTGATGTCGAGCGTGTCGCCCGCTGTGAAGAGCCCGAGGCACACCGCCCCAGGACCAGCCACGAGCCGGCTGGGCGGTGCCCCGTCGAGCCCTGTGCTCAGCCGCCCGGTGGCGTTGTCGTACTGGCCGTACACGGTTCCGGTGAACTTCGCGTTGCAGCCGGTCGCGGACCAGTTGAACTCGATCCCGCTGATGGACACGTCGATCACGGAGGGGCCGGCGGCATTGCGCCGCAGCAGGTTGATCTTCCAGGGTGCTGAGCTCGCGGTAAGACCGAAGGGAATCCCCGCGACGGAGCAGGTCGAGTACGACGGCACGAGAGTCCCCGCGGCGAGACCGTCCGGGTCACTGGCCGCGAACGAGCCCGAGATGTGCCCCGCACCACAGGTCAGGACGAAAGCCCCGGTCTTGAACGCGGGTTTGGCCGCATCCCCCGTATAGGCCCCGCCCGGGCTGACCGTCCACACCCCACTGCCTGCGGCCGACGCCGACGTCACCGACATCCCCAGCGCGGCGAAGAGCGCGAGCCCGCCCGTCACCGCCCTGCGCAGCACCCGCGTCATCACTTGACCGCCGAGTGCCAGTACTGGGAGAACACCTTGCCCTGGTTCGGCGCTGCGGCGCCCGGGTCGTTCAGGGTGCCCAGGTAGGTGGAGGCACTGTTGAGGGTGAGGCTGTTGGTGCCCGAGGCCGCGGGGAGGGCGGACTTCAGGTTGACGGCCCAGTTGAAGGCGCCGAGCCCCAGGGGACCGCAGCCGCTCGCGCCCGGCGCGGCGAAGGTGGTGTCCTGCTGGTTCGCGCCGGTCAGCGCGAGCCGGCCGAACGGTCCGGCCTCGTCGGGCGTGCCGTTGGAGGCCGCGCTGTCCGCGCCGACGTTCGGCAGCGCCGCGTTCCCGGGGCGCAGGACGACGGGGGCGGACTTGGTGCCGATGTAGCAGTTGTTGCCGATGAGCGGGTTCTGGAGGTGGATACGGACCGGGATCGAGATGATCGGCTGGCCCTCGGAGACCCCGGCGAGCAGCTGGAAGTCGGACGGCGTGCCCACGGACTCGACCGTCGCGACGACCTTGTTGACCGTGCTGTCGGTGATCTTCCCGCAGACGGCGCCGACGACGGGTATGTCGCTGGGACACATCAGCCCGAGCAGGCCCCCGGGCAGGTTGGCGGGGTCGGCCACCAGCGCGCCGCCGGCCGGCGCGATGACCGTGTTGGTGCCGTCGGAGTGGGTGACGATGCCCACCTGGAGGTCCGTCTTCCCGGTCGGGACGACCGAACTGCCGAGCTTGATGACGCCGGTGGACGAGCTGGAGGAGATGCACGTCGCCTGGTTGTCGATGCCGTCGGCGGCCAGCATGGCGGCGTTGTCGACCGGGCAGCGGTTGAACGGCGCCCAGTTTCCGTTCAGCTGGGTGCCGGCCGCGCCGGACGTACCGATGGAGGCGATCGTCGCCAGGGCGGCCGTCGCGCCGAGGACGGACATGCGTCTGAGGGTGGCCATGCCGGTTTTCCCTTCTGATAGGGGAATGCGAGCCCGGACGTTACTCACCGGAAACCTTTCGCACAATGCCCTTGCTGACACTTTTTCCACTACTCGTGCGTTTAGCGAGAAGTGAGCATTCATGGACACCGATTGCTCGGCAGGTGAGTAGTTTTCGGGACGAGCCGCAAATTCGTCACTCCCGGACAAGGAAAGTCACGCAACCTGTCCCTGCACAGACAAGAAAAACTGCGCGTTTCGATCCTTCCGAGGAACCTGGGGCTTTCCCATTGCGGCTTCCGGTTACTAGCTCGTAACGTCCGTCTGGAAGGCGACGAGATCTGGCCTGCGGGCTGATCCCTTGCGTTGCGTTGCCTGAAGTTGCGACACGGTCGCGTCGCCGCGAAGCGGTCGCGCTCCCCCTTCAGTTCACCCCACGATTACGCGGAGGAACCACTGTGCGCAGATTCGCCCGTAACACCGCCATCGCCGCTGCCGCGCTCGCCTCGGCCTTCGGCCTCTCGGTCTCCTCGGCCTCGGCCGGCGCGCTGGCCACGTACACGGTCACGCCCGGCGGGGCGTTCACGGCCAACGCCACCAAGCCCACGATGAAGGTGGGGTCCGCCACCCTCTCCTGTGCCTCCTCACAGGCGCAGGGCACCCTGAAGTCCGGGTCCGGGCTGGCGGGGGCCCAGCTCGGCTCCATCACCAAGCTGACCTTCAGCACCTGCACCGTCGCCGGTATCCCGTTCACGGTCACCACGACGGCTTCGGCCGCGACGCCGTTCTACGTCAACGCCACCGGCACGACGGCGAACCACATCGACGGCAACATCAGCAACATCAAGGCCACCATCACCGGTGTCGGCTGCAACGCGACCTTCCAGGGCACGACCAACGGCTGGTATGAGAACACCACGAAGACCCTGCACGTCACCGGTGGGGGCTCCCTCGCCGCGCAGGCCGGCGCCAGCTGCCTCGGCCTCTTCACCGCGGGCGCGCACGCCGACTTCGTGGGCAACTACGTCATGACCGCGCAGCAGACGATCACCTCCCCGTGATCGCGTAGCACCGCCCAGCCCGCCGCCGAGTCCCCACTCGGCGGCGGGCCCGCGCGTGTTTCCAGGGCGGGGCGGGGTCACGACCGGACGCATGGACACGACTACAGGAGGCAGGGTTCGGATGGAAGCGATCGGAAAGCGGACCGGGCCGCGTGCACGACGCTCGGTGCGGGTGGCGTCGATCGCCTCGGCCGCACTGGTCGCCGGGCTGTTGTCCGGCTCCGGTTCTCGAGCTGACGAACAGCCGCCTGATGCGGTGGAGTTGGCGTACGAGTGCGGTCTGCCTCTCACGGCGCCCGCGGACCCCACGGCGCCTGCGAAGGCGGGCGCGGACACGACGGCTTCGGCGAACACGGACGCCGAAGCCACGGCTTCCGGCACGGACAGCACGGCCGCGGCGACGAAGTTGGCCGCCACCGTCAGGGTGCGCACCCAATTGCCGCGTACGGCCGTGACGGGGCAGCCGATCCAGGCCGGCCCCGTCCAGGTGGAAGCCGCGCTGCCACGCGCCGGGCTCGCCGGTCTCCTGCCCGCGGGCGCGGAACTGGCGAGCGAGGCGAGCCTCGGAGTAGAGGTCCGGCAGAACGAGGACAAGGCGGACGCGACGTGGTCCGGCCTCAGCGCGCGGGCAACCATGCCCACGGAGGGCGAGCACGTGGTCCTGCCGTACAACGGAGACGTCCCCTCCGTCACGGTCGACTCGCCGGGGGACATCGAACTGCTCGCCGGTGATCTCGCCCTGACGGTGACACCCTCGTCCGGTGCGCCGACCACCCTCACCTGCTCTCCGGGCAAGGACACTGATCCGCTGCTGGCGCGCGTAGCCGTACCGGGGGAGGACGAGACGGAGCCGGGTGGCTCGCCGTCCTCGTCGGCAGCGCCGGACGAAGGCAGTGACGAGTCCCGCGACGGCGTCACCGTCACCCCCAAGGACGAGCCGAAGGCGGACGAGGTCACCTGCGGGCCCAGGCCGACCGGCGAGCGCGATATCAGCCAGACCCCGAAACCGCCGTATCCTCCGGGCGGGGAGGCGGCCGCCGGCTTCGGAGGATGCGCCTATGCCATGGGTTTGGCGACGGTGCGCAAGCAGAACGGGTCGATGATCATCAACGACCCGTCCAAGAAACCCGCACTCATGAACATCAGCGGCGCCATCTACAACGCCTGGGTCGAGGATCCGGACACCGGCGCCTTCTTCTGGAACCGCTACGACTCCATCGGAGAGCTGACTCTGCCGGACGCCGAGTCGACCTTCCTCAGCTTCGGCTTCATGCCGGTGTCCGCGAAGGTCGCCTTCGACAACAGTCTCGTCACCATCTCCACCGGCAGCACCGACTACGGGGAAGGCGTCTTCGCCGTTGTCACCTTCTTCCAGACCATCCGTATCCGGTCGGTCGAGGTGAACGGCGTCCCTCTTCCCGTCGGCCCCGACTGCAGGACCGAGAAGCCCTTCCGCGTCACCCTGAACGGCTCCGTCAACCGCGACGGCACCGGCACCTACACGAACGTCCTCTTCGGCGGCCTCCTCACGGGCAAGGTCGACATCCCCGCGTTCACCGGCTGCGGGACCGGTGGCGAGAACCTCAACCCGTTGTTCACCGCGGCCATCAGCGGACCCGACAACCAGATCGCCATGAACCAGGCCCCGGTCTGCTCTCCGGAGTACGGATTCGGCTGCCCGCCGGTCATGGCCACCCTCCCCCCGACCAAGCTCCCGTGACCGCCCCACCGACCCGTCACTTCTCAGCCACATCCCCCACGCGGGGATCATTCTCTGCGCAACTGATGTACAACCCACAGTAGTTGGCCTAACTTCAGAGGCCCCATTGGTACGCACCTGGCGGGCGGAACCGCACACCCTGCGTGGTCCCGCCCGGCCCCCACCCGGCGCTCGGACAAGCGAGGAAAGCGGCTATGCCCCTGCCCGCGCACATGGCGGATGTCGAGGACCCTCTGGGGCCGCTGCCCAGGGAGTTCGCCCGCATCATGCGTCCCGAACTCCCCGGTTTGATCAAGGAGATCGGGGTCGAGGTCACGCGCGCGTTCCCGGAGTACGCCGCGCTCCTGAGCGGGCCGAACGAGGCGGCGATCCGGCAGGGCGTCGAGCAGAGCCTCAAGGCCTTCGTGGACCGCGTCGCCGACCCCGCCGCCTCCACCGCGATCCGTGACGAGCTGCTCCGCAAGTTCGGCCGGGTCGAGGCGTACGAGGGCCGGGACCTCAACACGCTCCAGGGCGCCTACCGGCTCGGCGCCCGCGTCGCGTTACGCCGCGCCAAAGACCTGGGCCGCCGCTTCGACCTCTCCCCCACCCTCCTGCTGACCTTCGCCGAGGCCCTCTTCGCCTACGTGGGCGAGCTGGAGGCCCTCTCCCACGAGGGGTACATGGAGGTGCAGTCCAGGACGGGCGCGGCCGGCGAGGTGCTGCGCAGACGCTTGCTCCACCTCCTGCTCGCCGGGACCCCGCTGAACCACACCACCATCAGCGAACTGTGCGAGCAGGCCGGCTGGCCGCTCCCGGACGAGGTGACGCTGATCGCCCTGCGCACCCCGGGTCCCGAGCACATCCGCGCCGGGCTCGCCCCCGACGTGCTCACCGACCTCGGCGTCCCCCAGCCCCACCTGCTGGTCCCCGGCCCGCTCACCGACGAACGCCGGGCCATGCTGAAGTCGGCCGCCTACGGCACGTCGTACGCGATCGGTCTGACCGTACCGACGGCGCAGGCCGCCGATTCGCTGCGCTGGGCCCGCCGGGTGCTTCAGCTCGTCGACGACGACATCGTTGCCGACGCCCAGGCCCTGGACTGTGCCGACCATCTGGTGACGCTCTGGTTACTGAGCGACCCCGCGCTCGTCGCGGAGATCGCCCGCCGGGAACTGGCCCCGCTCGACAAGTCCTCCGGAACCCGCCGCGCCCGGCTCATGGAGACCCTGCACGCCTGGCTGACGACGCGCGGTACGGCGGAACACGTCGGCGACGCGCTCGGCGTCCACGCCCAGACCGTCCGCTACCGGCTACGCAATCTGGAGGCCCACTTCGGCGACCAACTGGAGTCCCCGGAGCGCCGGTTCGCGATGGAAGCGGCGCTCCGGGCTTTGCAGTTGCACGGCGAGATCACCGCCGGCTGACGAGCCCGCCCCGCACCGTTCAGCCCTTGGCGGTCGGCAGCACGGTCTGGTCCGAGTGCGCGGCTTCGTCGTCGCCGCCCGGTCGAACGGGAACCGCTGCCGTTCGTACCCGGGGTCCCTGGAGCACGTACGTCAGGAAGAAGCCGAGCGAGACGACGGCGGCGCCGCCCGCCGCGTCGAGGATCCAGTGGTTGCCGGTGCCGACGATCGCGGAGACCGTGCACAGGGGGTGGATCAGGCCGAGCGCCTTCACCCACTTCCGTCGGGCCAGGACGATGATGACGATGCCGCACCACAGGGACCAGCCGAAGTGCAGCGAGGGCATCGCCGCGTACTGGTTGGTGAGCTGGGTGAGCGTGCCGTAGTTCGGCTTGGAGAAGTCCTGGACGCCGTGGACCGTGTCGATGAAGCCGAGGCCCGGCATCAGGCGCGGCGGCGCGAGCGGGTACGCCCAGAAGCCGATGAGGGCGAGCAGCGTGGCGAAGCCGAGCGCGGAGCGGGCCCAGCGGTACTCGGCGGGGCGGCGCACGTACATGAGGGCGAGCAGGCTGAGCGGGACCACGAAGTGGAACGACGTGTAGTAGAAGTTGAAGAAGTCCTTGAGCCAGGTCGCGTGGTGGACGACGCCGTGGTTGACCCAGTGCTCGATGTCGATGTGCAGGAACTTCTCGATCGAGTGGATCTGCGCGCCGTGGTGCTCGGCGGTGACCCGGCCCCCGGAGATCGTGCCGCCCGTCGCGGCGAGCCTGACCTGCTGATAGGCGGAGTAGCCGACGCGGATGAGGAGCAGTTCGAGGATGAGGTTCGGGCGGGTGAGGACGCGGCGCCAGACGGGGACGAGCGGCACCCACTTCCAGCGGGCGGGCACCGGCGCGGCGTAGTCCGTCGGGATCGGTGCCTGGTAGAGCGGGGACTCGCGGGAGAGGAAGGGGACGGCGCAGGCGGCGGCGAGCGCCGCGATCAGGACCACGTTGTCCCGGAGCGGCTCCAGGGACGGCATGTTCGGCAGCATCATCTTCGACGGCAGAGTCAGCGCGAGGATGACGAGGACGGGCCACATGTAGCGGTCGGAGGCGCGTTTGCCGACGCGGCCGACGACCGCGAGGAGCACCCAGAGGAGCTGGTGCTGCCAGGTGGTCGGCGAGACCGCCACCGCCACGCAGCCGGTCACGGCGACCGCGAGCAGGAGTTGGCCGTCGCGCGCGTACCGGACCGCGCGGCGCAGGCCGAGGACGGTGACACCCGCGCCGAGGGCGAGGAACAGCGCCTTCTCCCCCGGCCCTTCGAGGCCGAAGCGGAGCAGCATGCCGTGCAGTGACTGGTTGGCGTTGGCCGCCGGGTCGGTGGCGAGGCCCGCGCCGGCCATGTGGTGGACCCAGTACGTCCATGAGTCGTGCGGCATCGCGGCCCAGGCGAGGCCGGTCGCGGCGACGAAGGTGACGCCCGTGGAGATCGCGGCGCGTCTGCGGCCCGTGAACCAGAGCAGCGGTGCGAAGAGCAGCACCGTCGGCTGGAGCGCGGCGGCGACGCCGACGAGGACGCCGGACGACTTCTCCCCTCGTACGGCGAAGCAGCCGAGCAGGACGAGGAGGACCGGGAGGATGCTGGTCTGGCCGAGCGTGAACGCGTTGCGCACCGGCAGGGACAGCATGAGCAGGCTGATCGCGACCGGCGCCGCGAACAGGGACGTACGGCGGGCGACGGGTTGGGGGAGGGCACGGGCGGCGACCAGGCCGAGCGCGACGACGAGGGCGAGCGAGCCGAACGTCCAGCCCCAGCCGAGGGCTTGTTCGGCGGCGCGGGAGAGCGGTTTGAGGACGAGCCCGGCGAACGGGGTGCCGGTGAACAGGTCGGGCGCGTCGTAGAGCGAGCCCTTGACGTGCAGGACCCCCTCAGGCCCTATCCACGTCTCCAGGTCGGTGAGGCGTTCGCCGCGCGGTGTGCTGAGCACGACCACGAGCTGACGTACGGCGAGTACGGCGGCGATCAGCCACAAGCCGACGCGCACGGCGCTCACGCGCCCTGTCGCCGTGCCCACCGGTCCGCCCACCGGTCCGCTCATCGGCCCTCCGTGCTCCACGTTCGCCACGCGTTCTCCCAGCCCGTTCCACAGGTCCTTCGCAGGGCCTTCCCAGGTCCTTCCCAGGTCCTTCTTGTAGAGGTTCGCACCGCCCCCCGTGTGAGACGCACGCAACCCCCACTTCACCTCCCTGTCCACCCGGTTTTGACCGGAAGACGGCGCCCGGTTCCGCGACAAAGATCACAAAATCGCCGGATCGCGGCGCGTGCACCGCCGGATGTTCGCGCAGGTTAAAGCAGCTTTACCCACGCTTCGCAGGCGACTGGGCACTTTACGTCACCTTTGCAAACGCACCTATGGTCGTTTTGAGGCCGTTCCCGCGTGGACGGCCTCTGCCCTTGTCCCCCACGAAAGGCAGGCGAGCGGACCCTTGGCCAGCGCCACGTCCATCGCAGTCAGTACCGGCAAGGTCTCGGCCCCCGTACGGGACGGCCGGGACCGGAACCGGAAGCGCACCTCGTCCGACGTCACCGTCACCGATCCATCGCTGGTCAAGCGCGCGGTGAAGGCCGCGGCGCTCGGCAACGCGATGGAGTGGTTCGACTTCGGCGTCTACGGCTACCTGACCGCGACGCTCGGCCACGTCTTCTTCCCGACGGCGTCGAGCACGGCGCAGGTCCTGTCCACGCTCGGCACGTTCGCCGCCGCCTTCCTCGTGCGCCCCATCGGCGGTGCCTTTTTCGGCCCGCTCGGCGACCGCATCGGCCGCCAGCGCGTCCTCGCCATCACCATGATCATGATGGCGGCGGGCACGTTCGCGATCGGCCTGATCCCGTCGTACGGCGCCATCGGCGTGTGGGCGCCGGTCCTGCTGATCGTGGCACGCATGCTGCAGGGCTTCTCGACCGGAGGTGAGTACGGCGGCGCGTGCACCTTCATCGCCGAGTACGCCCCCGACAAACGACGCGGCTTCTTCGGCTCGTTCCTGGAGTTCGGCACGCTCATCGGTTACGTGGCGGGCGCGGGTCTCGCGACGGCGCTGACGACGCTGCTCTCCGACGGCGACCTGTACAGCTGGGGCTGGCGCGTCCCGTTCCTCATCGCCGGGCCCATCGGCCTGGTCGGCCTGTACGTGCGGATGAAGCTGGAGGAGACCCCGGCGTTCCAGAAGCTGGCCGAGGAGGCCGAGAGCGCGCAGAAGGCGCGGCCGAAGCCGAAGCTGAAGGACATGTTCGTCGGCCAGGGCAACGCGATGGCGCTCTGCATCGCCCTCGTCCTCGTCTTCAACGTCACCGACTACATGCTCCTCTCCTACATGCCGACCTTCCTGAGCGAGGAGCTCGGCTACGACGCCACGCACGGCACCCTCATCCTCATCGCCGTGATGGTCCTGATGATGTGCGTGCAGATCCCGATGGGCCGGGCCAACGACCGCTACGGGCACCGGGCCGTGATCGGCGCCGCCTGCGTCGGCTTCGTCGTCCTCTCCGTGCCTGCGGTGCTGCTGATCCGCGCGGGCTCCACCTGGGCCATCGCGCTCGGCCTCGCCGCGCTCGGTCTGCTCCTGGTCGGCTTCACGTCGTCGATGCCCTCGACGCTCCCTGCCCTCTTCCCGACGAAGGTCCGCTACGGCTCCCTGTCCGTCGGCTTCAACCTTTCGGTGTCCCTCTTCGGCGGCACCACCCCGCTCGTCGCCGCCGCCCTCATCGCCGCCACCGGTGACCTGATGATCCCGGCCTACTACATGATGGGCGCGGCCGTCGTCGGCGGGATCGCGGCGTGGCGCATGCGGGAGTCGGCGGGTCGCCCGCTGCCCGGCTCGCCCCCGGCCGTGTAACCGGGCCCACCGGCTGTGCGGCCAGGCCACCGGCTGTGCACCAGCGGGAACCGGAGCCGCCCCCGCCCCCGTCGCTACGCGCATGACCACAGTGACGCGGGCCCCGGCGGCCACCTCCCTCACCACCAGGGCCAGAGTCCTCCTCGTGACTCTGGCCCTGGTGGCGTTCCAGATCGCGTGGATCGCCGTGCCCGCGTACGCGTGCGGCTGCGGCGCGATGGTCCCGCGCACCGGGCAGCGGGTCGTCGTCGACGAGGAGACGTCCGCGGTCCGCTGGGACGGGCGCACCGAGCAGATCGTGATGCGCCTGTCCGTCCATGGTGACGGGCGCGACGTCGCCTGGGTGATGCCGGTCCCGCACCGCGCCGACGTCACGCTCGGCGACCCCGGCCTCTTCAACGGTCTTGAGCGCGCGACCGCTCCCGAGTGGCGCACCCGGCACTACTTCTGGCCGCGCGGCCACGACTGGCCCTTCGGCAGCGACACCGACAGCGCCGGCGCGAAGGCCCCGCTCCCCGCCGCGACCGGCAGCGGCGTGGGCGTCGTGGGCCGCGAACACCTCGGCCCGTTCGACGTCGCCCGCCTCACCGCCACCGACCCGGACGCCCTCGCCGACTGGCTCGAGGACAACGGCTTCCCGCTCCCCGCCCGCCTCGCCGAGGCGCTGCGCCCGTACGTCGACCAGGGCTGGGAGTACGTCGCGATCCGCCTGGCACCCGAGGACACGGCAGACTCCGGGGGCCGCGGCTCCCGTACGGTTCTGGGCGGACGGCTCGACCCGCTGCACCTCACCTTCGCCAGCGACCGCCTCGTCTACCCGATGCGGCTGTCCCGCCTGGCGCGTACGCCACAGCGGTTGAACCTCTACGTTCTCGCCCCGCACCGCATGGAGCCGCGCTCGGCGATCGGCGGACAGCGGCCGGAGGTGACCTACGCGGGCCGGGTCCCTGCCGACGAGGCAACGGGTGAGCTGGGAGAACTGTCCACCGGCGCCCCCTACTTGACCGCACTGGAGCAGTCCTTCCCGCGGCCGTCACGCATCGACGGCGACCACGAGCTGCGGCGCGCGGCGGACGACACCCCGTACCGGACCGTGCGGTACAGGAACGAACTGCTCACGGTCGGGCCCGGCGTCCCCGTCTGGATCCTGACGCTGGTCGGCACGGCGGCCGTCGTGGTCGCGGCCGTGACCCTGCCGGCCCTGCGCCGCGCGCGACGCCGACCGGTCCCGCCGCCACCGCCCGTCCGCGTGCCGCCGCGCCTAGGCTGACGACCATGACCACGCAACCTGGCGCCCAGCACCCCGACCCCGCCGCCGTCGACGCCTACCTCAGTGATCTGCTCGCCCCCGCCGACGAGGCGCTCGCCGGTGCCCTCGCGGACAGCGAGGAGGCGGGCCTGCCCAGCATCGCCGTCTCCGCCACCAACGGGAAACTGCTCAACCTGCTCGCCCGCCTGCAAGGTGCCCGCCGCATCCTGGAGATCGGCACGCTCGGCGGCTACAGCACCATCTGGCTGGGCCGCGCCCTGCCCGCCGACGGATCGCTGATCAGCCTGGAGTTCAGCGCCGAGCACGCCGAGGTGGCCCGCGCCAACATCGCCCGCGCGGGCCTGGACAAGGTCGTCGAGGTGCGGGTGGGCGCCGCCCTGGACTCGTTGCCGGGGCTCGCCGACGAAGGTCATGTCTTCGACCTCGTCTTCATCGACGCGGACAAGGTGAACAACCCGCACTACCTGGAGTGGGCGGTGCGGATGACGCGCCCCGGCAGCGTCGTCGTCGTGGACAACGTGGTGCGCGAGGGCCGGGTCGCGGAGCCCGACGCCGACCGCCCGGACGTCACGGGCACCCGCGCCGCGCTCCAGCTCATGGCCGACCACCCGAAGCTGGACGCGACGGCGATCCAGACGGTGGGCGCGAAGGGGTACGACGGCTTCGCGGTGGCGTACGTGCAAGCCTGAGTGCCTGGTTCCTCACACCTCGTGGTAGAAGCCCACATGCACGCCGCGCGGTCCGCCCCGGTCGAGGACGACGACCTCGCCGGAGGCGCCGCGCGGCAGGCGGTACGCCCCGCCGTACGCGAGCGGGTGTCCCGGCCCGCCGCCCGTGCCGAGCCGGACCCGTACCTCGGCTGCGGGGTCGCCCTGGGAGCCCCGCAGCCAGTGGACGCTCCACTCGCCTTCGGGCCCGCACCGGAACTCCAGGTGCACCCGCGACACGAACAGCCAGTCCTCCGGGGTCACGAGCCGGCACGCCGCGGCGTCGCGGCCCACCCGCAGCACGGCGCCCGGCGCGCCGGCCGCCTCCGCCATCACCATCCCGGCGGTGGCGCCCTCGTCGCCGCCGCCCACCGCGGCCATGGTCAGTTCGAGCACCGCACACTCCCCCAGCGTCCGTCCGGGTCCACGAGGACCGTAGGGGCGGCATCCTAAGCCTCCCGGCCCGCCCGTCGTGGCGGTGCGGCAGGATGAACCCATGAGCATCGTCAAGATCAACGTTCTGAACGTCCCGGCCGAACAGCGCGAGGTCCTGGAGCAGCGCTTCGCGTCCCGCGCGGGCGCCGTCGAGAACTCGGACGGCTTCGAGTGGTTCGAGCTCCTTCGCCCCGTCGAGGGCACCGACGACTACCTCGTCTACACGCGCTGGCGCGACGAGGAGTCGTTCCAGGCGTGGATGGAGGGCCCGATGAAGGCGGCACACCAGGGCGGCGGCGACCGTCCGAAGCCGGCCGCCAGCGGGTCGTCCGTGTGGTCCTTCGAGGTCGTGCAGCAGGCGGCGCCGAAGGGCGCGTGAGCCTCCGGCGCGTACACGCCGGTGCGGCCGGCCCCCCTCCCGGGGGCCGGCCGCACCGGCGTTCTCAGAGCGTCGCGGCGTCAGAGCTTCAGCAGGCGCTCCGCCGTCTCGCGGTAGTCGCGCAGGGCGAGCCGCAGCCTCTCCGTGTCCTCGCCCGAGTCCTGCCAGGACGTGCGCAGGGTGCGGCGGTGGCCCGCCAGCGTCTCGGTGAGGCGGGCCGTCAGGTCCTCCAGGACGTGGTCGGCCTCCTCCACGGCGGCGCGGGGCTGGTCCACGAAACCGGCGACCGCGTGCTTGAGGCGGCCCGCCATGTCCTCGCGCAGGTCGTGTGCGACGAGGGTGGAGTGACCGTCGTGGTGGCCCGTGTCCGCACCCGCAGCCTCGGCCGTCCGGTGACCGTCCGCGGCGTGTGTGCCGTGCGTGGCGTGCGTGCCGTGCGTGGCGTGCGTGCCGTGTCCGGTGAGCGGGTCCGCGCCGACCGGTATGCCCGCGCCCGGGGCCTGCTCGCGGCGTTCGTGCCCAGGCTCGTGCCGGGGCTCACGCGGGGCGTGCGCCGCCGGGTCGGTCACCGGCTCCTTGAACGGTTCCCTCGGCTGCTCGTTCAGCGGCGACTCGTTCAGCGGGGTGGCGCCCGGCGCCGCACCGGAGGCCGTACCGGGGGCCGTGCCGTCCTGTCGCGTGCGTCCGATCTCTGCCATCCTCGATCAACTCCCCTTCGCAAGGCGCCCCTTGAGGGGGCTGTTCGTCCGGTTGTGCCGCGTGTGCGCGCCGTCCGTCACGGCGTCGTCCGTCCGGTCCCGGCGCGCGACGTGGCCGCCCGTACCGGTCAGGTCGTCGAAGAGGGCCCGCGCCTCGACCATCGCCTCGCGCAGCTCCTCCGTACCGGCGCCGATGCCGGTGTGCGCCGCCTCGTGGACGCGCCGGAAGCCGTGCACGTGGTGGCCGTGGTGGACGGAAAGCGCCTCGAACTGGTCCTCGTAGCGGGTGCCGTCGGGGAAGCCGCGCTCCTTCGCGAGGTCCGCGATGAGGGCGTCCGCCTCGGCGACCGCCTCCGCGGGCGACTCGACGAAGCGCTCCTGGGCGGCGGCCCAGCGCGCCCGGTAGCGCTCGCGCGCGGCGGGCTCGAGGTCGTGCGTGCGCAGCGACCCGTGGCGCCGCACCCGCTCGGTCAGCTCGTGCTCAGCGGCTTTCGTGTCGCCGTCGTGCCGGGCGACGACCCGCTCGTACTCGGGCCCGAAGCGGCTCTTGAGGCTCCGCCCGCCGCGGGGCTTGGTCCGCGCGGCGAACACGCCCGCCGCGACGACGACCACGACCCCCACCACGATCAGAGCGATGATCACGCCTGTGGACATGGCTGTCTTCCCGACCTTCCCGGTGTCCGTCGAATATGGGTCTGCTGTCAACCGTGCTTACGGTGAACCGGGTTGCCCGCCCCCGCGGGCTCAAACAGGCCCGCCCCCCGACGGTGCCGGGTGGCGGAATCCGGTTGCGGCGCGACGCCCCACGCGCCCCACAATGCGCCATGCGCACCCGCTGGACCATCGCCCCCGAGCCTTACGACTCCGCCGTGGCCGCCGCCCTGTGGCGCGCCTACTACACGGAGGTCAGCGACCGCTGGTACCTGCTGCACGAGGGACACGCCACCGGCCCGGCGGACCTGGAGCGCGGGATCGCCGCTGACCCCGGGGACCAACTCGCCCATCCGACCGGCGAGTTGCTGGTCGGACGGTACGAGGGTGAGCCCGCCGGGACCGCCGGGGTGCGGCTCGTGGAGCCGGGGATCGCCGAGCTGACCCGCGTCTACGTCGCCAAGGAGGCGCGCGGCACGGGCGGCGCGGCGCTGCTCGTGGCGGCGGCCGAGGAGGCGGCCCGCGCACTCGGCGCCGCGCGCGTCCGGCTCGACACGCGCTCCGACCTGGTCGAGGCGCGGGCCCTGTACACACGGCTCGGCTACGAGGAGACGGCGCCGCACAACGACGACGTCTACGCCGAGCACTGGTTCGGCAAGAACCTGAGCGGTGGCTAGGGGCCGTCGCCGGGCCGCGAGGCCCTGCCGGTGGCTGCCGCCGTCGTGCGGGCGCTCCGCGTCCGAGCCGCACAGCTCGGCGTTCGGCTCCGACACGAGCTGGAAGAGGTCCGTGGGCCGGTCCGGCCCCCACCGGTCGCCGAGCAGCTCCGCGAGCGAGTCCTCGCGCGCCTCGGCGGGCCGGGCCGCGACCGTGCGCCCCTCGTCCGTGAGGATCATGCCAAGGCCCTCCCGGACCGCCAGGTGCCGCTCCTCCGCCTGCCGCGCCGCCTCGGTGACCACCGGCAGGGGTACGGCGCTGCGCGCGGCGAGGACGGCCGGCTCGGCCCAGCCGCACCGGTTGACACGTAGCACGAGCCAGCCGGCGGCCGGCAGCAGGTCATGACCGGCCCGAGCGGTGATCTTCTCGTAGCTCTCGCGCCGCCCCTCGCGCGTCCCGGGCGCGGGCCGATTCGGCTCGTCGTGCGTCGACTTCGGGCCCGGCGCTGCGGCTGATGCGCCGGGGTCTGCATAATTCGTCGCAGTCCTCGGGGGGAGGGCCGCGCATGAGTCTCGGGGAGGGGACCACGCATGAGTGGTGAGGAGCGTCGGCCCGATGCGGGCCGTCCGTGCGAGGAGTGCGGGGCGGGAGCCGACGGGGGGACCGCCTGCACCTGTGAGGCGGAGGGCTTCGGTCCGCTGAGGGTCCGCCCCTACGTCACCCTGCCGGAACCGTCCCAGCCCCCGCCGCCGCGCGCCCCGGACCCGTACGCGCACCCGCCGCTGCCGCCCGAGCTGCCGAAGGTGGAGGTCGATGACGACGCCGAGCCCCCGCACCCCGGGGACGCGTCGCGCCGCCCCCCGGTGCTGCTCCTCGCCGCGATAGCGGGTGTGCTGAGCGTGGCGGCGCTGGTGACGGTCCTCATCTCGTCGGGCGACGGCGACACGAGCGCCGCCGCGCAGGAGGCGGGCACCCCGCTCGCCGCGACGGCGTCGGCGCCGTCCGGTAGGGCCCCGAGCCCGTCCGCGTCGGCGACGGAGCGTACGGCACAGCCGTCGTCGCCGCCGGTGTCGCGCGCGGCGTCGGCCCCCGCGGCGCCCTCCGCGTCGGCCCCGTCGAGCTCACCGACCCCGTCCCCGACGCGCCCGGCGTCCACGTCCCCGCGGCCCTCCGCCTCGGCATCCGTCTCCCCGACGCCGCGCCCGTCACGCCCGCAGCGGCAGGAGCCGCAGGTGCTGCGCCGGGGCGACCGCGGCCCGGAGGTCGGCGAGCTGCAGTACCGGCTGCGCAAGGTGAACCTGTACCCGGCGGACCCGGACGGCAGGTTCGACAGCCGTACGGAGTTCGCCCTGCGCACCTACCAGATGGCGCGCGGGGTCCAGCAGGACGATCCGGGCACGTACGGCCCGGCGACGCGGCGGCTCCTGGAGGCGGAGACGCGGTAGACGGCTCTCCCTGGCTCCCGGCCGCGGGTCAGCCGAGGTCGATGTGGAGCAGGATCTCCCCGTCGGCGCCGGCCTCGACCCGTACGGCCGTCAGGTCGGGCACGTGGACCGTGGGCCCGTGCTCACCCGCGCGCGGGCCGACACCGACCACCCGCATCCCCGCGGAGCGCCCCGCCGTGATGCCCGCGCCGGAGTCCTCGAAGACGACGCAGTCGGCGGGGTCGACGCCCAGCTCGGCGGCGCCCTTCAGGAAGCCCTCGGGGTCGGGCTTGCTGGCGCCCACGTTCTCGGCGGTGACGCGGACGGCCGGGTAGGGGAGCCCGGCGGCGGCCATCCGGCCGGTGGACAGGGCCAGGTCCGCCGAGGTGACGAGCGCGTGCGCGACGCCGCCGGAGAGCAGTGACTCCAGGAACGCCGCGGCGCCGGGCACGGGCACGACGCCGTCCATGTCGGCGGTCTCGGCGGCGAGCATGCGGGCGTTGTCGGCGTGGTTCTCCGCCATGGGGCGCTCGGGCAGCAGGAGGGCCATGGAGGCGTAGCCCTGGCGCCCGTGCACGACGCCCATCACCGTGTCGCCGTCGAGTCCGTGCTCGGCGGCCCAGCGCCGCCAGATGCGCTCGACGACGGCGTCGGAGTTGACGAGGGTGCCGTCCATGTCGAGCAGGAGGGCACGCGCGGAGAGAACGGTCATCGGCGGGCTCCAGAGAATGTGTGACGCGGTGAGATGTGTGACGTCTGAGATGTGTGACGTCTGAGGCCTGTGACGGCCCGGTACAAGGCGGCCCCGCCCGCCGGTCAGGGTACGCGGGCGGGAACCACTTTGTTCCCTCACGGTACAAAACGGAGGGGGGTTAGCGCCACCCGCGTGGAGCCGAGCCCCGGAGCGGGCGCACCGAAACACGACCGGGCGCACCCCAGAGAGCCGAATGGCTCGAATACCGAACAAATCACCAGAGTTGCTCCACCACCTCTTGTCCCGCACATCACTTTGACGCGACCCTGTCATCACCCGCACACCCGCCCGCAACCCCCCTCCCCCACGATGGCCGCACACCCGAGCCCCGTCCGGCCAACTCACCCCCCATGAAAGGGAGTTCACATGCTCGACTTCTACGCGCGTCGACCCCGCATGACCGCCTGTCTCGGCACAGGGGCGGCCACCCTCGCCGCCATCACCGTCCTCTCGGCGGCCCCGGCCGCCCAGGCCGCCCCGCCCACCCCGGTCAGCGCCGCCACGGCCCGCACGTACCTCGCCGGGCTGACCGTGAAGGCCGAGGGCTCCTCCGACGGCTACAGCCGCGACAAGTTCCCGCACTGGATCACCCAGTCCGGCACCTGCAACACCCGCGAGACCGTCCTCAAGCGCGACGGCAGCAACGTACAGACCGGCTCCGACTGCGCGGCCACGTCCGGCAGTTGGTACTCCGCGTACGACGGCGCCACCTGGACCGCGTCGGGGGACGTCGACATCGACCACATCGTGCCGCTCTCCGAGGCGTGGAAGTCCGGCGCGAGCGGCTGGACGACGGCGAAGCGCCAGTCGCTCGCCAACGACCTCACCCGCCCCCAGCTCATCGCGGTCACGGACAACGTGAACCAGGCCAAGGGCGACAAGGACCCCGCGGAGTGGATGCCTCCGCGCGCCGCGTACGCCTGCACGTACCTGCGGATGTACGTGCAGGTGAAGCACTACTACGACCTCTCCGTGGACTCGGCGGAGAAGTCCGCGATCCAGTCGAAGCTGAGCGGCTGCTGACCGGCCGCTGAACCCGCTCCCCCACTGACGCCCGGTGTTCCGTACCGTACGGACGACTGCGGAACACCGGCCGAACGACAGCGGAGGAGGCGACGTGGCAAGGCTGCGCCTGGGACCAGTGCTGAGGTACGTGGACGAGGAGGCGGCGACGGTCTGGGTCGAGGCGAGCCGGCCCTGCGTCGCCGAGGTGCGCTGCGCGGACGGCGCGTCCGGCACCGCCCAGACCTTCCAGATCGACGGCCACCACTACGCGCTCGTCCCGGTCGGCGGCCTCACGCCGGGCACCGAGACGGCGTACGAGGTGATCCTGGACGGCGGCACGGTCTGGCCCGAGCCGGACTCCCGCTTCCCGGCGAGCACCATCCGCACCCCGGCCTACGAGGCGGCGGACTCGGCCGTCCGCGTCACCTTCGGCTCCTGCCGCTGGGCCGCGCCGCCCGCCTCGGGCTCCTCCTGGCGCGAGCGCGGCCGTGAGCTGGGCGGCGAGCACGACCCGGTCGGCCCCGACGCCCTCGACACACTGGCCGCCCGCCTCGCCGCCGACCCGACGGCCGAGCGCCCCGACGTCCTCGTCCTCCTCGGCGACCAGGTCTACGCGGACGAGACCTCACCGGCGACGCAGGAGTGGCTGGCCCGCCGCCGCGACCTGGACGAGCCGCCCGGCACACAGGTCGCGGACTACCAGGAGTACACACACCTCTACTACGAGTCCTGGCTCGACCCGGAGATCCGCTGGCTCCTGTCCACGGTCCCCTCGTGCATGCTCTTCGACGACCACGACGTGATCGACGACTGGAACACCAGCGCCGCCTGGCTGCGCGACATGCGCGCGACGCCCTGGTGGCAGGAGCGCATCCTGAGCGGCCTCATGTCGTACTGGGTGCACCAGCACATAGGCAACCTGCACCCGTCCGACCTCGCCGAGGACCCCGTGTACGCGGCGGTGCGCGCGACCCCCGACGGTACGGACGCGTTGCGCGAGTTCGCCGCCCGCGCCGACGCCGACCCGACCTGCGCCCGCTGGAGCTACCGGCGCGACTTCGGCCGCGTACGCCTGGTCATGATCGACACCCGGGCCGCCCGCGTCCTCGACGAGGAGAACCGGGCGATGCTCGACCCGGACGAGGAGCGCTGGGTGCGCGAACAGGTCCTCGACGGGCAGGAGAGCGCGCCCGGCGCCTACGACCACCTCCTCATCGGCTCCTCGCTGCCGTGGCTGCTGCCGCACCTCATCCACGACGCGGAGAACTGGAACGCGGCGATGTGCCACGGCGAGCGCGGCGCCCGCTGGGCGCGGCGCGGCGAGAAGCTGCGCAGACGGGCCGACCTGGAGCACTGGCCCGCGTTCCCGACGTCGTTCGACACGCTGACGGACCTGGTCGCCGAGGCGGGCGGCGGCCCGGCGGCGCCCGCGACGGTCTCGGTCCTCGGCGGCGACGTCCACCACGCGTACATCGCGGAGCCTGTCTGGCCGGCCCAGGCGTCGGCGGAGGGCGCGGCGAGCGGTCCGGCGCCGACCTCGCGCATTCTCCAGCTCACCTGTTCACCGGTGCACAACTCGATCCCCGGCTACATGCGCCTGGCGTTCCGCTTCGGCTGGAGCCGATGGGGACGGGCCATAGGACGCGGCCTCGCCCGGCACGCGCGCGCGGCCACCCCACGGGTGCACTGGCGCAGGTCAGGCGGCCCCTGGTTCGGCAACCACCTGATGACGCTGACGCTGCGCGGACGCTCCGCCGATCTCTCCCTCGACCAGGCCGACGCACGGCAGGGCCTGGTCAGGAGGGACCACCGCAAGATCACGTAATTCTTGACGGCGCGCCGCAAGCGGAACCGGAACTTGGCCGAATGTTGAACTTGCAAGCTCAAGTTAGGTACACCTAACCTTTGCACCTTCCAAGCCGGTGGCAACGGCGGCGGCGTCGGCGCCGACTCCATCGGTGACATCGGTTCGTCCCCAACCGACCGAAGGAGCCCCACCATGACTGGACGTCTCAACAGCGCCCAGCCCTATGCCCTCGGCCTGTTCCGCATCGTCATCGGCCTGCTCTTCGCCTGCCACGGCGCCGCCTCGCTCTTCGGCGTCCTCGGCGGTTCGACGGGCGGCGGCACTGTCGACGCGGGCACCTGGCCCAGCTGGTACGCGGCCGTGATCCAGCTCGTCGGCGGCGGCCTGGTCCTGCTCGGCCTCGGCACCCGCGCGGCCGCGCTGATCTCGTCCGGCTCGATGGCCTACGCGTACTTCAAGGTCCACCAGCCCGAATCGCTGTGGCCGCTGCAGAACGGCGGCGAGGCGTCGGCGGTGTTCTGCTGGACCATGCTGCTGCTCGTGTTCACGGGCTCGGGCGCGTTCGGTCTCGACCGGCTGTTCGCCGGGCGCGGCGAGCAGTCCGCGAAGGCGCAGCCGGAGCGCGCGACGGTCGCGGCCTGAGGAGCCGCTCGCGCAGCTACGGCCCGGCCGGGCAGCGGCCGGGCCGTAGCTGCACGTACGGCGTACAGCCCTACCGCGACGGCCTTACCGCTACCGCTCCTACCGCTCCTACCGCTACAGCTCCTACCGCTACAGCCCTTGGCCGAACGGTTGATTGCCGAACGGCACAGTGAAGCACGCCACGCGCTTCCCGGCGCCGCCCGGCGCGTCGTGGATCACGACCGACGCGGCCTCGCCGTCCCGCAGCCCCCACTCCTTCTGCACGACGGCCTTACCCACGCCCTGGGCGTCGGTCGTGAAGTCGAGCCACACCTCGTTCTCGGCGTTCGCCTTCTCCGGGTCGACCACGTGCTGGTAGTGCCCGCCCGCCGCCTCCGGGTCCGCGCCGCAGGCGCTCTTGTGCACATGCGCCCCGAAGGCGTGCGAGTGGGCGAGGCCCCCGACGTCCAGGCGCACCGTCATGCGGTCGGCGCTGCCGCTCTGCGTCACCTTGATCGACGCCGCCGCGGGCACCAGCTCCGTGTCGTACGTCATCGCGGGCGACGGCAGGAACGCCGTGGGCGGCGAGAACGTCGCCTTGCTCTCCATGAAGTACGCCCCGCCCCCTGTGGCCCCCGTGGTATCCGTGGCCCCCGCGGCTCCACCGCCGCCCGCCGCCAGTACGGCCGCCGCGAGCGCGCCGGTCACCATTCCTGCCACCATCGCCAGTCCCTTCGTCCTGCTTCGTACCGCTGCGTACTGCTTCGCTCGTCCTGTCTTCTCTACTCGGCTCTGCATCGTTCGTACGTGATGTGGCGGCGCGGCGCCGCTCGGGGCGGCGCACCTGGGTGAGCGCGGGCGGGTGAACGTGAGATGGGGAACATCTGTACCCCTTGCGTCCCTCGGGCGACACACCGGGCGTACGCTGTACAGCTGTCATGACGCCGCTCCCGCCTGGAGGAACGGTCCGGGGGAACGTTGGGTACGGGAGTTGGCTGGCAGTGCTGGAGAGCGTGGGGTCGCTGACCGGAAGTCCATGGATCTACGCGATCGTGGCGCTCTCCGTGCTCTTCGATGTCTTCGTGCCGGTGTTGCCGAGCGGGGTCCTCGTGATCACCGCGGCGACCGCCGCCGCGGCGGGTTCGGGCGCGGCGACCGGCGCGGTCCCGCACGGAGTGCCTGACCTGCTGGTCCTGACACTGAGCGCGGCGACGGCCTCCGTCCTCGGCGACCTGGTGGCGTACCGGCTCGCCTGGCTCGGCGGGGAGCGCCTGGACCGCGCCATCGCCCGCTCCCGGCGCCTGACGACCGCGCAGGAACGTCTTGGCGGGGCGCTCGCCCGCTCCAGCGGCGGCCTGCTCGTCATCATCGCCCGTTTCGCCCCCGCGGGCCGCTCGGTCGTCTCCTTCGCGGCCGGCTCCGCCCACCGCAAGGTCCGCGAGTTCCTGCCCTGGTCCGCGGCGGCGGGTGTGGCCTGGGCGGCGTACAGCGTGGCCCTCGGCTACTTCGGCGCGCAATGGCTCGGCGCCAGCTGGCTCTCCACGGTGGTCTCCCTGCTCGCGCTGGTAGGGGCGGGCGTGGTCGCGGCCTACGTCATGCGCCGCCCGGCCCCCGAGCCCCAGAAGGCCACCTGACGGACTCCGCCCCGGGAGGGGTGGCGCACCGGCACGCAGTCGACCCCTGAAGGGCTGCCGCACGAAGTGCGCATCCCCAGGGGCGCGGGGAACGGCGCGCCCAGCCACGACGGCGCCGCAGTCGCCCACGCTCCCCAGCCCCCGGGTGATCGGGCGGCCGATCCTCAGCAGACCCGAACGCTCCTCACAGGGCCGCGGGGAACTGCGCACCCGCCCACGCACCCCGGGTACTAAGAACCGGCCCCCCGCGCGGCAGCGCCCCGTACCTCGAGGTTCTCCAACAGCACAGCCGTAGCCCGCGCGACCTCGTCCACGGCCCGTTCGAACGCCTCCCGATTGTGCGCGGCCGGCGCCCGGAACCCGGACACCTTCCGGACGTACTGCAGGGCAGCGGCCCTGATCTCGTCCTCCGTGGCTTCCTCGGGGAGGGCGGGCGGGCGAAGGGTCTTGATGCTCCGGCACATGCCTCCAGTCTGCTCCGCCGGACCCCGCCCCGTCCGGCACCCGCCCGATCACACGTTCGCGTGAATGCCCCGGAGCCGCTCGCACACCAAATTCGAACAGACGTACCATTGCCGGGTGGCAGCGACCGATGATCCCGACTTCGATTTCCCGAGCGACCTCCGCGCCGGCCAGGAGGAGCTGCACCAGATCAGGGCCGAACTCCTGGCCCTCCTCAAGCGGCTCCCGTGGTCGGTCGCACCTCTCGACGCGATCGAGGACACCCAGGGCTGGCGCAAGCTGGAGCGCCCCGCCTCACCGGGCTGGACCGAGGACGAACAGGCAGAGGTCGAGAAACTCCGCCGACGCGAACTGGAACTGGCCGTCTTCGTGACGTGCCACCGCTACTGGCGAGACCTGTCGGGCCCGGACTCGGTACGGGCCCGGGCCCGCCTCAAGCACGTACACGGGGCCTGACGCGGCCCCCCGCCACCGCCGCCGCGAAGGCCCGCGTCGCTCCCGTATCCGCGGCCCCAGCGGCGGACCGCCCCGTACACCCGGCATGACGAAGAAGGCCCCCGGCGCACTCGCCGGGAGCCTCTGACCTGCTATCCGCTATTCGTTACTGCTGGTGGGCGCGGACGGTTTCGAACCGCCGACATCCTGCTTGTAAGGCAGTACATCATCCTGACCAGGCTTTCCGAGTCTCGCCGAGACCCACCGAGCCTTGATCACGCGTCCTCGATACGTCGATCGCTAACAACTCCCGATCTCGCCGAGACTCACCGAGGGGGGCATGTGGACTCCATGTGGATTCCACCCCGCTACGGTCACTCAACGGCCCGGAGTCCACTTCCCTCGCCGCCCTCCCTCGTCAGCGCCGTACGCACACGCTCCTGCGCACCCTCGCTCCCGTGGGTGTAAATCCACGTGACCTTCCCTCCGCGCTTCTGCCCGAGGAAAGCCTGCGTGTCTACCTCCGCCACACCCGCATGGTGCAGGCGGCTGGCGACGTCGTGCCGGTACTCGTACAGCCGCGGCCACCACTCGGTGCGCCCCGTCTCCGGGTCGGTCACCTTGCGCGCCACACCGGCCTGCTCGGTCGCCCGCTTCCACGGGCGCTGAAGGTTGTTCATGTTCAGCGCCCCGCCCTTCGGGCCGCGGAACACCAGCTCGTCCACGTGCAGGTCGTATCCGTCGCCGATCGCCGAACGGGACCGCTTCGGCTGCCACTTGGCCACCATGAAGCGGATGGCCTCCATCGCGGTGGGCGTCAGCGGGACTGTACGGAACCCGGCCTCCGTCTTGGGCGCCTCCTGCCGACACAGCCGCCCCCCGTCGAGGACGAGGATCTCCTTCACCTGGACGGTCATGGCGTCCTCGTCCACGCAGTTCAGCCGCAGGCCCGCGTACTCGCCGGGCCGCATGCCCGTCTCGTACGCAAAATCGCGGAGGATCCGCTGGTAGTACTCGGGCAGCGCCGCGTGGATGAGCGCATACTGCGCCTCCGTCGGCGGCTTCAGCTCGTCCGGGTGCTTGGCCGGCCTCTTCGCGGTGACTTCCAGATGGGCCGCGGGATTGTCCTTGATCCGCTCCCCGTCCTTGATCGCCGCGTCGAGAAGCGAGATGAGGAGGCGCCGCACCTGGCACTGCGTCCGATACCCCTTCACCTCGTGGGTGAGCCACCGCTGGAGTTCCATGTACTCCAGATCGATCAGCTTGTACTGGGCCCACTTCGGTTTGATGTGAGCGGTCCACAGGCTCAGTTTGCGGTTCCGCGTCTTGACCTTGCCCTTCTTGCCCTGCACCCCCCAGTACTGATCCCACCACTTCCCGACGAGGACCTTGCCCCGCTCGGGGTCGCGGTAGGTGCGCTGCCTCACCGAGGTACGAATCTCGTCGAGGAAAGCCTCGGCGGCCCGCTTCCCGCCGTCCCTGACGGTGTAGTTGCGGGACTTCTGCCGACCGGTGGGGTCGCGGTAGCGGGCCTGCCACGAGCCGACGCAGTCGCGGCGGGGCTTACGTTCGCCGTGCTCGGCCGGCGGATACGCCTGCATGCAGAGGCCGCACCCGCAGGTCTTCGAGCGGATCTGCCGTGGGTTGTTGGCCGGTTTACGCGGCATGCCGCACCCCCCTTATGCCCTGCGTACGGCGGATCCCCGCCTGTGGGGCGGGATGGCTTCGCCGCTGCTCACGGCAGGCGCCGTAGCTCGACCGGTGATGATCGGAAAGGAGTGCCGCACGTCGGCGGTTTCTCCTCCGTGGATTAAGCGCCAAGGTTGATCACCTCTTCGCTCCTTCGCTGCTCCGGTACTCGGATGGCGAGCCGGACAGGCTCACCGCACCAGCAGCGTGCACCGAACTCGGCCTGTGGGATAGCGAGTTCAGCGAGTACCGCACGAAGGGCACGTAGAGCGAACTCAGGTACGTGCAACTCGGATGGGACTGAGATGAGTTGACGGTCCGCGTCCCACGGTACGAGTGAGGCGAGCGGCGCGTACTGCGCGCGAATGCACATGGCGGTCCCCCTGAGACACGAGCTGTCAGAGCGAGCCGTGGGGGAGGACATCGGCCGTGCGATCGACCGTACCCCCGACCGTAGGAATATGCGACCACTCTGCGCACAGATATGACGCCTCAACTCACGCAGAGTGAACGCGCCGTTCAGCGTAGACCAGTGTGATCAAGAAAAGGTTGCACGTTAAATCTTGACGCGCCGTCAGGCTGACTACCGGTTGCTCTCGCGCAGCGCGCGGGCCTGGATCTCCATGATTTCCTGCTGCTCCTCGGTGAGCCCCTCGAAGATTTCGAGGAGTCGCTGTGCGCGATCCGGCGAGACAGGCCCTGGCGCCTTGCGGCCGGCGGCGTCCGACAGGCGCTTGACGGAGTACCGGGGGTACCGGCCAGCGAGCTTGGCGATGGCCTCAGGGCGAGGAGTGCGCTTGCGGTGCAGCCACGTGTTCACAGTGGACGTGGACACACCGATGGCCTCCGCGACCTGGGTGCCGTTGACCTCGTAGTCCGCCATGAGATCAGCGAGCACCTGCGCGAAGTCCTCGTGTTGGGGCTCCTCGTCGTTCACGCGCCCAAGAGTGCCCCGCCGCTTCTACTTTTCGCAACTGAAAGTAGAAGCGTGGCGCGTTCGTGTGCGGCGCGCGACCTCCCCGTCGCGCGCCGTCAGTATGTGGATATGCCACCAGACTAGAACACTCGTTCTAGGAATGCTCGGATTTGGAACCGCCTCGGAAGAACTCGGCGAGACCCGTTGACACTACTTCGACTTCGACTGTAGAAATGTCGCATCACCCCAACGACGGAGTGAGCAACACCACCAGCAGGCACGAGGTCCACATGCCCAAAGTCAGCCGCAAGGGCGAAGGCAAGCCACTCAGAGACGCCATGGCCCGAGCCGGACTATCCGGCCCGGAACTCGCCGAGGCCACCAAAGACGTGGATCCGACCGGCAAGGGCATCAGCTCCGCCACCGTCGGACGCCTCACCGGACGCGGCAAGACCGCCCGCACCCAATGCGAGCTGTCGACGGCCTGGCTCGTCGCCGAGGCACTGCACCGGAGGACGAGCGCCCCCCTCCAGGACCTCTTCAGCATGCCCACACGTTCGACTACGACAGTAGAAAGGTCAAGGCCAGATGCCGAAGAAGAGTGAACGCCTCACCGTTCTCCCCGCCGGCCTCGTCCCCCTCCTGAGCCAGCGCGAGATCGAGACGTACTACGGCGTCTCCGACTGGCAGGTCTTGCAGTGGATCAAGGCCGGAATGCCGACCGTCCCGTACGCGGGCCGTGGCCGCCGCTTCAACCTCGCCGACTGCGAGGCGTGGCACGCCGCGAACGCGCAGCCGGACCCGCAGCTCGCCGCTATCAGCTGACGCGCAACTTCCCCTGAACGCGCCGAAGGGCCGCCACAGCTTCCCGGCCCGGCGACCCCCGACTACGGCGCCCCGACCAATCCAGAAAGAAGAGGCCCCGATGGGCAGCAACTCTACTTCCCAGCTCAGCGCGGCAACCGCGCTGGCCCAGCTCCTGGCCGAGTACCCCGAACTCCCGACCGCCGAGTGGCGGATCGGCTCGATCATCCCGACCTTGGAGGCGTTCCTGTTCGGTGACATGTCCGAGCTGGCCGCGTACGCCGAGGTGCTCGGTGGCAGCGTCCGGGCGGCGGAGAGCACGTACACGTTGTACGACCGCGAGATGCGTCGGCACGTGCTGACGACGGTGTGGCGGGACGTGCCGGTCGAGGTTTCGGTGGCGCTGCCGGTGGCGGCTGCGGCGGTGTCTGCGTGAGCGCGCCGCTGGTGGTGAACACCAAGGACGGCACGGTGTGGTGGCGCCAGACGCGGGACGGCGTGGCGCTGTACGCGATCGAGCGCGAGGCCGGGGGTTGTCCCGCGGAGGCGTTGGCGACGTACGCGGATCTCGTCGAGCGCGGTCTCGCGGGTGAGGCGTTCGCGCTGCCGATGCCGACCGGTACGGGTCGGAGGCGTCCGACGGTCGAGGAGTCGGCGGACCGGCTGACGGCGATGTTCGCCCCGACGCAGGCCCTCACCGCGACCGGGTCCGTCTGCCGGTGCGACGAGCCCGGCGCGGACCCGTACGCCTGCGAGGCCGACGACTGCACCGCTTACTTCCCGGAGCTGGATCCCTTCGGAGGGTCGTCGCGCCCGGTCAACGAGGCCGACGCCAAGGTCTCCGCCAAGTGCGGTCAGTGTCCGTGGCGTTCGTCGGTCTGGCACGTCGACGACGGGTCGGCCGAGGCCGAGCTCTACGAGCACTCCACCACGATGCACGGCGCCGAAGGCGGTGCGTCGTGAACGTGCCCTCCGCGATCTGCCTCGCCACCTCCGCCTACGCGGTCAGCCTCGTTCCGTTCTTCCTCCTCGTCGACGCCGAGCACCTCGTGCCCCGGGCCGTCCGCGAGGCCCCGGCCACCGCCCGCGCCGCCGCCGAGCGTGCCGCGCTGACGGCTATCGCTCTCCTCCTCATCCTCACCGCACCGACGGGGGCAACCCGATGACGCACCGCATTGAGGGCCCGACCCCTCTCACCATCAAGGCCACGGCCAACGGCGCCGAGATCGACATCGCCGCCGTGCTGCGGCTCGTCTTCCTGGAGCTGTTCGAGGACGCCGACGGCGACCCGGCCTCGTTCACCGAGACGTTCACCGACATGTACGCCCTGTCGGTCTCGGCCCAGCACAACGGCCCCGACAGCGACCAGCGGCACGAGTTCGACCGGCGGCTCGACGAGATGCTCGACCACTACGCGGACGGCGGCACCGTCGAGGTGTACGCCACGGGCGTGGCGCAGCTCCTCGCGGCGGCCCGTGAGATCGCGGCGGTCCGGCCGGTGCCGGAACAGCGCAAGGGTGGTGCCGCCGCATGAGCGCCCGTGACGACATCGCCGCGCACTTCACGTCGGACACCCTCGTCGACCAGCTGCTCGACGCCTACCGCGACGAGATGTTGCGGAGCATGGCCGTCGAGATCAAGGCGCTCGGCGACGAACGCGGCTGGTCGATCTGGGCCGCGCACTACATGCATCCCGACGTCGAGTTCGTGGACACGGGCGGCCTGGACAGCGCCACCCTGCTCCGCAGGCTGAAGCGGGAACACCGCGTCGAGGTGCTCCTCGAGGGCGCCGTCGAGCTGGAGCGCATCGCCGACGAGACCGAGTCCCGCGTCGCCGAGCACTACGGTCCGGCGTCCGGGATCGGTCCGGGCTCCGCGGAGATGGTCCGCGAGGCCGCGCGCACCCTGCGCGAGATGGCTGGGGAGAAGGCCACCGCTCCGGCGACGACGGCCACTCCCAACGGGCCGCTCGGCGCCGGACAGCGCAGCCGCATCGCCCTCCTCCGCCGCGCCGTCAGCGAGTACGAGGGCGAGTGGACCACCGCCCGCGTCGCGCACCTCTACCAGGCGACTTACGGGCCCGAGTCCTGGCGTGCGGCCGCCCGCCGCGACCTCGCGCAGCTCTGCGCCGAGGGCCTCCTCGTCCTGCACGACCTCCCGAACAACCGCCACTACACCCTCACCACCCGGCCGAGCGGAGACCGCGATGCCTGAGCAGATCACCCGCCGCGGCTACCTCCTCGCCGCCATACAGCAGCACGGGCGGCCCGTCACCACCCAGCTCGCCGCCCGGCTGCTCGTCGGCTCGCCGTGGCCGACGACCGGACGCCGCACCGCCTGCCGGGACCTGCGCGCCCTGGCCCGGCGCGGCCACCTCACCGCGGCAGACATCGACGGCCGCCGCACCTACCAGCTCACAACCACCGGAGAGGACGGCCGCCCGTGAGCGCCCGCACCGACATCCTCAACACCCTGGAACGCGCGGGCTACAAGAACCGCGAGGCCGTCAGCCTCCTGGAGCGCGCCGACAAGGAGCCCCACACCCTGACCGGCCTCGGCGACCCGGAGTTCCCCGCCACCCTGTCCGGCGGGCACGCCCTGATCGTCGAGTTCGGCGACGAGGAGATCTACGGCTACTGCCAGTGCGGCAAGGCGCTCGACAAGCTGCGCCCGCCCCAGTCCCTCGACCAGTTCGCCGGGCCGTGGGAGCGCCACGTGTTGACCGAGGTGGCGCGCTGATGACTGAGACCCGCCGCACCTACCTGCTCGCCGTCCTCCGGAACTTCGGCGGCCCGGTCACCACCAAGCGCGCCCTGCACATCTACTCCGAGTCGCGTGAGTGGGCCACGACTGGCAGGAACACCGCCCGCCGTGACCTTCGAGACCTCGCCCGGCGCGCGTACCTCGTACCCGCCGAACACCACGGGGCCCGCTACTACCAACTCGGCAGCGACCCCCGCCCCGCCCACCCCATGCGCGACAGCCGGAAAACCGTCTGGTCGGTGATCCAGGCGGAGGGCGGCGAGTGGACCACCGGCCGTGTCAGGCGCACGTGGCACCAGGTCATCGGCACCCATGTCCTCCGCATGAGCGTCCGCCGCTACCTCGCTGCCCTTCACCGAGACGGCCACCTCGATCAGCACGACAGCACGCCGCACCGCTTCTACACCGTCAGGAAGGACCACGCCTGATGACGGCGACTGTGCAGGCCGGGGACATCACCGCCCCGGCCGCCGACCTCGGCCCGATCACCGAGCCCGGCATCTACGACCTGACCAACGACGAGTACCACGCCGACCGCGGCAGCCTCTCCTCCAGCGGCGCCCGCATGCTCCTGCCCCCGTCCTGCCCCGCCCTCTTCCGGCACGCACAGGACACCCCGCAGGAGCCGAAGAAGACCTACGACCTCGGCTCCGCCGCCCACAAGCTCGTCCTGGGCGAGGGCCCCGACCTCGTACGTATCGACGCCGAGGAGTGGCGCTCTGCCTCGGTCAAGGCGGAGGTCGCTGCGGTCCGCGACGAGGGTGGCATCCCGCTCAAGCCCGCCGACTACCAGCAGGTCCACGACATGGCGGACGCGCTGCGCCGACACCCCGTTGCCGCCGCCCTGTTCGACCCCGCCCGTGGAAAGCCGGAGCAGTCCCTGTTCTGGCGGGACCGGCCGACAGGGGTGATGCGCCGGGCCCGCTTCGACTGGCTGCCCGACGCCCGCTCCGGCCGCCTCATCATCCCCGACTACAAGACCTGCCGCAGCGCCGAGCCGCGCGCCCTGGCCCGCTCCGTCGAGGAGTACGGCTACCACCAGCAAGACGACTGGTACCGCGCCGCCGCCCGCTCCCTCGACCTGGCCGACGACAGCGCCGCGTTCGTCTTCGTCTGCCAGGAGAAGACCCCGCCGTACATCGTCACCGTCGTCGAGATGGACGCCGAGGCCCGCCGCATCGGCGCGGCCCGCAACCGGCGGGCCATCGAGACCTTCGCCGAGTGCACCGCAAGCGGCGTGTGGCCCGGCTACAGCGACGAGATCGCCTACCTCTCCCTGCCCACGTGGGCCGCCATCCGTGACACCGAGGAGTACCTGTGAACTACCCCGCCGAGCAGCGTATGAGCCCGGCCGCAGCCCCGGCACGGGTCGGGCAGGGCACCGCCGTTGAGCAGTCCCGCGCCGTCGCCGAGGTCCAGGCCGCGATCGTCGTCGCGCAGCAGGTGCCGCGCGACATCAACGCCGCCATCGCCGAAATGCGGCAGTCCTGCCAGCAGCCGTTCCTTGCCGAGCGCGCGTTCTTCCGCTACTCCCGCGGCTCCGGCACCATCACCGGCGCCTCCGTCCACCTCGCCCGGGAACTCGCCCGGTGCTGGGGCAACATCCAGTACGGCCTCGTCGAGATGCGCCGCGACGACGAGTTCGGCCAGTCCGAGATGCAGGCGTTCGCCTGGGACGTCGAGAAGAACTCCCGCAACAGCTCGACGTTCATCGTCCCGCACAAGAGGGACCAGAAGGGCGGCCCGAAGCAGCTCACCGACATGCGGGACATCTACGAGAACAACGCCAACAACGGTGCCCGCCGCGTCCGTGAGGCGATCTTCGCGATCCTCCCGCCCTGGTTCGTCGAGGAGGCCAAGCAGATCTGCAACAAGACGTTGCAGGACGGTGGCGGTAAACCGCTCCCGCAGCGCATCGCCGACGCGATCCGCGCGTTCGAGGGCGTCGGTGTCACGCAGGACCGCATCGAGACGAAGCTCGGCCGGCCGTCAGGGAAGTGGACGGAGCACGATGTCGCGCAGCTCCTGGTGGCGTTCCAGTCGATCAACCGTGGCGAGGTGACGGCGGACGAGGAGTTCCCGCTGCCGCGGGTGACCGTCGACGAGATCACCCAGCAGGCGACGACGCCCGCTGCCGCTCCGGCCGAGCCGCCGAGTGAGCCCGGTCCAGCCGAGTGGCCGGCCGCGGCGCAGCCCGGATCGGGGGCCGGCGCATGAGGTGGCCTATCGTCTCCCGTCGCCGCCACGTCCAAGAACTGGCTGCGGTAAGCGCCGACCGTGAGCGGCTGCGCGGTGAGCGCGACCAGTTCGCCAAGGACGCGAAGGCCAGCCAGGTCGCGGCGGCAACGACCGCCCGGCAGTTCGCCGAGGCCGATGCCGCGAACATCCGGCTCAACAACCGCAACAAGGCTCTCCAGGAGCAGGCCGACGTGCGCGCGGGAATCGCTCGCCAGCGCGGTGGTTCCCTCGCGAAGCTCGGCCAGCGCCTGGACGCCGTTGCGAGCGAGTACGCCCACATCGACGGCTACGCGGCCCGCATGGAGAACCGCCTCGCCCGCGCCCTCCGCGGCTGCGCCCGCTACCGGGCAGCACTTGCCGTCGAGACCCACCGCGCCGACAAGCTCCAGGGCCGCCTCGACGACGCCTGCGGCCTCAACACTCCGGGCGTCGACCGCGGCCAGCACTGGCAGTCCACCCGTCAGGACAAGCCCCGCGAGGTGAAGGCATGAGCCCGCTCCGCACCCTCCGCCAGATCATCCGCCCCACCGGCCAGCACCGCGCGCCCGCCCCCCGTCCGGCCGTCTCGCAGGGCCTCCGCCACTGCCCGCCGTGCGGCACCACCACCGCGGCCGTGCTGCACCGCGACAGCCACACGTGCGGTGACTGCGGCCACACCACCTACCCCAAGGGAGGAAGCGATGCCTGAGCTCACCGACGCCCAACTTGACCAGCTCATCACCAACATCGGGCTGCGCCCCCGCAAGGGCCCCGGCGCCCGCGCCGCCTGCGGCACCTCCTCCGGGTACACGCGCCACATTCGCATCCAGGAGGAACCCTGCGATGCCTGCCGCGCGGCCAACACCGCGTACAAGGCGGCGCAAGCCCGACGTCCGATCGTTGCCCTGAAGAAGCTGAAGCCGATCGCCCACGGCACCCCGAAGGGCTACAAGCAGCACTGGTACCGCAGGGAGGAGGCGTGCGCGGCCTGTCGTGAGGCCAACCGCGCAGACGTTGCCGAGCGTGCTCGACGGCGGAGGGGCGGTAGCCAGTGACCGCGTCCACTCTGTTCGAGCCCGAGGCACCGGCCGCCCCCACGCCCACGGCCGGGCCCCGGCCCCTCGTCATCGGCCTCGACATGGCCCTCGGCACCAGCGGCATCGCAGGACCCGGATGGACCGACACCATCCGCACCGGCAACCTCCGCGGCGAAGAGCGGCTCCGATTCATCACCGACACCGCCACCAGCTTCTACCGCAACGCGGACTTCGTCGCCATCGAGGGCGCCGCCTTCTCCCACGCCAAGCAGATCGGTCACGACGAGATGTCCGGCCTCCGCTGGATGATCCGCTGTGACCTGTGGAGCCGCGGCATCCCCTTCGCCGTGATCACCCCTGACTCCCGCACCATCTACGCCACCGGCAAGGCCCGGTGGAAGGACGAGCAGGGCCGGAAGCTGACGCCTAAGCAGGTCAAGGGCATGGTCCGGGACGAGACTGCGGCCCGCTATGGCATCTCGCTCACGGGGACCACCCGGTACGACGAGACCGACGCGTACGTCCTGATGGCGATGGCGATGGACTGGCTCGGCCACTCTCTCGCCGAGGTCCCCAAGACGCACGCCCGCGCGCTCAAGGGCGTGCCGTGGCCGACGGAGCCCGTGGCGGTGGCCGCATGAAACGCCGCTCAGCCTTCCGCGTCGCCGCCCCCGAAGGCCTTGATCCGACGGAGCGGTGGGAAGCCCGCGGTGCCTGCCGCACCGAGGAGAACCGCGCACAGGCCGACAACTGGTACGCCCCCTCCAGCAATCGCGAAGCCTTCAACGCAGCGATGCGCGTCTGCGCTGGCTGCCCCGTCCGCGCTGAGTGCCTGGATGCCGCCCTCAAGCGGCGTGAAGCCTGGGGCATCTGGGGCGGGCTCACCGAGAGCCAGCGCCGCGGGATCCTCCGCAAGCGCCAGGCCAGCGCAGAGCAGCAGGCGGCATGACCAGCCGTCGCGGCCGGCGCCGCGCCCCGCCCGCACCACCGCCCGGCGGAGTCCTCGACTGGCGCGACGCCGCGCACTGGTCATGGAACCCCAAGCCCTGCCGCTACTGCGACAAGCCCACCCACCTCCGCGACTCCCGGCGCAGCCCCGCACACAAGGTCTGCGCTGAGGAAGCCCTCGCCATTCAGGCCGCCGACGCGGCCGACGCCTACCAGAACGGAACCCTCTGATGGCCGTCCACCTGACCGGCCTCACCAGCGACGACGTCGCCGAGGTCGTCGAGTGCCTGCTCATCGGCGCGGCGACCGCGGCCCCGCCCGTCGCCGAGAAACGCCGCAGCCTCGCTGACCGGCTCGGCGACGCCCTCGACCTCCTGCCCGAACCCACCCGAGAGGACACCCCGTAATGCCCAAGCTCAGCCCCGCCGACGTTCCCGAGGTCAAGCTCGACTCCGCCTCGGCCGCCATCGAAGCGACCATGACCCGCGACATGCGACGCGGTCTCTTCGAGAAGCCCGGCAAGGTCGTCTTCGCCATCGTCGAACTCACCTCGAAGTCCTACACCGGCCACGCCGAGGACGAGGACAAGGACCCGCAGGTGAAGGTCCGCGTCACGTCCTGCGAGGTCGCCCGCAGCGACGAGGACGCCGCCGCCCTGGCCGACGCCAAGCGCGCCATGTGGAGGGGCCGCCAGATCGACGGAACCCTCGACGAGGTCGGCGAGGGCCCGCAGCGCCCGGACGCCGCGCTCCTCGACGTCACGGTCACGAAGCCCACCGAGGACGAGCTGAAGGAGCACAAGCGCCGCGTCGAGGACCGCCGCCGCTCCGAGTACGTCCGCTGACCCCGCCGCCCGGGGCAGCCAACCGCCGCCCCGGGCCCGGGATCTTGCCGCAACGGTTCCGCAACATTACGAGAGAAGAACCAAGTTGAGCACTGAGGAACGCGTGCAGTCCGTACGCAACGGCTGGACCAACGCCCTGCGGGCCGAGGTCTTGCGCGTTGGCCGGACCGTACCCGAGGTGGCGCGCGTGGCCACGGTCGGCGTGTGGATCGCCACGTACGCCGACGCCGACGGGTCCAACGCGTTCCCCTCCCGCGAGACGCTGGCCACGCTCGCAGGCTGCTCCCAAGAGACCGTGACCCGCGCGGTGAAGGTGCTCATGGGCGTGCGAATGCTGGAACGGAAGCGCCGGCCGAACGCCTCGTCGGTCTACCAATTGGCCCTGCCGATCGGGCGGGTCGACTGGACGAAGCACATCCACCACATGACCGACACCCGGCAGCGGAAGGCACGCGCCAAGGAGAAGGCCGAACGGCTCGCCGAGATGAGCCGGACAGCGTCCCCGGACGCTGTGGAAAACCCTGGGGACAACCAGTCGGACAGCGTCCCCGGACGCTCTCCGGACAGCGTCCCCGGCGGGGGTTCCGGAACTTCCGAATCGGATCCGGACAGCGTCCGCGGACGCCCCCGGACAGCGTCCCCGGACACCTTCCGGACAGCGTCCCCGGCGGGGGTCTACCAGTACCTCCCTACCTCCGGTAGGGACCCCCTCCCCAACCACACTCCGCTGGGCTTTGAACCTCAACCACAGCCGCGCGCGGGCGAGGCCGGAAAAGACGAGTCATCGACGACTGAGAAGCCAGGCAAACCCGCGGACGCCGCGCTCGCCGCAGTCGAGGCCCGCGACATCCTCGCCCGCTGCGAAGACCCCGATTGCGACATGGCCCTCCCGTACGGCCGCACCGGTCTCTGCCAGGGCTGCGCCGACTACCGCCAGCGCAACGAGAGGAACGCCTCATGACCCCACACGAGCGCCTCGCCGCCGAAGACATCCCCACCGGCACCTTCGGCCACGCACTCCCCCCACGCCCCACAGACGCCCACACACGACCCGGACCCACCTGGACCCCCATCCAGCAAGCCCAACACCGCGCAGACCTCGCCCAAGCCCTCGAGGGATGGGCCTGGAACGAGGAGACCCGAGCCGACGAACGCCGACACCTCCACCTCATCGACAACGACACCGAGACCAACGCCGCCTGACCCACGCGCATCCGGTTAGCCAGGCCCCGCGCGCACAACCCCGCCCAACCAAACGCCCGACCACCCGGAGACCCGCCACCATGACCGACCGCCCGCTCCTCCTCCTCGACGTCGACGGCCCCCTCAACCCGTACGCCGCCAACCCCAACCGCCGTCCCGCCGGATACGAGACGCACCGCCTCCGCCCTACCGGCTGGACCGACCCGCGCGTCCGTCCGCTCCGTGTCTGGCTCAACCCCGAGCACGGCGCGCAGCTCCTCGCCCTGCCGTTTGATCTCGTCTGGGCCACCACCTGGGAGCACGAGGCGAACACGATGATCGGCCCCTCGATCGGGCTGCCCGTCCTCCCCGTCATCGAGTTCTTTAAGGACGCCCGCGAGCGCGCGGCCGACGGCGTGTTCTGGAAGACGACCACCGTCATCCAGTACGCGGCTGGCCGGCCGTTCGCCTGGCTCGACGACGACTTCACCGACCGCGACCGGCAGCTCGTCGCCGAGCAGCACGCCGGGCCTGCGCTACTCCACTACGTGAGCCCCAGCGTCGGCTTGATGCCGTCTGACCTCGAAGCGCTCGGCGCGTGGGTCGCGGCGCTGGAGCAGTCCGCGGCGTGCGCGAAGTGCCGGACCCCGTTCGACCGGACCGACACGCGGTTCGACGGCGCCGCCCGCTACAGCGGCACCCCGTACTGCCGCAGCTGCATCGACCGCTGCCACGACACCGAGAGCGCCGACCACCGCTGCGTCATCTGCGCCTGACCCGACCGCCCGACACCACGAAGGAGCACTCGTGAAGTCGCCCGTCCCGTACTTCGGCAGCAAGCAGCGCATCGCCCCGTGGATCGCCTCGCTGCTCCCCACGCACGAGCACTACGTCGAGCCGTACGCCGGCGGCCTGTCCGTCCTCCTCGCCAAGCGGCCCGCCCGCATGGAGACCGTCAACGACCTCGACGGCGAGCTGATGGTCTTCTGGCGCGTCCTCCGCGACCGGCCCGACGACCTGCTCCGCGCGTGCATGCTCACGCCGCACTCGCGCGCAGGCCTCGAGGAGACGTTCGCCGAGCCCCTGGCCGGAGACGATCTCGAACTGGCCCGCCGTATCTGGTCCCGGCTCGCTCAGGGGCGTTCCGGCACGCTGCGCCGGACCGGTTGGAGGCACTACATCGACCCGGCCGGATCGGTCACGTCGATGCCCGGCTACCTCGAGGCCTACGCCGAGCGGCTCGCCGCAGCTGCGGAACGGCTGCACGCCGTGTCACTGGAGTGCCTGCCCGCGTTGACGCTGATCGGGAAGTACGGGGCGCAGCCCGAGGTGCTGCTCTACGTCGACCCGCCGTACCTCGGCAGCACCAGGGGGTGGTCGAACTACCGCGTGGAGATGAAGACCGAGGGCGAGCACCGCGAGCTGGCGGACGCGCTCGCCGACTGTGCGGCCGCAGTGGTGCTCTCCGGTTACGACAGCCCGCTCTACGCCGAGTTGTACGGCGACTGGCACCGCTACGAGCAGTCCACGGTGACCGGCAACGCCGCAGGGACGAGGGGCCGTACCGAGGTGTTGTGGGTGAACCGGCCCCTCGGTGGCCAGGCCGACCTGTTCGCTGACATCGCGTGATCCGCAGGACGGCCGCCCCTGTTCGTACCAGGGGCGGCCGCACCACCCAGTCCACCACGACCAGCCCGGAGTTGACCATGACCGATCCCCGCATCGCCGTCCTCACCGCGATCTCCCGCCCCGCCTGGCACCCCACCACCGAGGCCCACGGCATGCCGTGGGACGACGCGGTCACCCTGCTCGACACCTACGACATGGCACGGCACGCCCGCGAATCCCAGGCGTACGCCTACTTCGCCACCCGCGCCGACGAGCCCGAAACCGACGAGCAGCGCGCCGACCGCGAGGAGACGGAGCGCCAGCACGCCGCAGGTGATCACGAGTACTGCGGCGTCACCTGCGAGACCGTGTTCCCGACCGAGCAGCTCCGCACCTTCGTAATCGCCCGGGGCTACCCGGGCACCGCGGGCATGCTGCACGAGCTGCTCCGCCGCGCCCGCGAGGACGGCCGCCACGCGCCTGCCGTGACGCCCCTGCTCGTCCGTCGTCACACCGTCCTGCGCGAGGCCGCGACCTTCGCGCACGACGCGCACTTCAACGACGGCCTCACCACCCCGCAGATCGTCACCGCGATGCAGCAGGCCGCCGACGCAGCCGAGGCGGCCGACCGTGGCTGACACTCCGCGCAGCAACTGCAAGTTCGCCGAGGGCTGCCACCGCGTTGTCGCCTGCAACCCGGGATGCGCCGGAGTCCCCAGCCGGGCCGAGCGCCGCGAGCAGTACGCCGAGGTGATGGCGCGTGCCGACGGGTGGGAGTGGGCCGCCGCCAACTTCGCTTCCCTGTCCACTCCGTCGGCCGATCGCTACCGCAAGAACGCGGAGGTCGTCATGGCGATCGCCGACACCGAGCACGCCGCCGAGATCGCCCACCTGCGCCGCCTGCTCACCACGGAGAACAAGCGCGCCGACGATGCGATCGCCCGTGAGACAACCGCCGAGCAGGCCGCCGAGGAAGCGCGCGCCGCTGCACTGCGGGAAGTCGCCGACTTCTACGAGCGGGTGCTGAACGAGTCCCTCGACCCTGACAGCGATCCGAGGTACTGCACTGCCGTCCGCGACGTCGTGCTGGGGCTGCGCCGCCAGGCCGACGAGGCGCACCAGGCAGAGCCCTGGCCCACCGTCACCGACTTCGCGCTGGAGGTTCGTGAGACGGACATGTGGGTCGGGATCACCTACAAGCGCAAGACGATCGAGGAAGTCAGGCAGCGCCGTGAGTCCTACCGCCGCCGCTTCCCCAACGCCCGCTTTCGCATCGTGCGCTGGGACGAGAGGTCCACCGTCGTCGAGGCCGACCCGGAGCGCACCGTCGAGGAGCGCTCGTGATCGTCCACGACTTCGCCACCGCCCTTTCCGCAGCCATCGGCCGCGCCATCCTCACCGTCGCCGCCACGGCCGGCGCCACCGCGCTACTCCTCGCCGGCATCACCGCCATCGCCACCAGCCTCATCACCGGCGCATGGCCCCGCCGCCGCGCACAGCCCCCCGTCGAGTACGACGAGGCCGCCTGATGCCCATCCGACCCCAGGAGTTGCCATGCGCAAGACCAGCTACTTCATCCAGTCCCGCCCCGCCCCCAGCCAGCCGTGGCAGAAGCCGCCCGGCATCACCGCCTCGTGGGAGGACAAGGCCACGGCCCTGGCCCGGCTCGCATCCCGCCGCGAGATGCAGCCGGGCTGGGAGCACCGGCTGATGCAGCGCGTCACCACGGTCAGTGAGGCCCCAGCCGACGAGGCGTAGTGGCCTCCACCCTCGGCGTCGCGCTGCTCGTCTGGCCCGTCGCCTCCGCGCTCCTGCTCACCCTCCGGTGGGCAGGGCGCGCCCTCCACCACCTCGCCCACCGGAAGGCCCACTGACATGGGATGGAACAGCGCACACCGCATCTTCGACCCCGTCGCCAAGGCACTCATCGAAACCGGCGCCGACGACGACACCAAGCGCAAAGTGCTCGGCGACCTCATCGGCGAACTCCAGGAGGGCGACTGGGATACCGGCGACGAAAGCCTCGAAGACTTCCTCGACGACCCGGCGATCGTCTCCGCGTTCGCCGATCACAACGTCCACCTGCATGACAAGAGCTGCTGCGCCCGCGAACTCGGCGTCGGCCCGCGCGAGGTGCTGCTCCTCATGCGCCACGAGGACACCAGCGAGCAGCAGATGGCGGCCGCGGTCGACGCGTACGCCCACCACCTTGCCGAGCGGCTCCGCGCCCACAGCGCTGAGGACAAGCTGCCGACCACGGAGGTCGTCGCCTGGTGCGCGAACATCATCGACCCCCACCCCGGCCAGTCCCGCAGCTGGTAGCCACACCGCCGCCGCCCCATGCCCGGGGCGGCGGCCCCACCGGAAGGCCCGCAATGACACCGCACTTTCGCCCCGCGCTCCTCCTCACCGCGGTCGCCGCCCTCGCCAGCGCCGCCGCGGCCTACCTCGCCACCACCAGCACCCCGCTGTGGGCCGCCCTTGTCGCCCCCTTCGCCGTCGCCCTCGGCTACTGCGCGGCCTGCGAGTGGACCCGACACCGGCTGGTCCTCGAGGAGCACGCCCGCGCCCGCCGCGCCGCCCGCGCCGAGGTACTCGCCGTCACCCCGTGCTGCCGCATCTACGAGCACTCCCACGGCCAAGCCCACGCCGCAACCTGCCCAACCCGCACGAGGAGCCGCGCCTCATGACCTACCGCATCAAGATCGACGACCTGACCAGCAACGACCTCGACACCCTCTACGCCCGCCTGGCACGGGCCGAGCGCGCCGTCCGCCGAGCCGAGGGCAGCGAGGCGTACGTGGCCAAGCTGTACGTCCGCCACAGCCAGCGCGTGCACGGCCTCACCGTCGACCGCGACCAATGGCGGCGGCGCGCCGAGCAGGCCGAGACCGAACGCAACGCCCTGCGCGATCAGCTCGACGCGCTCCGGACCGGCGAAGAACCCGGCTGGGACTACCGCGTCATGCCCACCCCCGGCCAGTGGATCGCACGGTGGAACTCGGTCACGCCCGAGCATCGGCTCGACATGGCGGCCCAGATCATCGACTTCAGCCCGCGCGCCTACCGGTGCTTCGTCGAGAACCACGAGGCCCGCCTCGTAGATGCGCGCGGCGCCGAGCGGGCACTGGCCGAGGTGCGCGGCGTGATCGCGGACATGGAGGCCACCACGGGCGCGCGTACGTGGGCGTCGTGGCTGCGCGCTGCGATTGAGCGAGGCCTCGGTGAGCAACCGGGCCCGGCAGCGACCGAAGCGACCGAGCCCGAGACCACACCCGGCGACATCGTCTTGCAGCGGGAGCGAGGCAAGGGCATCACCGTCCTCCAGGCCCCGCAACAGGCCAGCATGGCGCTCGACTGCCTCACCTGCGGCAGCTACCTCCGCGTGCATGACGGGGTCATCGAGATCGCCGACCAAGTCGCCTACCGCGTCACCGGCTACGACCCCGACGCGCAGACCCTCAACCTCGAACTCGCCGAAGACTGGCGGCCCTCCGCCACCAAGGAGAAGCCCATGCCCGCCACCCCGTGCACCGCCACCATCGAAGGCCCCCACGTCCTCGGCGACGGACCCGTCATCTGCACCCGCGAAGCCGACCACCCCGGGAACCACGTCGGCCCCGTCCACGACGGCGACGGCAAGTCGCTATGGACCGACCACACCGCCGGCGCCACCCCGCACAAGGAGATCTGACCGTGCACTACCTCGTGCTGCTCGCCGTCGCCGCCGGGCTGTTCCTCGCCTTGCCGTGGCTGGCTGTCGCGTTCGGCCGGTACTGCGACGCGGTCAACCGGATCATGCGGCGCCGCAGGAAGGGAGCCCCCGATGCCTGACCTGCACGACTGGATCACACAGCAGGTCGCCCGCGTCGAGCGGCGCGCCCGCCAAGCGCGGGACGACATCCCCGCGCTGCTCGCAAGCGGCGACATCGGGACCCGGGCGGCCGAGCAGCACATCCGTACGCACGACCCGGCCGCCGTGCTGCGCCGCTGCGAGGCGGATCGGCGCATCCTCGCCCGCCACAACGTGGACCCGGCGCAGGCTGGTAGTCCCTGGTCCGCGACCGCGTGCGAGGGCTGCGGCACCTTCGGGGACTGCGACGACCCCTACGTCGAGAACCTGAATGACTGCCCCGAGCTGCTCGATCTCGGCCACGCGCACGGGCTGACGCCGGAGATCCTGGCCGGGCTCGACCGGCCGGTGCCGCCCGAGCTGCCGGACCGAAGGCGCGCGGCAGGAGTGTCGGCCGTGGACGCGGCGCTCCGGTACTTCTTGACGGGTGTGTTGCCTGTGTCCACGCCGATGTCGGAGGTGCCGGCCGCGCTGCGCGGGCCCAACTGGCGGCCGTAGACACCGGAGCAGCAAGCGGCCCGCCGTACCCATCGGGGACGGCGGGCCGACGAGGGCGCCCCCTCGGTGTGGCCTCACGACCGTAAGCCCGCCGAGATCAGTGCGTCCAGACCTCGGCGCCGGCCCTGATGGGTCGGGGGCTCGTCCGTGTGCGGCTACGGCCGCCACTTCTCCAGGTAGCCGGGCCGGTCCGCGTTAGGCAGGGCGAGCAGGCGCAGCGTGGTGCACGCCTCGGACTCCATGACCCACGTGCAGTGGTCGATGTCGCCGTGCGCATCCCGCGTCGAGCATTCGTGCCCACCGGCCACGGAGTGCAGGGCAAGCAGCTGCCGCTTGGCGTCGATCTCGCGCAGCACCCGCGCCGGATCGTGCTCGGCGATGTGCTGGCGGACCTCGCCGTTGAGCTCCGGGGCGACGGCGGCGAAGTCGTCGGCGGTCCAGCTGCCATCGCCTGGGCACGCCTTCGCAATCCGCTCGTCCGCGTCGAGCTGCTCGCCGAGCCACTGCACGAGATCATCCACCGCTACGCCTCCGCGTCCTTCACAGCCTTCGGCCGCGCCGTCCCTGACCCCTTGTAGCCCCGGAACACTGCCTGCACCGTGCTCAGCTTGATGCCGAGGCGCGCCGCGATCTGCCGATACGACAGGTTCTCCTCGTCGCTCAGCCGCCGGATCACGCCATCCCGCTCGCGAGACCACTCCTTGTTGCGCTCGGCCTGAGCAGCCATGACCTGGCTCTTCGCCCGGACCCGCTGCTCCAAGTCCGCGATCTGCTCGACCGCGTCAAGGGCGTCCGACACGCGGCGCACCTCCTCGTCGCTCATCCCGGCCCTTTCTTTCGGTGGGCCGCTTGCGCCGCACTGTAGGGGACCCCTACAGTCCTCAGCAAGCAGCCGAACGCTGCTGATGCACAAAGCCCCCGGCCCGGGGCGGCAACCCCACATGGGCCGGGGGCGCCCACCTTCAACTCCACGAAGAGGCAGGCATGCCCAACCGTACCGATCACCCCGCCCCGCAGCCCAGTACACCGACGAGCGGCAACCGGATCATCGACGAGCCCGCCACCCCCGCCGCCTGCGCAAAGGACTACGCGGACGGCGGCGCCGACCGCCACTCCAGCGAGCAGCGCGACGCGAACGCCAGGCGCCACTAATGCGCATCTTCGGTCGCCGCGAGCAGACCACCCGGGACTACCCCGCCGCCGCCACCAGCGTCACCGGCAGCGCCGGACGATTCCGCAGCCACAAGACCAGCGGTGCCCGCGCCGCCGACCGCGCCGGCCAGGCGTGGGAGGACGGCGAGCGGGACCGCGACCGCACCCGCGGCTGGGGCAACCAGGGCGGCGGCCTGTTCCGACGCCGCCGCTGACCACCACCAACCGGCCGGGCCCCGCGCCCAGCCCCCGCCGCGGGGCCCGGCCCTCTCCGCTCCCGGAGGAGCACCGTGCAGACGACGCCCCTACAGCGCCGACTCATCGCCGCCGTCGCCGCCGGCGCCGCCCTCATCGCCGCCATTGGCTTCATCGGCTCGTACGCCGCCGTCGCCGACCTGGCCGAGGAGAAGGGCTTCGGCGAGTTCGCCGCGATCTTCCCCGTCGGCATCGACGCCGGGATCCTCGTGCTCCTCGCGCTCGACCTGCTCCTCACCTGGCTCCGCATGCCGCTCGCCATGCTCCGCCACACCGCATGGCTCCTCACCGCCGCCACCATCACCTTCAACGGGGCCGCCGCCTGGCCCGACCCCGTCGGCACCGGCATGCACGCCACGATGCCCGTCCTGTTCGTGGTCGTCGTCGAGGCCGCCCGCCACGCCATCGGCCGCGCAGCGGACATCACCGCCGACCAGCACATGGAAGGCGTCCGCCTGTCCCGCTGGCTGCTCTCCCCGCTGCCCACGTTCCGGCTGTGGCGGCGCATGAAGCTGTGGGAGCTGCGCTCCTACGACGCCGTCATCCGGCTTGAGCAGTCCCGGCTGATCGAGCGGGCCCGGCTCCGCGCCCGGTACGGGTGGCGCTGGCGCAGCCAGGCCCCCGTCGAGGCGGTCATGGCGCTGCGCCTCACCCGCTACGGCCGCGCCCTGGCCCCCGTCGAGGGCGTCCTGAACATCGAGCGCGTTCCGGCCGGCGCCCCTGGGGCGAACATTCCGGCGAACACAAGCGCGCCCGCGGCGATCGAGTCGAGCACGTTCGCCGCAGCCGCAGAACAGGCGATCGACGTTGTTCGCGAGCCCGCGACCGCCGATCACGAACAGCCGATCGCCGCCGCGAACACGGTCCCGAACATCGAGAACACCGTCAGCGACAGCATCGCGAACAAGGCAGTGACCAGCCCGAACCTCGATCGGCAGTCCGAGCCGAGCACCCCGGCCCCGGTCATCCCGCGCGACGACAGCAAGCCGTCGATGGCTGACCTTGTTCGCGATCAGATCGCGATCCACCCGAACAACGCCGACGCCGTCCGGGGCGTGATCGCGATCAAGCCCGACGCGAACAAGGACAGCGTCGCCGCCGCTGTTCGCCGCGAACGCCGCAAGGCCGAGATGAGCGGCGGCTACGGATGACGTTCGCTCCTCGCCCCCACCCGTCTCGCTGAGAGGTCCACCTCATGACCGACACTCACCCCGGCCCGGACGAGGCCGAGCTCCGCATCCGCAAGTGGATGAACGACCGCGGCCTCGGCCTCACCCCCGAGGAGACCGCCGCACTCCCGCCCAAGCCCACGCACCTGCCCGACGGCTACCAGCCCGCCCCGCCGCCCGACGACTGGTGGAACAGCGTCTACGGGCCGGACGGTGCCTCGCCCATCGAGGACGCCCCCGTCGAGCCCGTCCCCGCCCCGAACGCTGAGCAAAGCGAAGGTGAGGGCGAGGGCGACGCGGAAGACGACGAGCAGAAGCCCGCCGCACCCCGCAAGACCCGGACGCCCCGCGAGTCCCCGCGCCGCGCCCTCGCCGAAGCCGCCCCCAACCTCGCCCCACGGATGCGCTGGCTGCTCCTCCACGCCACCGCCGCAGCCGCCGGATACCCCTTCGGCCTCGTCACCTGGGGCACCGACACCGCCGCCTGGTTCGCCGCCGCCCGCTGGACCAACCCATCCGCATGGGGCGTCTACCTCATCGCCGCCTTCGGCCTCGCCCTCTACCGGAGCACCCGCCGGAGCACGCTCCTGTTCGCCTGGCTCGGCGCCATCCCCGTCTCCTCCGTCGCCCTCGGCGTGCTGCTCTACGGCACACCCTGACCTCAAGGACTCATCGTGAACTCGCTGTTCGGGACACTCGGCATGGTCGGCCTCGCCGTCGCCATGACCGCGCTGCTCCTCTTCGGCATCAAGGGCGGCGGCAAGGTCAAGCCGCTCGGCTGGTGGCCGTGCCTGATCGGCGGCATGCTCGCGGGCTCGACCTACGCGGCGGCTGGCGGCGTCTTCAAGATCGTGCCCGATCTCGTGGGCGCCGGCCTGAACGCAGCGCAGGGGATCGTGCCCGGCGTCACCATGCCCGCGGTCGCCCTGGTCATCGCCATCGTGATCGCGTTCAAGAAGCTGACGACGAAGCAGGTCGCGATCATCGGGGTGATCTTCTGGTACGCGGCATCCGGTGCGGGCGGCGTGTGGGGGCAGGTCGCCGAGGCGATCACCAAGCTCGGGACGCAGGTGGCGTGATGATCCGCCGACTCGCCGACCGCGTCCGCGCGCTCCTCGAAGTGCTGGCCCGCCTCGGCCCCGGCTCGCACGCCCTGGTCCTGCGCCTGGTCGAGAAGGCCGGGTGGGGCTACGTCCTCGGTGGCTGCGCCGTGGCCCTGTACTCGGCCGCCCGCTACCCGCAGTACGTCGCGTGGGGAGTGGTCGCCTGGTGTGCGCTGGCGTGGGCGCACGCCCCCGAGGAGAAGGACGAGGAGCAGCCCGCCGAGGGGGAGCCGGACGCCGCAGAGGAGGCCCCGCCCGCGCCTGCTCCGGCCCCCGCGGAACGGCCTCCCGTGACCCCCACCGCGCTGCTCGAAGCGGTCCGCGACATCGGCACCCCGCACGCCCAACTGAAGCCCCTCGCCGACCACCTCCGCACCACCACCGAAGCGGTCCGTACAGCCGCCGCCGGGGCGGGCTGGCCCGTGAAGGACGTGAGGATGCAGGGCCGGTCCGCCTCGGCCGGACTCCGGGGGGACGAGGCACCCCCCTCTCTGACCACACCCCCGCCCCCCGTCGTCGGCGCAGGTCAGCCCGCCGACGACGACACCGACGACACGACAGACGGCGACCCCCGAGAGGGGTTCCGTGTGGTGCGCAGCGACAGCGGCCTGACCGTCTACGACCACGCCGACACCCACCGTCGGCACGACCTCCGCAAGACCTGAACAGGGAGCAGCGCGCGATGCCGTACGTCTACTGGTGCGCCCAATGCGGGGCCCGGTCCCCGGAGCCGCATGACCGCAGAAGCGACGCCGAGGACGAGCGCGCGGAGCACCGGTCCGTCGGGCACGGCGGGTTGGCGCCGGCCGCCGGAGACGGCGTGCGCGCGGCCCACGCGGCCGGCCGCACCGGGAGCTGCTCGGGGTCGCTGCTCTTCGTCCTGTTCCTGATCACCGCGGTCCTCGCGAATTGCTGGGGCCGATGAACACCGCCGAGGAGAGCCGAATCATGACCATGCCCACCCACGCTCAGACCGCCGAGGCGCTCGACGCCACCATCCGAACGATGGAGGCGAGCCCCGGCCTCGACGCCGACGCCGCCGCGCGGCTCGCCGTCCACGGAGACGCGAACTGGACGATGCCGCACGGCGACACCGCGGACTCGCTGCTCTACGAGTCGGTGGTCGACGCCATTGCCTACGACCACGCTCCGCACCTCGACGCCGACGAGCGTTACACGGCCGCCGAGCTGAGCCATGAGGACGCCCTACGCGCCGCCCGGTCGGCGGCCCGTCGCGTGCACGGCTACCGCTAGATCACCCACAGACCCCGGAGCGGGCCGCTCCATCCGCCAAGACGCGCGGCCCGCCCCGGTTCCCCATCCCGATCACACGAGACAGGAGCACCATCATGTCCAAGAAGACCCAGGCCCAGGAAGAACTCGACGCGACCGTCGACCGTCTGCCGACGCAGGTCGCGGGCTGGAACCCGGACCAGTGCCGCGAGTTCGCCGACGCATCCAACGCCGTCATGCGCGAGCAGACCTACGGGACGACCCCCGCGCTGGGGCAGCGCCAGTAGCCTTCGGTATCCGGCCCCGTCGCACACCCCCCGGTGCGGCGGGGCCTCCGCATGTCACAGATCAAACACTTCACCTTCACGCCTCCCACATGACACCGCATCATGCGCATGGACAGCACAACCGCAGGGGGGACCCATGAGCAACACCACGCCGCCACCACAGCCCGACTTCCCGCCGCAGGCCCCGCCGCCCGCGAAGAAGCGAAGCAGCAACACGGTCATCATCGGCGCGGCCGCCGCCGTCATTGCCGCGGTCATCGGCACGGGCATCTTCGTCGTGCAGTCCCGGGACGACGACAAGCCGGCGGCCGCCGCCACCGCGTCGAGCACGCCGAGTGAGGAAGTCGAGGATGCCGCCGTCGAGGACGAGGCGGAGGTGGATGCGGAGCCGACGGACGTCTATACGCCGGCCGCCGAGGACTTCGAGATGACGCTGAAGACCACGAGTAAGCAGTGCTTCGGCACGGCGGGCTGCAATCTGACGGTTGAGCCGGACCTGTCGTACGGGGGCCTGAGCGACTCGCTCGATCCGGCCGCGGTGTACGAGATCACGTACGAGATCACGGGGGATGAGTCCGGGCCTGTGATTGAGACGGCGGAACTGTCGGACCAGACGAGCCTCAACTTCACACCGACGGTTCTTCAGACATCGTCGTCGGGCAAGAAGGTGTCGGTGGAGATCACGGATGTCAGCGTGACGGGAGAGTAGTCCGTACGCACGGAGCGGCCCCGCCTGGAGTGTCCGGGCGGGGCCGTCGTCATGCCGGGGTGCCGTCACCTTCTTCCTCGCGCGGCCAGTAGTCGACACAGCCCTTCGTGTGCTTGATCGCTACCGGCTTGCCGTTCGGGCCCGGCGCGACGATGCGGACGTCGAGGTTGTCGAACGTGGCGTGGCAGTGCGGGCACTCGACATCGCTCACGCGGGTTGCTCCTTCTTCGGCCGGCCGCCCTTGCGCGCGCGGCGCTCGGCGAGTTCCTGCTCTGCCGCATCCAGCTCGGCGAGTTCCTGCTTGTTGCCGTGCTCGCGGATGAAGTCACGGACGTGGGCGACGAGGTCGGCGCTGCGGTCAACGCCCTTGCGTTCAGCGGCGGTTCCGTAGGCGTCCCACATGCGGCGGGGGATGCGGAAGCGGGTTACGAAGGTGTGGTCGGTGGCGTCTGGCATGCGATCCATGTTGCCACAGAGTTTCTCGCCCGAACAGCTTGTGTGGCTACACGGTTAGCGATACTGTGTGGCTACAAGGAAACGAGCGAGGGGGCAGCAATGCAGAACACCACCACCACCGAGCAGGCCCGCTGCCTCCACTGCCACCGCATCCTCACCTCCGCCAAGTCCATCGCCCTCGGGTACGGCCCCCGCTGCGCCCGCAAGATCCGCAACGCCGCCGTCGACACCAGCGACTACAAGGCCCACCAGATCGCCTCCGCCCGCGAACTCATCGCCGACGCCGCGATCATCCCCCTCCGCTCGGTGGTCTTCCTCGCCGTCTCCACCGACGGCACCGAGACCTACCGCTCCACCCCCACCGCCTGCACCTGCCCGGCCGGGCTGAAGGGCGCACGCTGCTACCACCAGCTCGCCGCCCGCCTCCTACTCGCCGCCTGAACCGAAGGAGCCCACCGTGGCCCACACGATCCGCTGCGCACACGACGACTGCGACGAATACTCGCTGCGCGCCGCCCTCCAGCCCACGCCCCGGGAACAGGAGGCCGCCGACCACCGGCACTCCCTCACCGCCGAAGGCTGGGGGGACATCGAAGGCCGGGACTACTGCCCCGAGCACATCCCCACCGAGGGCAGCATCTGACTCGCGCACACCAGAGGCCCACCCCCGCCGCCCGGGAGTGGGCCTCTTCGCGCACCGCACCCCGTCAGTCTTTCATCATGTTGCGTGATGGACAGTGCCCGTATCATCACGCACATGGATAACGCCGAGCCCCCGGCCCCGGCCGACCCCGACGAGGGCCCGGCGCCGAAGCACCCCAACGACCGCCAACGCGACGGCCGCGGCAAGTTCGAGCGCAGCATGGACACCGTGCACCGCGACGCCCGCGCCGCCGAGCTCCGCGCCGAAGGACTGTCGTACACGCAGATCGGCGAGCAGCTCGGCCTCAACAAGGGCGACGCCTACCGCGCCGTGCAGAACGCCAAGGCCGACGTCGCCCGGCCGGCCGTCACACGGCTGATCGCCGCCGAGTCCGGGCAGCTCGATGACCTGTACGTGATGGCCCTGGAGGTCATCGAGGCGAACCACATCGTCGTCAGCCACGGCAAGGTCGTGACGATGCTCGACCCGGAGAGCGGCGAGGAGAAGCCGCTGAAGGACAACGGGCCGAAGCTGCAAGCGATCCAGACGGCGCTCCGGGTACGGGAGTCGTACCGCAAGCTGCACGGTCTGGACGCGGCCGAGAAGGTTTCCGTCAGCGGCGCCGTACGGTACGAGGTCGTCGGCGTCGACCCCGCGGACCTCACGTGACGACCGCGCTCGATCGTGATGCGGTTGTCCGCTATGAACCCCGCGGCGCCGCCCGCGAGTTGTTCAAGAACCGAGAGTCCGAGGTCGTCATCGCGGGCCCGGCCGGTACCGGCAAGAGCCTCGCCGCCCTGTTCCGCGTGCACCTCGCCGCGCTGCACAACCCGGGCATCCGCTGCCTGATCGTCCGTAAGACCGCCGTGTCGCTCACCTCGACGACGCTGGTGACGTACGAGGAGAAGGTCGCGACGGACGCGCTCGCCCGCCGCATCGTGGTCTGGTTCGGCGGCTCGCCGCGTGAGGCCCCGTGCTACCGCTACTCGAACGGCAGCCGCATCGTGGTCGGCGGCATGGACAAGTCCGAGAAGATCATGAGCGCGGAGTACGACCTCGTGTTCGCGGACGAAGCGACCGAACTCACCGAGACCGACTGGGAGTACATCGCCACCCGCCTCCGCAACGGAAAGCTGGCGTGGCAGCAGCAGATCGCGGCGTGCAACCCGGCGCAGCCCACGCACTGGCTCAAGCAGCGCTGCGACAAAGGCCACGCCCGGATGCTCGTCTCTCGACACGTCGACAACCCCGCATACATGAACGCCGACGGGACGCCGACCCCGCAGGGCCGCGACTACTTTGCCAAGCTCGACAACCTCACGGGAGTGCGGGCGCTGCGCCTGAAGGGTGGGGTGTGGGCGGCAGCCGAGGGCTTGATCTACGAAGAGTTCGACGACGCGCTCCACCTCGTCGACTCGTTCAAGATCCCCCGCGAGTGGTCGCGGTGGATCGCCGTGGACTTCGGGTTCACGAACCCGATGGTCATGCAGTGGTGGGCCGAAGACGGCGACGGCCGCCTCTACCTGTATCGCGAGCTGTACCACTCGCGGCGCCTCGTCGAGGAGATGGCCAAGCAGGCTCGCGAGTTGATGGTGTACCCATCCGGCCAGTGGCGAGAGCCGCAGCCCCGCGCGGTCATCTGCGACCACGACGCCGAGGACCGGGCCACGCTGGAGAAGTACCTCCAGATGGGCACGCAGCCCGCGGAGAAGGCCGTGTCGACGGGCATTCAGGCTGTGAAGTCCCGGCTCAAGGTGGCAGGCGACGGCCGCCCTCGGCTCTACATCGTGCGCGGCGCGCTCGTCGAGCGAGACCCGGTGATGGACGAGGCGAAGAAGCCGGCATCCACGGAGGAGGAGCTGAGCGGCTACGTGTGGGCGGTGAAGCCCGGCGGCACGGCCCCGGAGGCGCCGCTGAAGGAGAACGATCACGGGGCCGATGCGCTCCGCTACATGGTCGCCGAGCGGGATCTCGGTGGGCGGCCCCGGATGAGGTGGGTGGGATGAGGCGTTTCGACCCCTCGAATCTGAAGAATTTGCGGTCTCAGTCCATGTTGACAGGAGGATTTACACTCATCACAGCGGGAACATGGAATATCTTTGGCGTCGGGATCGGTCTGATCACCGCTGGAGCTTCCCTGTTCGTCATGCAGTGGTGGGTTGACGGCGGCGACTGACGCGAGGGAGGTGACCGGTGGGCAGAACGCTCCTCGGCTCCCTCGCCTCAGCCGCAGCAGGCATCGCCAACAAGACGCCCGTCCCCTTCGCCCCCAACACCGCACGCGCCGGGCTCGGCTTCGGCTACGCCCGCCCCGCCGGACAGGTCGCGCAGATGCGCGCCATGGGCGGCAGCAGCACCCTCTTCGCCATCGTCGACCGGATCACCACCACGTACGCCGGCGTCGAGTGGAAGCTCTACCGGAGCGCCACCTCCGGCCGTGACGAGGACCGGGTCGAGGTCACCCGGCACGCGGCCCTCGACCTGTGGAACTCACCCAACCGACACATGACCGGGCCCGCGTTCCGCGAGAGCGCACAGCAGCACGAAGAACTGACCGGCGAGCAGTGGTGGGTGATCGCCAGCCACGAGAACAGCACGCTCCCCCTGGAGCTGTGGCCAGTGCGCCCGGACCGTATGGAGCCGGTGCCGGACCAGGATGAGTTCCTCGTCGGCTACGTGTACACCGGCCCGTCCGGCGAACGGATCCCGCTCGGCGTGGACGAGGTCATCTTCCTGCGGCGCCCGAACCCGCTCGACCCGTACCGCGGGATGGGGGCCGTGCAGACGATCCTCATGGACATCGACGCGACCAGGGCGAGCGCGGAGTGGAATGCGAACTTCTTCCGCAACAGCGCCGAGCCGGGCGGCATCGTCGAGGTCGACCGCCGCCTGAGCGACGACGAGTTCGAGGAGTTCCGCACCCGCTGGAGCGAGCAGCACCGCGGCGTCTCCAATGCCCACAGAGTCGGCGTGCTCGAGAACGGGCTGAAGTGGATCGACCGCAAATACAGCATGCGCGACATGCAGTTCACCGAACTGCGAGGCGTCAACCGAGAGATCATCCGCGAAGCGCTCGGCTTCCCGAAGCCCATGCTCGGCTCCACCGACGACGTCAACCGCGCGAACGCCGAAGCGGCCGGGTTCGTGTTCGCGCGCTGGCTGATCCAGCCGCGCCTGGAGCGCGTCCGCGACATGCTCAACACGCGACTCCTCCCGCTGTACGGCGCGACCGGGAAGGGGCTCGAATTCGACTTCGTCAGCCCGGTCCCTGAGGACAAGGAAGCTGACGCCAGCGTCTTGCAGAAGCGAGCGCTCGCTGCGGCCACTCTCCAGGGCGCCGGGTACGCGGCAATCGACGTCCTCAAGGTCACGGACCTGCCGGACATGGGCGCCCGCACACCGCAGGAGCAGCTGCTCGTGGACATCGTCCGCGGTGCGCCCTCGACCGCCCCCGTCATTTTGCCGTTGTTGGGCTTCGACCTGCCGGAGGGGTTCGGCACGGAGCAGGGCGCGCAGCCGTCGAATCGCTGGTCTCCACCCGGGTGGGCCTCGGACGACATTGAGGCGGCGCAGCGGTGGGTGGCCGTGTGCGAGGACGACGAGAACACATGCCGGCCGTGCAGTGCCAACAACGGCAAGACCTACAAGAACCGGCAGCAGGCGTACGAGGACTACCCCGGCGGCGAGGGTTACGTCCGCTGCGAGGGCGTTCAGTACGGCAACGCGTGCCGCTGCAAGGTCGTCAAGCGCGGCCGGAAGGGTGAGGGCGAATGACGGGAATCCCTGGGCTCGTGCTGCCCGCTGCGGCGGCCGGGTTCGTCGCGCGGCAGCGGGAGCAGGCCGAGAAGCTCCGCAACGCGCACGGCGTTGAGGCGCAGTCCTGGTACCGCATCACGAACGCGGCCGACCCGGATGAAGCCGAGGTGATGCTGTACGACGAGATCGGCGGCTGGTTCGGCGCCACGGCGGACGAGTTCATCGCGGATCTGCGCGGGGTCTCCTCCCCGAACCTGCGCGTCCGCATCAACAGCCCCGGCGGCTCGGTGTTCGAGGGCATCGCCATCGCCAACGCGCTGCGCTCCCACTCGGCGAACGTCGTGATCCAGGTCGACAGCATCGCCGCATCGATCGCGTCCGTCATCGCCATGGCCGGAGACCGGGTCGAGATGGCCCCGAACTCGATGCTGATGATCCACGACGCGGCCGGGGTGTGCTTCGGCAACGCCGCCGACATGGACGAGATGGCCGAACTTCTCGGTCTCATCAGCGACAACATCGCCGACGCGTACGTTTCGAAGGCAGGCGGGACGCGCGAGCAGTGGCGCGAGGCCATGCAGCAGGAGACGTGGTACCTGCCGGACGACGCGGTCGCGGCCGGGCTGGCGGACGAGGCCCTCGCCACGCCGCGCACGGGCGAGCCCGTCGAGCAGCCGGACGAGGACGACGAGCCGGACATGGCGCGCGCCTGGGACCTCGCCGCGTACGGCTACACCGGGCCCGGGAAGCCGGAGCAGCCGAAGCCGGGACCGCCGCCCGCCGCCGATGAGCGTCAGCCGGTTCTCACGATCTCTATCTCCGACCTCCTCGACGAGGGTGCGGTGGCCCGGCTGCGCGCGGCTGTGGCGCCCCCGGCCGACGAGCCTGCGGAGCCGGAGGAAGAGCCTGCGGCGGAACCCGTCGCCGAGACCACCGAGCCGGAGCAGCCGGTCGAAGACACATGGGCCGTGGCCGTCGCCCGGTTCTCACAGCCTCACGACCCGTGGGCCGCAGCCGTGGCCCGCCTCACCCGCAACACGTCGGCGTCCAGCGCGGCGACGAACGCAGCCTGAAGGAGGCAGCAGTGGCAACACCCACCATCCCGCGCAACTCCACCGAACTGGTGGAGATGCTCGCCGACCCGAAGCGTGGCCCGGAGGTCATGGAGACCCCGCAGGCCCTCGCGGACTTCATCGACTCGTACGCCAACAAGCAGCAGGGCGACGGCACCGAACTCCAGCGGCAGGTCGACGAGGCCGTGCAGGCCGGGTTCGCGAACTTCCTCCGCGAGCAGGGCGCCGACAAGATCAGCCGTCCGAGCCTGAAGGCCCACACCCCGGACCCGTACGCCATGGCCTCCAAGGCCGAGAAGGCCAAGGGTCTGTACAACCGGGCCGCGGCCGGTGCCGCGGTGGACGGCCTGTTCGACTCCTCCGGCGAGTTCTTCCACGCGATCTGGCGCGGCAGTTCCAGCCGCGACACCGCAGAGACACAGGCCAAGCTCGGCCAGCTGAAGAACTTCAGCAGCGACATCCCGGCCGACGGCGGGTTCCTCATCCCGGAGACGCTGCGCTCGGAGATGTTGAAGGTCGCCCTGGAGCAGGCGATCGTGCGGCCGCGCGCCCGCGTCATCCCGATGGAGACGCTCCGGGTTCCGTTCCCGGCGATCGACTCCACGAGCAACGTCAACTCGGTGTACGGCGGCATCACCACGTACTGGACTGAGGAGGGCGGCAAGCTCCAAGGCTCCAAGCCCCGCTTCGGCCGGGTCGTCCTCGACGCGAAGAAGCTCACCGCGTACACGGAGATCCCGAACGAGCTGCTCACCGACAGCCTGATCTCGCTGACGGCGTTCGTGGACGAGGCGTTCCCCGAGGCCCTCGCCTTCGCCGAGGACCAGGCGTTCCTCACGGGCGACGGCGTCGGCAAGCCGCTGGGCATCCTGAACGGCAACGCGGCGATCTCCGTCACCCGCACCGGCGCCGGCCAGATCCAGCTCCTCGACGTCATCAACATGTACGCGCGGATGCTGCCCCAGTCGATCTCCCGCGCGTGCTGGGTCGCCTCCCACGACACGTGGCCGCAGCTCGCGCAGATGGCCCTCACCCGCGGCACCGACGGCATCGCCTCCCCGGCCATGTGGATGACCGGCGGGCAGGCCATCGACGCCCCGCCGCTGACCCTGATGGGTCTGCCCGTCATCCGCTCCGAGAAGGTCCCCGCCCTCGGCAACGCGGGCGACCTGGCCCTCGTCGACATGGGCTTCTACCTCGTCGGCGACCGGCAGGCGATGCAGGCCAAGCAGTCCGAGGACTTCAAGTTCGACACCGACGAGGTCGCGTTCCGCGTCATCGAGCGTGTCGACGGCCGACCGTGGCTCCAGTCCGCGATCACCCCCGCCAACGGCGGCAGCAGCCTGTCGCCGATCGTCAAGCTCGCCGCCTGACGGGCGAGGAAGGAGACCACACGTCATGGAAGCACTCGGACGCCTCGTCGACATCTGTATCGGCGCCGCACCCGTCGACCTGTCCGCCGCTGCCGTCACCGGCAAGCGGGTCAAGCTGCGCGACTGCGGCGGCCTGACCATCGTCGTCGTCAAGGGCGTGGGCACGGCGGGCGACGACCCGACCGTGACCCTGCGCCAGCACACCGCCGGAACCGGCGGCACCACGGCGACGCTGCCGGTCATCGACCACTACTACCTGAAGGACGCCACCGCGCTGGCCGGCACGGAGACGTGGACTCGCGTCACCCAGACTGCGGCGGCGACGGTCGCCGATCCGGGCGCGGCCGGTACGAGCGCCGAGCACCAGCAGATCCTCGTGATCGAGGTGGAGGCCGAGCAGCTGTCGGACGGCTACACGCACGTGTCGCTCGACGTCGCCGACGTGGGGACGAACGCGCAGCTCGGCACGGTCCTCTACCTCCGCCGCGACCTGGCTATCGAGCGGGCCCCGGCGGCGATGGTGGCGTCGCTGTGATGTGGGTCTGCCTGGACTGCACCGCGGCCCGTTCGGTGGGGGCGCCGGTCTGCCCCCACTGCGGGTCGGAGCGCCACGCAGACCAGGGATCAGCGGAGGCCCTGGGGATCCAGACCACGTACCCGACAGGCACCGAGGAGGAAAGCGACATGGGGAAGATCAGCCGCCACGGCGGCCCGTCGATCGAGGGCGCCGACATCGACCAGGACAGCGGTGAAGTGACGCCGCTCGCCGAACCCGACGAGGCCAAGGAGACGGAGACGAGCGAGGACACCCCGGCCGAGCCTGAGACGCCGGCCGAGCAGTCCGCGCCGGACGTGGCCGAGCAGTCCACCGAGCAGCAGCGGCCTCGCCGCGGGCGCAAGAGCGCGGAGTAGGTCATGGCCGAAGGATTCTCCACCGCGGCGGCGAACAGCGTCCTCGACGCGCAGGTCACCGCCTACCCCTGGTTCAAGCTGCACGTCGGCGCCCCGGGCCCGAACGGCACCGCAAGCCCGGCGACCGAGACGACTCGGAAGAACCCGGCGTTCGCGGCGGCATCCGGCGCATCGAAGGCCACGTCGGCAGACGCCGCGTGGACGGGCGTCGCAGGCACCGAGGACTACACGCACTGGTCCCAGTGGTCCGCGGCGTCGGGGGGATCCTTCGGCGGCTCCGGCACCGTCACCGCGAACGCCATGACGACCGGCGACAGCTTCACCATCCCGGCCGGGAGCCTCGTGCTCACCGTGCCGACCGCATCCTGACCAACCACCCGCCCGCCCTCGAAGGAGGTGATCGACCATGACGACGTTCAGCGACAGCTTCGACCGGCCCGACGGCACCGACCTCGGCCTCGACTGGATCGAGGTGTCGGGCGACTGGTCGATCGTCTCCGGGCAGCTCTCCCCGGGTGCAGCGAGCGGCACGATCATCAACCGTGCAGCGGTCGCGATGGCCACCAGCGACCACTACGCGCAGGCCAGCATCGTTGCGACTACCTCCGCCTCACAGGGCGTGTGGTGCCGGGGCAACATGACGGACGGCCTCACCTCGGGTTACCTGTGGCGCAACGACGGAACCGAGTGGACGTTGTTCGTAGTCGACGGCGGTGGCTTCACCAGCCTGGGCTCGTACGTTGCGGCGGCCGCGCCCGGTGATGTCGCCCGCGTGCAGGCTGTCGGCTCCGCCATCACTGGTTTCGTCAACGGGACCGCCCGCGTCAGCGTGGTCAACACCACCGTGTCTACCGGGCTCACCGTGGGCATCCGCTCCGAGTCTGTCGGCGCCGTCCGCTACGACAACTTCACCGCCGCCGACATCGTCCCCGGCGTCGTCGGCTCCGCAAGCGGCACGTTCGGCGGACTGTCCGGCATCGCGACCGGAACCCGTCGGGTCACAGGCGCGGCGTCTGGCGCGCTCGGCGGTCTCGCCGGGGCGGCGTCCGGCGCACGGCGCGTGCTCGGTGCAGCCGTCGGCGCCCTCGCTGGCCTGAGCGGCAACGCGACGGGGCGGCGCACGGTCGTCGGCACCGCGACCATGACGGGCGGCGCCCTGCACGGCAGCGCCACAGGCACGCGCGCAGTCACCGGCAGCGCGACCGGCCAGTTCGGCGGCCTCGACACCGTGACCGCAACGTCCGACCGCGAGCCCGCTCCGGCGCAAGGCTCCTGGTACGGGCTGCTCGACATCCTCCAGGAGGGGGCGCAGTTGTACCGCGAGGACCGCGAGCGGATGCCCACGGCGTGCGAGGACTGCGGGGAGCCGCTCCGCACCGGGCCGCGCGGCGACCTGTACTGCCCGTTCGACGGGTCGATCTGGGGGCCGGGCCCGACGCGGCTCGGCCAGGTCGGCGTCTCCTCGGGGCGGTGGTGACGGTGATCTGGTACGCGACCCGCGAGCAGGTGAAGGACGCGCTGGACCAGAAGGAGACGGCGCGCGCCAACGGGAAGATCGACCGGGCAATCGGTGCTGCGACCACCTCGGTGGAAGGGCTGTGCCACCGCACGTTCTATCCGGAGCAGGCATCCCGGTCGTGGGACTGGCCGTCCGGGCAGTCCGCCCCGTCCTGGCGCCTCTGGCTCGACGGCAACGAGCTGGTCTCCCTGAACAACGTGACCAGCGGCGGCCGGGACATCAACCTCGACGACGTGCTCCTCCGGCGCAGCGACGGCCGCGACGAACCCCCCTTCACGTTCCTGGAGCTGAGCCTCGCCTCGTCGGCCTCGTTCGGCGGCGGCCCCACCACACAGCGGGACATCACCGTCACCGGAACATTCGGCTACCGCAACGACGAGACACTCCTCGGTACCCACACCGGCATCACCAGCGGCGCGACCACCCTCACCGTGGACGCCGCCACCTCGGCCGAGGTCGGCGTCGGCAGCCTGCTCCGCCTCGACGACGAGCGCGCCACCGTGACCGCCCGCTCCATGGCCAGCACCGGGCAGACCCTCACCGCGGCGGTCGACGCGCAGATGAAGACCACCACCCTCGCCGTTGGCGACGGGGGCGCGTTCGCTGAGGGGGAGCTGATCCTCCTCGACGGCGAACGCTGCCGAGTCGACGAGATCGCGGGCAACATCCTCGTCGTCCGCCGCGCGGCCGACGGCTCGCCGATCGCCGCCCACGACGCGGCCACCCCCATCTACGCGCCGCGGTCGCTACGCCTGAGCCGCGGCGTCCTCGGCACCACGGCGGCCGCGCACACGGCCGGGGGCACGGTCGTGCGCTGGGACCCGCCCGCGCTCGTCAACGAGCTGTGCATCGCGCAGGCGATTACCAACCTGCTCCAGGGCGCCGCCGGATACGCGCGCACCGTCGGCTCCGGCGAAGGCACGCGTGAGGCGGCCGGCCGCGGCCTGTCCGCGATCCGCGAGGACGCGTACACCGCTCATGGCCGCAAGGCCCGAGCGAGGGCGGTGTGACATGGCAGTGACCATCGACGTCTCGAGCCGTGGCCCGATCTTCGACGGGCGGGCCCGCGCTGCGGCGAATCAGTACGTGGACCGCCTGGAGCGGGACCTCGCGGAGACGGGCGTGGAGCTTGTCCGCGAGGAGCTGCACAAGGTCTTGAAGCACCCGACCGGCTACTACGAGTCCCGGATCACGGTGGAGCGCGGGCACATCGTCACGGACCAGGGCGTGGTCTACGGGCCGTGGCTCGCCGGGCTCGGCTCGCGGAACTTCCCGGTGACGAGGTTCCGCGGCTACCAGCACTGGCGGCGCGCGGTCGAGCGACTCCGAGCCCGACGGCAGAGCGTGGCCGAGCGGCTGCTCCGCCGGTACGTGGGGAGGATGTGATGGACGTCCTCGGCATCCTCGACGGCGTCGAGTCCCACGCGGCGGCAAGCGGGTACTTCGAGCGGGTCAACGGCCACGAACCGAAGTCGGCGCCCACCACGGGCGGGCTGACGGCCGCAGTGTGGATCGACTCGATTACCCCGGTGCTGTCGTCCGGCCTCGCTTCGACGACCGGCCGCCTCCTTGTGATGGTGCGCCTGTACTCACCGCTGTCCGACCCGGAGGACGCCGTCGACCGCGACCTCATGGCCGCGACCTCCGCGCTGATCGGCGCGTACTGCGGCGACTTCACCCTCGGCGGCCTGGTCCGGCAGGTCGACATCCGCGGCGCGCACGGCGCCGCCCTGACCGCGCGGGCGGGCTACCTCGAACAGGACTCGGCGGTGTTCCGAGTCTTCACGATCTCCGTGCCTCTGATCGTCAACGACTTGTGGGAGGAGGCCCCGTAATGGGAAAGCAGTCCGGTCTCGGCGACGCGTTGTACATCGCGGGCTATGACCTGTCCGGCGACATCCAGGCCCTCGGCAACGTGGGCGGTGGCCCTGCCGCACTGGAGGTCACCGGCATCGACAAGAGCGCGCCGGAGCGCATCGGCGGCCTGCGCGACGGTCGCCTCCAGATGACGTCGTTCTTCAACCCGGGCACGCTGCCCGACAAGGCGCACGCCCGGTTCAAGACGCTGCCCACCAGCGATGTCATCGCCGCATACTTCCGTGGCACGGTGCTCGGCGGCGCCTCGGCAAACATTGTCGCGAAGCAGGTCAACTACGACGGCAACCGCGGTGATTCCGGGGAGTTCACGTTTGCCGTCGAGGCGCAGGCCAACGGGTTCGGCGTGGAGTGGGGCCGGTCGCTGACCGCCGGGAAGCGCACCGACACCACGGGCACGAACGGCGCATCGGTGGACTTCGGGCCCGGCTCCCCGCCGCTGTTCAACGGGGCCGCCCTGTTCGGTCTCCAGGCGTACCTCCACGTCTTCGCCATCACGGGCACCAGCGTGACCGTGAAGCTCCAGGAGTCCAGCGACAACGGAGTGGGCGACCCGTGGGCGGACGTGGTCGGCGGTGCGTTCACCGCGGCGACCGGTGTCGGTGCGCAGCGGATCGAGACCGCGCGCGGGCTGACCGTCAAGCAGTACCTCCGCGCGGTGACCACCGGCACTTTCACCTCGGCCACGTTTGCCGTGTCCGTGATCCGTAACGACGTGGCGGTGACCTTCTGATGATGAGCATGCCGATTAACCGGATCGACCCGAACATGCCGGTGCAGGCGTACCAGACCTACAGCATCACCAGCCCCAAGGACACCGGTGTACGGGCGGCCTGCGAGCAAGTCGGCTGTGCTGCATGGCGGCACGGCTGGGAGTCGGCGATTGACGAGCGGACCGAACTCGGCGCCCGGCAGGCGCACTACATCCGAACGCAGTCGCGGCGCACGTTCCGCGAGCAGCACACGGCGGCGGGCATCACCGTGTTCCGGTTCGAGCCCGGCCAGCGCTGCTTCGCCGATCACCAGACCCGGCCGGAGATCTACGCCGTCCGCGACGGCGACTGGCGCGGCAACCCCACCGGCAAGACCCGCACCCATCAGCGAGCGGCTGACTGGGTTGAGGACTTCGGCGAGCACCAGCTGACCCTCGTCGACCAGAAGAAGGAGGGCTGACCATGGCCAAGGAATCAGGGCTCGGCTGGAGCACGCTCAGCGTCGATGACGCAGCGGGTACCCCCCGGGATATCCGCAACGACATCACCAACTTGCAGTTCGCCACCCCCAGGGCGGTGCAGGACGTGACGGGTATCGACAAGAGCGCGATGGAGCGGATCCTCCTCCTCGCCGACTTCTCGATCACGCTGAACGTGGTGTTCAACGACGCGTCCCAGCGGATCCACGACGTGTTCAAGACCGTGCCGTCCACGTCCGTGGCGCGCACCACCACCCTCGCCGTGTCCGGCCAGACGCTGGCGAACGAGGTGCTCTACACCGACTACCCGCTGAGCCGTTCGGACTCCGGCGAACTCACCGCGGCGGTGCCTGGCGTTCTCGCCGACGGCACCGTTCCGACCTGGACCTGAGAGGCAACGGCCGTGGGCTTCAAGCCGAAGAAGAAGATCTACGAGTTGAAGTTCGAGGGAGACCCGGACCTCGACGGCCTCGTCGTCAAGCTGCGCGGCCTGAACACTGGGCAGACGCTCGGCATCGAGACCGCGCGCGAAGACGGCAGCGAGGACGCGGTGAACGGCATGCTGCGCACCTACGCGGACCGCCTCGTCGAGTGGAACATCGAGGGCGAGGACGGCGAGGTCCTGCCGCTCACGCTGGAGTCCATCCTCGGCCTCGAACCTGACCTGAACAACAAGGTCATCCGTGCTTGGACGGACGCTATCAACGGTGTGCCTGCCCCTTTGGACAGCGCCTCGCCCGATGGCGTGCCGTCGCTGGAGGCGTCGATTCCGATGGACGTCCCCTCCGAGAGCCTGGCGAGCTGACCCACGCTCGCGCAGTCATCGCACTGTGCGAGCGCTTCCACTGCCTTCCCTCACAGCTGTACGCCGAGGACCCCGAACTCCTGCGGATGCTCCGCATCGTCGAACTCGGCACCCCTGACGACCCGAACCCGGAGGTGAGCCATGTCTGATGACGTCACGATCACAGTCACCGTCAACAACCAGACGGGGCCGGGCTTCCGGGACATCAACGGGGCTCTCCGTGATGCGCGCGGCCGGTTCGCTGCGGACGCCGGCGCGATGTCGTCGGCATCCAACCGGCTCCAGGGCGCGGCCGTGGATCTGAAGGCGTCGTTGATGAGCCTGGCCCCGGCGCTGATTCCGGTGGCGGCTCAGGCGGCGCCGATCGTGACGGGGCTCGGCGCGGCGGGCGCGGCCGCGATCGCGTTCACGGCTGCGGTGGTGCCCCAGATCGGCACCATGAGCGAGGCGGTCAAGGCGCACTCGGCGTACGAGGACGAGGTCAAAAAGTCCGGGGCCACCTCGGAGGCCGCAGTCAAGAAGCAGGCCGAGTACGCCCGGCAGATGGCAGAGATGCCGAAGGCCACGCGCAACGCGACCGCCTCGTACATGGTGCTGTCCGACACGTTCAAGTCCTGGTCGGACCGCATGGCTGGCTTCACGATGAAGCCGGTCGAGCAGGGGCTCCAGATCACCACGGCACTCCTGCCGAAGATGTCGAGCCTCACGGTCTCCGCGTCGCGGGAGCTGACCCGCCTGACGACGCTCGCGGGCGGCGCCGTCGCGTCGCCGGGCTTCGACCGCCTCGCACAGACCTTCTCCGACTTCACGGACCGCACCCTCGACAAGGCGACCGACGGGGTCGTGCACTTCATGCGCGTCCTGTCGTCCGGCAACGCGTCCGGCCCGTTCACGCAGATCATGCAGTACGCGCGGGAGAACGGGCCCGCCGTCCGCGAGACCATGCAGAACCTCAGCGAGGCCCTGCTCCACGTCCTTGACGCCGCGTCGCAGGTCGGCCCCGGCATGCTCACGATCGTCAACGCCTTCGCGCAGCTGGTGTCGGCTGTACCGGCCGGGCTGTTGGCGAACCTCATGCAGGTGTACGCCGCCTTCAAGCTGATCCGGTTGGCCGGTGTCGGCATGGCCGCAGTCGGCACCTCCGTCGCGGGAATCACCACCAGCCTTACGGCGCTACGAGCTGCCTCTGTCGCGGCGGGCGGCGGGCTCGTAGGGCTTCGAGCAGCGTTCCTGACTCTGGGCACTGCGGCCAAAGCAACCGTCGTCGTGGCGGGCGTCGCCGCTGCCATCGCGGTCGTAGCGAAGCTGGCGACGATGGGCCAGCAGGCGGCGCCGAGCGTCGACAAGCTGACGTCGTCGCTGGGAAATCTGGGCCGTACGGGCAAGGTCACCGGGGAGGCAGCGAAGGCGTTCGGGTCAGATCTCGGGGGGCTGGCCGACAGTCTGCGGATGCTGGCCCGCCCGGACCTCGACCAGCAGATTCGAGGGACGATCCTCGGGATCGCGAACATCGACACGTCACAGATGTCGGCGGCGAAGAAGGATCTCGACGCAGTCGACAAGTCCCTCGCGAGTCTCGTGAAGGGCGGCAACGCCGACATCGCACAGAAGGCGTTCGACCGTCTCGCGTCGGGAATGAAAAAGGGCGGGCTGTCGACGGGCGAGCTGAGGGACCAGCTCGACGATTACAAGTCCGCGTTGGCTGACCAGGCTTTTGAACAGGAGTTGGCAGCTCAGAGCATGGGCATCTTCGGTGCTCAAGCCCAGGCGACCGGCGAGAAGCTCGCCGCGCAGAAGGCCAGCGCGGATGGTCTGCGGCAGAGCATCGAGGCCCTGAACGATGTGAACCGGTCGGCGCTCGGCGGCATGATCGGGTTCGAGGCGAGCGTGGACGCCGCAGCGAAGGCGGCGAAGGAGAACGCCAACTCGCTGAACATGGTGGGCGGGCAGCTCGACCTCAACTCGCCGAAGGCACAGGCCGCAGCGACGGCGCTCAACGACCTCGCCGCGAAAACCAAGGACGCGGCCACGAGCGCACGCGAGTCCGGGGCGTCGTGGGAGCGCGTCAACGGGATCTACTCGCGGGGCCGGGAGGCGTTCATCGCGAGCGCCCGCGCGATGGGCCTGTCCAAGAGCGAGGCGGCGCAGCTCGCCGCGCAGATCATGAAGATCCCCGCCTCGAAGAGCACCTCTATCAAGATGAGGACCGAGGACGCGGTCGCCGGACTCAACTCGGTGATCGGCGCGATCAAGCGGGCCCCGAACGCCAAGAGCGTGACAGTCCGGGCGTTGACGTCGGACGCCGTGCAGACGCTGCGTGACCTGGGCTACAAGGTCACGAGACTGAAGGACGGCCGGTTCAAGGTCACCGCGAGCACCGGCGCCGCGCTGGGCAACATCCGCGCACTTCAGGCGGCTCGCGATCGGCTCCAGAGCAAGAGCATCACGTTCACGACGACCAAGATCACCGTGTTCAGGACGGTGCGCCAGCAAGGCGCCTCGGCGCAGGCCGCGAAGAACTTCGCCGAGACGGCGCGCGCGTTCGGTGGCCCGCTCCCCAGGTACGCCGACGGCGGCAACGTCCAGGCGTTCCCCGCCGGGGGCTACGTGCAGGGGCCCGGGTCCGGCACGAGCGACAGCATCGTCGGCCTGTTCGGCTCCGGCGCGGCCGCCCGGGTGTCGAACACGGAGTACGTCGTCCAGTCGTCCGCGGTCAGGAAGTACGGCCTGCCGCTGCTCGAAGCGTTGAACTCCGGACGGCTGAAGCTCGCCGGATTCGCGAAGGGCGGCCCGACGAAGGCGCAGAAGGCTGCGGCCGAGCGGGCGAAAGCGGAGCGGCAGGCGCGGTCGGAGGCGCGCAGCGACCTGACCATCAGCCACTTCGGGCAGAAGGCGGGCTACAAGAACACGGAGATCCGGGCGGCGCTCGGCCGCCCGGAGTCGATCGGCCCGCTCGTGTCCGCCCTGAACCAGTGGCGCAGCACGATCATGAAGAGCACGCACGGCGGGCAGGAGCGGTCTCTCCTGCGGATGCTGGACTCCTACGGGAAGCGGCTGATCAGCCAGGAGCGGGCGCTGACGAAGGTCAACGACGCGCTGGACAAGGCGAAGAGCAAGCTCAGCGACTTGAAGTCGGCGGCGGCTCAGCTCGCCGACTCGGTCAAGAACAGTGTCCTGTCCTCGGCGAACATCACGAAGGGCCCTGGCGATGGGCCGACCACCGTGAAGACCATCATGGCCGGGCTCACCGCGTCCCGCGACAAGGCCAGCGCGTTCTCGCAGGCACTCGCCGGGCTGAAGAAGAAGGGCCTGAGCAGCACGCTGATCCAGCAGATCGCCGAGGCCGGGATTGACGGCGGGGGCCTGGAGACCGCGGGCGCGCTCATGGGCGCCTCGAAGTCCGAGATCACCAGTCTCAATAAGCTCCAGTCGCAGGTAGCGAGCAGCGCGAAGGCAGCCGGTGCGACGACCGGCGACGCCGTGTACGGGGCGCAGATCAAGGCGTCGCAGACCCTCGTGACCACGCTGACGAAGCAACAGACCAAGCTCGAGAAGTCGATGGACAAGCTCGCCGCGTCCATCGAGCGGTCGATGAAGCGCATGGTCGGCAGCAAGTGGACGGGCGGCATCACCGGGGCGGCAAGCGGCGGCGCCCGCGGCGGCCTCACCTGGGTCGGCGAGCACGGTCCCGAACTGGCCCGCCTCCCGTACGGCTCCCGCGTCTACCCGGCGCACACCTCCCGCCGCATGGCGGGCGAGGCGGCCGGGCCCGGCACCCCGATGACCGTCGTCCTTCAGCTCGACGGCCAGACGCTGGCGCGCGTCCTCGTCGACCCGCTGCGCGGTGAGGTCCGACGAGTGGCCGGCGGCAACGTGCAGCGGGCGCTTGGGTGGGGTGCTGCCTGATGTTCCCCCAGACCCCGCTCTCGTTCACGGTCGAACTCTGGTACGACGGCGACTGGCAGAACATCACCAGTCACGTCCGGCACGGCGACCGCATCCAGATCACCCGCGGGCGTCGCGCCGAGTCGGGGCGGCCGGAGCCCGGGTCGTGCCGCCTGACCCTGTCGAACAGAGACGCGAGGTATTCACCCGACAATCCCGTGTCCCCGTTGTACGGCAAGATCGGCCGCAACACCGCGATCCGGGTGCAGGTCGACGGCGACAGCCGGTTCATCGGCGAGATCAGCGCGTGGCCCCCGCAGTGGACCGAGGGCGGCAAGGACGTGTGGGTGACGATCGAGGCGTCGGGCATCCTGCGCCGGATCGATCAGCGGCGGGCCCCGCTCCAGTCGACGCTCCGGCGCCGCGTGTCCTCGGCTGCGTCGCTGGTGGCGTACTGGCCGATGGAGGATGCGGCAGGCGCGACGTCCGCGTACTCGCCGGTACAGAACGTGTCGCCGCTTCGGGTCAGCGGGTTCACGTTCGCTGCCGATGATGCGCTGGCCGGGTCGGATCCGCTACCGACGATCGCGTCGACTGCTTCCATGGTCGGGGTGGTCCCGGCCCGCACCTCGACGGGTCAGTGGACGTGCACGTTTCTCGCGAACATGGCGGCCGCGCCCGCTCTCTTGACTCGCCTCCTGGTGATCAACACCAATGGGACGGCCGCAGCGCAGATCGTCCTCGCGGTCACCAGCACCGCCATCCGGATCAGCGCGCTCGACGCCGACAGTAACGAGACCCTCCTCGTCGGGGTAACGACACCCGAGCTGTACGACAGCTGGGTCCGCATCGAGATCACCGCGCAGGAGATCGGGGCCAACACCCGGTTCCGTGTCGGCTGGGTCAACCTCACCAGCAACAGCGGGTACGGCACCGACAACACCATCGCGGGCACCAGCGGCGCCGTAACCCAGGTGTCGTCGCCTTTCGGTGCTGGCGTGGCAGGCATGGGCATCGGGCACCTCGCCGTGTTCTCCACCGCGACGACGACGATCTACAACCAAGCCGAGCGGGCTTTCGTCGGCGAGGCCGCACACATCCGCTTTCAGCGGCTGTGCCAGGAGGAGGGCATCAACGTCGGCCTCGTCGGCTCCGCGTCGGCGGCAATGGGACCGCAGCGGCCCGGCCGTCTCCTCGATCTCTTGTACGAGGTGGTCGACGCGGATGGCGGCATCATCTACGAGTCCCGCGACTCCGCCACCTTGATCTACCGGACACGGCAATCCCTCTACAACCAGACACCGAGGACGGCCCTCGACTACCGGCAGCACCTCGTGCCGGGGCTTCAGCCCACGTCGGACGACCAGACCACGGTCAACGACATGACCGTGCAACGGGTGAACGGCAGCTCGGCCCGCTACGTCCAGTCGACGGGCACCCTGTCCGTCCTGGACGCCCCCGCCGGCGTCGGCCGCTACGACCAGTCGGCGACCGTCAACGTGCAGACCGACGACGTCCTCCCCGATATGGCGTCGTGGGCCGTGCACCTCGGCACTGTGGATGAGCCCCGCTATCCGGCCATCCCCCTCAACCTGGCCCGGAACTACAACCTCGGCGCGTTGCTGGCGCCGATGCTCATCGGCGACCGGGTCACGGTGTCCAACACCCCGGCCTGGCTACCGCCGGACGGCATCGACGTCCTCGTGCAGGGCCTGTCGGAAACGATCGCGTCCACCGAGTGGACGCAAACGCTCATCGGCTCACCCGCCTCACCGTGGACCGTGGCCGTCGCCGACACGACTGCTTCGTGGGCGGACACGGACGGCGCTGTCCTGGACGCCGCGATGACGTCGACACAGACGACGGCGCTGGTGCACACCACCAGCGGCCTCCCGTGGACCGCCGCCCACCGGGACTGCCCGGTGCCGGTGCGCGTGTCCGGGGAGGTGATGCGCCTGGACGGGCCCGGCCCGTGGCTGAACGCAAACCCGTACTTCGACACCAACACCACGGGCTGGTCGGTACAGAACGGCACGTTCGCCTGGTCCACCGACTACGTCACCGCCCTGCCGCTTCCGGCGAAGGGCACGGTACGGATCACCCCGAACGGCACCTCGGCCACCGGCGGCCCGGTCGCCTCCCTCACTCCAGTCGGCAGCATCATCCCCGGCGTCACGTACACGGTGTCACTGTGGGCCTACAGCCCCGCAGGCTGGAGCGGTCTCCAGCCCGCGGTCAACTGGCACACCGCAGCGGGCACGTACATCACGACGTCCTCGCGGGCGGGCGGCTTCAACGTGCCCGCGGCCGCCTGGACGTACCTGGAGCAGTCGTTCACGGCGCCCGCGAACGCCTCGACGGCGTCGGTGCTGGCACTGCACTCCAACACCCCGCCCGTCTCGGCGGTCTGGTACGCGTGGGCGGTACGGATCACCCCGCAGACCGCGGGGGCTGCTACGGACTCCTTCACCCGCACCGTGTCGGGCGGCTGGGGCACGGCCGATACAGGGCAGGCATGGACGCTGACCACGGGCGCCGCGTCGGAGCGGTCCGTGGACGGCAGCCGCGGCATGGTCACCGTCCCGAACGCGACGATCGCCAACCCTCGCTTCCAGACGCTGGCCGGGCTCACCCTCGACGACTGCGAGATCCGCGTCCGGATCTCCGCCGCGCAGGTATCGACCGGCGCGGCGATGATCCCGAGCATCCTGGTCCGGTTCGTGGACGCCGCGAACTTCTACCGGGCCCGCCTGCACTTCTCACTGGGCGGCGTGATGTCGGTGTCGATCACCCGCGACGTCACCCAGCTCGGCGACGCATTCCTTCCGTACACGTACGCCGCGGGCGACAGCTTCGAGATGCGGGTCCGTATCGACGGGCAGCGCATCCGCATGCGGGTGTGGCCGACCACGTCCACCGAGTCCTCGGCATGGTCGTACGAGACGACCGTCACCACCTCCCCGATCACGTCCGGCTTGGTCGGCGTCACCGCCTCCGGCTTCGCCGGTAACAGCAACGTCAACCCGGCTATCGCCTTCGACAACTTCGAGATCGTCACCCCGCAGACCTTCACCGTCACGCGGTCCATGAACCGCGTCGTCAAAGCCCTGCCCGCCGGGGCGGACGTGCGCCTCGCCACCCCCGCCATCGTCGCCCTGTAGGAGGCAGCCCCATGGCCCAATGGCCACCCATCCCGGCCGGGAGCCGCATCACGTCCGGCCTCCTCACGTCGATGCTGCCGCAGATCATGTGGAAGGGCGCCAACAGCGACCGGTCGGCGACGACGTCCTTCGTGGACGACCCCGACCTGTTCGCCTCCCTGGAGGCGAACGCGACCTATCACGCCACCTTCTACCTGCACTTCGCGGCCGTCGACCTCGCCCGCTTCAAAACGATGTGGAACGTGCCCGCAGGCGCGACCGGGCTGCGCTCCGCGATCGGCCCCGACCAAGGCGTCTCCCTGTCCGGAGCCTCCGCGGGCGGCACGGGCAGATGGGGCGTCCACGCCTTCACCACGTCCGTCACGTACGGCACCCGGGACTCGGCCACCAACCAGTGCGCCGCGATCGAAGACGGCGTCATCAGCACCACCACCGCCGGGACGCTCGCCCTCCAATGGGCGCAGGTCACCAGCAACGCGACAGCCACACGCCTCGGCCAGGGCTCCACTCTGCACCTGCGCCGACTCGCCTAGGAGGCACCCATGGCCGACATGCCATACCCGTACTACCGGCTCAGCGCCCAAGGCCGCGACGAGGCGGGATTCACCCTGACCCTCCGCATCGAGGAGGGCGCCGGCGGTCCGCTGCCGGGCCTCACCACGGAGTCGGTCCTCGACAGCATCCGTCAGCTCCTCGCGGGCGAGAACGTGACGACGTCACTGTCCCGGTCCGAGATCACGACCACCAGCAACCTGTAGAGGGGGGACCGCATGGCCACACCACCGAGCGCAGCCACGTTCGCCAGAATCCTGCGGGAGGAGGGGCTCACTGTCGTCGAGGTCGGCGAGTGGGAGAACCACAACCGCAACAGCAAGGGGCCGTGGGGCCCGATGCACGGGGTGATGATTCACCACACCGTGACCAAGGGCAGCGCGAGCACGGTCGCGATCTGCCGCGACGGCCACAGCTCCCTGCCAGGCCCGTTGTGCCACGGCGTCATCACGAAGGACGGCCGCGTTCACCTGGTCGGCTACGGGCGGGCGAACCATGCGGGCCTGGGCGACGACGACGTGCTGCGGGCCGTCATCGGCGAGACCGCGCTACCGGGCGACGACGAGGCGAACACCGACGGCAACCGATCCTTCTACGGCTTCGAGTGCGAGAACTTGGGCGACGGCGAGGACCCGTGGCCGGCCGTGCAGCTGGAGGCCATCGAGAAGGTGGCGGCGGCGATCTGCCGTCACCACAAGTGGAGCGAGCGGTCCGTGATCGGCCACCTGGAGTGGCAGCCCGGGAAGGTCGACCCGCGCGGTTTCACGATGGCGTCGATGCGGTCGCGGATCGGGGACCGGCTGGGCAGCAAGGCACCGGCGCCGTCTCTGCCGACGCCGTCGAAGCCGTCGGTGTCGCTGTCCAAGCTGGTCAAGGCGGCGAAGGGCGACCCGGCGCGCAGCGGGACGCCGGTCACATACTCCGGTGTGCGCACCGTCGAGGCCGCGCTCGTCGACGCCGGGCTGCTCTCGAAGCCCTACAGCGACGGACACTTCGGGTCGGTCACCGTGGCCGCATACGCGAGGTGGCAGCGCTCGAAGGCGGGCGGCTCCTACAGCGGCAAGGCCGCCGACGGCATCCCCGGCCACGACTCCCTCGTCCGCCTCGGCAAGGCGCACGGCTTCACCGTCACCACCTGAGAGGAACGATCTCAATGCCCGAGCAGACCCCGCCGATCCTGCGGTACTTCAAGTTCGGCCACCTGCCCGATCACCTGCGCTCGGTGTCCGCACCGTTCGCCGACCTGGCGAACCAGCTGGTGGCGACGCTGCCGCCCGGACCCGAGCTGTCCGTGGCCCTCCGCAAGCTCCTCGAATCCAAGGACGCCGCCGTGCGCGCGGCCCTCGACCTTCCCAAGGAGTCGTGACCATGAAGATTTTCGGCAGAGAGCCGGTCTACATCCTCGCCGTCATCGCGATCGGGCTGAAGCTCGCCGCCGCGTACGGCCTCGACGTCAGCGAGGAACAGCAGACCCTCGTCAACACCGTCCTCGCCTGCGCCGTCGCGGTCGCCTCCGCCATCGTCCTGCGCACCGGAGCCGTCGCCGCGGCGATCCTCCAGTTCGCCTCCGCCGCCCTCGCGCTCTTCCTCGGCTTCGGCCTCGACATGTCGGCCACGGAACAGGCGGGGTGGATGTCGCTCGTCGCCGCGGTCCTCGCCCTGTTCGAGCACCCGCAGGTGACCGCCCCGCTCTCCTACCTCCGCGTCGAGCAGTCGAGCCCGCTCAAGCCGAGGGCGGAAGCGGCCTGATGCATCACGTCCTCCTTCCGAGTACCTGACCTTGCACACTGATCGGAGAAGCGCGTGCCCGAAGACCCCACCCTCGGCGAGGTGATGCGACGCCTCGAAGACGTCCGGCAGGACCTCAAAGAGGACATGCGGGAGTTGGGCACGCGCCTCGACAGCAAGGTCAGCATGGAGCGGTACCAACTCGAGCAGCTGGCCCGCGACGAGACGATGAAGCTTCTCACCGAGCGGATCAAGGGGATCGAGGAGGCACGCGACCAGGAGGCCCGCGCGCACCGAGAAGCGGAGCAGCGCATCGCGGATCGCAGAGCCGCCGACCGACGCCTGATCTTCACCGCGCTGGTCGCCCCCGTGCTACTCCTGCTCCTGACCGTGTACCTCAGCGCGAGGGGGGCGGGCGCGTGAGGCACAAGAACGCCGGGGCGGTGCGCCGCCGCAGTGATCTCCTGTACGCCCTCGTCGCGGCGGCCGCGCTCGCCGGGTTCGCGTTCCTCGTCGTGACGATGCAGAGCCTGTCGCACGACCTGCGCTCCGCGAACGAGGCGAGGGACCTCCTCGCTCGACAGGTGCAGCAACTCGGCGGGAAGCCGGTTGCGGGCCCGCCGGGGTCTCGTGGCGAGCCGGGCCAATCGGTGACCGGCCCCCGTGGGCCGAACGGTAGCGACGGCGTTGACGGCACCCCCGGGTCGCCTGGCCCATTCGGGGCGCCGGGCCGGGACGGGACCGACGGCGCGAGCGGCGCGGACGGCGCTGCCGGTGTGGGCTCGCCGGGTCCTACCGGCGCGGCAGGAACGAACGGGGAGGCGGGCCCGCCTGGTCCGCAGGGAGAGCCCGGCCCGGCGGGACCGCAGGGTCCTGCGGGAGCGAACGGGCAAGAGGGCGCGGACGGCCGGGACGGGGCTGACGGGACCGACGGAACAACTCAGTGCCCCGACGGGTACAGCTGGCAGACCCCGGCGGATGATCCGGACGCCTTGATCTGCCGTCGCGAGGGTGCGCCGCCGCCGGAGCAGCCGGACCCGGAGGAGACGCCGCCGGTCGCGGCCGGGCTCGATCCCACCCGACGCCAGTACGTGTAGAACGTGGCCCCCACCGCCTTCAGGCGGTGGGGGCCGTTTCGTCATGCCTCGATCCGGTCCAACGCCTCGATGGCCCGGGTGATCAGAGCGCGCGCGTCGGCCCCGTACACGGCCATGCTGCGCAGCTGCTCGAATGCTTTCAGGTACAGGGCGATCTCGGACGGCTGCGTCACGTCGACCTGCGCGGAGAGGAGTTCAACGGAGACGAGCGTGTCGTCGTAGACGTGGAACAACTCCTGCGGCCACTGGATCCTCTGACGCGTGTCGGAGGGAATGATGCCGAAAGACACGGCGGGCAACGCGCCGGCAGTAAGGAGGTAGCCAAGCTGCGCAGCCATCGCGGCCTGGTCCCCAAGCTGATAGTGCAGCACAGCTTCCTCTACGACGAACACAAACTTATGGCCCGCCTGGTGGATGATGCGGGAGCGCTCGATACGCGCCTTCGCGGCCGCGGTGGAGTCGTTGGGAATCTGGAGAAGGTCGGCGTTCGCGTCGAGGAGCGCGGCCGCGTAGCCCTCGGTTTGCAAGAGGCCCGGAATCAGGCTCGGCGAGTAGACCCGGAACAGGCGGGTCGCCCGGTACAGATCCAGGTAGCTCTCCTGGAGCTGGCGTAGCCCCTGGCGGGTTCGCTGGCGCCACTCGCGGTACAGAGACTCCGCGTTCAGCGACGAGGCAATGAGGTCGTCGATCTGTTGGAGGGCGTCGCACTCCATGCACCAGCGGCGGATATCGGTCGGGGACGGCGGTGTCTTCGCGTTCTCGATCCGGGACGTCTTGGCGTGGTGCCAGCCGCACCGGCTGGCCAGCTCGACGACCGATAGCCCGGCGCCCTTCCGGATACCGCGTAGACGTCGGGCAACGGTCTCGCGTGCTGCTTGCGCGGAGGACGACGGTGACTGGGACATCGAGCGGGCCTGTCCGGTCTCAGCGGATTTCGTACTCATCGTGTGGGATGGCTCGCTCCCACACTTGCTCGAAGGCGGCCATGCAGCGAGCAGCCAAGCCGGGGGCAGTACGGAGTTCGAGGCCGGGCTCGGTCCAGTCGCCGTCGCCGGACATGTGGTTGTAGAGCACGCTCTCGCTGTCGAAAATCCATAGATCGCAGGCGGGAACCAACAGGTCTGCGGCCTGGCGTCGGCCGAGCCAGCGCACCTCTTCGCCTGCCGCCACGTTGACGTCCGTCCCAGCGTGCTCGTAGCGGATGTAGTCGGTGACCGGCTCGGACACTATGCGGGCGCGGCGCACGCTCACGCCTCGCGCAGTCGCACGGGAGACAAGGTCGACCCACGGTGCCCAGTACGCGGAGGCAGGGTCGCTGTCCCTTCGGCCGGTGGCCTTCCACTGCTCGAAGTCAGCAGCCTCGTCGCCCACGCCGTAGACGTCGCGCATCTCCAGGTGAACGGCGGAGATCTTGCAGGCGTCAAGCAGGTCGATGAAGCTGGGCTGCTCGCTCGGCGGCATCGCATGCCTCCCTCAGTAGGTGGATGAGGTGGCCCGGGACACGCAGGACGCCCTCATGGGAGGGGATCCCTTTGGCGTGCCCGGGGGCGGTGTTCTCGACGCACTCGGCGCGGGTCTCCTCGTCCGCGAGGTAGCTCTGGATGACGACGTCGGCGGTCCGAGGATCGACCCATACGGTCGGTGACCCGGTCTGACCGGAGCCGTTATCGATGCCGATGAACTGTAAGGCCACGACTGCCTCCTTCTCCTGAGTCGTGCTCAGATGTGCACCACCGTGGGCCCACTGAGGTTCATGGTCAAGACCGCGACCTCTTGGCAGACGCAGGCTGGCGCCGTTCGTGCACATCCGTGCACGCCGTTGGCGGTCGTGCGCAGCACGGTCCTAGCGTCGGGACTCACAGATTCCGCCCTATCCCCGCGGAGAGCTCCATGGTCACCACCCACGAACTGCCAGCGCCGGCCGAGCCAAGCAAACTCCACGCGCTGCTCGACGAAGCTGGTGCGGCTCCGCGGACCCGTCCCAGCCCGGAACGGCGAAGCCAGCTCGACATCGAGCTGCGTGCCGAGATCCGGAGGCTGATCCCGCTCGTGCAGCGGCAAGCTGACCGCATCAATCACGGCACTCGCGCCTGGTACTCCAGGGACAAGGCGCTCGCCGAGGCCCGCGACGAGCTCACGCAGGGGCTCAGCCCCAGCTCCCTTGGCGGGTCCCTGCGGCTGGCCGCGCTCGGCCGGGTGGTGCGAGGGCTCGACCAATTCGCCGGCGGCGAGTCGTGACGCAGACGCAGGGCGACGAGGCCGCGGGCACGCGGTGCGATTCGGAGGACCGGACGGCGACGCCGGCGGGGCTCGCGTACCGATCATTGCTCGACCACGCGACGACATGCCGGCGGTGTGTGGCGAACTGGCAGGCGTGCCCCACCCGTCGCGCGCTTACCGAAACGCTGCGAGGGGTGCGCTGATGATCTGCTGGCGGTGCCACAAGGCCATCACTCCGGGCCAGGCGTTCGAGAGCTACGCGAAGGTCAGCATCTCCGCTGCGGGCGCGACGATCCACATGCACAAGCGGTGCCCCGTGCTCGGCTACTACCTGGGGACGCTGTTACGGCGGCGCTCTCGGTAGTCCAGACTCCCGTCGCTAGCTCATCGGCGGGTAGGGCGGTCGCTCGACGCCTGCACGTCGGGCGGCCGCCATCGACTCCCGCCGTTTTTCCGCTCCTTCGGGGCGGCGGGACAGCGGGCCGCGTTCTCACCGTGGCCTGCGCCCGGCTCGGTACCTCGGCAGGATCCGAGCTGGAAGGAGGCGGTCCCGAGTGCAGCCGGGGCCGCCTCGTCTGACTCCCGCGCCCCCGGACCCGGGCGCGGGCGGGCGGCGGCGCGAAGGGCAAAGCGCGCCGCCGCCCACACCGAGCCGCTCACGGTCCCCCCGGCTGTGGGCGGAGGAGGGCGGCGGTGTGTGCGTAGGGGTGCTGCTGCCGCCGCCCGACTCACACGAGGTCGCGAAGCGGGACGCCGAGCCCGTCGGCGATGCGGAGAAGGTTGTCGAGGACGGGAGAAGCATGGCCTTGCTCGATGCGATTAATGGCCTGCCGGTCGAGGCCAGCGCGCTCGGCGAGGGCCTCCTGCGTCATGTTCGCGTGGAGGCGTGCGGCCCGGATGCGGTCCCCGACGGCTCGCCGGGCGGCGAGGATGCGGGGCGACGGAGGAGCGGGCGGCACCCGCTCAACGCTCGCCCGGTCAAGATCGTCTGTCTGTATCGTGAACCGTACATTTTTGGATCACTAATCGGCCACGCGCGCAAGCCCCGCGTCGGTACGACGCACGTTCGAGTGAATGACTGTCCGAAATCAGATTCCCCGGGCAACGGTCATAGACCGTGCATATGACACACGCCTGAGCCCCGAACGGCCCTCACTGCGAGGTGAGGGCTCGCGCCCCTCCCGATGTACGCGCATCCGTCGGAGGGAGACGCACCGCTCTGATTCAGTCAGAGCCGACGCCCTGCCCCCGGACCCCGGGTAGGGCGTCTACTGTTTTCGCGCGGCCCCCGTCGAGCTGTACGACGGGGGCCACGGCCTGGGGGCAAGGCCTCCCCGCCAAGACACCCCAGGATGCCGACGGGCGCGCATCTGGCACACGCGGGGAGACGCACCAGCCCCCGTCAGACAGCGACTCTACGTACTGTCGCCGCGTGATCAATCCCTCGAACAGGTGATACGCGAGCAAGATCACGTGGCGTTGTGGACTCTATGTGGACTTCGATCACAGCAAAGGCCCTCCGGTGATCTCACCGAAGGGCCTCTGACCTGCTACTTAGTACCGTGGGCGCGGACGGTTTCGAACCGCCGACATCCTGCTTGTAAGGCAGGCGCTCTACCCCTGAGCTACGCACCCCAGATTCCGGGACAGCCTACCTTGCCGCAGCCAGTGCACCGCAAACCCGTAACGGGCGGGGCCGCTGCGGGGGTTATCCCCACCCGCGATCCGGTGGCCGGCCGCATCCCGCACGGGGCTCACGCGGCCGTACGTTCATGGGGTGCCGCTCACCGGACCGGCACCCCGGAAGCAGAACAGAAGCAGAACAGAGCAGAGCAGAAGCAGCCGTCGCAGGGGGAGTTCGCCATGACCGTCCGACCGTTCCGCACCGCCCGCGGCACCCGCACCGCCCGCGGCACCCGTACCGTCCGCGGTCTCGCCGCCGTGACGGCCGTGGTCGCCGTCGCCGCGACGGCCACGGCGTGCGGGGCCGACGCCTCCGGCGACGACCACCCGGACCACCGCTCCTTCGCCCTGCAGGGCCGCACCCTCACCGTCGACTCGGACGACGCCGCCCTCGACCTGGTCCCGGGCGACAGCGACAAGGTCGAGGTGACCCGCTGGTTCCGCGGCTCCACCGTGATCGGCTCCGATCCGAAGGTGACATGGAAGTGGCAGGCGGACGAGGACCGCCTGACCCTGCGCCTGCACTGCAGCGGCTTCATCGCCGACTGCTCGGCGCGCCACCGCGTGGAGGTGCCGCGCGGCATCGCCGTGGTCGTCCGCAACGACGACGGCAGCGTCCGCGCGAACGGCTTCGACAAGGGCCTCGACATCTCGACGAAGGACGGTTCGGTCCGCGTCGAGAACGTCTCGGGCCCGCTGAGTCTGAGCGGCGACGACGGTTCGCTGCGCGCCTCCGGCGTGGACGCCCGGCAGGTCTCCCTGCGCACCAAGGACGGCTCCGCGCACCTCGCCCTGCGCACGGCCCCTGAGCGGCTCGACGCCACGAGCGACGACGGGTCGCTGACCCTCGAACTCCCCGGCTCCGCGACGTACCGCGTGGACACGCACACCGACGACGGCCGCGTCGATGTCTCGGTGCCCCGCGACAAGGCGAGCGCGCACCGGATCACGGCCCGCGCGAAGGACGGAAAGGTCACCGTGCGAACCGCGGACTGAACCACGAACCGAACCACGAACCGAACCGCGAACCGAACCGCGGACCGACCGGCTCGTGTGTTCGCCCTTGACCGGTGGGAGAATGGACATCGGTCAGGGCGGACGACGGCACGGGCAGCACGGGGAGTGGTTGGTGACGACGGCGAAGAACGAGCGCCCCGACAAGGCGCGCCCGACCGCGGCCAGGACGGCTCCGCGCATCCGGCGCGGCCCGTGGCCCCGTCCGCTCCACGACCTCCACGACCTCCTGGTCCTCACGCTGCTGCCGCTGCCCGCGCTCGCGGCGGCGATGACCACCGCCTTCGCCGGCGGCGGCACCCGGAAGTGGTTCGGCGGCCGTGCCGAGTCCCAGCGCGCGGAGGCCCAAGCGGCCAAGGACGCCGCGGCGGCCGCGTTCTACGAACTGGACTCCGCCCAGCGGGACCTGCGCATCTCGATAGAGACGATCACCGCGGTCGACGACTCCCCCGCCGCGCGCCGCGCCGTCGGCGACTTCGAGCGGCTGGGGACCCGGATCGACGAGGTCAGCGCGCAGTACATCAGCGCGGTCGACGCCCATGACCTGGACCGGGACGATCTGGAGGCGAGCGTCGCGGCTCGCGCGCGGGCCGATCTGACGCAGGCCAAGGACCAGCTGACCCGGACCAAGCAGGACCTGGACCGGTTCACACAGGGTCTCGGTCCGCTGCTCGGCAAGGCGGAGACGCAACTGGCGCGGCTCGCCCCGTCCGTGGAGCGCGCCCGGCAGGCGTTGCTCGCCGCGACGACCGCCCTGGACACCGTCCGCGCGGCCGGCCTGAAGGCCGACGACCTCGCGGGGCGGCTGGCCGCCCTCGGCCCCGAGCTGACCAGGCTGAACCAGGGCGCGGGCCAGCACGGTGTCCCGGAGACGCTGGAGCGCGCCGAGCGGGTCGCGCGCGACGCCGAGGCCGTACGGGCGGAGGCCGAGCGGCTCCCGGAGCGGGCCGCCGAGATCGACCGGCGCCTGGTCTCGCTGCGCACCCGGGCGCAGGCGCTGACCACGCGCGCGGGCCAGGTCGAGCCGGTCCTCAGCGAGCTGCGGCGCCGGTTCACCGCCGCGTGCTGGCAGGACCTCCAGCGCGTACCGGACCTGGCCGCGGAGAACGTGCGGCAGGCCGAGACCAAGCTCGCCGAGGCCCGCACCGCGCGCGACGAGCAGCGCTGGCCCGACGCCACGTCGCGCCTGTCCACCGTGCGGGCCCTGCTCAACACGACGGACGAGTCGGTCTCCGCCGCCTCCGACCGGCTGCACCGGCTGAACGCCGTGTCCAAGGACCCGCGGCAGGAGATCGACCGCACCCGGTTCGCGATCCGTGACGCGCAGCGCCTCGCCATGGCGGGCCGCAGCACGCCCGACCCGCGCCACGCCCGCCCCCTGGACGACTCCGTGGCCCGTCTGGACCGAGCCGTCGAGGGGCTGGAGGGCCGCCACCCCGACTACTGGCACTTCCTCACGGAGACGGAGGCGGTACGGGAGACGGCGGCCCGGGTCGTGTCGCGGATCCGCGAGGAGCGCGGCGGCGCCTGACCCGGCGCACCGCCTCCCGGTCAACCAGGCGCTCTCCAGGGCGAGTTGATCTCACCCGGTTACCCGTGCGAGCCTGCTCCGCATGACCAGCTCCCCGCCGCTGCCGCACGGGCACGACGTGCACCGCACCGCGGTCGAGACGCTGGCCCGCCGCATCACGGACGGTGCGTACGACGTCGGCCGCCGCCTGAGACCGCCGGTCCTCGCCGCCGAGCTGGGGTTCGTGGAACCGGTCCTCGGCGAGGCGGTACGGGTGCTCGCGGCGAAGGGCGTCGTGGACGCCGGGCACCGGGTGCTGCCCCGGGCCGAGTGGAACGTCCTGGACGCCGACGTCCTGCGCTGGACCCTGACCGAGGCCCACGAGCCGCTCGGCTCCTTCGACGTCTTCCCCGACCTGCACGAGCTGCGCCGCGCCGTCGAACCGTCCGCCGCCGCGCTCGCCGCCCAGTTCCGCTCCCCGGAGGATCTGAGCGCGCTGGGCGCGTCCCTGTCGGCGATGGCCGAGGCGGAGCGCCTGGACCGTGCCCCGCACGCGGAGCTGGCCGCACGCGCCGACGCCACGTTCCACACCACCCTCCTGACGGCCTCGGGCAACCGTTTCTTCGCCCGCCTGGCCCACGTCCTGGCCCCGCCCCTCACCGCCCGCAGCGAACGGGTCCACGCGGGCCCGCACCACCACCCGCTCCCCACCCACACCGAGGTCGCGGCGCGCGTACGGGACCGGGACGCGGACGGCGCGTACACGGCGATGCTGGAACTCCTGGACCTCTCGCTGCGGGACGATCCGACCCCGTAACCTCGACCCATGCCTCGTTACGAGTACCGCTGCCGTACCTGCGGCGACACCTTCGAACTCCGCCGCCCCATGTCCCAGTCCTCGGCCCCCACCCCGTGCCCCTCGGGCCACGAGGACACGGTGAAACTCCTGTCGACGGTGGCGGTGACGGGCGCGGCGACCCCGTCACCGGCGCCCTCGGCGGGCGGTGGCGGTGGTGGTGGCTGCTGCGGGGGAGGCTGCTGCGGTTAGCCCACCGCGGGTGTCAGCGGGGGGGCGCCCCAGTGGGTGTGAGCGGGGGCGCCACCGCGGGTGTCAGCGGGGGCGCCGAGTTCGGCCGGGGCAGCTCACAGCTCCCCCAAGAACCCCCGCAACACCGCCTCCCCCGCCAGTACCCCGCTCTCCGCGAGCACCGTGAGGCCCGGGATCGTCCAGCCCGCCTCCGCCAGCTCGCCGTGGGCGGGGCGCCAGGCGCGGGTCACCGCCTCCAGCAGATCCGCGTCAAGCAGTGAGTCGCCCGCGCCCAGGGTAAGTTCGGCGCCGGTCCTGCGGGCCACCTCCCGCACCGCCGCGCCCTTCGTCAGCGGCTTCGGGACGGCGTACACCTTGCGGCCCTGGAGGGAGACGTTCCAGCCGACCCCGTCGGCCCACGCGGCGAGCTCCTTGACCCAGCCGGGCGGCAGCAGGGCCCGGTCGACCACGAGGTAGGCGAACAGCTCCTCGGCGACGCGCTCCTTCAGCAGCCACGCCGGGTCCGCGGCGGCGACCATCCGCGCCCGCACCTCGGCCAGCGGCGCGCACCCCGCCGCGATCCGCGCCGCCACCGCCGCGCTCCACCGGGGGTCGGACACCCCGTCGACCAGGAGGTGCCCGCCGTTGGCGCAGATCGCGTAGCGCGGCGCCGGACCCGGCAGCCGCACCCGCCCGTACTGCTCGCGCGTCCGCGTGGTCGTCGGCACGAAGACCGACCGCCGCGCCACCTCCGCGAGCAGCACGGCCGCGTCCTCGGTGACGTACGACAAGGGTCCGCTCTGGTAGACCTCGACGCAGAGCAGGCGCGGCGCGAGCGCGTCGGGCATGGTCAGGCCGAGCGCCCCGGCCGAGTAGATGAGCGTACGGTCGAGGTCGCTCGCGACGACCGTCCGCGCGGGGGCAGCACTCACTTCGCCGGTGCTCACTTCGCCGCCACCGCCTTGCCGTCGACACCCGTCGCCCCGCGCGTGAACCTCGGGTGGATCAACCCGACGCAGGTGTACGGGAGGTCGGCGACCTCCTCCACCGGCACGCCGCGCTGTTCCGCGAGCAGCCGCACATGCGCGAGGTCGGCCCCCGCGCCGGTCCGCGCCAGGATCTTCCATGGCACGCGCCGCAACAGCACCCGCGTCGTCTCGCCGACGCCGGGCTTGACCAGGTTCACGTCGTGGATGCCGTACTCCTCACTGATCCGCTCGACGGCGGCCCAGCCCTCCCACGTCGGCGCGCGATCGGCGGCGAGCGCGTCCTTGACGTCGGCGTCGACGGCGTCGCGCACGGCGTCGAACCGCTCCTCCACCACGTCGAGGAAGTGCCGCGACACGTCCGAACCGGCCAGCTCGGCATAGAACTTGGCGCCGTGGAAGTCGTCGGGGCCGACGAGGTCGGAGCGGAGCACGGTGCGCGATATCAGCCCGGAGACCGTGGAGTTGAGGCAGGCGGAGGGGATGAGGAAGTCCTCGCGCGTCCCGTACGTCCGCACACACGACCCCGGGTCGGCGAGTACCGCTATCTCCGGGTTGAACCCCTCGAGCCCCTCGATCCTCTCGAACTCCGCGATCGCCGCGGACAGTTCGCGGGTGATCGCCCCCTTGCCGGTCCATCCGTCGACGAAGACGACGTCCGCCGGGTCGTGGCGCGCGGCGAGCCAGCGCAGCGCGTTCGCGTCGACGCCCCGGCCGCGCACGATGGAGACCGCGTAGTGCGGCAGTTCGAGCCCGTGCCGGCGCAGCGCCCAGCGCCGCATGAGCACGCCGACCGGTGTCCCCGCGCGCGCGAGGGAGACCAGGACCGGCCGCGGCGAACGCTCGGCGAGCACCGTCTCCGTGACGACACCCACCGCGCGCGCGATCCGCTCGGCGGACGCGTCGAGCGCCGAGTGGAACAACTCCTGGTACCGCGCGCTGGGCTGGTACTCGACCGGCAGCGACTCGGCGTAGTGCGCGCCCCCGCTCTGGATGGCCTCCTCGCGCTCCTCGGTCGGCGCCTCCAGGGTCACGTCCGAGAGGTCCTGCAGCAGCCAGCCGACCTCGTCGGGCGCGTACGAGGAGAAGGCGGGGCCGCGCAGCGGCTCGGGCAGCGACATGGAGGGCCTTTCCTGGGTTCCCTGGGTCATCTCTGGTACGTACGACGGCAGCACGACCACGACCACTCGCCCGGCGTGCTCGGCCACGCGCTCCAACAGCCCTTCGGGCGCCGCGAGTTCGGCCCGGTCGCCGACCGAGTCCAGCACGACCACGACCGTGTCGAAGCCGCCGCCCGCCACGTTGTACGCGTACCGCTCGCCCGGCCCGTCGGCCGGGGCGTCGTGCGCGGGGAAGACGAGGCGGGTGCGGATCGCGTACCCCGGATCGTCGACGGCGAGGACCGGCGAGCGGGTCGTGGTGGAGTACGAGACGTCGGCGCCGGTCGCCTCCAGAGCGGTGGCGAGGCGCAGCGGCGCGTACATCAACTCCTCGTTGCCGAGGACGAGTACGCGGCCGCGCGTGTGCGGGGCGAGCCGCTCGGCCATGGCGGGCAGCGCCGTTTCGAGGCGGGCCCGGTGGGCGGGGGTGAAGCCGTGACGTCCGCCGTCCGGCACCCCGACCGGCCAGCCGAGGTCACCGACGCGGACGATCTCGCCCCGCTCGCGCCTGGCCGCGGGCACGGCGGCCTCCTCGTGGGCGGCGACGAGCGCCTGCCCCTTCTCCAGGACCCCCTCGGGCAGCCGCACCGAGCCCCGCGCCATGACCACCAGGTCGACGCGGGCGCCGATCTCCTCCGCGAAGGCGTCGAGCCGCCCCTGGTCGCCGGGCGAGCGCATGTCGACGAGCGCGACGATGACGTAGTGCGGGCGGGCGTGCAGCTCGTGCAGGGCGCGGACGGTGTTCAGGACCGTGTTGCCGGTGGAGAACTCGTCGTCGACCAGGACCAGCGGCCCCTCCCCGGCGAGCAGTTCGGGGTTCTCGGGCAGCAGCAGATGGGAGGTGGCGTGCGAGTGGGACTCCTCGAAGCCGCCCGCGCAGGCCACACCGTCGACGGGGCGGCGCGTGGAGTGCAGGTAGGGCGCGAGCGCGAGGCCGTCTGCGACCGAGTGGCCGAGGCCCGTCGCGGTCTCGGCGTAGCCGAGGACGACGGCGCGCGCAGCCGCTTCGTCGCCGAGCAGCTCCCGTACTCGTACGCCCAGTTCATGCCCCGCGCGCCAGATCACCGAGGGGCGTTGCGGCACGTGTTTGCCCAGGACGTTCGAGACGAGCAGGTGCGCGCGCTTGGGGTTGCGGCGCAGGGCGAGCCCGAGGAGTTCGGTCAGCCCCTGGTCACCGGCCAGCTCGACGCCGAGCCGCTCGGCGACCCACGTACCCGACCACGTACCCGACGTACCCGACGTACCCGACCACACGGTGTTCACTTTGTTCTCTATGTCCTCTGCTCGGATGGCGGTCCCGGTCGTGGCCTCGGTCATGATGCGGGCAGCCCCGCCGTCAGCAGCTCCACGAACCCGACGTCCTCGCGCGCCACCCCGAACGCCTCCGCACGCTGCAGCGTCCGCTCGGCCCAGGCGCGGTGCGGCTTCACCTCGTTCATCTTGTTCGTGTACGCCGACCTGAGGACCCCGCCGCCGCCCCGCTCGGGCCGCAGGATGTCCCGCGCGTCGCTGTACTCCTCGTGGCTGACGACGGAGAGCGCGTGCACGGGCAGGACGTGGGAGGGGTGGATGCAGGTCTTGCCGAGCAGCCCGTTGGCCCGGTCCATCTCGATCTCGCGCAGCAGTCCGTCCAGGTCGTGCTGGATGAGCGCCTCGCGCAGCGGCTCCGCGCCCTCTTCGAGGAAGGGGCTGCGGCGCAGCTGCGGCTTGAACATGCGTTCCTGGTGGCGGAAGTACTCCCAGACAGGACCGGTCACGGTGAACCCGGTGCCGTCGGCCCGGCCGAGGCGGTTGACGACGTCGCCTATGACGGAGGCGACGATCTGTACGTCGTACGCGGTCATGTCGGGCGGCCTGCGCAGCCCGTAGGCGGAGCAGAAGTCGGTGACGCCGAGGCGCAGGGCGAGGACGCGGGCGCGGTACTTGTCGACGGTGCGGGCGATCCCGTCGAGCGTCTCGGTGCGCGTCTCCAGGTGCAGAAGCTCGGGTGACTCCAGGACGGGCATGGCGAAGAGCCTGCGTCCGGTCGCCGTCTCGGCGGCGGTGAGCGCCTCCAGGAACGGAACGCCCCGCTCCTCCGTGAATTTCGGCAGTACGAATCCGGACAGCAGCGCGACGGCCGCTCCGAGGCGGTGGACGAGGTCGGTGATCTGCCGCGGTTCGCGTACGCGGATGAAGAGCATCGGCGTCTCGGCCCCGCGGGCGGCGAGGTCGGCGAACTGGCGCACCAGGTTCTCCTCGGCGCCGCTCACCTCCCCGTCACCGATCGAGTCCTCCAGGCACAGCACCATGGAGACGACGCCGCGCCGGGCCTGCTTGAGCACGTCGTCGGCGAGGCGGGGCCGGGTGGCGGGGCTGTAGAGGGTGGCGCCGAGCGCCGACGCGAGCAGGCGGGGCGCGGAGTCCGGGCCGAAGATCCCCGGCTCCCGGTGGAACAGGCGTTCCCGCACCTCAGGCGCAATGTGCCCGAAATGACGCATAAGTCTCCCCCGTTTCCTCTGGGCCGCCCGGCTTGATGTGGCCGGTAATAGTACGTACAAACGTGTGTCAACAGTTCCCGGGTGCAATGAAATCCTGGTAACCCGTGGATGTCGGGCGCCGTGCCGCCCCGCCCGCGCTCCCCCGGTGACCCCACTACCCCTCGAACGCGAGTACCCCGCGTTGTCCCGGCCCACCACGGGAAGGCAGGATGACCGTATGACGCACGCGATGCTCAAGGGGGCGAACGTCCCGCTCGACGCCACGGCGGTGCGCGCCGTGCTCCGCTGGACCCCCGGGCAGGGCGTACCCGCGGTGGACGCCTCCGCGCTGCTCCTCGGCGCCGACGGCAAGGTCCGCTCCGACGAGGACTTCGTCTTCTACAACCAGCCCCGCCACCCCTCGGGCAAGGTCTGGCGACTCGGCCAGAAGCGCGTGTCCGACGGCATGACCGACACCCTCCAGGCGGACCTCACGGGCATGCCCCAGGAGATCACCCGGATCCTCTTCACGGCCTCCGCCGACGAGGTCGCGTTCGAGCAAGTGCAGGCGCTGCGGATGTTCGTGTACGACGCCACGGCCGAGGGTGCCGAGCCGCTCGCGCACTTCGACATCAAGCCGGAGACGGGCGCGGAGACCGCGATGATCTGCGGCGAGCTGTACCGGCGCGGTGACGGCTGGCGGCTGCGCGCGGTCGGCGAGGGCTACTCGAACGGCCTGGTCGGGCTCGCCACCGACTTCGGCATCTCGGTCGACGAGTCGGCCGCCGCCGAGCCCGCGCAGGCTCCGTCGGCACCGCCCGCCACCTCCGGAACGGACACGTCCGCGCCGACCGTGCCCGCCGCCCACCCCGCGCCGGCGCCCGCCGCCCCGTCCTTCCCGCTGCCGCCCCAGCAGCCGCCGTCGTACGGGTATCCGCCGCAGCCCGCGGCGCAGCCGGCCCCGCCGTCCCAGCCCGCGTACGGCTATCCGCAGCCGGTCGCGGCGACGGCCCACCCGGAGCCGGAGTTCCGGCTCCCGCCGCAGGGACCGCAGTTCATCGGGCGGTGAGGGCTTCGGTGGGCCTCTACGGTGACCGGGGCGGCTACCGCTCCCCCACCTTGGACTTGTAGCCGCGGCCCCACTGCAGCCCCCATCCGTACAGCCGGTCCAGCTCGGCCTGGAACCCGTAGACGAACTTCACCTCGCGCCGGACCACCAGGTCGCCCTTGACGTTCTCGATGGAGACGACGGCGCAGGAGCGGGCCTGCGGCGCGCGCTCGTCCAGGCTGATCTCGATGCGCGGGCCGTTGCTGGGATACAGCGTCACGATCGCGTGCGTACGGTCGAACGCCGGCGTCTGGTCGTAGATGTAGACGAAGACCAGCAGTCGTTTGATGGCGTCGCGATGGTCGAGGTTGACGTAGATGGTCTCACCGGACGCCGAGCCGAACCGGTCGTCCCCGCTGAGCTTCACGTACGGCGGCGCGTTGAGCGAGCCGAAGAAGCTGCCGAGCGGCTGTACGACGCCCTTGTCGCCGTCGGCCAGTTCGTACAGGCAGCCGAGGTCCAGGTCGACGTTGACCATGGACTGGGTGTGCGCCTGGACGACGTCCGGCTTGAACATGCTGAACGGATGGCGCATCAGGCTGTTCTTCTCGAACCCGCCGATGTCCGAGGTCCGCATCCGCCAGGACAGGTTCACCCGCAGGTTGCCGGTGGCCGCGCCCTGTTTGGAGAGCGAGACGGCCGGATGTCGTTTGGTGAGTTCGATGGAGTTCGTCGCCGCGCTGCCCGAGTCGTAGTCGAACTGCGCGGAGCCCCCGCGCCAGATTTTGTCCCACAAAGACATGCCGCCCCCAACTGCCGAACCTTTGGTCGCCTGTTCATGCCGATCATGCCGATCATGCCGAACGGGGCGGTCGCGGGGAGACATTGCCTCGTGCGACCGCCCCGTTCAGAGCGTTCCAGGATTGTGCCCCGGCTAAAACTCCGGGCTCGCCGGCCCAGGTCATGGCCTGTTCGGCCAGGGCCTGTTCGTCAGACGCCGGAGGAGACTTCGCTCTTGTCCGGGGTGCCCGCGTCGCCCTCCGCGGCCGCGATCCGCTGGTTGCGGCGGACCGAGGACCAGAAGGACCAGGCGATCAGGACGACGCCGATGAGGCCGGTGATGATCTCGTTGATCTCGTAGCGGATCGTGACGAGCAGGATCACGGCCAGGGCGCCGATCGCGTAGTGCGCACCGTGCTCCAGGTAGACGTAGTCGTCGAGCGTGCCCTGGCGGACCAGGTAGACGGTGAGCGAACGGACGTACATGGCGCCGATACCGAGGCCGAGCGCCATGATGACGATGTCGTTGCTGATGGCGAAGGCGCCGATCACGCCGTCGAAGGAGAACGACGCGTCCAGGACCTCCAGGTAGAGGAACATGAAGAACGCGGCCTTGCCGGCCAGCAGCACGGCCGACTTGGGCTTGCCCTCGCGGGCGGCCTGCTCCTCCGCCTCGTGCTCGCGCTCCTCCTCTTCCTCAAGCCGGTTCTCGAAGAAGCTGGAGAGCCCGCCGACCACGAGGTACGTGATCAGACCGGCGACACCGGAGATGAGCACCGTGGACTGCTTGTCCGCGTGCACGCCGCCGTGCTGGTGCGCCTGGGTCGCGAAGGTCATGGCACAGACGAGGAGCACGATCAGCGCGATGCAGACCGACAGCATGTCGACCTTGCCGAGCTTGGCGAGCGGGCGCTCCAGCCAGCCGAGCCACTTGATGTCCCGGTCCTCGAAGATGAAGTCGAGGAAGATCATCAACAGGAACATGCCACCGAAGGCGGCGATGGACGGGTGCGCGTCCGTGACCAGCTGCTGGTAGCGCTCCGGCTTGTTGAACGCGAGGTCGACCGCCTCGATCGGGCCCATCTTCGCGCTGATCGCGACGATCACGACGGGGAAGATCAGGCGCATGCCGAACACGGCGATCAGCACGCCGATCGTGAGGAAGATCTTCTGCCAGAAGGCATTCATCTTCTTCAGGATCCCGGCGTTGACCACCGCGTTGTCGAAGGAGAGCGAGATCTCCATGATCGCGAGGATCGCGACGAGGCCGAGCGCCGTCCAGCCGTCGTAGAACACCGCGGCGATCAATCCGAGCACGGTGATCGCGAACGACCAGCCGAAGGTTTTCAGAACCACTGACTACCCCATCGTGTGTACGGGTTTCCCCGTGCTGGTTGTACGGGGCTCCCCCGCTCCGTGCACGGCTTTAGCAACGCTTTATGAAACGTTGACTCCGAAGTCTAGAGCGATGCCGCGCAGACCGGACGCGTACCCCTGGCCCACTGCACGGAACTTCCACTCGCCGCCGTACCGGTACAGCTCGCCGAAGATCATCGCGGTTTCGGTGGAGGCGTCCTCGGAGAGGTCGTAGCGGGCGAGCTCCTGGCCGTCCGCCTGGTTGACGACGCGGATGAACGCGTTGCTCACCTGGCCGAAGGTCTGCCCGCGGTTGTCCGCGTCGTGGATCGAGACAGGAAAGATGATCTTGTCGCAGGTGGCGGGCACCTTCGAGAGGTTCACGATGAGCGACTCGTCGTCGCCCTCGCCCTCACCCGTGAGGTTGTCGCCGGTGTGCTCGACCGAGCCGTCCGGGCTCTTGAGCTGGTTGTAGAAGATGAACCATTCGTCGCCCATCACCCGGCCGCCGCTGCACAGCAGCGCGCTGGCGTCCAGGTCGAAGTCGGCCCCGGTGGTGGAACGTGCGTCCCAGCCGAGCCCGATCAGGACCTGCGTGAGGTTCGGTGCGGCCTTGGAGAGGGAGACATTGCCTCCCTTGGCGAGCGTGACGCCCATGATCCCTGGTCCTCCCCGCGTGTAAGACAGTGCTGTTGTCGAGCGCGTCCGGCGCCGCACTGCAGGAGTGCGGCGCCGGACGGATGAGCGTGGTGCGCGTGCCGCACGTACGCGCATGGTGCGCGAACTGCACGTACTGCACGTACTGCGCGTGGTGTGCGTGGTGTGCGTGTGGCGGCTGCCGGCTCAGACGTTGACGCCGAAGTCCTGCGCGATGCCGCGCAGGCCCGAGGCGTAGCCCTGGCCGACGGCGCGGAACTTCCACTCCGCCCCGTTCCGGTACAGCTCACCGAAGACCATGGCGGTTTCGGTCGAGGCGTCCTCGGAGAGGTCGTAGCGGGCGATCTCGGTGCCACCCGCCTGGTTCACGACGCGGATGAACGCGTTGCGCACCTGGCCGAAGGACTGCTGGCGGTTCTCGGCGTCGTAGATCGAGACCGGGAAAACGATCTTGTCCACGTCGGCCGGAACCGTCGCGAGGTCGACCTTGACCTGCTCGTCGTCGCCCTCGCCTTCACCGGTGGTGTTGTCGCCGGTGTGCTCCACCGAGCCGTCCGCGCTCTTCAGGTTGTTGAAGAACACGAAGTCCTGGTCGTTGCGGACCTTGCCCTCCGCGCTGATCAGGATGGCGCTGGCGTCCAGGTCGAAGTCCGTACCGGTGGTGGTGCGAACGTCCCAACCCAGGCCCACGACGACCGCTGTGAGGCCAGGGGCCTCCTTGCTCAGCGATACGTTGCCGCCCTTGCTGAGGCTGACTCCCACGTGTCCTCCCTATGGTCTGTAGGGGCGGGGAGCCCCGTAGTGCGTCTGTATCGGATCAACGTCTGGATCCTAGTGAGGGGTTCCCACCCGGGCGAGGCTTCCCACCGGGTGTCGTACCCGGGAACCCCGAATATCCGCTTTACAGGGCTTCGAGCGCCTTCGCGTACTCGTTCAGGTCACGGGCGTCCGGCAGGCCGTTGACGACGGTCCAGCGGACCACGCCCTCCTTGTCGATGATGAAGGTGCCGCGCACCGCGCAGCCCTTCTCCTCGTCGAAGACGCCGTACGCGCGCGAGGCCTCGCCGTGCGGCCAGAAGTCGCTCAGAAGCGGGTACTCAAGACCCTCCTGCTCGGCGAAGACCCGCAGGGTGAACGGGGAATCGTTCGACACGGCGAGCAGCTGCACGTCGTCGTTGACGAACTTCGGCAGCTCGTCACGGATGGCGCACAGCTCGCCGGTGCAGACCCCGGTGAAAGCGAACGGGTAGAAGAGCAGCACCACGTTCTTCTCGCCGCGGAAGTCCGAGAGCTTCACGGTCTCGCCGTGCTGGTTCTTCAGCTCGAAGTCCGGAGCTTTGGTGCCGACCTCGATCGCCATGGTGAAGCTTCCCTTCGGTGGGGCTGTTCGGGTGGCTTCACCCTAGTTGGCGACGGGAAACCACGCTGACGGCGGTCCACTGCCCGGCACCTGCGCCGGGCATGCGTCGAGGCCCCGCGGATGCGTGTGTGCGCCCGCGGGGCCTCCTCTGAGGTCTCCCGGGTGTGGTCCCGCCGGGACGGTCTACCGCTTCTTGGCGGCCGTCTTGGGCGTCACCAGCCTGCTCCCGGTCCAGTCCTTGCCCACGCTGACGCCCTTGGTCTGCGAGAGCCCGGCGGTGGTGGCGGCTTCACCGATCTCGCTCGGCTCGACGTACCCGTCCCGCCCGGTCTTCGGCGTCAGAAGCAGGATGTAACCGCCGTCTTCGATGTACGTGGTGGCGTCCACCAGCGCATCAGTAAGGTCCCCGTCGTCCTCACGGAACCAGAGCACCACGGCATCAGCCACGTCGTCATAGTCCTCGTCGACGAGCTCTGTGGCGGTTGTGGCCTCGATGGCCTCACGGAGCTCCTGATCGACGTCCTCGTCGTAGCCGATCTCCTGGACCACCATTTCGGTCTGGAAACCAAGCCTTGCGGCAAGGTTCGTCTCCGCGTGGTCCGCGGTCGCGCTCACGGATTGCCTCCTGATCATGTTTACGAAGTTGTCTGCAGCTTCGCGCACGCGCGAAGCGTTGGCCGTAGTCCACACGTGCGCGACGGATCGCGCAAGTACCCGGCCGCCGAGACCGCCGAAACGGTGACGTTCCAGGCTGTGCCACCACAACTCCTGTCAAGGATTCCCGCAGGCCGGTGATGTACGCCACAGCATTCTGCCGGGTTTGCCCGCCCTGCGCCGACACCGAGCGTAACCGCCCCGCCGATTTGCTTCGCACAGAGATGACGATTCCGATTCCGAGGTACACGATGGACAAGGGTGTACCCGACGGCGTACGCGAGAGTGGGCGGTGCACGACCGACCGTGAACGGCCGGCCGCGCACCGCCGACAGCACCACCGCCCGTGGCACCGGCGGTGGCAACGCCGGCAGCGCACCACCGAGAGCGGCATCACCGACAGTGAAGGAACAGCGTGGTTTCCGGATCCGATCGCAACCCGATCATCATTGGCGGTCTTCCCAGTCAGGTCCCGGACTTCGATCCGGAGGAGACGCAGGAGTGGCTCGACTCCCTCGACGCCGCGGTCGATCAGCGCGGCCGCGAGCGAGCCCGCTACCTGATGCTCCGACTGATCGAACGGGCCCGCGAGAAGCGCGTGGCCGTGCCCGAGATGCGCAGCACGGACTACATCAACACGATCGCCACCAAGGACGAACCGTTCTTCCCCGGCAACGAGGAGATCGAGCGCAAGGTCCTCAACGCGACGCGCTGGAACGCCGCGGTGATGGTCTCCCGCGCGCAGCGCCCCGGTATCGGCGTCGGTGGCCACATCGCCACGTTCGCGTCCTCGGCCTCGCTGTACGACGTGGGCTTCAACCACTTCTTCCGCGGCAAGGACGACGGCCGCGGCGGCGACCAGATCTTCTTCCAGGGGCACGCCTCGCCGGGCATCTACGCCCGCGCGTACCTCCTGGACCGCCTCACCGAGGATCAGCTCGACGGCTTCCGGCAGGAGAAGTCGAAGGCGCCGAACGGGCTCTCCTCCTACCCGCACCCGCGCCTCATGCCGGACTTCTGGGAGTTCCCGACCGTCTCCATGGGCCTCGGCCCGCTGGGGGCGATCTTCCAGGCCCGGATGAACCGGTACATGGAGGCCCGCTCCATCGCGGACACCTCCGGCTCGCACGTGTGGGCCTTCCTCGGCGACGGCGAGATGGACGAGCCCGAGTCGCTCGGCCAGCTCTCCATCGCCGCCCGTGAGGGCCTGGACAACCTGACGTTCGTCGTCAACTGCAACCTGCAGCGGCTCGACGGCCCGGTGCGCGGCAACGGCAAGATCATCCAGGAGCTGGAGTCCCAGTTCCGCGGCGCCGGCTGGAACGTCATCAAGCTGGTCTGGGACCGCAGTTGGGACCCGCTGCTCGCGCAGGACCGCGACGGCGTCCTGGTCAACAAGTTGAACACCACACCCGACGGCCAGTTCCAGACCTACGCCACCGAGCCCGGCTCCTACATCCGCCGGCACTTCTTCGGCGACGACCACCGGCTGCGCGCCATGGTCGAGAACATGACCGACGACCAGATCCTGCACCTGGGCCGCGGCGGTCACGATCACAAGAAGATCTTCGCCGCGTTCACGGCGGCCAAGGAGCACAAGGGCCAGCCGACGGTCATCCTCGCGCAGACGGTCAAGGGGTGGACCCTCGGCCCGAACTTCGAGGGGCGCAACGCCACGCACCAGATGAAGAAGCTGACCGTCGACGACCTGAAGGGCTTCCGCGACCGGCTGCACATCCCGATCTCCGACGCGCAACTGGAGGGCGGCGCCCCGCCGTACTACCACCCCGGCCGTGACAGCGAGGAGATCCAGTACATGCACGACCGCCGCCAGGCATGCGGCGGCTACGTGCCGACCCGTGTCGTGCGCGCGAAACCGCTTCAGCTGCCGGAGGACAAGGCGTACGCCACGGTGAAGAAGGGTTCCGGGCAGCAGTCGATCGCCACCACCATGGCGTTCGTCCGGCTCCTGAAGGACCTCATGCGGGACAAGGAGATCGGCAGGCGCTTCGTGCTGATCGCGCCCGACGAGTACCGCACCTTCGGAATGGACTCCTTCTTCCCGAGCGCGAAGATCTACAACCCGCTCGGCCAGCAGTACGAGTCCGTCGACCGCGACCTCCTCCTCGCGTACAAGGAGTCGCCGACCGGCCAGATGCTCCACGACGGCATCTCCGAGGCGGGCTGCACGGCCTCCCTCATCGCGGCCGGTTCCGCTTACGCAACGCACGGCGAACCCCTCATCCCTGTCTACGTCTTCTACTCGATGTTCGGTTTCCAACGGACCGGCGACCAGTTCTGGCAGATGTCCGACCAGCTGGCCCGCGGCTTCGTCCTCGGCGCCACGGCCGGCCGCACGACCCTGACCGGCGAGGGCCTCCAGCACGCCGACGGCCACTCCCAGCTCCTCGCCTCGACCAACCCCGCCTGCGTCGCCTACGACCCCGCGTACGCCTACGAGATCGCCCACATCGTCAAGGACGGCCTGCGCCGGATGTACGGGCCGACGGCCGACGGCAAGCCCGGCGAGGACGTCTTCTACTACCTCACCGTCTACAACGAGCCGATCCAGCACCCCGCGGAACCGGCCGACGTCGACGTCGAGGGCATCCTCAAGGGCATCCACCACATCAGTACGGGCGGCTCCGGTGAGATCCCCGCGCAGATCATGGCCTCGGGCGTCGGCGTCCCCTGGGCCATCGAGGCCCAGCAGATCCTCGCCCGGGACTGGAACGTACGGGCCGACGTCTGGTCCGCCACCTCCTGGAACGAACTGCGCCGCGAGGCCGTGGAGGTGGAGCGCCACAACCTGCTCCACCCCGAGGAGGAGCAACGCACCCCGTACATCACGCGCAAACTCTCCGACGCACAAGGCCCGTTCGTCGCCGTCTCCGACTGGATGCGGTCCGTGCCCGACCAGATCTCCCGCTGGGTCCCCGGCACCTACCAGTCCCTCGGCGCCGACGGCTTCGGCTTCGCCGACACCCGGGGCGCCGCCCGCCGCTTCTTCCACATCGACGCCCAGTCGGTGGTCGTCGCGGTCCTCACGGAACTGGCCCGCGAGGGCAAGGTCGACCGCTCGGTCCTCAAGCAGGCGATCGACCGGTATCAACTGCTCGACGTCACCGCGGCTGCCCCGGGGGCGGCGGGGGGCGACGCGTAGGGCTCCGCGGGGGTGACGGGTCGGGGGCAGGCTGCGCGGTTCCGCCGGGGGCGGGGCCGGGCGGTTCGCCTCCGGCGGGGTTCGGATCGTCGAGGGGGCTTTGGGGTGCTTAGCGGGTCGGTTGGATGGTGCCTTAGATCAGTGAGCGGGGCTCAGGGTCGTTGAGTAGGGCTGCGGGTCGTTGAGTAGGGCTCCGGGTCGTTGAGCGGGGCTCCGGGTCGTTGAGTAGGGTTCCGGGTCATTAAGCGGGGCTCCGGGTCATTGAGCGGGGCTCAGGGTCATTGAGCGGGGCTCCGGGTCGTTGAGTAGGGTTCCGGGTCATTAAGCGGGGCCCAGGGTCATTAAGCGGGGCTCCGGGTCGCTGAGCGGGGCTCCGGGTCGCCGAGCGGGGCTTCTGGCAGCCGAGCGGTGTCTGAGGTCGCAGAACGGCCCGTTCAAGGTCGTCTAAGTAGGGGCGCCAGGTCGCAGAGCGGCGCTCCACTTCGCCGAGCGGTGCCCCTAGACCATCGGGCGGCGCTCCGGGTCGGTCAGCCCGGTCCGCGGAACCCCCACCGCACTTAGGACCCGGTGTTTCGCCCCCGCGTCTTGCCGGAGGCGACGCCCCCCACAACGCCGCCTTGCCTCGGCCCAATCACCCGGCAGGGCGTTCAGGACGGCGCGGGCCCCGGCAAGGTGGCCGGGGTCGCGTCGAGTTGCCCGCTGGAGGTGATCAGGCGATCGGGCCCGGGGTCACAGCAACCCGCCCGCGGCGGAGCCGGTCGCCGAGGCGAGCCATACGACCGCCAGCAGCGTGTCGATGGCGCCGAGAACGACGGCGACCAGCGCCGGCACGGACTGCGTGCCGGTCCAGCGTCGCCCCATGGCCAGCCAACCGCAGACCAGGGCGACCGGACCCAGCACGATGCCCAGAACGAAGAACCCCGCGATCGCGCTGACGAGGCCGATGATCGCTAGCGACGCGCGGTCCGGCCCGCTCCGCGATCCTGCGCGGCCGCGTGAACGGGGGTGCTTGCGCGTGGTGTGACCGAAGCCCGCCATCATCACTCCTCGAGCTCGTCTGGACTCGGGCGATGACTCGGGTACCCCGTATGCCGCCGTCTACCACCGGCACCCCCGCGCCGTCATCTTTCCCAGACCTTGAACGCGCGTGCCCGGTAAGGCGATTCGGGCTCCCAGGTACCGCTGCCGGGGTACGTCTGGAACTCCCCGGTCTCCCCGCACTCCGCGGACTGGTACGTGGTGACGGGGCGGCCGGTGCGATTGGCGAGGGACGCCGCGCTGCTCCCCTCCGGCAGCGCGACGCAGCTCTCGATGTCGATCCCGGCCAGCTCATAGGTGTGCCGAGGCCCCTTGAACCCGGTCTTCTCCCACAGACAGAGCTCCCCCGCCCCGCAATCGCCCAATGTCGGTGGCGACGCCGCGGCCGGGCCGGCTGGAAGGGCCATCGCCCCGAGCACCGCCGCGGCGACGCCGGCAAGGACGGCGACAGGCCAGGTCGTTGGACTGTGCATTGGACTGTTCATGAACATACGCATGTGCTTGAACCCCCGTGTCGTGTCGACCAGTTGCCTTCGCGACTGATCGCCTGGCACCCACCTTGGCCCGGAGGATCTGGTTCCGGGAAGGTCTTCCGGGCGACGTCACCCGGATAAGCGAAAGCCCCCGGAAAGTTCCCGGGGGCTTCCCTCACACGAGCGGTTTCAGCGCCCTGTCGACGGCTGAGGACGGTACTGCCCGACCCCATGAGCTGGAGTATCGGACACCGGGACCGCCCCCGGCTCAGATGTGCGCGGCACCCGCCGCCGCGTCCGCGTTGTCGCCCCGCTTGGTCAGCATCGCGACGAGGATCGCGACGACCGCGACACCGGAAGCGACCAGGCACGCCAGGCTCATGCCGGAGATGAAGGTGTCGTGCGCGACGTCCGTGATCTTCTCCGCGAGCGCGGCGGGCGTGCCGGGCGGCACCGGTGCGGCGCCGACCTGGACGGCTTCGGACGCCTGGTCCAGCTGCGCCGGGGACAGCGGCGGAAGCTTGGCGTCCGTCCAGTTGCCCGCGAGGTCGCTGTCCACCTTCGACGCCATCACGGCGCCGAGGACGGCGGTGCCGAGGCTGCCGCCGATCTGCATCGCGGCCTGCTGGAGGCCGCCGGCGACACCGGAAAGCTCCATCGGCGCGTTGCCCACGATGACCTCGGTGGCGCCGACCATGACGGGCGCGAGGCCGAGGCCGAGCAGCCCGAACCAGACGGACATGATGCCGCTGCCGGTGTCGGCCTCCAGCGTGGACATGCCGTACATGGCGATGGCCGTGCACGCCATGCCGCCCGCGAGGGGAATCCGCGGGCCGACCTTCGTGATCATCGCGCCGGCCAGCGGCGAGGCGACGATCATCATGCCGGTCAGTGGCAGCAGGTGCAGACCGCTGTCGATCGGGCTCATGCCATGCACGTTCTGCAGGTAGAAGGTGACGAAGAACAGGCCGCCCATGAACGCGATCGCCATGAGCACCATCAGCACCACACCGGCCGACAGCGGCACCGAGCGGAACAGGCCGAGCGGGATGAGCGGCTCGGCGACCCGGGTCTCCCAGATCGCGAACACCACGAAGCAGAGCACCGCCGCGGCGAGGAACGTCCACGTCAAGCCGGCGCCCCAGCCCCACTCGGGCGCCTTGATGAGGGCCCAGACGAGACAGAACATCGCGCCGGACAGCAGCACGATGCCGGGGATGTCGAAGGACCGCGGCGCGTTCTTCGCACGGTGGTCGAGGAGGATGACGAGCCCGAGGACGAGGGCGAGGATGCCCACAGGGACGTTGATGAAGAAGACGGACTGCCAGCTGACGTGCTCCACGAGCACGCCGCCGAGGATCGGGCCGCCCGCGGTCGACGCGCCGATGACCATGCCCCAGATGCCGATCGCCATGTTCAGCTTCTCGGCGGGGAAGGTGGCGCGGAGCAGGCCGAGCGCGGCGGGCATGAGGAGGGCGCCGAACAGGCCCTGGAAGACACGGAACGTGACTACGAACGCGATGCTGTCGGACAGGCCGATGGCGCCCGAGGCGGCGGCGAACCCGACCACGCCTATGAGGAAGGTCTGCCGGTGTCCGAACCGGTCGCCGAGCTTGCCCGCGGTGATGAGCGCGACCGCGAGGGCGAGGAAGTAACCGTTGGTGATCCACTGGACGTCGGCGAAGCTCGCGCCGAGGTCCTTCTGAATGGCCGGGTTGGCGATGGCGACGATGGTGCCGTCGAGGGCGACCATCATCACGCCGATCGCGACGGAGAAGAGGGTCAGCCAGGGATGGCCGCGCAGCCCCTTGGCCGGTGCCGGGACGGGGTCGGGTCCCGGAACCCGGTCCGCCTTGTCGACAGTGGTCTGACTAGTCATACGTTCGAGGCTAGTGACAGCGCCTGACAGTTGACAAAGCATTTCACAAGTCGGTAACTGTCACGTCGCTCACACTACGGTGGGCTGCACAAACAGCTCGAAAGAGGACCATGACGACTCGGTTGAACCTGCGTGAACTCAAGAAGCGGCGCACGCGAAACGCCTTGCTGCGCGCCGCGCTTGAGCTCTTCACGTCCCAGGGCTTCGAGTCCACCACGGTCGACGAGATCGCCGAGGCCTGCGAGGTCTCCCAGCGCACCTTCTTCCGCTATTTCGCGAACAAGGAGGAGGCCGCGTTCGCCGTCCAGGAGATGGTGGAGTCCCGCTTCGTCGCCGCCTTGCGCGAACGCCCCGCGCGGGAGAGCCCGTTCGAGGCGCTGCGCCATACGGTCGTCAGTACCTGGGAGGCGCTGAGCCGCTCGGTGGAGGAAGTCATTCCGGTCGAACTGCACATGCGGACCTATCAGATGATCGAATCGACTCCGGCGCTCCTTGCCGCACATCTGCGTCGCTCCATCGAGCTGGAGGAGGAGATCGCACGTGTGATCGCGGAGCGGGAGGGGCTCGACGTGGACACCGACCCCCGCCCGCGCGTCGCGGTGGCCGCGTTCAGCGGAGTGATGCGGATGACGGGGCGACTGTGGGGCGCGGGCGAGGACGCGAGTCTCGACGCCATCCGCGGGCTCACCGAGTCCTACCTCGACCACCTGAAGCCGTCCCTGGGCGAGCGGTGGGACCACGGCGGAGCGTGAGCGTCCTCACGTGACGCCGGTCGCACGTACGCGCGCGTGGGCACGCCGTCCCCCTTACGCAGCGTGACGGCAAGCTCGTGACTAAGTCTGCTTTTGCCCAAATACACCGCCGGAAACGTGATCTGCCTCACCCGTGGCACGGAGCGCTGCGGGCTTCTCCTAGGGTGTCCCGCAGTGACTTCCTTCGACTCCTCCCCCCAGCTCAACGTGTGGCGCGCGCTGCTCGCGCTGGCCGTCGTGTTCATCATGCTGGCGACCACCGGATGGACCGCGGTGCGCCATCACCGTGGCGCCTCGTCGCCGCTCCATACCGCGCTCACCTCGTGGGAGCACGGCAGAATCGACGGACACCCGCTGCCGAGACCCGACGGCTCCCCCGACCGTCTCGCACACTTCTTCGCCTCGCTCTCCGACCACCAGCGCGGCCGGCTCGTCGCGCGCTACCCCCTCGCGGTCGGCAACATGAACGGCGCCCCCGTCGAGATGCGCTATCGCGCCAATCGCCGCGCGCTCGACCAGGCCCGCAAGGTCGAGGCGAAGCGCGTGCACGACGTCCGGCTGTCCGCTGTCGGCCAGGCCAGCGCCAGACAGCGCATGAAGCGGTTCGCGCTCCTGACCAACCCCGACCGCCGGATCCTCGCCTTCGACCCCATGGGCTCCGGCCGGGTCGCCGAGGTCTTCGGCGACCTCGACACGGCGCAGCGCGTCTCCGTCGTGGTGCCGGGCGTCGACACGAACGTGCTGACCTTCCAGCGCACGTTCCGCAAGTACTCGGCCCCGGTGGGCATGGGCCGCGCCCTGTACGCCGCCGAGCGCGCGGCGAGCCCGGACACCCGCACCGCGGTCATCGCGTGGGCCGACTACACCGCGCCCGCGGGCCTCGGGGTGGACGCCGCCACGTCGATGCGCGCCGACGACGGTGCGGTCCGGCTCAACGCGATGCTGCGCGGCCTGCCCGGCCGCTCCCCCGTCGCTCTGTACTGCCACAGCTACGGCTCCGTGGTGTGCGGTGTCGCGGCGCACCACCTGCCCGCGCGGGTCAGCGACGTCGCGGTGGCGGGCAGCCCGGGGATGCAGGCGGGAAGCGTCGCAGGTCTGGGCACCCGCGCGCGCGTGTGGGCCACCCGCGACAAGGACGACTGGATCCAGGACGTGCCCTACATGGAGGTGGGCGGCCTCGGGCACGGCGCCGACCCCGTCTCCGCGGCCTTCGGCGCGCGGGTCGTGTCCTCAGCAGACGCCAAGGGCCACACCGGTTACTTCGAACCGGGCACCGAAAGCCTCGGCAACTTCGCCGAGATCGGGACTGGCTCGTACCGATCGGTGCGCTGCGCGGGAGCGGATGCACAGTGCCGGAAAGGATTTTCCGGTAGTACCTCTGCCTGACGCGCGTAGAAATCGGTGAAACAGTGGTCCGACGCAACAGGCGACGGAGGCGCGCATGCCGCATACGATGAGCCGCATGGGTGACGTACTGGCCGGATTTCATGCCGCCTGGGAGTTCGAGTCCGACTCCGTGCTCATCCGCTTCGAACGGGGGATCCGCACGCCGAAGCTCTTTCAGGCGCTCGGTGAACGCCGCATCCCCCTGGAAGCGATCGCGGCAGTGACATTGACCCCTGGTAAACGTGGGACCGTGGTGCTGCACGCGGAACCGAGACCCGGCGTGGATCCACTGATGGATGTCGCGGCGGGCCAGCTCAAGGATGCCTGTGACCCGTACCGTCTGGTGCTGCCGGCCGAGCGGGAGACGCTCGCCGAGTACTACGCGGACGAACTGCGCGCCATGCTCGACACCGACGAGGACACCCGACCGGACGGCTACCTGGTGGCTCCGCCCGGGGCCCCGCTGCAGTTCAAGGCGTACGACGGCAAGGCCTCTTTCGATGGAACCTCGGTGTCCTTCCGCTGGTTCTGGACGGGAGCCTCGTCGGCGAAGTGGAAGGCCGGGGACAAGACGTTCCCCGTAGCCGATCTGAGCGGCGTGGAGTGGCGCTCACCCGAACTGTTCGAGGGCTACCTGCGCCTCGTGCACCGGGCGACCGCCGAGGAACATCCCGGCCAGGCCGACCAGGACCCGGCCGCCGTCGTCTTCGGGCTCGGCTACGGGCCCGTGCACGAGTCCCTGCCCTTCGCCGCCTCGGTGCTCGCCGCCGTACGGTCCAAGGCTCCCGTGCCCTCGTCGGCCGGCCAGTTGCGTGCCGATTCCGCGGCAACCGGGCGCCGTGACCCGGCAGACATCGCGGACCGCATCCGCCACCTCGGCGAGCTGCACCAGGCGGGTCTGGTCACGGACGCGGAGTTCACGTCGAAGAAGGCCGAACTCCTCGCGCAGCTGTGACAGCCGGGCCGTCGCCGCTGGTGATACCTGAGTATGGGGTGCGGTTGAGCACCTCGGTATGACGGCACACCCCGTGCCCGTTGCCTACGCTGATCGGGCGATGAGCACTCCACCGCCTCGACCCGAGCACGCCCCCCGCCCACCGGACGAAGAGTCCGGGCGAGGGGGCCGACGCCATGCGCTGATCCATAGGTTGCGCCGCCCCGGCGACAGGCTGACCGCGGCCGGTTCCGCGCTCGCGTCCGCCGTGGGCGGGGACCGCTCCGAGCCGCTGCTGGCCAAGGCGCCCAAGCGCTGGATGCGGCTGCTGCCGTACTTCATCGCGCTGGGGTTCGTCGCCGTGCTCATCCCGGTCACCATGCAGGTGCTGTCGCACGATTACGGAGTGGGCGGCGGCCTCGCCGGTGCCATCGGTGTGGCGCAGGCCGCTCCCCTGCTGCTCGCGGTCAGCCGCCCGCTGGCCGCCTGGTACATCATGATCGTCGCCGCCACGCTCGGCGCGATCCCCGTGTTCCAGGGCGACGCGCACCATCCCTCGCCGTGGACGCCCATGGTCGTCGTCGGATATGTGCTGCTGTGCATAGCCCTGGCGTTGCGGGAGACCCGCCGCAGACTCGTCGGCATCTGGCTGGTCACCATCGTCGTCAGCATCGTCCTGGGTATGTTCCGGGACGAGTCGAGCCAGGACACGGGCGTGCTGCTCATCGTCCTGAGCGGCGGAGTGCTGCTCCTCGGCGCCCTGCTCCGAGAGCGGGGCGAGACACAGCGCAAGCTCGTCGAGCAGGAGACGATCAGCGAGGCCGAGCGGACCCGTCGCACACTTCTCGAGGAACGGGCCAGGATCGCCCGGGAGTTGCACGACGTCGTGGCTCACCACATGTCGGTGATCACCGTGCAGGCGGACTCCGCGCCGTACCGGCTGCAGGACCTGACCGGGGAGACCCGGGAGGAGTTCGCCTCCATCGCCGCGGGCGCGCGGGAATCACTGACCGAGATGCGGCGTCTGCTGGCCGTCCTGCGCAGCGAGGGCACGCAGAGCGACCTGACGCCGCAGCCCGGCCTCGCGCATCTTGGGCAGCTGGTGGAGGCGACCATACGGGGCGGGGTGCCGGCCGAACTGTCCTACCTGGAGCTGACGCTCGTCGATCAACTCGCCGATGTGCCGCCCGCGGTGGATCTCTCCGCGTACCGAATCGTGCAGGAGGCTCTGGCGAACGTGGTGCGGCACGCGCCCGGGGCGCGGACCCAGATCTCGATCGGCCTGGACGAGGACGCCCTGCTGGTGATCGTGGTCAACGGACCGGCCGCCGAACCCGTCTCCCCCATCGAGTCCACCGGTACGGGGCACGGTCTGATAGGGATGCGCGAGCGCGTACGGTTGGTCGGCGGCACGCTCGATGTGGGGCCGCTGCCCGCCGGAGGTTTCCGTGTCGCGGCCCGGCTCCCGCTGACCCCGCCAGATTCCCCTTCGGCGTAAAGGATCCCCGCACGCATGACCATCCGCGTGATCATCGTCGACGACCAGAGCATGGTGCGGGCGGGGTTCGCCGCGCTGCTGTCCGCGCAGAGCGACATCGACGTGGTGGGTGAGGCACCGGACGGCAGACAAGGCATCGAGGTCAGCCGGTCCACCCACCCCGATGTGGTCCTCATGGACGTCCGCATGCCCGAGATGGACGGACTGGCGGCGACGCGCGAGCTGCTGACCCCGCCGCCGGGCGTGGTGCACCGTCCCAAGGTGCTCATGCTCACCACCTTCGACGTGGACGACTACGTGTATGCCGCGTTGCGGGCGGGCGCGTCCGGTTTCCTGCTCAAGGACGCGCCGCCGTCGGATCTGATCAGTGCGGTGCGGGTCGTCGCGGCCGGAGAGGCGTTGCTCGCGCCGACCGTCACCAAGCGCTTCATCGCGGATTTCGCCAGGACCCGGCCGGCGCGCAGGGACCGTTCACCGCGGCTCAAGTCCCTGACGCCACGCGAACTCGAGGTGCTGGAGCTGATCGCGCGCGGCCTGTCCAACCAGGAGATCGCCCGAAAGCTGGTGCTGGCCGAGCAGACCGTGAAGACCCATATCGGCCGTGTGCTGGCGAAGTTGGATCTACGCGACCGCGCACAGGCCGTGATTTTCGCCTACGAGTCCGGCCTCGTCACGCCCGGCGATCAATAACACCGGCTACCCGGATATGACTTTTTCCCGTCGCCCACAGTGCGCCGGGCCGTCTTCGCGTCGGTCAACGCCCGCGGTAGCACGCCGACTTACGAGATCAGCGGCGCTGCGACCGCCCCACCCCCTACTGCGGTATCACTTACGGATACCCAGGTAGTAGCCGCTAGTTGGCTCCGCAGTGTGACGTGTCGGCCGAGACCGTCTCTCTACCTTCCCCTCGTCACACAAACGGAGGGAGACGGGCGATGGGCCTGGGTTCTTGGAAACGACGCGGCCGACGCACTCTGCTCGCCGCCGCGCTCATGACGACGATCGTCGCGGGCACAGCGGGCTGGGCCTCGAGTCACGAACAGCGTCCGCTCACCGGTCCGCCGCCCGGCACCGCGTCCTGGATCGCGGACGACACGCTGGGGGCGCCCCTGCCCGACCCGGGGGCGGCGAGCCCCGCACACGTGGCCGCCTTCTTCCGCGGGCTGAGCGTGACGGCGCGGCATGAGCTGGCCGTCCGGCACCCGTCGGTCGTCGGCAACCTGGACGGTGCGCCGATCGCGTTGCGGTACGAGGCGAACGCGCTGTCGCTGCGGGCGGAGAAGGCCCGGGCCCTGGCCGACGCGCGGGACACCACACTGACCGCGCACGCACGGGCGGCGGCGCGTGTCCTCGCCGGCCGTTGCGCGGAGTTACTCGCTCCCGACCGGCGGATACTGGCCTTCGACCCGCGTGGCCGAGGGCAAGTAGCCGAAGTGTACGGCGACTTGCGCACTGCCCGCCATGTCTCCGTGGTCGTTCCCGGCTCCGACATAGACCTTGATTCGTTCGACCGGGCCACGGACGTGTACGGGACGCCCGCCGGAATGGCGAAGTCTCTGTTCGCGGCGGCGCGCGGCCGGACGGCCGTCGTGGCGTGGGTCGGATACACCACGCCGGTCGGGCTCGGCCCGGATGCCGCCACGGGCCGGCTCGCCGAGGCGGGGGCGCCGCGCCTGACCCGCTTCGTGCGAGGTCTCGTCGCGACGGGCGCTCCTGAGCCGACCGTCTTCTGTCACAGCTACGGCTCCGTGGTGTGCGGGCTCGCCGCCTCCCGGCTGCCGGTCTCCGACCTGGTCGTCTTCGCATCGCCCGGAGTGCGCGCCGACAGCGTCTCCGATCTGCGCACCAGCGCCCGCGTGTGGGCGGCACGGGACGACAGCGACTGGATCGCCAGAGTTCCGCACGTCGAGTTGTTCGGCCTGGGGCACGGCGCCGATCCCGTCGATCCCTCCTTCGGGGCCCGCCGGATCCCCGCCGCGCGGGCCCAGGGTCACACCGGTTATTTCGCACCCGGCACGGACTCGCTGCGTGCCTTCACCCGTATCGCCACCGGAGCGTCCTCATGACCCTCACCACGTTGCGGGCGTCCGCCATCTCGGCTGTCGCCGCGATCGACGCGAAGACCCCGGCCCACCGCGACCGGGCGGTCGACGGACTGCGTGCCGTGGCCCTGCTCGCCGTTCCCACCGGGCACTGGCTGCTCGGCGGCTTCACCCTGGACGACCACGGCGCCCTGCACAACGCGAGCCCGCTGTCCGCGTTCGGCTTCTTCGCGCCCGTGAGCTGGGTGCTGCAGATGCTCGGCGTCTTCTTCCTCGTGGGCGGATACGCGTCGGTCCTCTCCTACCGGCGAGCCCGGGAGCGCGGCACCTCGACAGCTCGCTGGCTGCACGGCCGGCTGGCCCGGCTCAGCCGTCCGGTGCTGGGTGTGACGGCGGTGTGGGCCGCGCTGATCCTGGTGCTGTACGCCCTCGGCGTGTCCGGCACGACTCTGCGGACCGGGTCCACCCTGGTGATACAGCCGCTCTGGTTCGTCGGGATCTACACCGTGATCACCGCGCTCACCCCGTACTGCATAAGGGCGTCCGACCGGCTCGGTGCCTGGGCCGCAGCGCCTCTCCTGGGCTCGGTCGCAGCGGTCGACTTCCTTCGGTACGGTCCCTTCGCGTCGGCGATGCCGTCCTGGCTGAGTCTGCTGAACCTCCTGCCGGGTTGGCTGTTCGCCTACCAATTGGGCGTCAGCTGGGGCGGAAAGAGGCTCGGCAAGCGGGGCGCCTGGGTGCTTCTCGTCGGTGGAACCACCCTGTTCGCGATGCTCCTGCTGGTCCTCCACTATCCGGCGTCGATGGTCGGGGTGCCGGGCGAGGCACGGACCAACTCCCATCCGCCGTCGCTCCTGGTCCTGGCCCTGGCCGCCGCGCAGAGCGGCGCCGCGATACTCCTGCGGGAGCGAATCGGCCGGATGCTGCGTCGCCCGGCGCTGTGGGCACCGGTCGTCGTGATCAACCTGTCGGCCATGACGATCCTGTGCTGGCATCAGACCGCGATGCTCACGGCGGCGGTCCCCGCGTCCTTCGCCGGAGCGATACCGGGCCTCACTACCGCGCCGGACTCGCCGGTCTGGATAGCCGCCCGACTCGCATGGCTGCCGTTGTTCGCGGCGCTGCTCGTCCTCATAGGACGTCGGGCGCGGGCGCTCGAAACGCCGTGGACCCAGGTCGGCCGATACCGCCGGGCACTGGCCGGACTGCTCGCCGCAGGGTTCACAGTGTTCGCACTGGGGCTGGCATGAGGCGCCGACAAGGCCGCCGGGCCTCGATGCCTCGCCGCGCCACCTGCCCGCCCGCTCCGACGACAACCGGTCGTCGGAGCGGGGAGGCGCCGACGTGACGGCTACTCGCGGCCCGCCGACGTGAAGCTCATGTCGGCGTAGCGCTCACCCGAGACCCGGGAGGCGATCGGTTCGAGGAGCGCCAGGTCCTCCTCGGTGAGGGCGATCCGGGTCGCCGCGGTGTTCTCCTCGACACGGTTGCGCTTGCGGGTGCCGGGGATCGGGACGACGGAGAGGCCGAAGGTCTCCGACTGCCGCTGCACCCAGGCCAGGGCGATCTGGCCGAGGGAGGCACCGTGATGGTCGGCGACCTGGCGGACGGGTTCGAGCAGGGCCGCGTTGGCGGCGGCGTTGTCGCCGGTGAACCGGGGCTGCTGACGGCGGAAGTCGTCCTCGGACAGCTCCTTGTCGGCGCTGACGAAGGCACCGGTGAGGAATCCACGGCCGAGCGGCGAATAGGGGACGAGCGCGACACCGAGCTCGGCGGCGGCCGGCACCACCGACCGTTCGATGTCACGGCTGAACAGTGACCACTCGGACTGGACGGCAGCGATCGGGTGGACGGACTGCGCGGCGCGCAGTTCGTCGGCGGTGACTTCGCTGAGACCGAGGTGCTTGACCTTGCCGGCGGCGACTAGCTCGGCCATTGCACCGACCGCCTCCTCGATGGGTACCGAGGGATCCCGGCGGTGCATGTAGTACAGGTCGACCGAGTCGACGTCCAGGCGCCGGAGGCTGGCGTCGATGGAGGTCCTGATGTAAGCGGGGTCGTTGCGGATGGTGCGTTTGGAGGGGTCGTCGGGATCGGAGCCGAGGGCGAACTTGGTGGCGAGGACGATCTCGTCCCGGTGCGCCTTGACGAAAGGAGCAAGGAACTTCTCGTTCTCACCGGCGCCGTAGACGTCGGCCGTGTCGTACAGAGTGACGCCGAGCTCCAGGGACCGCTCCAGGGTGGCCCGTGCCTCTTCGGCGTCGGTCGGACCGTAGGCCCAGCTCATCCCCATGCAGCCGAGGCCCTGAGCGCCCACCACGGGCCCGTTGTTTCCCAACTCAACAGTGGAGAGACGCACTTGGTCGGCGCGCGGCGTCCGTTCGGTGTGGGCCATGTGGTTCAGGTCCTTTCCGACGCCTGCTGGGCGCCCGCATAGAAGTTGATCTTGTGGTCGAGCACCGCAAGGGTGTCCTGCAGCTCGGCCATCCGGTTCAGGACGTCGCGGCGGGTCGATTCGAGGAGTTCCCGGCGCTCCTCGAAGGTCTCCTCGCCCAGGCGGACGAGTGCGGCGTAGCGGACCATGTGGGCGACCGGCATGCCGGTCAGCCGCAGCTTGCCGACGAAGGCGAGCCAGTCCAGGTCACGGTTGCTGTAGCGGCGCTGGCCGGTGTGCGAGCGGTCGACATCGGGCATCAGCCCGATCCGCTCGTACCAGCGCAAGGTGTGCGCGGTCAGTCCGGTGAAGGCGACGACCTCGCTGATCGTGTACCGGTCCTGACCGTCGGGGCGCGGGTGCGCGCTCGGCGCCGAAGCGCAGGCGTCGACCTTGGTCCGGTCGGTCCCGTTCCGATTGGGTGCGGGCGTGGTCTCCATCACCGTCATGGCCCCCACGCTAGAACCTTGGAGTGCGCTCGAAGCAAGCATCGTGGGAAATCTTGGGCGACGGCCGGGCCGTGCCCGCGCTACGGTCCGGATCATGACCCTCGTCCGTCGCGCCGCCCCCGAGGATGCCGAAGAGCTGGTCCGGCTGCGCAAGATCATGCTCGACTCGATGCGCCCCAGCACCGATGTGAGCTGGCAGCCGGCCACGATCACGGCCCTGCGCGCTCATCTCGCCGAGTACGAAGGCGAGTTGTGCGCGTTCGTCGTCGACGCCCCGGCGCCGGGGTCCGGACTCGCGGCCTGTGCGACGGGGGCGATCCACCGCCGTCTGGGCGGCCCGGGCAACCCCTCCGGCAGCTCCGGGCACGTCTTCAACGTGTGCACCGACCCGGAGCACCGGCGCAAGGGCTACTCGCGGGCCTGTGTGGAGGCGCTCCTGGCCTGGTACCAGGAGCGCGGTGTGCGCCGGATCGACCTGCACGCGACGCCACAGGGCGAGCCGCTGTACGCCTCGCTCGGGTTCAGCCGCACCCCCTCACCCGCGATGCGGCTGACGTTCTAGGCTCGTGCGTATGCAGAGCCTCGCCTTGATCGAGAACTGGCCGGTCCCGACCGCCGCCGCAGCCGTCGTCCGAGCGGACGGCACGGTGCTGGGCACGCACGGTCCCACGGCCCACCGTTTCCCGCTGGCCTCGGTCACCAAGCCGCTCGCCGCCTATGCGGTGCTCGTCGCGTACGAGGAGGGCGCGATCGAGCTGGACGAGCCGGCCGGGCCGGAGGGGTCGACGGTGCGGCACCTGCTGGCGCACACCAGCGGCCTCGCCTTCGACGAGCACCGGACGACGTCGGAGCCCGGGACCCGGCGGCTGTACTCGAACGCGGGCTTCGAGGTGCTCGGGGACCACATCGAGAAGGCGACGGACATCCCATTCGCCGAGTATCTGCGGCAGGCCGTGCTCGAGCCGCTCGGGATGTCCGCCACGACACTGGACGGCTCGCCCGCTAAGGACGGGGTGTCCACGGTGGATGACCTGGTGCGGTTCGCCGCGGAGCTGCAGGCGCCCCGGTTGCTCGATCCGCGCACCGTGGCCCAGGCGATGACGGTGCAGTACCCGGGCACGAAGGGGGTGCTCCCGGGGTACGGGCACCAGAACCCGAACGACTGGGGGCTCGGGTTCGAGATCCGCGACCACAAGTCGCCGCACTGGACGGGGAGCGCGTCGTCCCCGCTCACGTTCGGCCACTTCGGCCAGTCCGGCACGTTCCTGTGGGTCGACCCGGCGGCGGGCGTGGCCTGCGTCGCGCTGGCGGACCGTGCGTTCGGCCCATGGGCGGCGGAGGCATGGCCTCCCTTCACCGACGCGGTCCTCTCCGAGCTGTGACCGGCAGGGGTGACGGAGGCTGCCCCACCCGCCAGGCCCTGCCCCCCACCCGCCAGGCCCTGCCCCACCCGCCGGGCCCGGACAACCGGGCTATGCCCGGCCTCACCCCACCGGGCCTGCCCCAGCCCGGTCTAACCCTGCGAACCTCGATCGATAGGGGGTGGAGAGGGCTACCCAAACCCACCGGGCACTACCCGGCCTCACCCCGCCGGGCCTTGTCCAGCCCGGCTCTAACCCTGCGAGCCTCGATCGGTACGAAATGACGGGCGGCTGCACCAACTCACCGGAGCCACCCCCAACTCCGCAAAGAGCCGCTTACCCGAGCCACCGGAGGTACTGGAGCCACCGAATCCACCGGAGCCACCCGGACTCCCGCAAAGAAGCCGCCTACCCGAGGCCGCCTCATCCCCGCACAGCGCACAACGCACAGCGCACAGCGCCGCCTACTCCGGACCGCCCCCCGGCAGGGTCCCCGCTCCCATCTCCCAGATCAACAGATGCGCCCCGCTGAGCGCGAGCATCTCGGCATCCGGCTCCCCCGCGATCCGGACGGCGTCCCCTTGCCGCAAGTCTTTGTCGTGCAGGCGTACTTCGCCGCGGATGACGTGGACGTAGAGGTGGGGCGCGGAGGGGAGTTCGGTTCGCTCGCCGTCGGCGAGGCGGCGGATGTGGAGGGTGGCGCCCGCCGCGGGGACGTCGTAGGGGGTGGAGTCGGCGATGCCGTGGACGACGTCGTAGGTGGGGTCGCCGCCCGGGGAGAGCGGGGCGAGCCACATCTGGAGGAAGACGAGGGGTTTGATGCCGTCGTTGCGTTCGACGTGGCGGACGCCTCCGCCGGAGCTGAGGTGCTGGACGTCGCCGGGGTGGACGACGGACTCGTGGCCGGTGGAGTCCCGGTGGGTGAGTTCGCCGGAGATGACCCAGGTGACGATCTCGGTGTGGCTGTGGGGGTGTTCGGCGAAGCCGGCGCCGGGGGCGAGGTGCTCCTCGTTGCAGGCGAGGATGGAGCCGAAGCGCAGGTTGTCCGGATCGTAGTGCGGGCCGAAGGAGAACGCGTGGAAGGACTCGATCCCGGCGTCGGGTTCACCGCCCGGATAGCGGTCGGCGGAGCGGCGGACATCAATCACAGGCTCCACGGTAGCTGTCGGTAGCCGCCGGGAGCCGTCGTTTCAGGCCGTCCCGGGCGTCCGGCGCCGACCCTCCACTCCGCCGAGCCGTCCCGGTAAGGCAGTCTTGTCCCCGTGCCCCAATCGGAATCAGCGCAGACTTCAGCGAACGAACCGGCGGACCGCCGCCCGAACCCCCGTGCGGACCCGCACCCGCACTCGGCGACCCTGAAGCGCCTGGAGAAATCATCCGGGGCGCTCGCCGCGCAGGCGATCACGCGCATGGACGAGACGCTGTCCTGGTACCGGGCAATGCCACCGGAGAACCGCTCGTGGATCGGGCTGGTGGCGCAGGCCGGTATCGCGGCGTTCACCGAGTGGTTCCGGCACCCCGACACTCCGCAGGCCATCTCGACGGACGTGTTCGGCACGGCTCCGCGGGAGCTGACCCGGGCGATCACCCTGCGTCAGACCGTGGAGATGGTGCGGACGACGATCGAGGTCATGGAGTCGGCCATCGACGAGGTGGCCGCGCCGGGTGACGAGAGCGTGCTGCGGGAGGCGCTGCTCGTGTACGCGCGGGAGATCGCGTTCGCGACCGCCCAGGTCTACGCGCAGGCGGCGGAGGCGCGGGGCGCGTGGGACGCACGCCTGGAGTCCCTCGTGGTGAACGCGGTGCTGTCCGGGGAAGCCGACGAGGGCGCGATCAGCCGGGCCGCGGCGCTGGGGTGGAACTCGCCGGAGCATGTGTGCGTGGTGCTCGGGACAGCGCCCGACGGCGACAGCGAGCTGACCGTGGAGGCGATCCGGCGGGCGTCGCGCCACGCCAAACTGCAGGTGCTGACCGGGGTCCTCGGCGACCGGCTCGTGGTGATCGCGGGTGGCAGCGACAATCCGCTGGCGGTGGCGAAGTCGCTGATCGGGCCGTTCGCGGCGGGGGCGGTGGTCGCCGGTCCCGTGGTGCCGGACCTGCTGGCGGCGACCCGGTCCGCCCAGGCAGCGGCCGCCGGGCTCAAGGCCTGCGGCGCTTGGCAGGACGCTCCGCGTCCGGTTCTGGCGGACGATCTGCTTCCGGAGCGCGCGATCGCGGGCGACCCCTCCGCGCGGGAGCAGTTGGTGGAGGAGATCTACAGACCGTTGGAGGAAGCCGGCTCGGCTCTCCTGGAGACGCTCAGCGTCTATCTGGAGCAGGCGAGCAGTCTGGAGGGCGCGGCCCGAATGCTCTTCGTGCACCCGAACACCGTCCGCTACCGGCTCCGACGTGTGACGGACGTCACCGGATGGTCACCGTCAGACGTCCGCTCGGCGTTTACGCTGCGCATCGCGCTCATCCTGGGGCGTCTGGCCGACGCGGATCCCCAGTCATAGCCTTTTGTCGGGGGTCTACAATTCCCCTTCGGGTTCTTCGTCCCTGTCCCCACGGGCGGCTTGCACCGTCCTCAAGAGAGAGTGTGAGAGTGCTCGTACTCGTCGCTCCCGGCCAAGGCGCTCAGACGCCCGGCTTCCTGTCTCCCTGGCTCGACCTCCCCGGTGCGGCGGACCGCATCGCCGCGTGGTCCGACGCCATCGGACTCGACCTTGCCCACTACGGCACGCAGGCCGACGCGGACGCGATCCGCGATACGGCCGTGGCCCAGCCGCTCCTTGTCGCGGCCGGGCTCCTGTCCGCTTCCGCGCTCGGCGACGTCACGCCCGGCGCGGTGGCGGGGCACAGTGTCGGAGAGATCACCGCGGCCGCGTTCGCGGGCGTGCTCGACGACGTCGTCGCGCTGCGGCTCGTGCGCGGTCGTGGCCTGGCCATGGCCGAGGCCGCCGCGGTCACGCAGACCGGCATGTCGGCGCTGCTCGGCGGTACGCCCGAGACCACCGTGGCGCACCTGCACAAGCTGGGTCTGACCCCGGCGAACGTGAACGGCGCGGGCCAGATCGTGGCCGCCGGAACGCTCGAGGAGCTGGCCGCGCTCGAGGCCGACAAGCCCGAGGGCGTGCGGCGCGTGGTGCCGCTGAAGGTGGCGGGCGCGTTCCACACCCGGCACATGGCGCCCGCGGTGGCGAAGCTGGAGGAGGCCGCGAAGGAGCTGGCCCCGGCCGACCCCACGGTCACGTACGTCTCGAACAAGGACGGCAAGACGGTCGCGACGGGCGGCGAGGTGCTCTCGCGCCTGGTCGGCCAGGTCGCGAACCCGGTCCGCTGGGACCTGTGCATGGAGACGTTCCAGGAGCTCGGCGTGAGCGCGCTGATCGAGGTCTGCCCCGGCGGCACCCTCACCGGCATCGCCAAGCGGGCCCTGCCCGGCGTCAAGACCCTCGCCCTCAAGACCCCCGACGACCTCGACGCAGCCCGCGCCCTGATCGCCGAAGCCGCTCAAGCCACGGCCTGACAAGGAGATCCGAGCAGCATGTCGAAGATCAAGCCCAGCAAGGGCGCCCCGTACGCGCGCATCCTCGGTGTCGGCGGTTACCGGCCGACGCGGGTCGTGCCGAACGAGGTGATCCTCGAGAAGATCGACTCGTCCGACGAGTGGATCCGTTCGCGCTCCGGCATCTCGACCCGCCACTGGGCGAACGACGAAGAGACCGTCGCGATGATGTCCATCGAGGCGTCCGGCAAGGCCGTCGCCGACGCGGGTATCCGGCCCGAGCAGATCGGTGCCGTCGTCGTGTCGACCGTCTCGCACTTCGCACAGACGCCGGCGATCGCGACGGAGATCGCGGACAAGCTGGGCACGCAGAAGGCGGCGGCGTTCGACATCTCCGCCGGGTGCGCCGGGTTCGGTTACGGCCTGACCCTGGCCAAGGGCATGATCGTCGAGGGCAGCGCGGAGTATGTGCTGGTCATCGGCGTGGAGCGGCTCTCGGACCTGACCGACCTCGAGGACCGGGCGACGGCCTTCCTGTTCGGTGACGGTGCGGGCGCGGTGATCGTCGGCCCCTCCCAGGAGCCCGCGATCGGCCCCACGGTGTGGGGTTCCGAGGGCGACAAGGCCGGGACGATCAAGCAGACCGTGTCGTGGGACAAGCTCCACGGCGGCGACGTCACACAGCTGCCGCTGGACTCCGCGGGCAAGGTCAAGTTCCCCGCGATCACCCAGGAGGGCCAGGCGGTCTTCCGCTGGGCCGTGTTCGAGATGGCGAAGGTCGCCCAGCAGGCGCTGGACGCGGCCGGGATCAGCCCGGACGACCTGGATGTCTTCATTCCGCACCAGGCCAACGAGCGGATCATCGACTCGATGGTGAAGACTCTGAAGCTGCCGGAGCACGTCACGGTCGCCCGCGACGTGCGCACCACCGGCAACACGTCGGCCGCCTCGATTCCGCTCGCGATGGAGCGGCTCCTGGCGACCGGCGAGGCGAAGAGCGGCGACACCGCGCTCGTCATCGGCTTCGGGGCGGGTCTCGTCTACGCCGCGACGGTCGTTACCCTCCCCTAGGCATCCCCGTCCGGATCACCCTGATCCGGACGGTCGTCAACCTGCCGCTGACGCGGCGGGCGCCACACCCTCTGGATACACACCGAAGGAGCGCCACAATGGCCGCCACTCAGGAAGAGATCGTCGCCGGTCTCGCCGAGATCGTGAACGAGATCGCCGGGATCCCCACCGAGGACGTCCAGCTGGACAAGTCCTTCACCGATGACCTGGACGTCGACTCGCTGTCCATGGTCGAGGTCGTCGTCGCCGCCGAAGAGCGCTTCGACGTCAAGATCCCGGACGACGACGTCAAGAACCTCAAGTCCGTCGGCGACGCCACGAAGTACATCCTCGAGCACCAGGCTGCCTGAGCCACAAGCATCAGGCCGTAGGTCAGTCGCTCCGCCACCCGGCGGTGGCGCCGCTGAATCCCTCGCATCCGTTGGAGAAAGAATTCCTGTGAGCTCGACCAATCGCACCGTGGTCGTCACCGGTATCGGCGCAACCTCACCGCTGGGTGGCGACGCGACAACCACCTGGGAGGGCCTGGTCGCCGGACGTTCCGGTGTCAAGCCCCTGGAGCAGGAGTGGGCCGCCGAGCAGGCGGTCCGCATCGCGGCGCCGGCCGCCGTGGACCCGAGCGAGGTCATCCCTCGCCCGCAGGCCCGCAAGCTGGACCGGTCCGCGCAGTTCGCCCTGATCGCCGCCAAGGAAGCCTGGGCCGACGCCGGTTTCACCGGCAAGGCCGGCGAGGACACGTCCGTCGAGCCCGAGCGGCTCGGCGCGGTCATCGCTTCCGGCATCGGTGGCGTCACCACGCTGCTCGACCAGTACGACGTGCTGAAGGAGAAGGGCGTCCGCCGCGTCTCCCCGCACACCGTGCCGATGCTGATGCCCAACGGCCCGTCCGCCAACGTGGGCCTGGCGGTGAACGCCCGGGCGGGTGTGCACACCCCGGTCTCCGCCTGCGCGTCCGGTGCCGAGGCCATCGGCTACGGCATCGAGATGATCCGCACGGGCCGCGCCGACGTCGTCGTCTGCGGTGGCACCGAGGCGGCCATCCATCCGCTGCCCATCGCCGCGTTCGGCAACATGATGGCGATGTCCAAGAACAACGACGACCCGCAGGGTGCCTCGCGCCCCTACGACACCGCGCGGGACGGCTTCGTCCTCGGTGAGGGCGCGGGCGTGATCGTCCTGGAGTCGGCCGAGCACGCCGCCGCGCGCGGTGCCCGGGTCTACGCGGAGGCCGTCGGCCAGGGCATCTCCGCCGACAGCCACGACATCGTGCAGCCGGAGCCGGAGGGCCGCGGCATCGCGCAGGCCCTGCGCAACCTGCTGGCCAACACCGACCTGGACCCGGCCGAGATCGTGCACGTGAACGCGCACGCCACCTCGACCCCGGCCGGTGACGTCGCCGAGCTGAAGGCGCTGCGCAATGTGTTCGGTGACGACACCGACCACTTCGCCGTCTCCGCGACGAAGTCGATGACCGGGCACCTGCTCGGTGGCGCCGGTGGCGTCGAGACCGTGGCGTCCGTCCTCGCCCTGTACCACCGGGTGGCTCCGCCGACGATCAACGTGGAGAACCTGGACCCCGAGGCCGAGGTCGCCGCGGACATCGTCCGTGGCGAGGCGCGCAAGCTGCCCGTCGAGGGCCGCATCGCCGCGCTGAACGACTCGTTCGGCTTCGGCGGGCACAACGTGGTGCTGGCGTTCCGTACGGTCTGAGTACGAACGCGCGATGGGCCCGCCCGGGGATTCCCGGGCGGGCCCATCGCACATCCAGCACACTCACCCGCCGGCACATACACCCACCGGCACACTCACCCGCCCGGCACACGCACCCACCGGGCGGGTCGCACCACCCGGTTCACCCGGTTCACCCGAGTGACCCGGGTCACCGGGGTCACCCGGGTCACCCGGTTAAACCACCTGATGCAGCCAACGGACCGGAGCGCCCTCACCGGCGTAGCGGAACGGCTCCAGTTCGTCGTCCCAGGGCTTGCCGAGGAGCTTGTTGACCTCGGTCTCCAGGTTGGTCTCGCCGTCGATGGAGCGGGCCAGTGCGGCGCGCAGCCGGTCCTCGGGGATGAGGATGTCGCCGTGGATGCCGGTGACGGCGTGGAAGATGCCGAGTTCGGGGGTGGCGCTGTAGCGCTCGCCCTCGGCGTTGGCACAGGGTTCGGCCGTCACCTCGAAGCGGAGCAGCTGCCAGCCGCGCAGGGCGGAGGCCAGCTTGGCGGCCGTGCCCGCCTCACCGCGCCAGGAGAACTCGGATCTCCAGGTGCCAGGCGCCGCGGGCTGCCTGATCCAGTCGAGGCTGACGCGCGCGCCGAGTACGCCCGCGACCGCCCATTCGACGTGCGGGCACAGCGCGCGCGGCGCGGAGTGCACGTACAGAACTCCACGTGTCGTCACCGGACCTCCAGTGTGGGTCGAGGTTCGCCTTCCCAGCGGCCTCGCGCCCGTGCCGAGCCTTCTTCCCTTCGCGCCCGGACCAACGAGCCCAGACAAAAAGGGACACATCTGACGTGTTGTAATTTAGCGGAACCGGTACAGCGGGGTCTCACCGGGTCGACCGGGGACCCCGGGGCGAGGCTATCGCGCAGTGCTCCAAGGAGTGTGTCGTACTGTCGGTCCCGGGGCGTACAAACGTCGACCTTTCACCCGGCGGGGCGCAACCCCGGCCCCGCGTACGGTCGGCGAGCGAGCGGCGGAGGGGCCACGGGCATGCGAAAGCGAGACCAACGGTCGACGGTCGTGCGCGGGGCCGTCGCCGCCGTGTCGGCGGCCCTGCTGGGTGTCACCGCGCTGACGGCCTGTGACGCCTCGGGTGGCAACTCCCCGGGTCCGGGCGGGTCCACGGCCGCCGGGAAGCCGTCCCCGACGCCGACGCCGGCGTGGGACACGAGCCCGCGCTCCCTCGCCGCGGTCGGGGACTCGATCACCCGCGGCTTCGACGCCTGCTCGGTGCTGTCCGACTGCCCGGAGGTGTCGTGGGCGACGGGCACGGACGCGCAGGTCAAGAGCCTGGCGGTACGGCTGCTCGGCAAGAGCCGCGCCAAGACGCACAGTTGGAATCACGCGCGGACCGGGGCGCGGATGGCCGATCTGCCGGCGCAGATGGAGCAGGCCGGCGCGGAGCGGCCCGATCTGGTGACGGTGATGGCCGGAGCGAACGACGCGTGCCGCCCGACGGTCGGCGCCATGACGCCGGTGGCCGACTTCCGGGCCGACTTCGAGGAGTCGCTGCGGCAGTTGCGGCGCGCGGCTCCCAAGGCGCAGGTGTACGTGATGAGCGTGCCGGATCTGAAGCGGCTCTGGTCGCAGGGGCGGACGAACCCGCTGGGCAAGCAGGTGTGGAAGCTGGGCATCTGCGCGTCGATGCTGGCCGATCCGGACGCCGTGGACGCCGCGGCGACCGCGCGCCGTGACGAGGTGCAGCAACGTGTGGAGGCGTACAACGAGGTCCTCGAGGACGTGTGCGCGAAGGACCGGCGGTGCCGCTCCGACCAGGGTGCGGTCTTCGGGTACCGGTTCGACGGGGACCAGTTGAGCCAGTGGGACTGGTTCCACCCCAGCAAGAACGGGCAGGCGCGGCTCGCGGCGCTCGCGTATCGCGGGGTGACCACCGCCGGATGAGACGGATCGGCAGGGCGTTCGGCAGGGCGTAGGGTCTCGATCATGCGCAGCGAACTCTTCGACGCCCTCCCCGACGGCACCGACGTCCACCGCTGGATCCTGGAACGGGACGGGGTGCGGGTACGCGTCCTGACGTACGGCTCCATCCTGCAGTCGGTCGAGACGCCCGACCGTGAGGGGGCGCGCACGTCCGTCTCCCTCGGTTTCGACGACCTCGCCGGTTATCTGGCGCACCCGGAGCCGTACTTGGGCGCTCTGGTCGGCCGGTACGCGAACCGGATCGCGGGCGGCCGGTTCGAGCTGGACGGACGGGTCCACGCATTGGCGCAGAACAACGGACCGAACTCATTGCACGGCGGCGAGCACGGCTTCGACAAGCGGGTGTGGGACGCGGAGCCGGTCGGGGAGCACACGTTGCGGCTCACACGTGTGTCGTCCGACGGCGAGGAAGGTTTCCCCGGACGGCTGGAGATCACGGCGACGTACGCGCTCGAGGAGGGCGGGGTGCTGCGCCTGTCCTACGAGGCGGTGACCGACGCGCCGACCGTCGTGAACCTCACCAACCACACCTACTGGAACCTGGGCGGGGCGGCGTCCGGGACCGCGGTCGGCGGGCACGAGCTGCGGATCGCCGCCGGGAAGGTGACCGCCGTGGACGCCGACCTGATCCCGGCCGGGGCGCCGCAGGACGTCGACGGCACACGGTTCGACTTCCGGGAGAGCCGGAAGGTCGGCGCCGGGTACGACCACAACTACGTACTCGACAAGGGCGTCACCGCGGCGGCCGAGGAGATCGCGGAGCTGCACGACCCCGCGTCCGGCCGGGTCCTGACGATCGCGACGACCGAGCCGGGCATCCAGCTCTACACCTCGGACGGGTTCGACGAGAGTCTGCCGTTCGCGCCCGGCGACGGCATCGCCCTGGAGACGCAGCACTTCCCGGACTCACCGAACCGGCCCGACTTCCCGTCCACCGTGCTGCGGCCGGGCGAGGTGTACCGGTCGCAGACGGTGTACGGGTTCGGGGTGCGGCCCTGACAGGCAGCCCTGGAGTACGCGGCTTCACGCCACGATCGTCTCGCTCACCCGGCCGTCCGTGAGCGAGCGGCCGGCGGTCAGCTCGTACCGGCCCGCCCGGTACGCCCACGCGTCCGCGTCCTCGTCCCAGGTCTCGAAGGCGCGCCGCGGGAGTTCGACGACGGCCTCGACGGTCTCGCCGGGGGCGGCCGAGACGCTCGCGAAGCCGGCCAGCCAGCGGGCGGGGCGGTCCGCGTCGGGCTCGCCCGGGGCCAGGTAGAGCTGGACGACCTCGCGGCCGGGCCGGGAGCCGCTGTTGCGGACCCGGACGGTGGCGGTCGCGGCCCCGGCGTCGTCGCTGGTCACGTCCAGCGACTCGTACGTCCAGTCGGTGTAGCCGAGGCCGTGGCCGAACGGGTACGAGGGTGTGGCGCCCGTCCTGTCCCAGGCGCGGTAGCCGATGAACACGCCTTCGGTGTAGACGAGTCGGCCGTCGGCCGGCTTCACCTCGGTGACCGGGGCGTCGGCCAACGCGCCCCATGTCGTGGGCAGTCGGCCGCCCGGTTCCTCCGTGCCGAGGAGTACGTCGGCGAGGGCGTCGCCGCCCTCCTGTCCGGGGAACCAGCTCAGCAGGACCGCCGCCACGTCCTCGCGCCACGGGAGCTCCACCGGGGAGCCGGAGTTGACGACCACGACCGTGTTCGGGTTGGCGGCGGCGACGGCGCGCACCAGGTCGTCCTGGCGGCCGGGCAGGCGCAGGTCGGCGCGGTCGAAGCCCTCGGACTCGACGCGTTCGGTGGTGGCGACCACGACGACGGCGGCCTCGGCGTCGCGCGCGGCCTCGACCGCCTCGGCGATCAGGGTGTCGGCGTCGCGGCGCGGTTCGAGGTGGGTGAGGCTGAAGATCACGGCGGGCAGCGGCATGGCGAGGGACTTGTCCAGCGGGTGGAGCAGGGAGACCTCGACCGGTTCGCCCTCGGTGAGCGCGGCCTTGCCGCGCTCCAGCGGGGCGCCGAAGAACGCCTCGAAGGGGTCGGACTCGTCGCCCATGGCCTGGACGCCGTCGTAGAGGACGGTGCCGTCGACGGTGAGGGTGAACGCGCCGAGGCCGCGGGTGCCGAAGGCGTGGTCGCCGCTGACGCGCGGGGTGAACGTGCCCTTGATCTCGATGCTGTGCAGCGTCTCGTGGGTGACGCCCGCGGGCAGGTCGCCGCCCATCCACTGGAGCTGGCCGCTGGGCAGTGAGCCCTCGCCGATGACGGTGCCGTCGGCGTCGCGGCAGACGGCGCGCAGCTCGAAGCCCTGGTCGGCGGCGGCGAGTTCGTCGCTCGGGTCGGCGCCGACGGCGTAGGTGAGGAAGTCCACCGCGGCGCCGAGACCGCCGAGCGGGGAGACGATGTCGTCGGGGAAGACGGTGGCGGAGCCGCCGCCGAGGACGCGGGCGTCGCGGGCGGCGGCGCCGATGAGCGCGATCTTCGCGTCGCGGCGCAGCGGCAGGACACCGTTGGTGTTGCGTACGAGGACGAAGGCGCGGCGGGCGACCTCGCGGGCCAGGGCGACGCCGTCGATCTCGGCCGGCACCTCGGGCACGGCCGGTTCGGCGCCGTCGAGGGCGCCGACGCGGGCGGCGAGGCGAAGGACGCGGCGCACGGCGTCGTCGACCTCGGACTCCGCCACCTCCCCGGCGCGTACGGCGGCGGCGAGCGCGGGCCCGTAGACGGTCTGCGGGCCCGGCATGGCGACGTCGAGGCCGCCCTTGAGGGCGCCGGTGGTGGAGCGGGCGGCCATCCAGTCGGAGACGTTGAAGCCGTCGAAGCCCCATTCGCCGCGCAGGACCTCGTTCACGAGGTGGCGGTGCTCGGTCATCGTCGTGCCGTTGACCGTGTTGTAGGCGGTCATGATGCCCCACGGGTGGGCGTTGGCGACGATCGCCTCGAAGGGCGCCAGGTACAGCTCGCGCAGGGCGCGCGCGGAGACGATGTTGTCGACGGTGAAGCGGTCGGTCTCGGCGTCGTTGGCGACGAAGTGCTTGACGGTGGTGCCGACGCCGCCGGACTGGACGCCTTGTACGTAACCGGTGCCGATGGCGCCGGTGAGCAGTGGGTCCTCGCTGTACGCCTCGAAGTGGCGGCCGCCGAGCGGTGAGCGGTGCAGGTTGACGGTCGGGGCGAGCAGTACGTGGACGCCCTTGCGGCGGGCCTCCTGGGCGAGCAGCGCGCCGGCCCGGCGGGCGAGCGCGGGGTCCCAGGTGGCGGCGAGCGCGGTCGGGGACGGCAGGGCGATCGACGGGTCGTCGGCGGTCCAGCGGACGCCGCGCACGCCGATCGGGCCGTCGGACATCACCAGCGGGGCGAGGCCGATCTCGGGGAGCGCGGGCAGCGACCACATGTCCTGCCCGGCGAGCAGCCGCGCCTTGGCGTCGAGGTCGAGCTTGCCGAGCGCGGCCCCGACCACCGCCTCGCGGGCGCGGGCCCTGTCGTCGTCGCCACCGAAACCGTCTGCCTGGGTCGCCATGCCGGTCCTCCTCGTCGAGGTCTGTAGATCGAGGTCTGTAGATCGAGCTCACGTAGATCGAGGTCATGCAGATCGAGGTCATCACGTATGTGCCACGTGCGCCTGTGCTTCAGCGCGTCCATCCTGCACCCGCACACCTGTAGAGCGGTAGGTTTCGTTACTTCGCCGTTATCCGCACTGCCCAGTAGGTCCCTGACCATGTCGTACGGTGACCGCATGAGCAGCACCAGAACCGCCCGCGGCGAGGAGCGACGGGCCGAGATCCTGCGGGCGGCGCTCGCTGTGATCGCCGAGCGCGGGTACCGGGGTGCGAGCCTCGCCGCTGTCGCGGAGCGCGTCGGGCTGACCCAGCAGGGGCTGCTGCACCACTTCCCGACGAAGGAGGCGCTGCTCGTCGCCGTGCTCGCGGACCGGGACCGGTGGGACGCGGTGCCCGACAGCCAGTGGCGTCTCGACCTGCTCGGCTCACTGGTCGAGTACAACGCGATGCGGCCCGGGATCGTGCAGACGTTTTCGGCGCTGCTCGGCGAGTCGGTCACCGAAGGCCACCCGGCGCGCGAGTTCTTCACGCGGCGCTACGACGACGTGCGCGCGTCCATGGCGGAGGTGCTGCGCGCCGAGTACGGGGAGCGGCTGCCGGGCGGGCTCACGCCGGAGCGGGCGGCGCCGCTGCTCGTCGCCGTCATGGACGGGCTGCAGTACCAGTGGCTGCTCGACCCGGAGTCGGTGGACATGGCCGGAGCGTTCCGGGATTTCCTGACACTGCTGGCCGAACCCACCGACCCCACCGAACCCACCGAACCCGCCGGCCCCGAAAGCTCGTCTCAGAACTGAGCCGCGCCTCCGGCCTCCGCCCCGGGATACTGGTGCCAGCGCACCGCCAGCGCCTTGCTGACAGCACACACCGCCGCGAAAACGGCCGCCCAGACGTACGCCCCCGAAAGCGCGAGCGCCACCGCACCCGCGCCGAACCACACCGCCTCGAAGGCGACCCGCACCGCCCCGCGCGTCCCGTACCGGGCCTTCGGTGAGCCGAAGAGGGCCCAAGCGGTGATCATCACCGCGAGGCCGAGGACCCCGTAGAGCCAGGCCAGCGGCGCGGCCACGTCGCGGGTGAAGCCGTACGCGCCGACGGCGCCCAGGGCCACGAGTTCTACGGCGAAGAGGACGGCGGCGTTGGCGGTCTTCATGCGGTCATCCCTCGCGGGGTCTCGTCCGCCGCGCCGGCGCCGGACACCGGGAACGGCTCGTCGGCGTCGTCGGGCGCCTGTACGGGCTCGCCCCGAAGGTCCCGCACCATCAAGGTGGCTCCGGCGACCGCCCCCGGCATCAGGAACACCGCCACCACCGGCACCAGGAACGCCACCGCGAGCGGCGCGCCGAAGCCCCAGGCCAGGCCCTTCCTGGAGCGCAACAGGGCGAGGCGGTCCCGGAGTTCGACGCCCCGGCGCTGCAGCGCGACCGCTGTGAGTTCCTCCGCGAGGAAGAAGCCGGTGACGAAGAAGCCGAGGACCGGGATGACCGTCTGGCCGATGAAGGGCAGGAAGCCGAGCGCGAAGAGCAGGATGCCCCACAGGGCGGCGCGGACGAGGATGCGCAGGCTGTCGCGGGCGGAGATCCACAGGTCGCGCCAGAGCGGCAGACCGGAATCCGGGGCGTGGCCGCCCTCGGCGAGGTCGACCTGCTCGGAGAGGGACTCGTAGAACGGCTGGCCGATCAGGAGTGTGACCGCGGTGAAGGTCAGGACCGCGAGGAGCAGGGCCAGGGCGAAGAGGACGGCCGTCAGCAGGCCGCGGAAGAGGCCGAGCCACGGCGACGACCAGCGGTCCGCGAACGGCGTCGACCAGCCGACGAAGTCCTGGCCCCAGATGGCGAGGCAGACCAGGGCCGCCGCGTACAGGACGAGGGTGATGAGGCCGGGCAGCAGGCTCCAGCCGTACTTCCTGCCGTGCAGGGCAACCCAGCGCTGCCCTTTCATCAGATAGCCGAAGCCCGCCCCGAGATCACGCATGGCGCAAACCTTACGGGACGGGCGAGGGCCGTCAGATCTTCCCCGGCCGGACGGTCAGACCGAGAGCGTGACCGTGATGTTGCCGCGGGTCGCCTTGGAGTACGGGCAGACCTGGTGGGCCTTCTCGATCAGGGACTTGGCGGTGGCCGCGTCCGCGTTCGGGATGGCCGCCGAGATGTCGACGATGAGGCCGAAGCCGTCGTCGTTCTTGCCGATGCCGACCTTCGCGGTGACGGTCGAACCGGCGATGTCGATGCCCTCCTGGCGGGCGACGACGGCGAGGGCGCCCTGGAAGCAGGCGCTGTACCCGGCCGCGAAGAGCTGCTCCGGGTTGGTACCGGCGCCGGAACCGCCCTGCTCCTTGGGCGGGTTGACGACGACGTCGAGCTTGCCGTCGTCGGTGGAGACGCGGCCGTCGCGACCGTTCTCGGCGGTGGCTACGGCGGTGTAGACGACGTCGGACTGCGTGATGGCCATGGCTCGTACTCCCTCATTCGTTCGGCATTATTCCGGCAAGCGGAGTTTTACATCCGTAGAACGGAAACAGACTAGCCGATGAGCTTCACGACCATCTTTCCGGTGTTGTCGCCTCGCAGGACACCGAGGAACGCCTCCAGGTTGTTCTCGATGCCCTCGACGACCGTCTCGCGGTACTTCAGCTCGCCGGAGCGGACCCAGGCGCCGACCTCCTGCACGAACTGCGGCTGCAGGTCGTAGTGGTCGCCGACGAGGAAGCCCTCGATGCGGCCGCGGGTCTGGATGAGGCGGGAGAGGTTGCGCGGGCCCGGGGCCGGCTCGGTGTTGTTGTAGACGGAGATCGCGCCGCAGATGGCGATGCGGCCGTCGCGGTTGAGGCGGGCGATGGCGGCCTCCAGGTGGTCGCCGCCGACGTTGTCGAAGTACGTGTCGATGCCGTCCGGGGCCGCCTCCTTCAGCTGCTCGTGCACGTTGCCGTTCTTGTAGTTGAACGCCGCGTCGAAGCCGTACTCGTCGAGGAGCAGCTTGACCTTCTCGTCGGAGCCGGCCGAGCCGATGACCCGCGAGGCGCCCTTGAGCTTGGCGATCTGGCCGACCTGGCCGCCGACCGCGCCCGCGGCGCCGGAGACGAAGACGCTGTCGCCCTCCTTGAAGGAGAGGGTGCGCAGCAGACCGGCGTACGCGGTGAGGCCCGTCATGCCGAGCACGCCCAGGTACGTGGACAGGGGCGCGGCGTCCGGGTCGACCTTCACGGCCTGCTTGGCGTCGAACGTCGCGTACTCGCGCCAGCCGGAGAAGTGCAGCACGTGGTCGCCGACCGCGATGCCCTCGTCGTTCGAGGCGATGACCTCGCCGACGGCACCGGCCTGCATGGGCTTGCCCAGCTCGTACGGGGCGACGTACGACTTCGCGGCGCTCATACGGCCGCGCATGTACGGGTCGACGGAGACGTACAGGTTCTTGACGAGGACCTGGCCGGGGCCGGGCTCGGCCACCGGGGCCTCGCGCAGCTCGAAGTCCTTGGGCTCGGGCCAGCCGACGGGGCGGCTGAGCAGGACCCATTCGCGGCCGGTGGCGGGGATCTGGGGGGTGTCGGCGGACATGCGGTGATCCTTACGTGGCTAGTGCTTCAAGTGCCTCGGACCGTCGGGCCGGCCGTCGGGAGAACCGTCGGGCCGGCCGTCGGGCCAGGCGCTTCAGGGCGATACTTCAGCGCAGTACTTCAGTATGTGAAACAACCATGCTTCTACATATTTCATGATGTCAAGCAACTGAGTACCCTGGACCCATGACCGCCACCCGTCCGCACCGTTCCGTCGATCCGCTCACCCTTGAGGTGGTGGAGCTGATCGGCGCCGTCGTCGCGCGCTACCACCAGGAGTACGAGGACGCGGCCGCGCGGCACGGACTGACCGGGGCACAGGCACGGGTGCTCAGTCTGCTGGCGCTCGAACCTCTTCCGATGCGGCAGATCGCGTACCGGCTGAAGTGCGAGCCCTCGAACATCACCGGGATCGTGGACCGCCTGGAGGCGCGGGAGCTGGTGGAGCGGCGGCCGTCGCCCGGCGACCGGCGCGTGAAGGTGGCCGCGCCCACGGAACAGGGCGTCGGCGTGGCGCGGAGCCTGCGGGAGTCCCTCGATTTCGCGCGCGAGCCGCTGGCCCGGCTCGACCGGGACCAGCGGCTCGCGCTGCGGGACATGCTGAGGACGATGATCGGGGCCGGGCAGCCGTCCTCGGACTGAGGCGCCGGACAGCCCCCTCGGACGAAGGCTAGGTGCACCACCACAGGAACCGGTCGCACGTCTTCGTCGGGGTCGGCTCGGGCGGTGTCGGGGACGCGGAGGTCGGGTCCGGGTCGGCGCTGGCCGAGGGCGCGTCGGACGGGGGGCCCGCGGGCGGGTCCGCGCTGTCCGGGGCCGGGTCTCCCGGCGTGCCGCTCCCGTCGCTCTCGTCGCTCCCGTCGTCCGCCCGCGCCGACGACGAGCCGCCGCTCTCCTTCGCACTCGGCGACGCGGACGCGGAGGCGGACACGGAAGCCGAGGCGGAAGCGGTTCCCGAAGGGGACCCGGACGCTCCGGGAGAGGCGGCGGACGCCGGTACCGCCGCGTCGGCGGGCGGCTTCCCGTCCGCCGAGGACGCGCCGTCCGCCTCCGTCCGGACCGTGTCCGGCGCTGCCTGCGCGTCGCCGCCGCCCGACGACTCCATGCCCAGTTCCGCGAGGCTGAGCCCACCCGCCGCGAGGGCGAGGCCCGCCGTGGCCAGCAGGATGCGTCCCCGGCGTCTGCGGTGGGCCCGGCGCGGGCGCGCGCGGCGTCTGCTGCGCGGGCCGGCGGGTTCACCGTTCTCCACCGGCGTCGCTTCCTCCGCCCCCTCCTGCGCGGCGAGCGTCTCCGCGTAGGCGCGCACGGCGTCGGCGGGGGTGCCGCAGCCCGGGCAGGCGAGGGCTCCGTTGAGGTGCCTGCGGCACGGGTGGCAGTAGTCCATGTCGAAAGGAGGCTAGGCGCCCGGCCGGTGACGGAGAAAGCCGGTGCTGTGAAACTTCTGTGCGAAACGTGGCGCGGCGCAAGTTGACGAAGCGCGGCGAACCTTCACGAAGCGCCCTGAACCTCTGCGCAGACCATTGACACCTCTGTACGGCCGTCTTTACTGTCACGCCAGCATTTCGAACGAGTGACGAAATATCGAACGGCAACGAATCGGCACAGGGGGCAATCGCCTTGCGCATCACGGGAATCAGCACGCATGTGGTCGGGACGCCCTGGCGGAACCTGACCTACGTCCAGGTGCACACCGACGAGGGGATCACCGGCGTCGGCGAGACCCGCATGCTGGGCCACACCGACGCGCTCATCGGCTACTTGAACGAGGCGCTGGCCAACCACATTGTGGGGTCGGACCCGTTCGCCGTCGAGGACCTCGTACGGCGCATGAAGTACGGGGACTACGGGCGGGCCGGCGAGATCGTCATGTCCGGCATCGCGGTCGTCGAGATGGCCTGCTGGGACATCAAGGGCAAGGCGCTCGGCGTCCCGGTGTGGCAGCTGCTCGGCGGCAAGGTCACCGACAAGGTGAAGGCGTACGCCAACGGCTGGTACACCACCGAGCGGACCCCGGAGGCGTACCACAAGGCCGCGCAGGCGGTGGTGGAGCGCGGGTACAAGGCGCTGAAGATCGACCCGTTCGGCACCGGGCACTTCGAGCTGGACCACGAACAGTCGCTGTACGCCGTCTCGTTGATCGAGGCCGTGCGCGACGCGATCGGGCCCGACGCCGAGCTGATGCTGGAGATGCACGGCCGGTTCTCCCCCGCGACGGCCGTACGGCTCGCGCGCGACCTCGCCCCGTTCAAGCCCGCGTGGCTGGAGGAGCCGGTGCCGCCGGAGAACCTGAAGGCGCTGGAGAAGGTCGCCGCGAAGGTGGACATGCCGGTCGCGACCGGTGAGCGGATCCACGACCGGATCGAGTTCCGCGAGCTGTTCGAGAGCCAGGCCGTCGACATCATCCAGCCCGACGTCGGCCACATCGGCGGCATCTGGGAGACCCGCAAGCTCGCCGCCACCGCCGAGACCCACTACATGCTGATCGCCCCGCACAACGTCGGCGGCCCGGTGCTCACGGCGGCCTCGCTCCAGGTCGGCTTCACCTCCCCCAACTTCAAGATCCTGGAGCACTTCAACGACTTCGCGGACGCCGAGATCAAGAAGGTGGTCAAGGGCGCGCCGCAGGTCGTGGACGGGTACTTCGAGCTGTCGCACGAGCCCGGCCTCGGCGTCGAGCTCGACGTGGACGCCGCCGCCGAGTTCCCGCAGCAGCAGGCCCGCTTCGACCTGTGGGCCGAGGGCTGGGAGAAGCGCGCGCCGAAGGGGTCCCAGTGAGCTCCGCCGTAGTCGTCGACGGGCCCGGTGAGCACCGGGTCGTGCCGCACGAGCCCGCGCCGCCAGGACCGGGCGAGGCGCGGGTACGGGTGCACGCCGTCGGGATCTGCGGCAGCGACCGCGAGGTCTACCAGGGCAACCGGCCCGAGGGGTATGTCCGTTACCCGCTCACCCCGGGCCACGAGTGGTCCGGCGTCGTGGACGCGGTGGGCGCCGGGGTGCCGGACGGGCTCGTCGGCCGCAAGGTCGTCGGCGAGGGCTTCCGGAACTGCCAGGTCTGCGACCGCTGCCACGCCGGTGAGACGACGCTGTGCACCGCGGGGTACGAGGAGACGGGGTTCACGCAGGCCGGGGCGATGGCGGCCACGCTGGTGCTCCCCGCCCGGCTCCTGCACGTACTGCCCGACGACGCGGACCTGAGCGCCGCCGCGCTCCTCGAACCGGCCGCGTGCATCGCCGCCGCCGCGCTCAAGGCCGAGGCGCGGCCGGGGCAGCGGGTCGCGGTGGTCGGGACGGGGACGCTCGGGATGTTCGCCGTGCAGTTCCTCGCCGCGAACTCCCCGGCCGAACTGCTCGTCGTCGGCTCGAGGGACGACCGGGAGGCGCTGTCGCGGCGGTTCGGGGCGACGGACTTCCGGCTGCGGACCGGACCGCTCCCCTCCGACATCGATGTCGTGATCGAGACCGCGGGCTCCGCCTCGGCCGCCCGGACCGCCGCCTCGCTGCTGCGGCGCGGCGGGCGCCTGGTGCTCACCGGCATCCCGGCGGCGGGCGCCGACGGGCTCGACCCCACGGATCTGGTCGTGCGCCAGCTGGAGGTGCGGACCGTGTTCGGGGCCGCGCCCGACGCGTGGGCGCACGCGGTGCGGGTCTTCGGGGCGGGGCTGCTCGATCCCCTGCCGCTGGTGACGCACGAGGTGGCCCTGGAGCGGTTCGCCGAGGCCATCGAGTGGGTCGGGTCCGGGGACCCCGGGGTCGGGAAGGTGCTGCTGCGGCCCTAGGGCCGGCCCCGCCCCGCTCACTCGCCAAGATTTCGGACAAGACCTAAGGACGAGCGTGACCGACTCACCCCGCCGCCCCGGCGAACCCGCCCTCTCCGCCCTCGGGCTCAGCGCTCCCGCGCCCGACCCGGCGGACGCCTCCCCGCACACGTTCCCGGACGGCGGGACGTGGCGCGTGGAGATCCCCTCCGTCGAGGGCCCCGAGGCCGTCGGCGTCGTACTGAAGGAAGCCTCACGGCTCGACGTCCCCATCCACCGGATCAGCCAGGGCAGCGGCGTCTGGATGCTGCGGGACACCGAGATCGTGGAGATGGTCGAGGCGACCGCCGAGCGCGACATCGAGCTGTGCCTGTTCACCGGGCCGCGCGGCACCTGGGACACCGGCGCCTCCGTGCGCACCGACTCGCGCGGCGCGGGGCTGCGCGCCCGCGGCCACGACGCCGTCGCCGGATGCGTCGAGGACGCCGTACGCGCGACGGAGCTGGGCGTGAAGTGTCTGCTCGTCGCCGACGAGGGCGTGCTGTGGACGCTGCACAGGGCGCGCGCCCAGGGGGTCGTCCCCGCCGACACGACGCTCAAGGTGTCCGCGCTCATCGGGCCCGTGAACCCGGCCTCGTACGCCGTGTACGAGCGGCTCGGCGCCGACTCGCTGAACGTGCCGTCCGACCTGACCCTCACGCACCTCACCGAGATCCGGCGGCTCTCGGCGGCGCCGATGGACATGTACGTGGAGGCGCCCGACGACCTGGGCGGCTACATCCGGATGTACGAGATCGCCGAACTGGTGCGCCGCGGCGCCCCGTTGTACCTGAAGTTCGGGCTCGCCAAGGCGCCCGCCATCTATCCGTACGGCACCCATCTGCGGGACGTCACGCTCGACACCGCCCGCGAGCGGGTGCGGCGGGGCCGCCTCGCGCTCGACCTGCTCGCGCGGCACGGGGCGGGCGGCGCGATGTCGCCGCTCGGCTCCCGGCTGCCGGGCACACTGCGGCGCTTCAGCACGGCCCAATAACGTTCTGGCCACGCAACTTCACAGAACACGACAGAGCCGCGCACAATCCAACGCACTTCGGTTCTCGGTCAACCCCCGCAACCGGCCCGGGACTTCGCTCCTCCCGACCGAGCGCCGCACCCACACATCAAGGATGATGACCATGCGAAACCGCCGCACCGCTGCAGCCGCGATAGCCGCGACCGTCTCCCTCGCGCTCACCCTGACCGCCTGCGGCCAGGACAGCGAGGGCGGCTCGGAAGGGGGCAAGAAGAGCGCCGAGGGCTCCACGGTCGGCATCGCGATGCCGACGAAGTCCTCGGAGCGCTGGATCGCCGACGGCAACAACGTCGTGAAGTCCCTGAAGGACAAGGGCTACAAGACCCAGCTGGTCTTCGGCGAGGACGACCCGGACCAGCAGGTCTCGCAGATCGAGAACATGATCACGCAGGGCGTCTCGGCGCTGATCGTCGCCGCGATCGACAACAAGTCGCTCAGCTCGGTGCTCAAGCAGGCGGCCGACGCGGACATCCCGGTCATCGCCTACGACCGGCTCATCCTCGACACCAAGGACGTCAGCTACTACGCGACGTTCGACAACGAGAAGGTCGGCCAGCTGCAGGCCGGTTCGCTGGTCGACGAGCTGGGCCTCAAGAGCGGCAAGAAGGGCCCGTTCAACGTCGAGCTGTTCGCCGGCTCCAACGACGACAACAACACCAAGTACTTCTTCAACGGCGCGATGAGCGTGCTCCAGCCCTACATCGACAAGAAGCAGCTGGTCGTCAAGTCCGGCCAGACCAAGCTCAACCAGGTCACCACCCTGCGCTGGGACGGCGCCACCGCCCAGAAGCGCATGGACGACATCCTGACGTCGACGTACAAGGGCAGCACGCGCGTGGACGCGGTGCTCTCCCCGTACGACGGCATCTCCATCGGCATCCTGTCGGCGCTGAAGTCGGACGGTTACGGCTCGGGTTCCAAGCCGCTGCCGCCCGTCTCCGGGCAGGACGCCGAGGTCGCCTCGGTGAAGTCGATCGTCGCGGGCCAGCAGTACTCGACCGTCTACAAGGACACCCGCCAGCTCGCCAAGGTCGCGGTGACCATGGTCGACGACGTGTTGCACGACAAGAAGCCCGCGGTCAACGACACCAAGACCTACGACAACGGCGCGAAGGTCGTCCCCTCGTACCTGCTGAAGCCGGTCCTGGTCACCAAGGACAACTACGAGAAGGAGCTCGTCGACAGCGGCTACTACTCCAAGTCCGACCTGGGCCAGTGAGTACGTAAGCACCCCTGTCCACATCACAAGCTCCGAACCACAAGCTCCGAACCACAAGCTGAACCACTAGCTGAAGGGCACGACCATGGCGGGACCCGTCCTGGAAATGCGCTCGATCGTCAAGACCTTTCCCGGTGTGAAAGCGCTCTCGGACGTCAACCTGACGGTACGCCAGGGCGAGGTCCACGCCATCTGCGGAGAGAACGGCGCCGGCAAGTCCACTCTGATGAAGGTCCTCTCCGGCCTCCATCCGCACGGAAGCTACGAGGGGGAGATCCTCTTCGAGGGGCAGCCCTGCCAGTTCAAGGACATCAACGCGTCCGAGAAGCGGGGCATCGTCATCATCCACCAGGAGCTGGCGCTCGTCCCCTACCTGTCGATCGCCGAGAACATGTTCCTCGGCAACGAGCACGCCACGCGCGGCTTCATCGACTGGCGGGAGACCCTGCTGCACGCCACCCGGCAGCTGCGCCGGGTGGGCCTGGCGGAGAACCCCAACACCCGGATCTCCGACATCGGTGTCGGCAAGCAGCAGCTCGTGGAGATCGCCAAGGCGCTCGCCAAGGACGTGAAGCTGCTGATCCTCGACGAGCCGACCGCGTCGCTCAACGACGAGGACTCCGGCAAACTCCTCGACCTGATCCTGGAGTTGAAGGAACAGGGCATCACCTCGATCATCATCTCCCACAAGCTGAACGAGATCCGCCGCGTCGCCGACTCCGTGACGATCCTGCGGGACGGCCGCACCATCGAGACCCTCGACGTGCACGCCGAGGAGACCTCGGAGGACCGGATCATCTCCGGGATGGTCGGCCGCGACCTGGAGCACCGCTTCCCCGAGCGGACCCCGCACCAGGCCGAGAAGGGCGCGGCACCGGCCCTGGAGATCCGCAACTGGACCGTGCACCACCCCCTGGACCGCGAGCGCAAGGTCGTCGACGACGTCTCCCTGCACGTACGGCGCGGGGAGATCGTCGGCATCGCCGGTCTGATGGGCGCGGGCCGCACCGAACTCGCGATGAACGTCTTCGGCCGGACCTACGGCCGGTACGCGGCGGGCACCGTGCTCAAGGACGGCGCGGAGATCCGGACGAAGTCGGTCGCCGAGGCCGTCCAGCACGGCATCGCCTACGCGACCGAGGACCGCAAGCACTACGGCCTCAACCTCCTCGACACCATCAACCGCAACATCTCCCTCGCGGCGCTGCGCAAGGTCTCCAAGCGCGGCGTGGTCGACGAGCACGGGGAGCGGCAGGTCGCCGAGGAGTACCGCAAGTCGATGAACATCAAGGCCCCGACGGTCTTCGAACCGGTGGGGAAGCTGTCGGGCGGCAACCAGCAGAAGGTCGTCCTCAGCAAATGGATCTTCGCGGGCCCCGAGGTGCTCATCCTCGACGAGCCGACCCGCGGGATCGACGTGGGCGCCAAGTATGAGATCTACACGGTCATCGACAAACTCGCGGCCGAGGGCAAGGCGGTGGTGTTCATCTCCTCCGAACTGCCCGAACTGCTCGGCATGTGCGACCGCATCTACACGATGAGCGCGGGACGGCTGACCGGTGAGGTCACCCGCGCGGAGGCGACGCAGGAGTCCCTGATGCGCCTGATGACCAAGGACAAGAACGGGACAGAAGAGGTATCTCGATGAGCACGGACGTGATGGACAAGTCCCCGGCCCCCGCGCCGCCGGGCAAGGACGGAGCCGCCGGCGAGGGCGGGCTGCTGCGTCTCGTGCTCGACGGGATGCGCCGCAACATGCGCCAGTACGGCATGCTGCTCGCGCTCGGCCTCCTCGTGGTCGTCTTCGCCATCTGGACGAACGGCGACCTGATCCTGCCGCGCAACGTCTCCAACCTGGTGCTGCAGAACAGCTACATCCTGATCCTCGCGATCGGCATGATGCTGGTCATCATCGCCGGACACATCGACCTGTCGGTGGGGTCGCTGACCGCGTTCGTCGGCTCGACGGCCGCCGTCCTCATGGTCAGCCACGACATGCCCTGGCCCGTCGCCGGAGTGATCTGCCTCGCGATGGGCGGCGCCGCGGGATGCATCCAGGGCTGGCTGATCGCCTACGGCGGCATACCGTCCTTCATCGTGACCCTCGCGGGCATGCTGGTGTGGCGCGGTCTCACGGAGATCCTGCTGAAGGGGCAGACCCTCGGCCCGTTCCCCGAGGGCCTCGGCAAGCTCGGCAACGGCTTCCTGCCCGAGGTCGGCCCGAACACGAACTACCACAACCTCACCCTGCTGCTCGGCGTGGTGCTCGCCGCGGCCGTCGTCATACAGGAGCTGCGGGACCGGCGCCGCCAGCAGGAGTTCGCCCTCGACCTGCCGCCGTTCAACCTGTTCATCCTGAAGCTGATCGCGATCGTCGCCGCCATCGCCGTGGTGACGATGCTCCTCGCCAGCTACAAGGGCGCCCCGATCGTCCTGCTCATCCTCGGCGTCCTGGTCGTCGGCTACGGCTACCTGATGCGCAACTCGATCTTCGGCCGCCACATCTACGCCATCGGCGGCAACCTGCCCGCCGCCAAGCTCTCCGGCGTGAAGGACAAGAAGGTCTCCTTCTACGTCTTCCTCAACATGGGCGTCCTCGCCGCCCTGGCCGGTCTGGTCGTGGCCGCCCGCCTGAACGCGGCCTCGCCGAAGGCCGGTCTCAACTTCGAGCTGGAGGCGATCGCCGCCTCCTTCATCGGCGGCGCCTCGATGAGCGGCGGCGTCGGCACCATCCTCGGCGCGATCATCGGCGGTCTCGTCCTCGGTGTGCTGAACAACGGCATGAACCTGCTCGGTGTCGGCTCCGACTGGCAGTCGGTGATCAAGGGCCTCGCCCTGCTCGCCGCGGTCGGCTTCGACGTGTGGAACAAGCGCCGCGCGGGTTCCTGACGGCGCCCGCTCCCCACACGTACATCGCACGTCGCACGTCGCACGTCGCACGTCATCAGGCACCACTCCCCGCTTTAGGAGCGTCAGATGGATCCGGCCACGACCAGACGAACGGTGCTCGCGGCGGCCGGCGCCGCGGGCATCGCCGCCACCACCACGTTCGGCGGCACGGCACACGCCGCGCCGGCCGCATCGGGAAAGAGACCGACGAAGGAGCTGTTCGGCAGGCTCGCCGACGGTACGAGGATCCACCGCTGGTCCCTGTCGAACGGCGGCACCCGCCTGAAGGTCCTCTCCTACGGCGGCATCGTGCAGTCCCTGGAGCTCCCGGACCGCAAGGGCCGGTACGTGAACGTCTCCCTCGGCTACGACAACATCGAGGGCTACGTCACCGGAACGACCTTCTTCGGCGCGACCATCGGCCGCTACGGCAACCGCATCGCGAACGGCCGCTTCACCCTCGACGGCAAGGCGTACCAGCTCTCCGTGAACGACGGCGCCAACTCGCTGCACGGCGGGGCGAAGGGCTTCAACACGCGGGTCTGGGACGTGGAACCGTTCACATCCGGCTCCGAGGTCGGCCTCCACCTGCACTACACGTCGATCGACGGCGAGATGGGCTACCCCGGCACGCTCAAGGTGACGGTCACCTACACGCTCACCGCGCGCGGCGACTGGCGCATCGACTACAAGGCGACGACGGACAAGGCGACCGTCGTCAACCTCACCAACCACACCTACTACAACCTGGCGGGAGAAGGCAGCGGCGGCGTCTACGACCACGAACTGACCCTCGCAGCGTCGCGCTACACGCCCACCGATGCCGGGCTGATCCCGACAGGTGAGCTGGCGAAGGTGGCGGGCACCCCGTTCGACTTCCGCCGCGCGAAGCCGATCGGCGACGACATCCGCGCCGCTCACCCGCAGCTCGTCACCGCGAAGGGCTTCGACCACAACTGGGTCCTCGACAAGGGCATCACGGCCCGCCCGGTGCACTTCGCCACGCTCCGCGACCCGGGCTCGGGCCGCACGCTGAAGATCGCCACGGACCAGCCCGGGGTGCAGTTCTACTCCGGCAACTTCCTCGACGGCACGCTCGTCGGCCCGTCGGGGCGCACCTACCGCCAGGGCGACGGCCTCTGCCTGGAGACCCAGCACTTCCCGGACTCCCCGAACCAGCCGGCGTTCCCGTCGACGGTGCTGCGGCCCGGGGAGACGTACCGGTCGACGACGGTGCACTCGTTCGGCACGTGAGCCGCATGGGTTGAACACCGCCCCGCCCGTATCCGTAGACGTATCCGTGAAGGACGTCACCACGGATACGGGCGGAGGCATGTGATGAGCGGAAGCGTCGTCTCGTTGTTCCAGGGCGCCACGGCCCACACCCCGTCGTACGGCCAGCTGACGCGGGCCGGTGCGGCGTCCGGGGGCCCGGTGACCGACTTCTGCATCCCCTGCAACCCGTACTTCCCGACGCCCGCGATGCTCGACGCGCTGCGCGGGCGGCTGCACGAGATCCTGACGTACTACCCGAGCGACGCGGCGACGATCACGGCCGAGCTGTGCCAGGTCCTCGGCCTCAACCCCGCGACGGTAGCCATGGGCAACGGCTCGACGGAGCTCATCACCTGGATCGACCACCTGCTGGTCCGCGAGTCCCTCGCGGTCCCGGTACCGACCTTCGGGCGATGGACGGACCAGCCGATGGAGACCGGCAAACGTGTCGACATGTTCCCGCTGCCCGAGCGCGACGGATTCGCCCTCGACCCGGCGTCGTACGCGGACTTCCTCCATGCCCGCGGCTCGCGCACCGCGGTGATCTGCAACCCCAACAACCCCGACGGCGGCCTGCTCCCCCGCCGCGCGCTGCTCACCCTCGTCGACGAGCTGAGCCACCTGGACCTGGTCGTCGTCGACGAGTCCTTCCTGGACTTCGCCGACGCGGACGGCGGCGGCCGGGACCCGAGCCTCGTCCAGGAGGCCGTCCTGCGGCCCAACGTCATCGTCCTGCGCAGCCTCGGCAAGAACTTCGGCCTGCACGGCATCCGCTTCGGCTACCTCGTCGCCAACCCGGCGCTCGCCGGGCGGGTGCGGGCCGCGCTGCCGAAGTGGAACCTCAACTCCTTCGCCGAGACCGTCGTGTTCATGCTGCGCGAGCACCGCCAGGAGTACGCCGCCAGCATCCGCCAGGTCTGCCAGGACCGCCAGGACATGCGCCACCGTCTCACTCGCCTGCCCGGCCTGACCGTGTACCCGTCGCAGGGCAACTTCCTGTACGTGCGTCTGCCCGACGGCGTCGACGGGGTGTGGCTCCGCGATCAGCTCCTGGCCCGGCACGGGGTCCTGGTCCGCGAGTGCGGCAACAAGATCGGCTCGTCCAGCCGCTTCCTGCGCCTCGTGGTGCGGCCTCAGCCCGACGTCGTGCGGCTGGTGTCGGGACTGGAGGCGCTGCTCGGGGCCGGGCCCTACGGTGCGCGGCCCTACAGCTCGGGGACGGCGGCGGTGGACCGGCTGATGTGGGCGCCGAGTCCTTGAGCGCCGGGCTCAGGGGTTGCGCCAGGCCGCCGGGTCGTCGGCCAGCTCCCGTACGGGGGCCGGGAGGCGGTCGCGGGCGATGTCGTCGAGGGTGACGCCCTCCAGGATCTTCCGCACGTTGGCGCGCAGGGCCACCCAGAGGGGCAGGAGCGGTTCGGCGGGGCCCGTGTAGGCGAGGGCGCTGGGCCGTTCGCCGCGTACGGAGACGATGGGGCCTTCGACGGCGCGTACGACATCGGCGACGGTGATGGCGTCGGCGGGCCGGGCGAGGAGATAGCCGCCGTTGCCGCCGCGCCGGCTGGCGACGATGCCGCCGCGCCGCAGGTCGCCGAGGATTCCCTCCAGGAACTTGTGCGGGATGTCCTGGGCGTCGGAGAGCACCTCGGCCTTGACGGGTTCGCCGTCGCAGCTCGTGCGGGCGGCGAGTTCCAGACTCGCGCGCACGGCGTAGTCGGCTCGGGCTGAAATCCTCATGGGGTCATTGTCGGGGTCCGTTCGGGGGCCGTGACGCCACGCTCCTCGCCGCGCCGGGTGCGCAGGGTGACAGTGACGCCGACGGCGGCGGCGACAAGGCAGACCAGCACCAGCGGAACCCCTTCCAGGCCCCACATGGCGAGGCCGGACCCTGTGAGCAGGACGATCAGCGCCCAGCGCAGGGCGGGCCCGCCGACCCGCGTGGAGAGTACGGCTCCGCCCAGAACGCCGGGAATGGCGCCGATCAGCAGGGTGCCGGCGAGGCCGAGGGAGACGTCGCCGACGAGGAAGTGCCCGAGGGCGGCGGCGCCGACGAGCGGAACGGCCTGCACCAGGTCCGTGCCGACCAGGTGGTTCGCCTTGAGCCGGGGATGGGCCAGCATCAGCATCACGATGATCAGCGAGCCGGAGCCGACCGAGGTCATCCCGACGACGACCCCGCCGACGAGCCCGATCACCAGCGTGGCGAGGGGCCTGACCCGCACGTCCGCGTCCTCGGCGGTGTCGGACCCGAGACCGCGCCGCCGGTCCAGCCACATCCTGGCGATCATGCCCGTCACGGCGAGCAGCAGCGCTCCGCCGATGACGTACTTGACCCGCTCCTGAAGCTGCTCACCGTCCCCGAACGCCTGGAGCAGCAGGGCTCCCCCGAACGCGGCGGGGACGGCGGTCGGCAGCAGCCACCGCACGATGTCCCAGCGGATCGTCCCCGCCTTCTGGTGCACGGCGGCGCCGAACGGCTTCATGAACAGGGAGGTCGCCAGATCACTGCCGATGGCGGCGGTCGGATTGACCCCGAAGAACATGACCATGATCGGCGTCATCAGGGCGCCGCCGCCCATCCCGGTCAGCCCGACCGCGAGGCCGACGAGGGCCCCGGCGACGACGATCGTCCACGAGAAGTCCATGCGGACTACTGTGCATACGTTCCCTATGGGATTGATATGGATCGCGTGCGAATCTCGTCAGGTGGACGCGGCCGGGCCGTTTCAGCGGTTGTGGGTGACGTGGGTCCTACGCCAGCCGGATCACGTTCCACGACAGCGGTTCGAGGGACGCCTTGAGGGTGCCGTTCTCCAGCGACGTCCCCGTACCCGCGTGCGGCTTCACGCGGTCCGGGTCGGTCAGCGTGTTGCGGGCGTCCGGGTCCGCGTCCGCCAGGACCGAGTGTTCGGTGACCTCCGTCAAGGCCAGGCCGTGCAGCGCCACTTCGAGCGGCAGCGGTTCCGTCTGGCCGCGGTTCACCGCGAACACCGTCACCGTGCCGTCCTCCGCGCGGACCGCCGTCGCGTGCAGGAGGTCCGCCGTGCCGTGGCGCTGCGTCTCGTACGTCGGGCCCGACACCCGTACGTCCAGGACCTCGCCGCGGCCGTACTCCGATGCCTGGGCGAAGGGGTAGAAGGTCGTCTGGCGCCAGGCCGGGCCGCCGGGCTCGGTCATGATCGGGGCGATGACGTTCACCAGCTGGGCGAGGCAGGCGACCGTGACGCGGTCCGCGTGGCGGAGCAGGGCGATGAGGAGCGAGCCGAAGACGACGGCGTCGGTGACCGAGTAGACGTCCTCCAGGAGGCGGGGGGCCTCCGGCCAGTCCAGGGCCGAGACCTGGGCCTCGGTGCGGGACATGTACCAGACGTTCCACTCGTCGAAGGAGAGGTTGATCTTTTTCGAGGATTTGAGGCGGGCGCCGACGTGGTCGCAGGTCGCCACGACGTTCTCGATGAACGACTCCATGTCCACCGCCGAGGCGAGGAAGGAGTCCCGGTCGCCGTCGTGCTCCTCGTAGTAGGCGTGGAGCGAGATGTGGTCGACGAGGTCGTACGTCTCGGCGAGGACCTTCGCCTCCCACTCGGCGAACGTCTCCATCGCCTGGCTGGAGCTGCCGCACGCGACCAGTTCGACGGTGTTGTCGATCTGGCGCATCGCACGCGCCGTCTCCGCCGCGAGCCGCCCGTACTCCTCGGCCGTCTTGTGGCCGGTCTGCCAGGGGCCGTCCATCTCGTTGCCCAGGCACCAGAGCCTGATGCCGAAGGGGTCCTTGTCGCCGTGTTCCACCCGCAGGTCGGAGAGGGCCGTGCCGCCGGGGTGGTTGGCGTACTCCTGGAGTTCGATGGCCTCGGCGACGCCGCGCGTGCCCAGGTTCACCGCCATCATCGGCTCGGCCTGCGGGCCGATCTTCTTCAGGAACGCGATGTACTCGGAGAGGCCGAAGCGGTTCGGCTCCGTCGTGCGCCAGGCCAGGTCCAGGCGGCGCGGGCGTTCGTCCACCGGGCCGACCGAGTCCTCCCACTTGTAGCCCGAGACGAAGTTGCCGCCGGGGTAGCGGATCGTCGTCACGCCCAGCTCCCGTACGAGGGCGAGGACATCGGTGCGCAGGCCCGTCTCGTCCGCCGTCGGGTGGTCCGGCTCGTGGATGCCGGTGTAGACGCAGCGGCCGAGGTGCTCGACGAAGGAGCCGAAGAGCCGGGGGCTGACCTGGCCGACGGTGAAGGCCGGGTCGAGTGCGAAGCGTGCGGTGCGCAATGTTTTCCCTTCGGTGAGGTGCGGCGGCGTAAGCGGTCGGCGTAAGCGGTCGGCGTTACTGGCCCGCCAGGCCCGTGTGTGCCACTCCCGCCACGATCTGACGCTGGAAGAAGACGAAGACGACGATCAGCGGCAGGCCCGCCATCAGGCCGCCGGCCATGAGCTGGGCCCACTGGATGCCGTAGGAGTTCATGACGGTCGCGATGCCGTTGGGCATGGTCATCAGGTCGGGGTTGTTGGTGACCATGTACGGCCACAGGAAGTTGTTCCACGACGCGATGAAGGTGAAGATGCCGACCGCCGCGAGGGAGGGGCGGGCGAGCGGGACCACGATGGTGAAGAAGATCCGCCAGCGGCCCGCGCCGTCGATGAACGCCGCCTCCTCCAGCTCCCCCGGGATGCCCTGGAAGAACTTGTAGAGGATGTAGACCATGGCGGCGGGCGCGCACTGGGGCAGGATCATCCCCCAGTAGGTGTCCACCATGCCCATCTGCTGGACGGTGGTGAAGAGGGGGACGCCGAGCACCGCCGGAGAGATCATCAGGCCCGCCATCACCACGCCCATCAGGACGCCCTTGCCCCGGAACTCCGTGCGGGCGAAGCCGTATCCGGCGAGCGCGGCTACGCACAGGACGACCGCCGTGACGCACACCGAGACGACCAGCGAGTTGACGAACCAGCTGGTGATGTTGCCCGTCTCGAAGAGGGCCTTCCACGCCTGGCCGGTCCACTCCTGCGGCAGCCAGTGCGGCGGCACCTCCACCGCCTCGGTCTCCGACTTGAGCGAGGTGAACAGGGCCCAGGCCAGCGGCGCCAGGAAGACCACCGATACGGCCGTCCCGAGCAACGTCAGGGCTATCTGGCTCGGTGTCCATGTACTACGACCACGACGGGTGGCGGTGCTCATCGTGCCCCCTCCTCACGGTTGCGCAGCAGCCACATCCGCCCCAGGGCGACGGCCGCGATGATCACGAAGAAGATGACGGAGATCGCGGAGGCGTAGCCCACGCGGTAGCTGGTGAAGCCCTGTTCGAGCGTGTACTGCACGAACGTGCGGGTCGAGTCCTCGGGCCCCGGGCCGAAGTCCATCATCGTGACGGCCTGGTCGAAGACCTGGAGCGAGGCGAGGATCTGGAGGGCGATGACGAGGCCGGTGATGTTGCGGAGCATCGGCAGCGTGATGTGGACCACGCGGTGCCAGGCGTTGGCGCCGTCCAGCTTCGCGGCCTCGTAGAGGTGGGCCGGGATGCCCTGGAGAGCGGCGAGGTAGAGCAGGAAGCTGAAGCCGACCGTCCACCACAGGGTCGTGATGACGACGGCGAGCATGGCGTACGACTTGTCGGTCAGCCAGGGCGTCTCGATGCCGAAGACGTGGTTGATCATGCCGGTGCCCGGGTTGAACAGCCACTGCCACAGGTTGCCCGCGACCGTCGACGGGAGGAGGAAGGGCAGGAAGAAGCAGAGCCGCCACAGCCACTTCCCGCGCTCGATGTGGTGCGCGAGCATCGCGAGGAGGAGGGCGATCACGGTGATGCAGGGGACGACCAGGAGCGTGAAGTACGCGCTGTGGCCCAGCGCGTCCCACATCAGCGGGTCCTGGAGCGCCTCGCGGTAGTTGTCGAGGCCGACGAAGCCGGGGCTGTCGCCGGAGATGTTGGCGTCCGTGAAGCTGAGATAGATGCCGCGCAGCAGCGGCCAGATCACGAACAGCGCGAACAGGACGAGGAACGGGGCCACGAACCAGCCGCCGTGCTGGAAGCCCTGCCTGCGGCGGACGGCGGCCCCGCGCGGAGCGGTCGCGCTGTGCGCGCGGGGTGCGGCGATGACGGTCTCGGCGCTGGTCGTCGTCATGCGACTCCGCCTCCCTGCGCGGCGGTGCGGCCGTCCATGGGGTTCTTCATGGCGAGGAGCTGGGTCAGTGTGCTCTTCATGCGGCGGGCGGCGGCCGCCGGTTTCGCGGAGCCCATCGTCGAGGAGACGACGATCGGGCCGACGCGCTGGGCGAGGATGCCGGTGGAGCCCGCGAACCACACCTTCGGCTCGGTGGCCTGGTGGGTCATGGCCGACACGTACTCGTTCTGCGGGGCGAGCTTGCGGTAGGCGGCCGTGGAGAGGGTGGGGGTGTAGGCGGGAATGTGGCCGCCCGCCGCCCATTGCTGTGCGTGCTGTACGACGTAGGCGGCGAGCTGGTGCGCGGCCTCGTTGACGGCGCCGCCCCGGTCCGCCTGGTGCGGCAGCACGAACGAGTGCGACTCCGCGTGCGTGGCCCGCTTGCCGAAGACGGGCGGCAGCGGCGTCGCCCCGTACTCGAGCTTCGCGCCGTCGAAGACCGGCACCGACCAGTTGCCCTCCCAGGTGAAGGGCGCCCCGTTGATGAACTGCTCGCCGTCCGCCGCGCCCGCGATCGCGTACCCGTCGGTGACGTGCCGCCGCAGGAACTCCAGGACCTGGGCCGCCTTGTCCGTGTCGAACGTGACCTCGGTGTTCGCGGGGTTGAAGTACGTGCCGCCGAGCTGCGTGTAGAAGGCGACGAAGAACCACCACATGAAGTTCAGGTCGTTGGCGTGCAGGCCGAGCGTCTGCAGCCCCTTCTTCGTCGCCTTCTTCGCCTTCTTCAGGAGGTCGAACCATTCGTCCGTCGACGTCACCGGCACGATCCGGCCGTCGTCGCCGAGCAGGTCCGCCCTCTTCAGCACGTCCTTGCGGTAGAAGCTGAGCTGTACGTGGATGTCGAGGGGCAGGGCGTAGAGCTTGCCGTCGATCACGGCGCGCTTCCACAGCTCGGGGTTGAAGTCCTGCTCCCGTACGCCGTACTTGGCGAGGAGGTCCACGTCCCAGGGGTCGAGCAGGCGGCCCGGCGAGAATCCGGTGACCCGGCCCAGGTGCATGACGCCGAGGTCGGGGGCGCGGTTGCCGGCCGCCGCCATGGCGAGCTTGGTGTAGAAGGGGCTGCCCCACTGGAGGGTGGAGTCCTTCACGTCGATGCCGGGGTTGGCCGCGCGGAAGGCGTCCAGCATCGCGATCATGTTGTAGCCGTCGCCGCCGCTGAAGAGGTTCCAGTAGCGGACCCGGGTGTCGGCGCCGGAGGCGAGCGCGTCGGCGCCGGTTCCGAGCGCCGCGAAGCCGAAGCTCCCGGCGACGGTCAACCCGCCCAGTCCGGCGAGGAGTTGCCTGCGGTTCAGGCCAGGTCGTCCCATGCCCTGCCCTTACTGTTCGACGATAAGTGTTCGACATTTCGACTGCCGCTCGTAACTTCGAACGGGACCGTAGAGTCGAAGCGCTTCACCGTCAATGGGTCGCGCTGAAATTGGCGCGGCCCATGAGAAAAGCCGCCCTCGCGTCCGCCCCGTAGGAGCGTTCGCGAGTGCGGCTTGTTCTGCGGCTGGGCGCGCGGTTCCCCGCGCCCCCGGCGGGGGCTAGCCGAAGGGGGTTTGCGGGAGGCCCTGGCCCGCTTCCGGCAGGACGAGCAGCGAGCCCGCCAAGGGGGACGGGGCGCGCAGGCCCACCCGTGCCGTCGACACGTACAGGTCCGTCAGGTCACGGCCCCCGAACGCGCACGCCGTCGGGCGCTGGACCGGCAACGGCACGACGCGGTCGAGCGCGCCGGACGGGGTGTAGCGGCGCAGGGCCGCGCCGTCCCACAGGGCCACCCAGATACAGCCCTCCGCGTCGACGGTCAGACCGTCGGGGAAGCCGGCGCCCTCCTCGATCGTGGTCAACTCCCGTCGTTCGCCCACCCGTTCACCGTCCACGTCGAAGACGTCGATGCGGCGCGTCGGCGTGTCCACGTAGTACATGAGCGCGCCGTCCGGGCTCCAGCCCGTGCCGTTGGAGACGGTCACGTCGTCGAGGACCGTCGCCACCGAAGATCCGTCCGGCGCCACGCGGATCAGGTTGCCCGCGCCGGGCGTCTCGTCGTACGCCATCGAGCCCGCCCAGAGCGCACCGTCGGGGGAGACCGCCGCGTCGTTGCCGCGCCGTCCGGCGACCGGCTCGCGGTGCAGCCACGTGAAGGCGCCCTCCGGCGAGTAGCTCCCCACCCCGTCACGGAGGTTGACCACCAGGCCGCCACCCGCACGCGGTTTCGCCGCCCCCACGTGCTGCTCCGTGGCCATGACCGTACGGCGGCCGCCGTCCGGGTCGTAGGTGTGGACGCGCGAGCCGAGGATGTCCACCCAGATCAGCCGGCCGCCGGCCGCGTCCCAGGTCGGGCCCTCCCCCAGCTGCGCCGACCCCCGTACCGCCACCTCCACCGGAACCTCGACGGCGCTCACATCGTCCCCCGGTGGCCGAGGCGCTCCGACAGATCGGCGGCGCCCTTCGCCGCGAGCTGGGTCAGCTCGTCCAGGCGGTCGTCGCTCCAGCGGATCATCGGTACGGAGATGGAGAGCGCGGCGACGACCCGGTTGGTGCGGTCGCGGACGGGCGCGGCGACGCACGACACGTCCGTGTTCGACTCCCGGGACTCCACGGCGACGCCGCGGCGGCGGATGTCGGCCAGGTGGGCGTGGAGGGCGGCCGGGTCCGTGAGGCTGTTCTCCGTCATGGCGAGCAGCTCGGCGTCGGCCGGGATGCGGACCGCCAGCTCGGACTCGGGCAGGGACGCGAGGAGCATCTTGCCGACCGAGGTGCAGTGCGCGGGAAGGCGGCGGCCCGCGGCGGAGACCATACGCACGGCGTGCGTGGAGTCGACCTTGGCGATGTAGATGACGTCGGTTCCCTCCAGGATCGCCACGTGCACCGTCTCGTCGCAGGTCTCGGCGACGGTACGGGCCACCTGCTGGCCCTCGGCGGCGAGGTCGAGCTGTTCCGCGTACCGGCTGCCGAGCTGGTAGGGGCGGACCCCGAGGCGGTAGCGGCCGGGCTGGCCGGGGACCTGCACGATGTAGGAGCGGGCGGCGAGCGTGGTCACCAGCTCATGGACCGTGGTGCGCGGCAGCTGTAGCTTGCGGACGATGTCGGGGGCGGACAGCGTGCCGTCCCCGTCCAGGAAGAGCTCCAGTATGTCCAGAGCCCGCGTCACGGCGGGTACGAGACGTCCCACGATCGGCCCCCTCCCATGCTCGACAACGTTCGGCCGAGTTCGACATGTGCAACGTGTTCGACATTTCAACAGTCGGTCGGTATCGCGAACATAGGCTACGCACAGCGCGGTGGAGCGGGCAATAGGGGCTGGAGGCGTCCCTGGGGCCTGTTCTAGGCGCCCAGTTCTCCGCGCAGGCGCCGGGCCCGGAGCACCAGTTCCAGCTCGAAACGGCGGTCGGGGTCGTCGACCTCGGCGCCCCACAGTTCGCGGATCTGGCGCAGGCGGTACCGGACCGTCTGCGGGTGGACGCCCAGGCGGGCGGCGACCTCCGGGGCCCCGCCGCGCGTCTCCAGCCAGGCGAGCAGCGTCTCGGCGAGGCGCCGCGCGTGCGTGGGCCCGCACTGGGTGAGCGGGGCGAGCGCGCGTCGGGTCAGGTCGTCGACCAGCTCCTCGGGCTGGAGCAGGACGAGCGCCTGGGTGTGCTCGGTGCAGTGCAGGACCTCGTCGGCCGGGAGCAGCCCGCGCTCCATCAGGGCGACCGCCGACTCGGCCCAGCGCAGCGACTTCGCGGCGGCGGGCGGGGCGACGGGCGGCCCGATCGCGCCGCTCCAGCCGGCCAGGGCGCGGCGCAGCAGGTCGGGGCGGCCTGCCGCGTCGGGGTCGGGGACGACGAGCCGGGGCCGTTCGGTCTCCATGTCGAGCAGGATGTCGGGGCCGACGGCGGGGGCGACGGCGTCGCGCGCGGGGCGCACGAGGACGCCGACGGCGACGCGCTCGGGCACCGGCCAGCCGATGCGGGCGGCGCGTTCGGTGAGCGCCGCGACGGGGTCGGGCGGCGCCGCGGTCCGGCCTTCGAGCATGAGGTCCATGAGCTTGCGCTCCAGGCGGAGGCGTTCTCCGGCCTGGCGGGCGGCGGCCTCGGCGTAGCCGCGGACCGACTGGTCGACGAGGCCGTCGAGGTACTCGTAGCCCGCTTCGGCGAGTTCGTACATGGCCGGGGGCGGGATGCGCAGGCGCGTGCCGAGGTCGGCGAGGCGGCGCCAGGCGAGTTTCACGCCGAGCCGGTACATGGCCTGGAGGGAGTCGAGGCTGCGGCCGTGCACGCTCTGGCCGCGGCCGAACTCCTGGAAGACGGAGGGTGGCCGGCCGTCCGGGGCCGGTCCCGTGCCGTCGGCGGAGACGTCGGTGAGGCGGCGTACGAAGCCCTCGATGGCGCGGCGGATGCCGACCAGGGCGAGGGGTTCGCCGGACGCGTCGTGGACGAGCGGCAGGTGCGGGAATTCGCGGCGGATCTCGTCGAAGATGTCCTGGGCGAGCCGGGGCGCCTCCTCCATGGCCAGCGCGGCGAACTGTTTGACCTGGAGGCCCGGTACGTCGCACCAGGCGGAGCGGGTGGCGGCGGGCACGGCTCAGCGCCTTTGGCCGGGGGTCTCGTAGGTCACGAGCGGGGTGTTGGGCTGGTCCGGTGTCGCGTTGATCAGCGCGAGCGCGCCGAAGGAGGCGGCGACGGCGAGCGCCGCTCCGGCGGCCGCGGTGAGCGCGGCGGCGAGCAGTCGGTTCATCACAGGGTCAGCCTCTCTGCAGCGGCCTGGTCCCCACCCTGCGCCTGCCGTCAAGTACCCAGTTTTGACAGGTGATTGACACTCCGTCAAGGCGCGTCTACGGTTCCCGGCCCATGAAGAGCCCTCCCGCGAAGTTTCCTTTCGTCTGTGTGGGTCTCGGCACGTTCCTGCTCGTCCTCGCGGGGATGCTCGCCTGGTACGTGGAGCCGCGCGCCGAGCGCACCAGCACCGATGTCGACGCGACGACCGTGTTCACCGGAACCGGCAGCTACTTCGACACCGACCGGATCAGGACGGTCAGGAACCAGGACCTGACGATCACCCGGCAGGTCCGCGGTGACGTCGCCGAGAGCGAGCGCAGCGGCCGGGCCGTGTGGGACGTGACCACGTCCGTCGACACGGACGAGTCGCTGCCCGCCGCCGACCCGCACGACGCGCTGCAGTGGACCAAGGAGCGCTGGGTCACCGACCGCGCGACCAACGCCCCGGTGCACTGCTGCGGCGAGGACCCGGTGTTCGCGGGCGAGGCCTACCTGAAGTTCCCCTTCCGCGTCGAGAAGCGCACGTACACCTGGTGGGACAGCACGCTCGGCGCGACGGTGCCGCTCCGGTACGAGGGGAAGGCGAAGGTGCGCGGCTACACGGGTTACCGGTTCGTCGGCAGCGTCGCGCCCACCCGGACCGGCTCGCGCCAGGTGCCGGGGCGGATCGTCGGGCAGCCCGACAAGGGGCAGGTCCTCGCCGAGGAGTGGTACGCCAACCACCGCGTCGACCTCGTCGCGGACCCGCGCACCGGCCGGATCGTCTACGCGGCCGTCGGCCCCCGCCTGACGCTGCGCGCGCCCGGCACGGCGAGGGACGCGGCGGTGCTCCTGGACAGCCGGAAGATCGCGTTCACCCCGGCCACGCAGCGGGCGCAGGTCGCGCTCGCCCGGGACGACAACGACCTCCTGCGGCTGCTCGGCACCGTGCTGCCCCTCGTGGCGGGCGTGCTGGGTGCGCTGCTCGTGGCGGCCGGGACCGTGTTCGTCGTACGGGGCGCAGGGGGCCGGCGGGCGCGGGACGGGCAGCCGGGGCGCCCGGATCCCGGCCCGCCCTCGACGACCCTGCAGAAAACCATGATGTGACGGCACGTCAGCTCGGATCGAGGCCAAACTTGTCACGCGGGTGAGTAGCCGCGGCGCACAGCGCGGCGAAAACTGTCGAACCCCACCTTGTGCAACCGACAAGTACGGCACCGCTCGGCGGACCGCACCTCGCCGAGCCGTCCACGCACTCACGCCGAGACGAGTTGGAGCACCCATGCCCCAGCACGTGCCGCGCCGCATCGTCTTCCTCGCCCACCGCGACCTCGGCAACCCGGCCGCGGGCGGCTCCGAGCTGCTCGTCGACCGCCTCGCCGACGGGCTCACGGAGCTGGGCCACCAGGTGACGCTGCTGTGCGGCGGACCGGCCGCGTACGGCGCCTTCCGGGACTACCGGGTGGTGTCGGCGGGCGGGCAGGCCGCGCACTATCTGCGGGCCCGCTCGGCCTTCGCCCGGCAGGTCGGCGACTGCGACCTGCTGGTCGAGGTCTGCAACGGCATGCCGTACCTGGCGCCGCTCTGGCACCGCGGTCCCACGCTCTGTCTGGTCAACCACGTCCATACGGACCTGTGGCGGATGCGGCTCCGCGGCCCCCTCGCGCCCGCCGCCCATGTCGGCCGAAGACTCGAGCACTGGGCGCTGTCCGGCGCCCAGCGCCGTAACCTGCTCGTCGCCGTCTCCCCCTCCACGGCGAGCGCCCTGCACACCATCGGCGTCGACCAGGACCGCATCCGGCTCGTCCCCAACGGCGTCGAGGAGCCGGGCCCGCGCGCCGACCGCTCGCCGGACCCGCTGTTCCTGGCGATGGGCCGGCTCGTCGAGTACAAGCGGATCGACCTGCTCCTGCGCCTGTGGGAGCGGGTGCGCCCGGTGACGGGCGGCCGGCTGCTGATCGTCGGGGACGGCCCCGAAAGTGCCCGCCTGCGCCGCCTCGCCGGCCCCGACACCGAGTTCACCGGCCACGTCTCCGAGACCGAGAAGCACCGGCTGCTCTGCGAGGCGTGGCTGCTCCTGCACCCCTCGGCCGTGGAGGGGTGGGGTCTGGTCGTCACGGAGGCGGCGGCGCGCGGCACCCCCGCGGTCGGCTTCGACGTGCCCGGCGTCCGCGACTCCGTCGAGAACGGCGTCACCGGCCTCCTCGCCGACTGCCCGTCCTCCTTCGCGGCGGCCTGGTGCACCCTGGCCCTCTCCACCCACCGCCGCGAGCTGATGGGCAAGGCGGCGGAGGAGCGCGCCTCCGCCTACCGCTGGACCCAGACGGTCAGCCGGTTCAGAGCGGTCGCGGCGGAGGCGGTGAGGGGACGTGGGTGAGCGGGGGCACGGGGCCGGGCGCGGATGGCGCGGGGGCCCGGGGCCGTGAGCGGGGCCGGGTTCCGGGACCCGTCGGTGGGACGGTCCCTCACCCTCCTGCGGGCCTTCATGCACGAGCGGGAGGACCCGGCGGCCTGCTACGCGCTGCTCGCGCGGGACGCCGCTGACCAGGTCGAGGCGTACGGGAAAGTGGCGGGGAAGATCGTCGTGGATGTCGGCGGCGGCAGCGGGCACTTCACGCGGGAGTTCCGGGAGCGCGGCGCGCAGGGGATCCTCTTCGAACCGGACCCGCGCGAGTTCGGCCCCGACCCGCCGCCGTCCACGGTCGTCGCCGACGGCTATCTGCTGCCGCTGGCCGACGCGGCGGCGGACGTCACGTTCTCCTCCAACGTCCTCGAGCACGTCGCCGACCGCGACACCTTCCTCGGCGAACTCGTCCGCGTCACCCGCCCCGGCGGCCTCATCTACGTCTCGTTCACCAACTGGCTCTCGCCGTGGGGCGGCCACGAGTGGGCGCCCTGGCACTACCTGGGCGCCCGCCGGGCGCAGGCCCGCTACCGGCGCCGCACGGGCCGCGCCCCCAAGCACACCCTCGGCGTGAACCTCTTCGTCCACCACATCGGCCCGACCCTGCGCCACGTCCGCGCCCGGGACGACGTGGCGGTCGTCACGGCGCGCTCGCGCTACTGGCCGTTCCTCACGCAGGCGGTCGCGCGCGTGCCCGGGATGCGCGAGTTCGTCACCTGGAACCTCCTCCTCATCCTCAGGCGGTGTCCCTCATGACGACCACGGTCCAGGCCCCACCCGCCGCGCCCCCGCACCCGGACCCCGAACCGGGCCCGCGCTCGCGCCGCTGGCTGCTGTCCTTCTGGGCCGTGCTGTTCGTCCTGTTCTGCGCGGTGCACCCGGGCCGGACGACGTTCGAGACGAAGCTCGGCGTCGTCCTCGACCCGTGGCGTTTCATCGGCGACCTCGGCCAGCTCTGGCACGACCGCGCCGGGTTCGGCGGCATCACGGACCAGTACATCGGCTACGCGTTCCCGATGCTCCCGTACTACGGCCTCGCGGACCTGGTGCGCCTGCCGGTCTGGCTGGCCGAACGGCTGTGGCTGTCGATCGTCGTGACGGCGGCGTTCTGGGGCGCCCTCAGACTCATGGAGCGCCTCGGCGCCGGCACCTCGCGCAGCCGCCTGCTCGCCGCGGCGGCGTACGCGCTGTGGCCCACGTACACGATCGTCATCGGCTCGACGTCGGCGGCGGCGCTGCCCGGCGCGTTCCTCCCGTGGGTCCTGCTCCCGCTGACCGACCCCCGCAGGTCCCCGCGCGTCTCAGCGGTCCACTCCGCGCTCCTCATCCCCTTCATGGGCGGGGTGAACGCGGCGGCGACCCTGGCCTCGCTCCTCCCGGCGGGCCTCTACCTCCTCTCCCGCGCGCCGGGCCCGCGCAAGCGGCAGCAGATCGCCTGGTGGTTCCCTGCGGTGGTCGCGGCGACCCTCTGGTGGACAGTCCCGCTCCTGCTGCTCGGCGTCTACGGGGAGAACTTCCTGCCCTTCATCGAGGACGCGCGGACCACGACCGACACGATGGCGGCGACGGAGAGCCTGCGCGGCGCGGGCAACTGGGTCGCCTACCTGCACCTCGGCGAGGCATGGCTCCCGGCCGGCTGGACCGTGGCGACCGCCGCCGTCGTCATCGTCTGCTCGGCGCTCGCGGCGGCGTTCGGACTCGCGGGCCTGGCCCGCCGCGACCTGCCCGAGCGCCGCTGGCTGCTGCTGACGGTCATGGCGGCGGCGCTCGTCACGCTCGCCGGGTACGGGGGTGCGGCGGGCGCCCCCTTCCACGAGACGGTCCAGTCGTGGCTGGACGGCGGCCTGGCCCCGTTCCGCAACATCTACAAGTTCCAGACGGGCCTCGCCCTGGCCCTGGTCATCGGCCTCGCGCACGTCGTGGGCATCGCCACACAGACCCGGGGCACCAGACCGCTGCGCGGGCGCCGGTTCGCACCGCTCGTCGTCGCGGTCCTGATTCTGCCGGGCCTCGCGTGGCCGTACCTGAACGGCTCGATCCTCCAGTCGGGCTCGTTCCAGAAGCTGCCGGCGTACTGGGAGACGACGGCGGACTGGCTGCACAAGTACTCCCCCGACTCGCGCGCCCTCGTCGTCCCGGCCACCGCGCACGGCATCTACACCTGGGGCTCCCCCATCGACCAGCCGCTCGACGTGCTCGCGGACTCCCGCTGGGCGCAGCGCGACTACGTCCCGTTCGGCACGCCGGGCAACCGCCGCACCCTGGACGCGATCGAGCAGGCGCTGATGTCGGGCGGTGAGGTCCCGGGGCTCCAGGACTACCTGTCGCGAAGCGGCCTGTACTACGTGGTGGTCCGCAACGACCTGGACCCGGACCAGTTCGGCTACGTGCCCACCGCCACGGTCAAGCGGACGCTGACCGAGTCCGGCTACCACCGTGTCACCGGCTTCGGCCCGCCCGTGACCGGCGGCCGGATCGCCGAGGACACCCCCATCCAGGTCGAGGGCATCTACCCGCGCTCCCGCTCGGTCGAGATCTACGCGCCCGCCGCCGGCACCCGCCGTCCCGGCCAGGCGGCCCTGCTCCCGGTCGGCTCGACGGCGGAGGTCAGCGGCGGCCCGGAGTCCCTGCTGCCGCTCTCCGCGGACCCGGCGCTCCGCAACCGCCCCGCGGTCCTGACCGGCGACAACCACCCGGGCATCGGAACACCGGCCGTGCGCATGGCCGTTGACGGTCTCCGCCGCGCCGACACCCGCTTCGGCCTGGTCAACACCAACACCTCGTTCCCGTACACGCCGACGGAGCGCAACAGCCCGGACGCCGCCGAGAATCCGGGCGAGAAGCCGAAGCAGATCCTCCCCACCCGGGGCCTCGCCCATCAGACCACCGCCCGGATCGAGGGGGCCCGCTCGGTCTCCGCGTCCTCCAGCGGCAACTGGCTGCTCCACCTCCCGCAGTTCGACCCCGTGCACGCCTTCGACGGCGATCCGGACACCGCGTGGACGGCGGGCTCCCCGGACTCGGGGGACGGCTCATGGGTCCGCGTCGACTTCACCCGCCCCACCCGCGTCCCATCGACGATCCAGGTGACACCGCTCCCGCAGGAGCAGGTACGGGCGGCGCCCACCCGCATCCGTGTCGAGACGGACGAGGGCAGCACGACGGCCGACATCCTGCCGAACGGCAAGCGCCAGCGCGTCAAGGCGCCCGCAAGCGCCGCGAACTGGCTACGGGTGGAGATCCTGGACACGCAGGCCAGGCGCCCCTCGCTGACGGGCGCGGGCTTCGCCGAGATCAGCGTTCCCGGCCTACGGGCGGCCCGCGCGCTGCAGTTGCCGACGGACTCCGACGAGGCGGACCAGTACACGTTCCGCCGCGCGACCGGTGACGGCGCCCTCACCCTCACCGACCTGGCCCCGTCGATCCACCGCTCCTTCACCACGTCCACCACGGCGCCGTTCACGTTCGAGGCGACGGCGGTCCCGGCCCCGACGGAGGCGCTCGACGAACTCCTCTACTCCGTCGCCCCCGACCAGCGCCGCGCCATCACGGCCACCGCCGGCTCCACGGCCCGGATCGGCCCCAACACCTCGGCCCGCAACCTCACCGACGGGGACCTGACCACCGCCTGGATCGCGGGCGACCGGCCGACGATCCAGCTGCGCTGGCCCGACAGACAGCCCGTCTCCCAGCTCGTCCTGCCCGCCGCCGGCGGCCTGTCCAGCCGCCCCGAGAAGATCGAGATCAGCTCCCCGGACGGTGCAGCGGTCGCCGGCGTGGACCAGAACGGGGTCGCGAACTTCGACCCCATCACCACCGACCGCCTCACCATCACCATCACCGACACCGCCCCGCTCACGCTCCACAACCCGGTCGCGGACGAGGACCTCCAGCTCCCGGTGGGCCTGACCGAGGCGTACATCCCGGCGCTCGACTCGTACCGGGTGCGGCAGCCGACGCCCGAGCGCCGGTTCAGCCTGCCGTGCGGCGAGGGCCCGACGGTCACGATCGACGGCGTCCGCCACCGCACGTCGGCCCGCGGCGCCCTCGCGGACCTGACGGAGCGCCGCCCGGTCGCCATCGCCCTGTGCGACCGGCTCACGCTCACCGCCGGACCGCACACCCTCAGCACGGACAGGGAGGGCCCGCTCGCACCGACCAGCATCACGCTGACCCGCGTGGGCGCCGACACGGACGCCGTCCCGCCCGCCGCCCGCGACCTCACCATCGGAGACTGGCTCGGCGACCAGCGCGAGGTGCGGGTGGGCGCGGGCGAGGCCACGTACCTGACGACGTACGAGAACGCCAACGACGGCTGGCGGGCGACCCTCAACGGCAAGAAGCTCTCCAGCCTCCGCCTGGACGGCTGGCAGCAGGCGTGGCTCATCCCGGACGGGGCGGCGGGCACGGTCAAGCTGTCCTACCAGCCCGCGACCAGTTACGACGTGGGGCTGATCGTGGGCGGGGCGATGCTGCTGCTGCTCATCGGCCTGGCGCTGTGGCGGCGCGGGCCGGTCGAGCCCGTGGAGCAGCCGATTCCTCCGCCGCCGCCGGGGTGGATCCTCGGCACGGTGGTCCTCACGGCCGTCGGCATCGTGATCGCGGGCCCGTGGGCGGCCCTGGTCCCGGCCCTGGCCCTCCTCGCGTGGAAACGCCACACCCTCCTCGTACCGCTGGCGTTCCTGGCCATGGCGGCGGCGGGCGTGGCGGCGGCCACGGGGGCGGGGGTCCCGGTACGGGACGGGGAGGGGGCGTTCAGCGGGGTGGCGCAGGTACTGGCACTGGTCGGACTGTTCGCGGCGCTGGTGACCAGTCCGGTCCCTCCGACGAATCAAGCCGATCCGGCAAATCAAGCCGGTCCGGCAAATCAAGCCGGTCCGGCAAATCAAGCCCCTCCGGCGATTGAGGAGCGGGGTCCGGGGCGGAGCCCCGAGACGTCCACGGCGGCCCCGGGCGCCACGGAAGAGGGGCCCAAGCCATGACGGCCACGACGACCCCGGGCGCCGAGGAAAACCGCCACCCCTTCCCGACCGTCGACGAGATCGCCCGCCACTGCCAACAACACGACGAACCCGAGACGGTCCACATAGAGGTACACCTCACCGGCCACCTGGACCCACCCAGACTGAGGACCGCCTTCGGCCAAGCCCTGCGCGCACACCCCCGCATCCTCATGCGCGAGGCCCCCCGCCGCTGGTACACGAGCCGCTACACGTGGGAGCTGACGGACGGCCCGGACGTCCCCCCGGTGTCCTTCCCCGAGCCGGGCCCGAACGCGCTCAAGCGGGCCCGCACCCGGGCGCTGACCGAGGCCCCGCCGCTGACCACGTCGCCCCCCGTACGCCTGGAGTGCGTACCGCACCCCGAGACCGGCGACACCGTCCTCTTCCTCACCATCAACCACACCGCGCTCGACGGTCCGGCCTGCCTCCGCGTCCTGGCGACGGCGGCGGACCTCTACGGCGGCCGGGGCAACACCCCGCCCCCCACGCCTCCACCGCCCCCGCGCAGACCACCCCCGCCCGGCCTGCCGTCCTCCTGGGCACGCCCGGCGCGGGTGGCCCCCGGTACTCCCGAAGCGCGCCCCGGCAACGGCATGCTGGTCTGCGAGCTGGCGGTGCCGCGCCGCCCGAAGGGCGCCCCGTACACGGTGAACGACCAGCTCATGGTGGCGACGGCCCGCACGGTCGCGAACTGGAACGACGAGCACGGAGTGCACCGGCCCCGCCGCCCTCTGCGCATCACGATGCCGGTGGACGACCGCCCCCGGGACGCGACGATGCCGATCGGAAACGGGACACGGCTGGTCGGAGTCCCCCTGTCGGCCGCCGAACTGCAGCGCCCGACACCCGCGCTCCTGCGCCTGACCGCCGAGCGCACGGCGGCCCTCAGGTCCCTGGTACGCCCCCAACTCGGTCATGGAGCAACCCTGTTGACCTCTCCCTACGCTCCCGTCGCCTGGCGCGCCGCCGCCACCCGCGCCCTGCGCACGGCCGCCGCCCCCTGGACCTCGACGACGCTGCTCAGCAACATCGGCCGGATCCCCTACCCCCTGGACTTCGGCGACGGCTGCCGGGCCCGCGCCGTCTGGTTCTCGGCACCGGCCCGCATGCCGCGCGGCCTCACCTTCACGACGGCGTCCACGGCGGGCCGGCTGCACGTGGCCCTGCGCTGGTCGCGCACGCTCCTGAGCCACGGCGACGGAGTGCGCCTGCGCGACCTGTTCGAGCACCACCTCCACGCGACTCAGGAGGAGGCACGATGACGACGACGCCCACGCTGGCGCCGCGCGGTCTGCGGGACTTCTACGAGAACCCGGCCGTCCCCGTGGCCTCGGGCACGCCCCGCACGCTGCGCCAGACCCGGGCCCTGGCCGCCGCCCTCCGCGGCACCCACCACGCCACCGTCCTGGACGTGGGCTGCGGCGACGGCAGCGCGGCGGCGACGGCGGCCCGCCTGCTGCCGGGTCACCGCCTGGTCGGCGTGGACTGGTCCCAGGACGCGCTGCGCCGGGCGGCGCGGCGGATCCCCGATGTCGTACGGGGCGAACTGACCGGGGACGGCCTGCCGTTCGCGTCGGGATCGGCCGACGCGGCACTCCTCTCCGAGGTCCTCGAACACCTCGTGGACCCCGACGCCGCCCTGGACGAACTCCGCCGGGTCCTGCGCCCGGGAGGCCACCTGATGCTCTCCACCCCGAACCTCGCCGCCTGGTACAACCGGGCCCTGCTCCTGGCCGGCGTGCAACCGGTCTTCTCCGAGGTGAGCCTGCGCGCGGTGCACGGCCGCCCCGGCACCGAGGTGGTGGGCCACCTGCGCCTGTACACGCGGCGCGCGCTGTGCGAGTTCGTCGCGGCGTCGGGTTTCGAGGTCGTACGGGTGACGGGCGCGCCCTTCCACGGAGTGCCCCGCGCCCTGCGCCCCCTGGACCGCCTCGCCTGCGGGGCCCCGTCCCTCGCCTCGATCCTCCTCCTGCACGCCCGAAGGACGTGACGTGCGATGCCCGCCGTGGCATGGGGGGTCGGCGCGGCACTGCTCGCCAACACGCTGTACAGCGTCGGCTTCGTCCTGGAGAAGCGGGCCCTGACCCGGCTCCCCGAGGTCAGCGTGCGCCGCCCGGCGCAACTGCTCCGCCATGTGGTGACGAGCCCGCTGTGGCTGGCGGGCTCCATCGCCCTGGCCTCCGGTTTCGGCGCCCAGCTTGTGGTGTACCGGACCCTGCCGATCGCGGCGGCGCAGGGCATCTTCATCACGGGCCTGGTACTGCTCCTGCTGCTCTCCTCGCGGATGCTCGGCGAACGCACCTCCGCCCGCGAGCGGTACGCCATCGCCGCGATCCTCCTCGCGCTGCTCATGGTGGTGCTCTCGCTGCGCGACACCGGCCACGACCGGGACACCGTCGGCGGCGCCGCCCCGGCCCCGCTGATCCTCACGGTCTGCCTCCCGTCACTGGCGGCGGGCCTGTACCTGTACGCGGCGGCGGAACGCAGGGCGGGCCACCGGCACCGCCGGCCCGCGTCGGGCGTCGAGTACGGCGTGGCGGTGGGGTTGCTCTACGGGGTCAGCTCCCTGGCCATCAAGGGCGTGTCCGGAGTCCTTCCGGACATCCCGGCGGTGCTCAGATCCCCGTACCCGTATCTGCTCCTCTGCACGGGCGCGTTCGGCCTGGTCATGTCGCAGGCGGCGTTGCAGCGCTGCCGGGCGTCGCTGATCGTGCCGGTGTGCACGACGGTGACGTGCCTGTTCACGGCGGTGCTCGGAACGCTGGCGTTCGGCGAGTCGCTGCCGTCGGAACCGCTGCGGCTCGGCCTGCGGGTCGCAGGGACGGTGCTGGCGGTGGCCGTACTCCTGCTGATGCCGAAACACGACGCACCGCCACCCGTCTCCCCTGCCCCATCCACTTCTGCCCCCAGAGAGTTGCTCCCCCATGTGCCCCACGAGCCCGAAGAACCCCATGAGCCCTGACGACCCGCTGCTGCGCATCCTCGCCTGCCCCCTCGACAAGGGGCCGCTGGTGCTGCTCCCCGGCGGGACGGCGCTGTACAACCCGCGCCTGCACCGCCGCTACCCGGTCGTCGACGGCATCCCGCAACTGCTGCCGTCGTCGGGCGAGCAACTGCCGGAGGACGAGCACGAGCGGCTCTTGAAGGACCTGGAGACATGACCACCCTCGCGGCCCGCCTGGGCCCGTACCTCCCGCCCCGCCTGACCGCCGCGACGGCGAGAGCCCTGTACCCGCGCTTCGAACCGGAGCTGGCTCGCCTCGCCGACATGCTGCCCGCCCCGCGCGGACGGTGCGGCACGGCGATCGACGTCGGCGGCTGGTACGGCCCCTGGACCCACCGCCTGGCGGCCCGCGCGCGACGCGTCGTCGCCCTGGAACCGGTCCCGCACCTGGCCCGGACGCTCGCCGCCTCCGCGCCGCCGAACGTCCGGGTCGTCCGGGCCGCCGCCAGCGACCGCCCCGGCGCCGCGCCGCTGTGGCAGCCGCCGGACGACGAACGCGGCGAACGCGGCGTCTCGTCCCTGGTCCGCAGGGAGGGCCTGCACGCGCGGACCCCGCACACGGTGCCGTGCGTGACGCTGGACGAGTTGTCGTTGCGCGAGGTCGACTTCATCAAAATAGACGTGGACGGGGCGGAGCTGCCGGTCCTGCGCGGCGCGCGGGTGCTGCTCCACCGCGACCGCCCGGCCCTCTTCGTCGAACTGGAGACCAGGATCCAGCCGATCGCCCCGGTCGTGGCCCACCTGCGCGCGCAGGGCTACGAGGGCTGGGTCCTCCCCGCCACCCACTGGCTTCCGCTCACCGACTTCGACCTCCCCGCCCACCAGCGCGGCACGTCCCACATCGCCTCACAGGGTCTGCTGCGCCGGGCCCTGACCCCCACGGCCCGCCGCCCGCGCTATGTGAACTCGGTCCTGTTCCTGCCGGACGGGCGCCGTCCCGGCCCGGTGCGCGACCATGGAACCCATGCCACGCCCCACGCCCAAGAACTCCCCTGACCCGTTCACACCGCTCGACTTCCAGCTGGTGCTGCTGCGCCGCATGGCCGACCACAACCCGGAGCTGGTGGAGACGGCCCGCGCCGACCTGGGCGTCTCGGTGGCCGACATGCGCGAGGCGAATCGCCGCTGGCAGGCGATGCGGCATGCGCGGGGCGGGCGTTCGGGGGTCTCTCAGTACCGCTCGGTCCTGGGCGCCCCGGAGCAGCGCCTGGTCCGCAAGATCGGCGACCTGGACTGCGAAGCCCTGCTCTGGCCGGTCCCGCTCTGGCCGGACCTCCGCTTCGAGGTTCTGCTGGCCCCGACCGGGGCGGTCTGGAACGCCTGGCTGATCCGCACCCCGGGCGTGCCTTCGCCCCCGCTCCACACCCTGGCCGACCTCACCCCGTGGTCCTGCACGGTGGACGAGGCGGCCCGCGCCTTCGCCCCGGCCCGCCCCCTGGAGGGCTCGGCACCCACACGCTGGGGGTTGGAGTTCACGGCCCCGGACGAGGAATCCGGCACGCCACGCCGGGTGCGGGCGGAGTTCACTTGGGGGTTGCTGCAACGCTGGCAGGAGGTGTGACGCGGAGCCCCTCGACGAACGTGGTGAAGGCGACGCGGGGGACGGTCAGGGGGCCGCGCCCCCGGGCCTTCGAGTCACGGATGCCTACGTGGGTGGGGAGAGCGGCGACCTCTACGCAGTTGTTGCCGTCTCCGCCGCCTGAGTAAGACGACTTCCGCCAGATGAAGGTGCGCGCCATGAGGTACCTCGCAGCTAGGCGGACGGAAAGGCCCGCGCCTTAAGTCCTTCTACGAAAGCGCCGAAGGCGCCGTGGGGGACGGCCAGTGCTGCACGCCCTGGGGTCTTCGAGTCACGGATGCCCACGTGAGTTGGGAGAGCGGCGACCTCTACGCAGTTGTTGCCTTCACCGGCCCCGGAATAGGACGACTTCCGCCAGGTGTAGGAGCGGGTCATGGGGTACCTCACAGTTCCTTCGCCAGTGCGTGGATGAATTCACGAGAACGTTCGGGTTCCAGCGCCACCGCCTCAACCTTACGGAAAAGCGTTCGTGAGGCGACGAGTTGCGCTTCGGAGTCAATCAGTGTCGTGCCGTGCGGTGAATCCCGTACGGCAGTGTCGAGCTTCGGAACGGTTCCGCCCACATACATCATGGCGCTTCCGGCGCCGGCGAACCCGTCGAGGTCGAACGGGATGACGCGCACGGTGACGTGGTCGGCCTCGGAGAGTTCCAGCACGCGGTTGAGCTGCGCCCGCACGGCCGGGCGGTCGCCTACTCGTATCCGCAAGGCCGCTTCGTGGATCACGGCTTTGTACGGGACAGCGGCGGGGCCTTCGATGATGACGCGGCGGTCCATCCGGTGGCGGGCACGCAGTTCCACGTCCTCCTCGGCACGCGCGGGAACTTGGTACGAGAAAACGGCGCGGGCGTAATCCTCCGTCTGAAGCAGCCCGGGTACGTGCAGGAACTCGATGTCATGCCGGTAGGTGGCGTGGTGCTCCACCTCCGCGAGGTCCAGGTACATCGTGGGCAGGAGGCCGCGATACTTCTCCCACCAGCCAACCGTCCGGTCGGTCGCCATCGCCACCAGCGCGTCGATCAACTCCTCGTCCGCGCAAGCGTATTGCGTCGCCATACGCCGCAGGCGCGCCTCGCTCAGACCCGCCAGACCGGCCTCGGTCTGGCTCACCTGCGCGGAGTCCGTACCGAGGAGCGCGGCGGCCTCCCGCCCCTTGAGCCCGGCCGCCTCCCGCAGTTTCCGCAGCTCAGCACCTAGCCGCTCCTGGCGTGCGCTCGCCTGCCGTCTACGCGGCATGACGTCCTCCTCGGCTTCAACTGCTGAGTGATCCCGACTCGTTCGGGCGGCAGACTACGCAACAGCTTGCGTGGGACCAAAATTTGCCCCTACCTTCAGTGACGCACCGCACACTCTGCGGGTTCCCGGGGCGCCGGAAGCGCACCGCTCCGTCCTGCCATGACGGGCGCGACATGCCACCGCCGCCCGGGACCAACGCACAGCCACCCCCTCACCGAACGGAACACCCGCATGCCCGAAAGCGAACCCTGGGAGTACTCCCTCTACATCCCGAACGACCCGCGCGCGGTGACGGTCAGCCGTCGCACCCTGCGCCTCATCCTGACCATGCACGGCCTGATCCGCCTGGTCGATGTCGCGGAGCTGCTCGCCGCCGAGCTGGTGAGCAATGCCGTACGGCATACGAAGGGCCCGGCGGCGCTGAGGGTCAGGTGGTCGGTCGGGGTGCTGCGCATCGGGGCCTGGGACACCGCCCCGGAACCACCTGACCCGCCCAGCGCGAACGCGGAGGACGCCGAGGAGGGCCGGGGCCTGCTGCTGGTCAGGGCGTGTGCCGACGAGTGGGGCTGGCATGCCCTGGGGAGCGGGGCGAACCGGGGCAAGTACGTGTGGTGCGAACTGGCAGCCGCGTAGCGGAGATCCCCGGTCAGCCACGACCGGCACGGCCACCGGCACGGACACCGGATGCAAGCACCACCATCCCCAGCGCCGCCACCGCCCCGACCGCGAACCCGGCATGCGGCCCCGCCCCGTCCACCGCCCGTCCGGCGAGCGCCGCGGCCCCCGCCGTCCCCGCGGCGCTCGCCGAACCGAGCCACGTGAACGCCTGCGTGAGAACGGCCCGGTCAACGGCGTTCTCGGCCAGGACGGAGAAGACGACAAGGAGCACCGGCACCGCCAGACCCGTAAGAGCCAGGCACGCGGCCACCATCCACGGGCCGTCCACGACCGTCAGCGGCAGGCACGCCAGGGCCAACCCCGCCGCCGCCAGCGCTCGTTGCCGTTCGGGCGGCGCATTCCAGTGGCGTACCCCGTACGCCCAACCCCCCGCCAGGTTGCTGCAGTTGGACACCGCGTACAGCAGCGGTGCCACATCCGGCGTGCCCCGCCCGACCGCGTACGCCGTCACCGACACCTGCAGCGCACCGAAGAAGACCCCGAGCGCGGCGTTGAGCGCGACAAGTCGTATGAAGGCGCCGCGCAGCAGGCTGCGGCCCGCGCCCCGGCGTTCGGCCCGGCCCGCGACCGGTGGCGCGGTGCGGCGCTGCGCGGCGAGGGAGAGTCCGCCGCCGACCACCAGGAGGGCGGCGAGCAGGCTGCCGAGGCGCGGATAGCCCGCGGCGCCGACCGCGCTGACGAGGGCGGGGCCCGCGAGGAAGGAGACCCCGTTGGCCAGGGCTTCGAGGGTGAAGGCGCGTGGCAGCGCGCTCTCGTGCGGGGTGCCGCGCAGCAGAGCCGGCCAGCGCGCCGCGGAGAGCGCGCTGAGCTGCGGGAGGCTCGCGCCCGCGAGGACCGCCCCGGCGAGGGTGAGGAGGTTGCCGCCCGCGAACAGCAGCCCGATCGCCCCCGCGTGCACGGACAGCGCGCAGACCAGCACCCGCGCCTGCCCGAAACGGTCGACAAGACGGCCGACCTGCGGTCCGCCCAGCGCGTCGGCGACGGCGAAACACCCTGTCACCACGCCCGCCTCCCCGAACGAGCCCGTCCGCGCGTACACCAGCCACACGATGCCGACCCCGGTCATCGCGAGCCCGACGCGCCCTACGACGCCGGAGAGGAAGAAGGCGGCCGCACCCGGAATGCGGAGAAGGGCCCGGTAAGTACGTCGATTCGCCGTCGGCACGGCGCGTCCCTTTCGCCGCCCGGCGGGACGCGCTCACCCGGGGTCGTCGGCGTCCGGAGTGTGCCGACCCGTGAGCGCGCCAGTAGCCGTCCAGTGCGGGCGGGAGGCGGGGACGCGCGCCTCCCGCCGACTCTGTCACCGGGCAGAAGTATGAGTACGAGTGTGAGTGTGAGTGTGAGTACGAATGCCGCTCGACCTTAACCCAGGAAGCAGCGAAAAGCGCCAGCGGGAATGCGCGCACTCCTCACGCGCATTCCCACCGGCGCTTTTCGCTTACGGTCGGCACACTCACCGACCTGGGGTCATCCGCCGACGTACCAGCTGAATCCGCCGTTGGCCGCGGCGATCATCAGCACGACGAAGAGGATGACGTCGACGATGCCCAGGATGAGGCCCGCCTTCGCCATGCCCGCACCCCCACTGGCGGCCCTCTGCCGCAGGGCGAGCGCGCCGAAGATGATCGCGAGCGGACCCAGGACGAAGCTGAGGAAGAACAGTCCGACGATGCCGCAGACGAGTCCGGCTATCGCGAGGCCATTCGTCCGGGTACCGGAAGAAGCGGCAGAACGGCTACCGTAGGCCGACATGGTCCACACCCCTCAGATCGATCTGACCGATTTGCAGAACGTCGTTACGACCCTCCGGGTGCCCCGGAATTCGGCGCACACGCTGCCCGAATTCCGAGTTTAAGTGGAAGCAATTACTCCGGTGCGCCTTCCTCGGCCTCCGGCTCCCACTCCAGCAGCCGTACCTTCGCCACCGACCGCACATGCCTGCGCATCGCCGCCGCCGCCCCGCGCCCCTGCCCCGCCTCGATCGCGTCGAGGATCGCCCGGTGCTGGGCGAGCGATCGGCCCGGCCGGCGCGGCTGGCGCAGCGACTCGGTGCGGGACTCCGCGATCGGCTCGTCGATCTCGCGCATGAACGCGGCGAGCAGCGCGCTGTGCGCCGCCGCCGTCACCGCCGCGTGGAAAAGCCGGTCCCCCTCGATGCCGAGGCCGCCCGCCTCGATGTCGCGCGCCATGGTGTCGAGGGCGGTGCGCAGCGCGGCGAGGTCGGCGTCCGTTCGGCGCTCCGCCGCCAGCTCCGCCAGCTTCGTCTCCAGCGCCTCACGCGCCTCCAGGACGTCCGGCAGCCGCTTCTTGCGGGCGACGAGGCTCTCGACCGGTTCGACGACGGCCGTGTCGAGGCTGTCCCGCATCAGGTACGTGCCGCCGCCGTGCCGCGCCTCGACCAGGCCCTGCACCTCCAGGACGACGATGGCCTGCTTGACCGAGGCGCGGCTCACCCCGAGCCGCGCCGCGAGGTCGCGCTCGGTCGGCAGCCGGTCACCCTCGCGCAGGCCGCCCTCGGCGACGTACGTACGCAGCCGGTCGAGCACCTGCTCGTACAGGCGCGGGCGCGCAGTCATCGGCCGCAGTGCGTCGGTCATGCCCCGGCCCTTCCTCGCCCGGTACGGGCCTTGTCGTGTGCCCGGCAGCGTACGTCCTTGACGTGGGCGCCTGCCAGACGGCACGCTCGGATTGGCTCAGCCACTGAACCAATCTGCTGCAGATCAGGAGTGTTCACGTGTCCCGACTCCTCCCGGCCCTGGCCGACACCCCCGACCGCCCGGCCCTGCGCTTCGGCGACCGCTCCCTGACCTACGGCGAACTGGCGGCGGCCGCCACGCCCCTGGCGTCCCGGCTGAGCGGTTCGGCGCGCGTCGCCGTGTGGGCGACTCCGACCCTGGAGACCGCCGTCGGCGTGGTCGCCGCGCTGATCGCCGGAGTCGCCGCCGTTCCGGTCAACCCGAAGTCGGGCGGGAGCGAGCTGGGGCACATCGTGGCGGACAGCGCGCCCGACGCGGTCCTCGCGGCGCCGGGTACGGAACTGCCGCCCGCGCTGGCCGGGTTGAACCGCGTCGACATCACCGTAGAGACGGAAACGGGCCGACCGGGCCCCCTCCCCGACGAACCCGCCGACCCCGAAACCCCCGCCTTCATCGTCTACACCTCCGGCACCACCGGGCCTCCCAAGGGCGCCGTCCTCCCCCGCCGCGCCGTCTCCTCCACGCTCGACGCGCTGCGCGACGCCTGGCGGTGGACGGAGCGGGACACGCTCGTCCACGGGCTGCCGCTCTTCCACGTGCACGGGCTGATCCTGGGCGTGATCGGCCCGCTGCGCAGGGGCGGCGCGGTGCGGCACCTCGGCCGGTTCGACACGGACGGCGTCACGCGCGAGCTGGCGTCCGGGGCGACGATGCTGTTCGGCGTGCCGACGATGTACCACCGCATCGCGGAAGCCCTGCCCACCGACCCGGCGCTCGCGAAGGCGCTCGCCTCGGCCCGGCTCCTGGTCTCGGGCTCCGCCGCGCTGCCCGTCCACGACCACGAGCGGATCACCGCCGCCACCGGTCAGCGTGTGATCGAGCGGTACGGGATGACGGAGACGCTGATGAACACCAGCGTCCGCGCCGACGGCGAGCCGCGCCCCGGCGCGGTCGGCGTTCCGCTGCCCGGTGTGGAGCTGCGGCTCACCGAGGACGACGGGACGACCGAGGTGCCGGCCGGGGACCCGGAGGCGGTCGGGGAGATCCAGGTGCGCGGGCCCAACCTGTTCCTGGAGTACCTGAACCGGCCCGACGCGACGGCGGCGGCGTTCGCGCCGGGCGGCTGGTTCCGCACGGGTGACATGGCCGTGCGCGACCCCGACGGCTACGTCCGCATCATCGGCCGCAAGGCCACCGACCTCATCAAGAGCGGCGGCTACAAGATCGGCGCGGGCGAGATCGAGAACGCGCTCCTGGAACACCCCGGCGTCAAGGAGGCCGCCGTCACCGGCGCCCCCGACGCCGACCTGGGCGAACGCGTCGTCGCCTGGATCGTCCCGGCCGACGCCGGCGACCCGCCGGGCGCCACCGCCCTCGCCGACCACGTGGCCGCCCGCCTCTCCCCGCACAAGCGGCCCCGCACGGTCCACTACCTCGACGCGCTGCCCCGCAACGACATGGGCAAGATCCTCAAGCGGTCGCTCTCCGATGGCTGAGGGCACCGGCGCCCGCGCCGTCCTCGCCACCGTCTGCGACCCCGACACCTTCCGCGAACTCGCGCCCCCGGCCCCGCCCGCACGCCCCGACCCGCTCCGCTGGCCCGGCTACGGCGACGCCAAGGCACGCGCCACCGAACGCACCGGCGAAGCCGAGTCCGTCGTCACCGGCACCGCCGAGATCGACGGAGCCCCGGCGGTCGTCGTCGCCTTCGAGTTCGGGTACCTGGGCGGCTCCCTCGGACAGGAGACCGGCGACCGTATCGAGGCCGCGCACGTCCACGCCCGCGCGCACCGCCTGCCCCTCGTCCCGCTCATCGCCACGGGCGGCAGCCGGATGCAGGAGGGCATGATCGCGCTGACCCAACTGCAGCGTGTCGCCCGGCAGTCAGCGCTGACCCGCGCCGCCGGGCTGCCCCAGATCGCCGTCGTACGGGATCCGACGACGGGCGGCGGCTGGGCGACCCTCGGCGCGGGTGCCGACCTGACCCTCGCCCTGCCCGGGGCGCAGATCGGGTTCGCCGGGTCCCGGGTGCGCCCGCCGGGAGCGGACCCGGCGGCGTACACCGCGCAGGCGCAGTGGGAGGCGGGCTCCGTCGACACGGTCGTGGCCCCGGACGAGCTGCGCGCCGCGCTCGGCCGCCGCCTGCGGCTGCTGACCCGGCCGTCCGCTGCTTCGAAGGCCCCGGCGCCCGTACCGTACGCGCTGGGCCGCACCGACCTCCCCACCACCGGCTGGGAGGCGGTCGAACGCGCCCGGGCGCCTCAACGACCGCGCGCCGCCGCCTACTTGGACGCCTACTTCACCGACCGCGTCGAGCTGCGGGGCGATCGCGCGGGCGGCACGGACGACGGCATGCTCTGCGGGTTCGGCGCCCATGAAGCGCAGGGGCGGAGCCGCACCATCGCCTACGCGGCCCAGTGCGGCACCGCCACCACCCCGGCGGGATACCGCACCGCCACCCGGCTGGTCCGGCTCGCGGGCCGCCTCGGCATCCCCGTACTCACGCTCGTGGACACCCCCGGCGCGGCGAGCGGCGACGCGGCCGAGCGGGCGGGCGCGGGCGCGGCCATCGCCGAACTGTTCCTCGCGCTCGCCGAGTCACCGGTGCCGCTCACCACGCTCGTCATCGGCGAGGGCGGCTCCGGCGGCGCGCTGGCCCTCGCGGCTCCCGGCAACACCTGGGTGGCGCCGGACGCGTACTTCTCGGTGATCGCCCCCGAGCTGGCCGCCGCGATCCTCAAGCGGCCCGCCGACCTGGCCCCGGTCACCGCCGGTCAACTGCGCCTCCGCCCACAGGACTTGGTGGACCTGGGCGTGGTCCGAGGCATCGCCGAGCCGCCGCCCGCCGCCACCCCGGCTCCATGATCTGAAACGAACAGGCGCGCAGTTGTTCCCACGAACAGGTGATCGTCCCGCCAAAAAATTGCATGAGGCACGAGTGACCGACGATGCTTACGGTGCGCAAGCGACGGGCTGCAGACCGTAGTTGCCGCGCACCCGGCCCATGTCCCGTACAGAGCCGGGGTGTTCGTCCCACACACATGCACCATCGCAAGGAGAACGTTTCACCATGAACCTGCTCACCGACATCCTCGCCGGCCTCGTCCACTTCGTCGGCTGGCTGGTGTAGCTCAGTCGGACACCAGCGCGGCGCCGTCTCCCCCGGTCCCACGGGGAGGCGGCGCCGCCGCGTTGCCTCCGGCCCCTTCGCCGGCGAGCAACGCCCGCAGCCTCGGGACCACTTCCCCGCCCGCCCGCAGGGCGTCGTCCGCGTCCGGGCCCCCTGAGAGCACGAACTCGTCGACGCCCGCGAGACAGTACGCGTGCAGACGCCGGGCGGTCCCCTCGTGGTCCCGGCCCGCCTCGACGGACAGCCGCAGCGCGAACCGCAGCGCCGGATTCCGGTCCCGCACCCGGGCGACCCGGTCCGCGACCTCGGCCGGGGACTGCTCCGGCTCGCTCCACAGCAGGTGGACGTCGGCCCGCCGCGCGGCAAGGTTCTCCGCGGCACCCGACACGCCCCCCAGATACAGCGGCACCTTGTGCTCGACGGCCGGATCGGTCAGCCGCGCGCCCTCGACCTGCACATGCTGCCCCTGGAAGTCGATGCGCCTGCCGTCGAGCAGATCCCGCACCACCGCCATCACCTCATCGGTGCGGCCGTAACGCCGGTCATGCGTCAACCGCTCACTCACCGACCGCTGTTCGGTGCGGTCATCGGCCGTCACCACGTTCAGCCGCAGCCGCCCGCCGGTGAACCGGCGGAACGCGTCCGCCTGCTGCGCGAGCAGCGTCGGGCTGACCGCCCCCGCCCGCACCCCGACCAGGAACCCGATCCGCTCCGTGCGTCCGGCGAGCACGGACGCCAAGTGCCACGGGTCCGAGCGCCCGCGCCCCACCGGCGCGAACAGCGACACGAATCCGGCCCGCTCGGCGGCGCGCGCGACCCGCACGGGCCCGGCCGTGTCGGCCCGGTCGCCTCCGGCGGGCAGGGACCAATGCAGCAACGGCAAGTTCTGGGACATGGGCACCTCGGGCCTACGACAGGGTGGCAAGGGCAGGGCGCACCCCGGGGCCCCGGTACAGGGAAGGGGTGCGTACGTCATGGAAGTCGCCGCTACGGGCGGGGCGAGCCGGGCCGGTACCTCGGCAACCGGCGAAGGCCTTCAGCGCCTTCGCCAACCGGCGAAAGCCTCACCGACGGACGAGGCGGCTCGCAACGAGGCTGCTCAGCGACCAGCCGTACGGCGACGCGCGGAGGCCCGACAGAGCATCGTCGCGACACGCAGCAGATCCACGTGTCGACGCGAGACGAGAACGAGGGCCATGCCCGCATCCTTTCCGGGCCCCGCCCCCGCCACAACCCACGGTCCGCATCCCGGACGTCGCCGTATCACCCCTTGACATACCGAAGCCATGCCGAAGCCATGCCGAAGGGATGCCGAAGCCATGCCGGGGCCATACCGAAGGGGTGCCGAAGGGATGCCGAAGCCATGCCGGGGCCCGGCGCGGCGTTCCTCCGCACCGGGCCCCGAGCCCAACTGCCGGTTACCTGACCCCGACCGCCCGGATGATCTCCTGGGTCACGGCCCCGCCCCTGTCGTCCTCGGCCGACGCCCGCAGCGAGACGTACTCCGCCTGCCGCGGAACGCTCAGGCTGCCCTTCCACGAGGCGCCACGACCGCTCAGACCAACCGGCCGCCACGTCTTGCCGTCGTCGTACGAGACCTCCAGCCGGCCCCCGCCGATCGTCCCCGTACCGGCCGCGTCCTTCACGTACTCGCCGAAGATCCCGACCGGGACGCGCGAGCCGCCCCGTACGTCACCCGCCAGATCGGTGTCGATGTCGAAACCGAGGTTGATCAGCGGCAGATACGTCCACCGGTCGCCGGGCGTCGCCGCCGACCTGAACGTCCACTCGGCGTGCCCCTTGGCCGACAGTTCCCAGCGCGCGGGGTCGAGCGTGGTGTCCGTGGCGACCTCGTACGTGTGCTCGCCCGGATCGGCGTCCCACACGTACACACCCGAACTCTTCTTGCGGTCGACCTCCGCCCCGTCCACGGAGACCGACGTGTACTGGTCGATGCCGTTGGTCTCGCTGCTCCAGGCGTCGCCGAAGCCGGTGTGGTCGGGCCCGGAGTCGCCCCAGCCGGGCGTGTTGAACCGAAGTGAGTTGCCGGAGCGCTGCTGCCCCCAGCCGAGCCCGGTGCCCAGCCACGGGTGCCAGACCGGCTTGAACCAGTCGAGGTTCTTCCGCGTACCGCCCTCGTAGGTGACCAGGCCGCTGCGCTGCTCCAGGTCGGTCGGGCCGGTCTGCACGGACTCGTGCCACATCTGCCCGGCGCCCGTGGAGACGTACTCGGTGCGTTCGGCCGGGTAGGCGATCTTCTCCAGGAAGCCGAGCCCGATCGGGAACGTGTCGGTGATCGAGTACCGGAACTCGCCCCCGTCCTGCGGCTTCACGGCATGGAACCTGGTGTCCAGGACGGCCAGTTCACGCTTGCCCGGCCGGTACTCCAGGTCCCCCCTCGGCACGCCGCCCTTGTGCTCGTCGGTGAGGTCGTACACCCAGGGCGTGTACCGCGTGCCCGTCATCGAGAGGGTGCGGCCCTTCTTCGCCAGCTCGGCGAGCGTGGCGCCGCCCACCGCGTCGACGGAGGCGATCTGCAACGGCCGGTCGCTGCCGTCCTCCGGCCCGAACCAGGCGCTGAGCCGCCCCGGCGCGTCGTCCGTCACGAACAGCGCCTTCGCGCCCGCGTCCTGCGCGGCCTGGGCCAGCTGGTCAGGGGCGATGGCCTCGGTGCGGCGCACGAGGACGGCCTTGCCGCGCACGTTCCTGCCCGCGTAGTCGGCGGGCGCGCCGTCCCCCGCGTCCACGACACGCAGCCTGCTGCGGCCCTCGACGAGCGTGCCGCCCGCCTGCAAGGTGGCCTCGCGCAGACCGTCGACCCGGAGCATCGGCTTCCCGAGGCGCCACACCGTGCGGTACTCGAAGCTGCCCTCGCTCACCTTGCCCGTCGGCGCGGCGAAGACACTGTCGTAGGTGACCGGCAACTGCACGGCGCTCATGTAGTCGGCGCCGCCCGCCTGGCGCGCGGCCTCCATGACGAGCTGCCGGGTCTCCGTGGTACGCCCGACGTCGGCGGTGATCTCCTTCAGCCGCCGCCCGTCGAGCGTGACCTCACGGTCGCGGTCGAGCGTGATCTCCGGCTCGGCGAGGTAGCCGAGGCCGAGCGAGTCCTTGCCGTGGCTGCCGCGCACGTCGAGGTAGGACTCCAGGTGGTACGAGCCCGGCTTGAGCCGCAACTCCAGCGTGCCGGAGTCGCCGACCGCGGCCGGGAACGGGTCCGTGTCCGCGGCGAGCCGCTGCACCGTCAGGCCGGCGGCTGCGGGCGCGCCGGACCGGTCCTTCACATGGACGGTCAGCGTGTACCGCTCCTCCTCCTTCACCAGGCCGAACACCGTGTGCGCGACGGCCTTGCCGCCCGCGCTCGCGACGATCTGCCCGCTGAGAGCGCCGACCGCCGCCTTGGCGCCGTCGCCGGTGACGGTGGTGGAGGCGGTGCCGTGCGCCGGAACGTTCAGCGCGCTGTCCCCGAGCGTGGCAACACCCTCACCGCCCCCCTGCACGGCGAGATCCAGCTGAACGTCGTCGTCACCCGTGTTCGTGTAGGTGACGGTCCGCGTCACCGGCTTGTTCTCCTCGTACGGCCACGAGTAGTAGCCGAGGTCGGCGCTGCCGGTGGCGGTGACCTGCGCGCCGATGGCGTCCGGCACGCTGACCCGCCCGGCGCCCAGCGCATAGGCGGACGCGTCGTCCAGCTCCTTGCTGCTGGACATGAGCGCGTCCTTGAGCTGCGCGCCCGTCCAGTCCGGATGCTCCTGCGCGAGCAGCGCGGCCACCCCTGCGACGTGCGGCGTCGCCATCGACGTACCGCTCATCTCCGTGTACGGGCCTTCGCCCTCGGCCGCCAGCGAAGAACGCGCGGCCAGGATGCCGACGCCCGGCGCGGAGACGTCGGGCTTGAGGGCGTTGTCGCCGAGGCGCGGGCCCTGGCTGGTGAAGTACGCGGCCTGGTCGGCGCTGTCGACGGCGCCGACGGTGAGCGCGGAGTCGGCGGCGCCGGGCGAGCCGATGGAGCTGGGCGCGCCGGTGTTCCCGGCGGCGATCACGAAGAGGGCCCCGGTCTCGGCGGAGAGCGTATTGACGGCGGCGGACATGGGATCGGTGCCGTCACTGGCCTCGTCCGAACCGAGGCTCATGGAGACGACCTTGGCGCCGATGTCCTTGGCGGCCCACTCCATACCGGCGATGATCTGCGACTCGGTGCCGGAGCCCGCGTTGCTGAGGACCTTGCCGACGGCGAGGGTGGCGTCAGGGGCGACGCCCTTCTCCTTGCCGCCGTCGGAGGCGGCCCCCGACCCGCCGACGGTCGAGGCGACGTGCGTGCCGTGCCCGTGCCGGTCGGCGACCTCCTCCCCCTCGATGAACGACTTCGACTCGGTGACACGCGTCGCGAGGTCGGGGTGGGCGGCGTCGTACCCGGTGTCGAGGACGGCGACCTTCACGCCCTTGCCGGTCAGCCCCGCCTCCCAGGCCTTCGGGGTGCCGATCTGGGCGTTGCTGTCGGCCATGTCGGCTTCGACGCGCCCGTCGAGCCAGACCTTGCGGATGCCGTCCTCGAAACCCTTGCCGGTCGTGGCGGCGTCCCAGAAGGTCCGCCCCTTGTGGGCGTCGAGGGCGGCGCCACGGACGCTCGGCAGCGCACGCGTCCGCTCGGCACCCCTGGGAACGGCGCGGGCGCCGAGGGCCGCCTTGCCGCTCCCGTAGGTCACGATGAGGGGCGTCGCGTCGGCCTCGCCGTCCGCGAGGCCCTGGCGTATCAGCTCGCTGACGTCGAACAGGCGGGCGTCGAGGGTGCCCGCGCTCAGGTAGGGCCGGGCCTCGTCCGGTACGACGCTGATGTCGCCGTGCGCCACCTGCGTGCGGACGGCGCCGGTCGCGCCCCGCGCCCGCTCCACGGTGACGGTCCGCTTGCCGCCGCTCAACTCCGTCACGGTCACCTTGTCGCCGGTCACCAGGGTCACGGTGTGCGCGGCGGCCGCGGCCTTCGTCGCCTTCGCCTTCGCCTGGGGTACGGGCATGGGGGCGGCCTGCGCACCACCGCCGGGCAGCAGCGCGAACGCGATGCCGGCCGACAGCAGGGCCGCGCCGCGTCTCGCGGCAGGTCCTCTGGTCATCGTCGCCTCTCTTCGTATGCCTCGGATCGGGGGTCACCCGAGTGCTCAGAAGAGTGTCAAGCCCCGTGCGTTACGCGGGAGTTGCATGACCTGGCGGAAATCTGCCCTGGCACGTTCCCGCCAGGTCCCGCGGGCGGGGCGGCATCCGCCCGGTCGGCTCATCGAACTTTTCACCCGTTCGGCCCCGCCCCTTCCGGCCCAGTCCAGCGCGCGGAATCGCGATCTTGCCCGCACGCTGCCAAAAGGGCCGCGCCCGCGGCCCCGTCCACGGTCTGCGCTCTCGGGAGGATCTGCCATGACCGTCAGTCTTGAGCAGCTGTATCGCTGCCACTTCGCCGTCGACCTGGGTGCCGCGCGCACCCGCGTCTACGTGAAGGGCCTCGGCCTCGCCGTCGACGAGCCGAGCGCGGCGGCGGTCAACACCCGCACCGGCGCGCTCATCGCGGTCGGCGAACTCGCGGAGAAGATGACCGGCCGCACGCCCGAGCACATCCGCGTCGTCCGCCCGATCTGCGGCGGCACCGTCGTCGACATCGAGATGGCCCAGCGCATGCTCCGCCACCTCCTCGGCGACAAACTCCGCCGTGCCCTGCGCCGCAAGCCCCGGCTGCGCGCGGCGGTCTGCACGCCGCACGACGCGGATCCGCTGGCGCGGCGCGCGGCCGTCGAGACGCTGGTCGGGCTCGGGGCGCGGCGCGTGGAGATGGTGGACACGCTCATCGCGGCGGCCGTCGGCTGCGGGCTCCCGGTGGAGCAGCCCGAGGCCACGATGGTCATCGTGTGCGGCACGGCGTCGACGCAGATCGCGGTGCTCTCGCTGGGCTCGATCGTGACGTCCGTCCGCGTCCCGGTCGGCGGCGAGGCCGTCGACCACGCGGTCGTCCAGCACCTGCGCCAGCAGCACGCGCTCCTGCTCCCCTCGCAGACCGTACGTCCCCTGCAACTCGCCCTGCGCGGCAACGGCCTGACCCCGCACGGCCCCGAGCGCACCGAGATCCACGGGCGCGACGTGACGACGGGCCTGGCCCGCTCGGTCCAGGTGGAGACGGCGGCGGTGCGCGACGCGATCCACACCCCGCTGACCGGCTTGCTCGACGGCATCAGCAAGGTGCTCCGCGACTGCCCGCCCGACCTCGTCGCCGACCTCGCGGAGCGCGGCATCATGATGGTCGGCGGCTCGGCCCGCCTCCCCGGCCTGGACGTCATGCTCAGCGAGGCGACAGGCATGCCGGTCCGCACGGCGGAACGCCCCGACGTCTGCGCGGTGCAGGGCCTCGGCGCGATGATGGAGGGCAAGATCCAGCCAATGGTCCTGGACCCGACAGGAAGCTGACCCGGGTCGCGTCGCTGGCGGCCACGGCCGCACGGGCGGGGCGGCTCTCTCGGCCCTGCCGTCACAGGCGCCCTGAGCGACCGCCCCGCCAGGGGCGCGGGGAACTGCGCGACCAGCCACGCACCACCCGCACGCGCCGTACGACCGCACGAGGCAGACGCGCATGCGCCCCACCAGGGGCGCGGGGAACTGCGCGACCAGCCACGCACGAGCCGCACACGCCATAGAACCCCGCGAAGCAGACGCGTCCGCGGCCCGGCGGGGGCTGAGCGCGCAGTTCCCCGCGCCCCTGAGGCAGACCTACTCGACCCCAGTCCAAGAACACCTGGCCCCCATGACCCCACCCCCCGAACCCCCCGCCGGCCTCCCCCTCCTCCTGGACGCAGTCCTGAACGTAGGTTCCGAGCTCGACCTGATGCCCACCCTCCAGCACCTGGTGGAGAGCGCGGTCGCCCTGACCGGGGCGAAACACGGAGTGCTGGGCGTGTTCGACCCGGTCCACGGCGGCCTGGTCGAGGCGGTCGGCACCGGGGACGTGCAGCCCGTCCTGCCCCCCGGAGAGGCCCCGGACGCCGTGGTCCACGCCCCGGACACCCTGGCCCTCCCCATCCACGTACAACACACCGTCTTCGGCCGCCTGCGCCTGACAGGAAGACCCCCCGGCACAGGCCGCACCGGATTCACCGACGACGACCTCGCCCTGCTGCGCATCCTCGCCACCCAGGCCGGCATCGCCCTCGGCAACGCCCGCCTGTACGACACCGCCAAGCAGCGCGAACGCTGGATCGAGGGCGCCGCCGCCGTGACCACGGCGCTGCTCACGGGCCGCGCGGGCGACGCCCTGACGACGGTCGCGGAACAGGCGCGGCTCCTCGCGGGGGCGGCCGCCGGGGTCGTGCTGCAGCCGACGGAGGCGGGCGGCATGGAGATCGTCGCGGCGGCCACGACGGACGACCCGCAGGAGCTGCTCGGCGCGACGATCCTGCCCGGCAGCGCGGTCCTGGAGCAGCTCCTGACCGGCGAGCCCGTCTTCATCGACGACTCGGCGACGGACCCGCGGATGACGACGGAGGTACGGTCCCGGTTCGGCCCGAGCATGATGCTGCCGCTGAAGGCCGACGGAAAGCTGATCGGCACGCTCGCCCTGCCCCGCGCCCCCGACGACCGCCCGTACACCTCGGTCGACCACCTCCTCGCCACCCAGTTCGCCACGCAGGCGGCGCTCGCCCTGGTCCTGGCGGAGGCGCAGGAGAGCCGCGAGCGCCTCGCCGTCTACGAGGACCGCGACCGCATCGCCCGCGACCTGCACGACCTCGTCGTCCAACGGCTTTTCGCGACGGGCATGATGCTCGAATCGACGCAGCGCCGCACCCAGGCCGAGGACGTCCGCGCAACGCTCGCGCAAGCCGTGGACGAGCTGGAGTCGACGATCCAGGAGGTCCGCACGACGATCTTCGCGCTGCAGCAGCCCCCGGCGGACGCCCCGACGACGTTCCGCGGCAAGGTGCTGCGCGAGACGGCGGGCGCCGCGGCGATCCTCGGCTTCACCCCGTCGGTGCACTTCACGGGCGCGGTGGAGGCGGCCCTCGCCGACCCGGTGCAGTCCCGTCTCCTGTCCCACCTGCGCCGCGCCCTGGCCACGGCGTCCCGCCGCCCGGGGGTCTCGCGCGTGGACGTGACGATCGACACCCGTACACCGCTGCCGGACGGCCGCGCCGGGGTGCGCCTGACGGTGTCGGACGACGGGGCCCACGAGGACGCGGAACCGGCCGCGCTGGTGTGGCACGCGCCGCGTTGATCGGCCGGTGCGGGCGACGGTCGCGCTGATCGGGTGACGAAAAGGCCGCCACGGTTTCCGTGACGGCCCCTCAGGCTACGTACGTCCTGGTCGCATCGTTTCTGCGCCAGGATGGTGGTGGGGCGGGTGGGACTCGAACCCGCATCAGTGACGCGTCTCACCTGCGAAAACGCGGCCGGAGCGGACATTTCCGCCTGTTTCCATCCCACCGCGTCGGCCTCGATCCTGCTCGATCAGGCGTCCGTTAGGCGTTCGCCACACCGCCCCCACACACTCGCCCCCACCCCGCACGAGCGCGCGAGGCTCAGCAATGAACCTAGCGATCTGCCCTCGGGTGCCACTGCACGGGGCACCTTGACCTGGTCGCTCGCATGCGACACTCCTTGAGGGGGCTCACTACGCTGCGTAACTGCGATCCGGCAGATAGGCCATTGAATCTCGTCCAGGTCTGGAACAAGGTTGCGACCGCGAGGATTACCCCCGCGGATACGGGGAGCACCGGAAGCCGATCCACTTCCGTACCTCCACCACGGGAACATCCCCGTGAGTTCGGGAAGCACGGGCACAGTGGCCGCATGTGCCGCCGCCTCGTGGGAACATCCCCGCGGGTGCGGGGAGAGTCCCGAATGCTCCGCCAGCAATCAGCGGCGTACGTCGCGCTGCTGCACTTCCTTGAGCGCCGCCGCCACCGTGGCGAAGTCGTTGTCCACGTGGAGCACCGTGTGACCGTGATGGACCGCCGTCGCACACACCAAGAGATCAATGGCTCCGGCGGCGCGGTGCTGCCCTTGCTGGGTGAGCTTGTACTGCGCGGTCTCCACCCAGCGCCACGCGTTCTTGGGAACCGGCGAGAACTGGCAGAGAGCATCCAGCTCTTCGGCCAACTCATCGCGGTGGGCCGGACTTGTGGCCGAGTAGAGGAACTCCGCCCTCGTGGGCTCGCAGATATGGAACACGCCTGCGGCGATATGCCCTTCCCAGGGCGGCAACGCCCCTGGGGTGCGGAAGAGGTGCCACAGGGCGGAAGTATCGAGGAGGTAGGTGATCACTCGAAGGCTGCCCGCCGGGCGCGCTTCGCGGCTGTATGCGCCGCAGCCGCAGCCTCGAACTCGCCCCGCTCACCCCGCGCGGCCAGCTTCTCGGCAGCCTCCAGCCGCTTGATGCGCGCCACGTAGTCCCGCAGAGCCCCGTTGACCGTCTCTTTCTTCGTCGAGACGCCCATGAGCCGCATCGCCTCGGCCAGCGCCTCGTCATCGAGATCAACCTGGGTAACAGACATACCAGCCACCCCTCACCGAGAGTCCATGATGTACATAACGACGATACATCACCAACATGGCCTTGTGGGGCCCCTCACGCAGGAGGCAGACACGACCCGATCGCTGAGAGGCCGCAAACCACGGGCACCACAAACCCCTGGCAGGGCACCGCACCCGAAAAGACGGGACTGCCTCGCTGGGGAACCAAGGGTGCGGATGCCCGGTGCAGGTGGACCCCTTACCGGAGGGGTGACTATCCCCGCGGGTGCGGGGAGCACCCTGCATCAGCGTGATCACCTTTTTCGAGTTCCAGCTCACCACGGACACGTACACGCACGTACTCCCGCAGCTGATGGCTGCGGGGGCTGAGGCCGTGATGTCGGTGGTTCCGCGAGCCCGCCCCGCCGAGTGACCGTGAGTCACGGCTTCGGGATGCCGCGCGCGAAGCGCCTGGGCAGCGCCACCTTGCAGCCTCGGGCAGCCTTCGGGCAGCCACTCCGTTCGGGTGGTCGTTTTGCCCGTTCGGAGCCGGGCAGGTTTTGACGCTGTATCAGGCAGGGAAGGCAAGAGCCCAGCTCAGAACGTTTCTGCGCTGGGCTCCTAGGTGGGGCGGGTGGGACTCGAACCCACGGCCGACGGATTATGAGTCCGCTGCTCTAACCGGCTGAGCTACCGCCCCGTAACGGCGCGCCGCGCACATGTGTGCGCGCCGTCTGCCGCAGCATAGCCGCTCATACGATCTCCTGCCTCGAATGGTCCGGCTCTGCACGACCTTGAGGACTCCGCGTGCGCGCACGCGGTTCCCCGGGGTGCGAAAAAGCCCCCCGGAGTGTCTCCGAAGGGCTTGTTCCGCAGCTCTCCCGACTGGACTCGAACCAGTAACCTGCCGGTTAACAGCCGGCTGCTCTGCCAATTGAGCTACAGGAGATCGAGCTCCCCCGACTGGACTCGAACCAGTAACCTGCCGGTTAACAGCCGGCTGCTCTGCCAATTGAGCTACAGGGGAATGCTTCATCTGCTTCGAACGCATCCACCTGGGTACTTGCCAGGCGGCGGGCGCTCGCTGCGACACATACATTAGCGCAAGCAGGGGGGTGCTCCGCCAATCGGTACCCCCTCAGTGATCACGACGAGCTACGGAAGGGTGGCCGCCATGCGCTACCGGCTCACATTCATCGCCGGTCTGGCCCTCGGTTACGTGCTGGGTACGCGCGCCGGGCGCGAGCGGTACGAGAAGCTGAAGAAGACCGCGCGCGAGGTCGCCCAGAACCCCGCTGTGCGCAACACCGCGGAGTCGGCGGCGCAGCAGACGCGGACCTACGCGGGCAAGGCCTTCAGCACGGTCAGCGAGAAGGTCGAGGGCCGTGTGCCGGACGCGGTCGCCGACCGGGTGCGTTCGCTGCGCGAGCGCACGAGCGCGACCGGCAGCGCGACCGGCGAGGACGACTGGGGTACGAGCAACACCTAGGCCCGGCCGGAGGCGCGGCACGGGAGTGTCCTGCGGTGCGGCAGAATTTCTGTCATGGGGATAGTCGCAGGGCTGGACAGTTCGCCCGATTTCACGCGCATTGTGGTTTGTGACGCCGACACCGGGGCCGTGCTGCGGCAGGGTTACGCCCCGCACCCGCTGGACCCGGTGGAGGGCGGCGGCCGCCCGTCGGACGTCGATCCCCAGGCGTGGCTGCTCTCGCTCGGCGAGGCGGCGGCCGGCGGGCTGCTCGAAGGCGTGCAGGCCATCGGGGTCTCCGCGCAGCAGAACGCGCTGGTGCCGCTGGACGGGCAGGGCAACACGGTGCGCCCGGCGCTGGTCGGCGGCGACAAGCGGGCGCAGTCGGCCGCCGCGGACCTGATCGACCGGTTCGGCTCGCGCGAGGCGTGGGCCGACGCCGTCGGCTCCGTACCGCAGGCGGCGCACCCGGTCACGAAGCTTCGCTGGCTGGCCCGCACGGAACCGGAGAACGCCCAGCGGGTGGCGTTGCTGCTCCAGGCCCACGACTGGCTGGTGTGGCAGCTCCTCGGCCGGCCCGCGCGCCGCACGACGGACCGTGGCGGCGCCTCCGGCAGCGGCTACTGGTCGGCCGCCGCCGGTTCCTGGCGCCCCGACCTCGTGGAGCTGGCGCTCGGCCGGCAGGCGATGCTGCCCGAGGTGCTCGGCCCGGGCGACGCGGCGGGCACGACCCCCGAAGGCCTGATCATCTCGGCGGGCACCGGCGAGACCATGGCCGCCGCCTTCGGGCTCGGTGTGATGGCCGGGGACGCCGTGGTCTCCCTCGGCGCGTCCGGCTCCGTGATGGCCGTGCACCACGAGGCGCTCACCGACTCCAGCGGCGCCATCACCTCACTCGCCGACGCGACCGGCATGCACCTGCCGGTCGTGCACACGTCGAACGCGGTACGGGCGCTGCGCGGCACCGCCGGGATGCTCGGCCTGGACGGAGGGCTGGAGGAGCTGTCCGAGCTGGCCATGAAGTCGACGGCGGGCGCCCACGGGCTCGTACTCCTGCCGTATCTGGAGGGCGAGAAGACGCCGAACCTGCCGCACACCGCCGGGACGCTCAGCGGCCTGCGGCGCGAATCCATGCGGCCCGAGCACCTGGCGCGGGCCTCCTTCGAGGGCATGGTGTGCGGGCTCGCGGACGCCATGGACGTACTGCGCGGGCGGGGCGTGGAGATCCGGCGGGTGTTCCTGCTGGGCGCCGCCGCCGAACTGCACGCCGTGCAGGCCGTGGCGCCGATGCTGTTCGGAGTGCAGGTCGTCGTGCCGCAGCCCGCGGACTACGCGGCGATCGGCGCGGCGCGGCAGGCCGCGTGGGCGCTGAAGGGGCAGCTGCCGCAGTGGCAGGGCGCGGCGGCGCAGGTCTTCGAGCCGGGCGAGGAGGCGGCCGTCGGACAGGCGGTGCGCCAGCAGTACCGGGCGGTGCGGGAGCAGATCCACCCGGGCGCGTTCTCGTAGGTCGCCGTACGGCTGTGTGGCAGGTCTTTGTCAGTTCTTGGGTCGGTCAGGTGCTTAATCGGTTGAGGTAACGCGGGTGGAGTGTCGGACGATGAGGGTCCATGCGTCCGCACTCCGGTGCGGACGCGACACTCCCCGGTCCACCGCTCACACTCAACGACCGCCGACACCGAGAGACCGAGCGTGCTCATACGACTCCTGCGGACCCACCTCAGTCCGTACAAGAAATCCATCGGGCTACTGGTGCTGCTGCAGTTCCTGCAGACCTGCGCCGCGCTGTACCTGCCCACACTGAACGCGGACATCATCGACAACGGTGTCGTGAACGGCGACACCGGCTACATCCTCCGGTTCGGCGCCCTGATGCTGGGCGTCACCGTCGTCCAGGTGGTGTGCAACACCGGCGCCGTGTTCTACGGCGCCCGGACCGCCGCCGCCCTCGGGCGTGACGTGCGCGGCGCCGTCTTCGACCGGGTGCAGTCCTTCTCGGCGCGCGAGGTCGGCCACTTCGGCGCTCCCTCGCTGATCACCCGGACCACCAACGACGTCCAGCAGGTCCAGATGCTGGCGCTGCTCTCGTTCACGCTGATGGTGTCGGCGCCGATCATGTGCGTAGGCGGCGTCGTCATGGCGCTCGGCCTCGACGTGCCGCTCTCGGGCGTGCTGCTGGCGGTGCTGCCCGTCATGGCGATCGTGCTCTCGCTGATCATCCGCAAGATGCGCCCGCTGTTCCGGTCGATGCAGACCAAGCTGGACACCGTGAACCGGGTGCTGCGCGAGCAGATCACCGGCAACCGCGTGATCCGCGCCTTCGTCCGCGACGACTTCGAGAAAGGCCGGTTCGGCGAGGCCAACCACGATCTGACCCAGACCTCGCTCGCGACCGGCCGGATCATGGCACTGATGTTCCCGTTCGTCATGACGATCGTGAATGTCGCCTCGATCGCCGTCGTCTGGTTCGGCGCGCACCGCATCGACAGCGGTCACATGCAGATCGGCGACCTGACCGCGTTCCTCGCGTATCTCATGCAGATCGTCATGAGTGTGATGATGGCCACCTTCATGTTCATGCAGGTGCCGCGCGCCGAGGTCTGTGCCGAGCGCATCCAGGAGATCCTCGACACCGAGTCGAGCGTCGTGCCGCCGAGCGAGAAGGCGTCCGTACGGGAGCTGCGCCGCCGCGGCCACCTGGAGATCCGCAGCGCCGAATTCGGCTACCCCGGCGCCGAGGAGCCGGTGCTGCGCTCCATCGACCTGACCGCGCTGCCCGGCGAGACCACCGCGATCATCGGTTCGACGGGCAGCGGCAAGTCGACGCTGCTCGGCCTGGTGCCGCGCCTGTACGACACCACGGCGGGCGCCGTGCACGTCGACGGCGAGGACGTCCGCACGATCGACCCCGAGCTCATGGCGAGAACCGTCGGCCTCGTCCCGCAGAAGCCGTACCTCTTCTCCGGAACGGTCGCCTCGAACCTCCGCTACGGGCGGCCCGACGCGACCGACGAGGAGCTGTGGCACGCCCTTGAAGTGGCGCAGGCCAAGGACTTCGTCAGCAAGCTGGAAGGCGGGCTCGACGCGCCCATCAGCCAAGGCGGCACGAACGTCTCCGGTGGTCAGCGCCAGCGCCTGGCCATCGCACGCACGCTCGTACAACAGCCGGAGATCTACCTCTTCGACGACTCCTTCTCCGCGCTCGACTACGCCACCGACGCCGCCCTGCGCCGGGCGCTCGGCAATGAGACGGCCGACTCGACGGTGGTGATCGTCGCCCAGCGCGTCGCCACCATCCGCGACGCCGACCGGATCATCGTCCTCGACGAGGGCCGGGTCGTCGGCGAGGGCCGCCATCACGAACTGATGGCCGACAACGAGACGTACCGGGAGATCGTCCTCTCCCAGCTGACGGAAGCGGAGGCCGCCTGATGAGCGGGCCGATGGCGGCACGGATGGCGGCCGGTGGTCCCGGTTCGCGTTCGATGGACTTCAAGAACTCCGGAAAACGGCTGCTCAAGCGGATGGCGGTGCACCGCTCGGCGGTGTTCGCCGTGCTCGGCGCGGTCGTCATCAGTGTGGGTCTCTCGGTGGTCGGGCCGAAGATCCTCGGCCACGCGACCGACCTCCTCTTCGGCGGGATCATCGGCGGCCGGCTCCCTGCCGGGCAGACCAAGGACCAGGTGATCGAGGGCCTGCGGGCCAAGGGCGACAACGGCATGGCCGACATGCTCGGCGGCGTCGACTTCACCCCCGGCCAGGGCGTCGACTTCGACGCGATCGGCCAGGTCCTGCTGCTCGCGCTCGCCGTCTTCGCGGTGTCCGGCTTCGCCATGATGATCGGCACCCGGCTGGCCAACCGGGTCATCAACCTGGCGGTGGCCCAGCTGCGCAAGGAGATGCAGGCGAAGCTGGCCCGGCTGCCCCTGTCGTACTACGACAAGCAGAAGCGCGGCGAGGTACTGAGCCGGGCGACCAACGACATCGACAACATCGGGCAGACGCTCCAGCAGACGATGGGCCAGATGCTCAACTCGCTGCTGACCATCGTCGGCGTCCTGGTGATGATGTTCTGGATCTCCTGGCTGCTCGCGCTCGTCGCACTCGTGACGGTGCCGCTCTCCGTGTTCGTCGCGGCGAAGGTCGGCAAGCGCTCACAGCCGCAGTTCGTCCAGCAGTGGCGGACGACCGGCGCGCTCAACGCGCACATCGAGGAGATGTACACGGGCCACAATCTGGTCAAGGTGTTCGGCCGGCAGAAGGAGTCGGCCGAGCAGTTCGCCGAGCAGAACGAGGCGCTCTACGAGGCGTCGTTCAAGGCGCAGTTCAACAGCGGCATCATGCAGCCGCTGATGTTCTTCATCTCGAACCTGAACTACGTGCTCGTGGCCGTCGTCGGCGGCCTGCGGGTCGCCTCGGGGTCGCTCTCCATCGGCGACGTACAGGCGTTCATCCAGTACTCGCGCCAGTTCTCGATGCCGCTGACGCAGGTCGCGTCGATGGCGAACCTCGTCCAGTCGGGCGTCGCCTCCGCCGAGCGGATCTTCGAACTGCTCGACGCCGAGGAGCAGTCGGCCGACCCCGTACCGGGCGAGAAGCCGGCCGACCTGCGCGGCCGCGTCGAGTTCGAGCACGTCGCCTTCCGCTACGAGGAGGACAAGCCGCTCATCGAGGACCTGTCCCTGACGGCGGACCCCGGCCACACGGTCGCCATCGTCGGCCCGACCGGCGCGGGCAAGACCACCCTCGTCAATCTGCTCCTGCGGTTCTACGAGGTCACCGGCGGGCGGATCACGCTCGACGGGGTCGACGTCGCGAAGATGGACCGCGACGAGCTGCGCGCCGGGATCGGCATGGTCCTCCAGGACACCTGGCTGTTCGGCGGCACGATCGCGGACAACATCGCGTACGGCGCCGCGAAGGACGTGACCCGGGCGGATGTCGAGGCGGCGGCGAAGGCGGCGCACGCCGACCGGTTCATCCGGACCCTGCCGGACGGTTACGACACCGTCATCGACGACGACGGCACCGGCGTCAGCGCCGGTGAGAAGCAGCTCATCACCATCGCGCGGGCGTTCCTGTCGGACCCGGTGATCCTCGTGCTCGACGAGGCGACCTCCTCCGTCGACACCCGGACCGAGGTGCTGATCCAGAAGGCGATGGCGCGGCTCGCCTCCGGGCGTACCTCGTTCGTCATCGCGCACCGTCTTTCGACGATCCGCGATGCCGACACGATTCTCGTCATGGAGAACGGGTCGATCGTCGAGCAGGGTTCGCACGATGAGCTGGTCGGCTCCGGCGGGGCGTATCAGCGGTTGTACGAGGCTCAGTTCGCGCAGGCGGTCGCCGAGGTCGACTGATCGCCGCAGGGGCGTGGGGCCGGGTGTCGAGCACCGCCTCGTGTGGCTGACCGCGCCCACGCGGCGGATCGGCAGATCGGCACGGCCCCGCGCCCCTGGGCGGCTTCAGTCCAGGTAGCCCCTCAGCTGGTCCGCGAAGGCGTGGTCGCGGAGCTTGTTCAGCGTCTTCGACTCGATCTGGCGGATTCGTTCCCGGGTGACTCCGAAGATCCGGCCGATCTCCTCAAGCGTGCGGGGGCGGCCGTCCGCCAAGCCGTAGCGGAGCTGGACCACCTTGCGTTCACGCTCTCCCAGGGTGGAGAGCACGGCCTCCAGGTGTTCCCTGAGCAGGAGGAACGCCGCCGATTCGACGGGGCTCGTGGCGTCGCCGTCCTCGATGAGATCGCCGAGGGCGACGTCGTCCTCCTCGCCCACCGGGGCATGCAGCGAGACCGGCTCCTGGGCGAGGCGCAGCACTTCGCTGACGCGCTCGTGCGGGAGGTCGAGGTGGGCCGCCACCTCCTGCGGGGTCGGCTCGTAGCCGCGCTCCTGGAGCATCCGGCGCTGGACGCGGACGACCCGGTTGATGAGCTCGACGACGTGCACGGGGACCCGGATGGTGCGGGCCTGGTCGGCGAGGGCACGGCTCATGGCCTGCCGGATCCACCAGGTCGCGTAGGTGGAGAACTTGTAGCCGCGGGCGTAGTCGAACTTCTCCACGGCGCGGATCAGGCCGAGGTTGCCCTCCTGGACCAGGTCGAGCATGGTGAGGCCGCGTCCGACGTAACGCTTGGCGACGGAGACGACGAGGCGGAGGTTCGCCTCGATGAGGCGGCGCTTGGCCATCCGCCCCATGACCACCAACTTGTCGAGGTCGAGGGCGAGTTGGGAGTCGAGGTCGGGCGCGTGGGCGAGCTTCTCCTCGGCGAACAGGCCCGCTTCGACGCGCCGTGCCAGCTCCACCTCCTCGGCCGCGGTGAGCAGCGGAATGCGACCGATCTCGCGCAGGTACTGGCGGAACAGGTCGGAGGAGGGGCTCGCGGTCTCCGTACGGGTGGCGCGCACGGGCTCGGGCGGCTCGACCGTCTCGGGTTCCTCCGGCGCCTCGGGGCGCTCCGCCGTCTCGGGGCGGTGCGCCACGCGGCTCTGCGGCGGCACCGTGGCGAGAGCCTCCCCGTCGGCGGCGTCGGGATCGGCGGGAGCCTGCGCTGTGCTGTCGCGCTGGGTGAGGGTCTGGGTCTGCACGGGGGCGACCTCCATAGTGATCGCTGCTGAGGCGTGCGGCTGGGGGGCGGAAGCGGCGGCCGCGCCGCTGTCCGTCCCGTACGCGATGAGCGGAACCGCGGGGGTGTCGGACCCGGTGTCCGGGTTCCGGCCGCGCTCCGAGGACTCAGGCACCGGAACCCAGTGTGGAGTACGACACAGCGCCGCTACGAGGGGCGTGCGTTGACTTTCTGAGTCCGGTGCGTGACCAAGCGGTTACCGAGCTGTACGAGTGCCCGCTCTTCCCGCCTTCGAACACGCCGAAACGGCGCGTGACAGTGCGGCCCGGCGCCTACAGCGCGGCCGCGCCCCGCTCGCGCAGAGCCTGGTCGTACTGCTGGAGGACCCACAACTCGTTCTGTACGGCAACCAGTTGGGCCGGGTCGCCGCCGGAGCCGAGGCGGGTGAAGGTGCCCTGCATGTCGCGGATGCGGCGCTCGACGGCGCGCCTGCGGACGGTGACGAGCTGATCGCCCGCGTACACCTCGTCGACCGTTTTGCGGTGGATCGCCTCGACGGCCAGCTCGGTGACCATGGCGCGCACCGCGTCGTCCGGCGCCGCGTCGCGGACGCGGACCAGGTACTCGTGCGGTTCGCTCGTGCCCTGCTCGGCGCCGCCCGCCTCCAGGATCGCCAGGCGTACGGCCGCGTAGGGCGGGGCGGTGAACTCGTCGATGCCGTACGCGTCGAACGCCGGGGAGACCAGGTGGGGGTGTTGCAGCGCGAGCTTGAGCAGCTCGCGCTCGGTGGCGTAGACGGGGTTGCGCAGGGTGAGCGCGGGGCCGCCGAAGGCGGGGGCGGCCGGGGCGGCCGTCTCGGGCACCGGGCGGCCGCCGCGTCCGGCCGGGGCCGGGCCCTTGCCGCCGCGGTCGCGGGCCCAGCGGGCGAGCTGGGCGACGCGCTTGACGACGAACTGGGTGTCGAGGATGCCGAGCATCCCGGCGAGCTGGACGGCGACCTCGTGCTGCGAGGCGCTGTTCTTGATGCGGGCGACGACGGGCGCGGCCTCGTCGAGCGCGGCGGCGCGCCCGGCGGGGGTCTCCAGGTCGTACCGCGAGACGATCTGGCGCAGCGCGAACTCGAAGAGCGGCGTACGCGGCTCGACCAGCTCGGCGACGGCCTCGTCCCCCTTGGCCAGGCGCAGGTCGCAGGGGTCCATGTTGTCCGGCGCGATGGCGATGTACGTCTCGGCGGCGAACTTCTGGTCGTCCTCGAAGGCGCGCAGGGCGGCCTTCTGCCCGGCGGCGTCCCCGTCGAAGGTGAAGATGACCCGTGCGGACCCGTTGTCCATGAGGAGACGGCGCAGGATCTTGATGTGATCGCCGCCGAAGGCGGTGCCACAGGTGGCGATGGCGGTGGTGATCCCGGCCAGATGGCACGCCATGACATCGGTGTAACCCTCGACCACGACCGCCCGGGAGGTCTTGGCGATCTCCTTCTTGGCCAGGTCGATGCCGTACAGGACCTGTGACTTCTTGTAGATCGGGGTCTCGGGCGTGTTCAGGTACTTCGGCCCGTTGTCGTCCTCGCGCAGGCGGCGGGCGCCGAAGCCGACGACCTCGCCGCCGATGTCGCGGATCGGCCACATGAGGCGCCCGCGGAACCGGTCGATGGGCCCGCGGCGCCCCTCCTGGGAGAGCCCGGAGAGGGTCAGCTCCTTGTCGGTGAAGCCCTTGCCGCGCAGGAAGCGGGTCAGATGGTCCCAGCCGGCCGGGCTGTAGCCGACGCCGAAGTGCGCGGCGGCGGCCTGGTCGAAACCGCGCTCGGCGAGGAAGGCGCGGCCGATCTCGGCTTCGGGGGACTCCAGCTGATCGATGTAGAACTGGGCGGCGACCTTGTGCGCCTCGACGAGGCGGATGCGCTCGCCGCGCTGGTGGGAGGGGTTGTAGCCGCCCTCTTCGTAGCGCAGGGTGATGCCGGCCTGGCCGGCCAGGCGCTCGACCGCCTCGGAGAAGGTGAGGTGGTCGATCTTCATCACGAACGTGATGGTGTCGCCACCCTCCTGGCAGCCGAAGCAGTGGAAGAACCCCTTGCTCGGGCTGACCTGGAAGGACGGCGACTTCTCGTCGTGGAACGGGCACAGGCCCTTCAGGTTCCCGCCGCCCGCGTTGCGCAACTGCAGGTACTCGGAGACCACGGCGTCGATCGGGACCGCGTCCCGAACAGCCTTCACGTCCTCGTCGTTGATCCTGCCAGCCACGCGAGAATTCTACGGCCCGCCACTGACACCCTCGTCACTCCGGCGTCGCGCGGACGAGAGATCACAGAAGATCACCGAGGGGGACGGTCGGGTCGGAGAGCCGCTCGGTGCCGGGCCGCACGCCCGACCGGATGAGCTGCTGGATGTGGTCAGTGACATCCCACACATTCACGTTCATCCCGGCGAGGACCTGCCCGTCCCTCAGCCAGAAGGCGATGAACTCGCGCTTGCCCGCATTGCCGCGCAGCACGACCTGGTCGTACGAGCCCGGGGGCGCCCAGCCCGAGTACTCCAGGCCGACGTCGTACTGGTCGGAGAAGAAGTAGGGCACGCGGTCGTAGGTGACGTCCTGGCCGAGCATGGCGCGGGCGGCGGCGGGCCCGCCGTTCAGCGCGTTGGCCCAGTGCTCGACACGCAGCCGCTGGGTGTAGAGGGGGTGCTCGAGGGCGGCCACGTCACCGGCGGCGTAGATGTCGGGGTCGGAGGTGCGCAGCGACGTGTCGACGGCGATGCCGCCGCCGTACCGCCGGTCGACGAGAGCCAGGCCCGCGTGCTCGGCGAGAGCGGTGCGCGGGGCGGCGCCGATCGCGGCGAGGACGTCGTGGGCGGGGTGCTCCTCGCCGTCGTCGGTGAGCGCGGCGAGGACCAGGCCGTCCTGACCGGAGATCTCGGTGAGCCGGGCGCCGAAGTGGAAGCGGACGCCGTGGTCGCTGTGGAGCTCGGTGAAGATCTGCCCGACCTCGGGCCCGAGCACGGAGTGCAGCGGGGTCGCCTCCGGCTCGACCACGGTCACCTCGGCGCCGAACTCGCGCGCGGCGGCGGCGACCTCCAGGCCGATCCAGCCGGCGCCCGCGATGACGAGGTGCCCGTTGTCGCGCCCGAGCGAGCCGAGGACGTTCTTCAGCCGGTCGGCGTGGGCGAGGCGGCGCAGGTGGTGGACGCCGACGAGGTCCGTGCCGGGGATGTCGAGGCGGCGCGGCTCGGCGCCGGTGGCGAGGAGGAGCTTGTCGTAGCGGATGACCGTGGAGTCGCCGAGCCGGACCGTCCTCAGGTCGCGGTCGACGGCGGTGACCGGCTGCCCGAGGTGCAGCTCGACGTCGTTGCTCGCGTACCAGGCGGGTTCGTGGACGAAAACGCTCTCCCGCTCCTCCTTGCCCTGGAGGTAGCCCTTGGACAGGGGCGGGCGCTCGTACGGGTGGTCCAGCTCGTCACCGATGAGGATCACCCGCCCGGTGAACCCCTCCGCGCGGAGCGTCTCGGCCGCCTTGGCGCCGGCGAGCCCTCCTCCGACGATGACGAACGTCTGGTCCGCGTCGACCACTTGATGCCTCCTCGTTGCGCTGCCGTCATATGCGAGCGTCCCGCACGCAGCGTGATGCGGGAAGGGGGCGTGACCCGATCAGGGCACCAGAACCCAGTGCCCGGGAACGGAACCGTCACACTTCGTGTCCGACCGACAGTCGGGCGTGCAGGGAGCGCGCCGACGCGTCGGTCAGGGACGCGATCTGGTCGACGATGACGCGCTTCCTCGTACGGTCGTCGGGCGCGTCGTCGAACAGGGCGCGGAACTGGGGGTCGAGCCCCTCCGGCGCACGCGCCGTCAGCGCCTCGGCCAGCTCGGCGACGACGACGCGCTGGTCGGCGCGGAGCCGCTCCTGCTGCGGCCGCTGCATCACGTACCGGTCGGCGACCGCCTTGAGGACGGCGCACTCGTACCGGGCGGCGCGCGGCACGACCAGCTCGGCGGCGTACCGCGTGAGGCGCCCGGTGCCGTACCGCGCGCGGGTGGCGGTCTCGGCGGCGAGGCAGAAGCGCCCGATGAGCTGACTGGTGGCGTCCTTGAGCCGGGCCTGGGAGACGGCGGTGCCGTCGTACCCGTGCGGCCACCATTCCTGGTCGAGGAGCCGGTCGAGGGCGGCGGCGAGTTCGGCGGGGTCGGTGTCGGCGGGCACGTAACGGCCGAGAGCGACGGCGAAGACGTCGGCGCGTTCGGGCTCGGCGTGCAGCATGCCCGGATCGAGGTGTCCCGCGTGCAGCCCGTCCTCAAGGTCGTGCACGGAGTACGCGACATCGTCGGCCCAGTCCATGACCTGCGCCTCGAAGCACGTCCGGCGCCCGGGTGCCCCTTTCCTGACCCAGTCGAAGACGGGCCGGTCGTCCCCGTAGACCCCGAACTTGACCGAGCCCGGATCGCTCGGGTGCTCACCGCGCGGCCACGGGTACTTGGTGGCGGCGTCGAGAGCGGCCCGCGTCAGATTGAGCCCGACGCTGACCAGCTCCCCGCCCTCGGCGGACCGCACGAACCGCTTGGGCTCGATCCGGGTGAGAAGCCGCAGGGACTGCGCGTTCCCTTCGAACCCCCCGCAGTCCTCGGCCACTTCGTTGAGAGCCTGCTCACCGTTGTGCCCGAAGGGCGGATGCCCCATGTCGTGCGAAAGACAAGCGGTCTCGACCAGATCCGGATCGCACCCGAGCGCCGCACCCAGTTCCCGCCCCACCTGCGCGCACTCGAGCGAATGCGTGAGCCGCGTCCGGGGGCTGGCGTCCCAGTGCAGACTGCGTGTGCCCGGCGTGACGACCTGCGTCTTGCCCGCGAGCCTGCGCAGCGCCGAGGAGTGCAGGACGCGGGCCCGGTCGCGCTGGAACGCGGTGCGCCCCGGGCGCTTGTCGGGCTCGGCGGCCCAGCGCTCGACGTCCGCCTCGTCGTACGTACCGGAGCCTTCGTCCGTGGTGTTCATGCCCCGACATTAAGGCCAGGCACCGACAAAGGGCGGGTGACCGCCGAGGTCAGGCGGGCGCGAGCTGCCGCGCGGGCCGCACGGGCGAGAGCAGGGCGCGGTCGTGGCGGTGCAGGACGAGCCGGGCGACGCCGGGATGGGCCCCGAGCGGCGCGGCGACAGGACCGTCGCCGAACGCGTCGGCCGCCTCCGTGGCGAACCGACCGGGCGCGGTGAAGTAGGAGGCGAGGGCGTACTGGTGACACCCCTGCCCGGCGAGATCGCGAAGGGCGGCGGCCACCCCGGCCCCGCCCCCGGAGGCATACGCGGGCACGACCGGGACCCCGAGCCGCTCAGCGAGCCGGCCGGCAGTACGGCGCGTATCCACACGGGCATCGGGATCCCTCGACCCGGAGGCGGCGAGCACGACCCCTCCCTGCCCGTCCCACCCGCTCTCCACCAGCCGGTCGTGCAGGGCGTCGACGAGCAACGGGTGCGGCCCGAGCGGATCGGCGACACGGGTGACCAGGTGCCGGGCGGCTTCGGCGGCACGGGGCAGATCCCGCTTGACGTGATACCCGCGCGACAACAGCAGGGGCACGAGAACGGCGCGCCGCCCGTGGCCGAGCCCGTCCAGCACATCCCCGAGCAAGGGCTCGTTCAGCTCGATGTGGGCGAGCCGGACGTCGAGGAGCGGCCGCAGCTCCCGCACCCGCTCGACGAGTTCACGGACGGTGGCCAGGGCACGCGGGTCACGGCTGCCATGGGCGACAAGGACCAGGGTGCTGCTGTCGAATTCCGTCATGGGCTGATCGTGCCGGTCCCGGATTGCGTACCTGTTGCCCCTCGATGACGGACGATTGCCCGGGCTTCACGGCGCGGCGGACCGCACGGTGAGCACGACACACCCGAACCGTCCACCCCCGTGGAACGTCTCTCACCTCAGAGAACGAAATTCCGTCACCCCCTGGGAGCCGCATGCGCCCGCACTCGCTCCGCACCCGCCGGACACAACGACGGACGATGCAGGCGCTGATGACGCTCTGCGTACTGGCGCTGCTTCCCTCCGCCTGGCTGTTCATCTCGACCGGCGACCGCCTGCGCTCGACGGCGGACGCGCCCCGCACCGGGGTGGCGATGGTGTTCGGAGCGGGCCTGTGGCAGGGCGAACCCTCCCCGTACCTGGCGCACCGCCTGGACGCGGCGGCCGAGCTGTACCGCGCGGGCAAGGTCCGCGCCGTCCTGGTCACGGGCGACAACAGCCGTACGGACTACGACGAGCCGGACGCGATGCGCGCGTACCTGACCCGGCACGGGGTGCCGGACAGGGCGGTGGTCAGCGACTACGCGGGTTTCGACACATGGGACTCATGCGCGCGGGCGAAGAGGATATTCGGGGTGAGGGAAGCGATCCTGCTCAGCCAGGACTTCCACATCCGCCGGGCGGTGGCACTGTGCGAGGCGGCAGGCGTCACCTCGTACGGCGTGGGAGTGGCCGAGAAGCACGACGTGACCTGGTACGCGGGCGGAGCGCGCGAGGTGCTGGCGGCGAGCAAGGCGGCGCTGGACGCAGTGGTCCGTCCGGACCCGCACTTTCTGGGGGCACGGGAGGACGGCATCGACAGGGCGCTGGGCGCCGCCCGTTAGGGCATCCGCCGGCGGCGGGCAGCCGCTTGGTTCACGTCCTCGTACAGCGACACCGGCGGCCAGTGCACAGAGGTCGCCACGAACGTCGCCGCCTCGCGCGGTCCGGCCGGGCTGTTCCCCTCCGTCGCGGCGGGCGTCAGGGCCGACGCCCGCTGACCTCACACCCGCCCGCGGCCCGCTGCGAGACGCGCGTACCGCCCCCGTAACCCGGTCCGCCCGCACCGCGTAACAAGAGCCGCGCACGCTGGCGGTATGCACACGCAGACCATGCCACCGGCCACCGCGACCCACTGCCCGTACTGCGCGCTGCAGTGCGGGATGACGCTCACGCCGGCCGGGGCGGGCGTGGAGGTCGCGGGGCGGGCCGACTTCCCCGTGAACAAGGGCGCGCTGTGCGGGAAGGGCCAGAGCGCGGCGGCCGTGCTGTCGGCCGGGGCCCGGCTGACGACCCCCCTGATCCGTTCGGCCACCGGCGACCTGGAGCCCGCCACCTGGGAGGCCGCTCTTGACGCGATCGCCGACGGGCTCGCCCGTACCCGCACAGCGCACGGCGCTGACGCCTGCGCCCTCTTCGGGGGCGGCGGCCTGACGAACGAGAAGGCGTACGCGCTGGGCAAGTTCGCCCGCACGGTCCTGCGCACGTCGCAGATCGACTACAACGGCCGTTTCTGCATGTCGTCGGCGGCGGCGGCGAACCAGAAGGCGTTCGGCCTCGACCGTGGCCTGCCCTTCCCGCTGGAGGACATCCCGCGCACGGGCTGCGTCATCCTGGTCGGCTCGAACCTGGCCGAGACGATGCCCCCGGCCTTGCGCTACCTGTCCGAACTGAAGGCCAACGGCGGCAAGCTCATCGTCATCGACCCGCGCCGCACCCGCACCGCCGAACAGGCGGACCTGCACCTGGCACCACGCCCTGGCACCGACCTCGCGCTCGCGCTCGGCATGCTGCACCTGGTGGTGGCGGAGGGCCGGGTGGACGAGGAGTACGTAAGGGAGCGCACGAGCGGCTGGCCGGAGGCGCGGGCCGCGGCGATGGCGCACTGGCCCGAGTACGTGGAGCGGGTGACCGGCGTCCCCCTTCCCCAACTCCGCGAAGCGGTCAGCCTCTTCACCACACCCGACCACGCGATGGTCCTGACGGCACGGGGCCCGGAACAGCAGTCCAAGGGCACGGACACGGTAGGCGCCTGGATCAACCTGGCCCTGGCCACCGGACGCCCGGGACGCCCCTTGTCCGGCTACGGATGCCTGACGGGCCAGGGCAACGGCCAGGGCGGCCGCGAACACGGCCAGAAGGCGGACCAGCTCCCCGGCTACCGCAAACTCACCGACCCGGCGGCACGAGCCCACGTGGCGGAGGTCTGGGGCGTGGACCCGGAGACCCTCCCCGCCCCCGGCCGCTCCGCCTACGAACTCCTCGACGCCCTCGGCACGGACATCCACGCCCTGCTCCTCATGGGTTCGAACCCGGTGGTGTCGGCCCCCCGGGCCGCGCACATAGAAGGCAGGCTCCGCTCCCTGGACTTCCTGGCAGTGGCGGACGTGGTCCTGTCGGAGACGGCGGAACTGGCCGACGTGGTACTGCCGGTGACCCAGTGGGCGGAGGAGACAGGAACCATGACGAACCTGGAGGGCCGGGTCCTGCTCCGCCGCCAGGCGCTGGCACCGCCCCCGGGCGTCCACTCGGACCTGGACGTGCTCCACGACCTCACAGCGCGCCTCTCCCCCGACATGGAGAAGAACTTCCCGACCGACCCGGAAGAGGTCTTCGACGAGCTGCGCCGCGCCTCGGCGGGCGGCCCGGCGGACTACGCGGGCATCAGCTACGGCCGCCTGACGAGCGGCGAGGCCCTGCACTGGCCGTGCCCGCAGGAGGACCACCCGGGCACACCCCGCCTCTTCCTGGACCGCTTCGCGACAGAGGACGGCAGGGCCCGCTTCACCCCGGTGGCCCACCGCCCGGCGGCCGAGGAGCCGGACGCGGAGTACCCCTTCTACCTGACGACGGGCAGGGTGGTGGCCCAGTACCAGTCAGGGGCACAGACCCGCCGCGTGGCGGAGCTGAACAAGGCGGCCCCGACCCCGTACGTGGAACTGCACCCGCGCCTGGCCGCGCGCCTGGGCATCACGGAAGGGTCGCCGGTGACGGTCACCTCCCGCCGCGGCACGGCCCAGGCACCGGCCCACCTCTCCCCCGCGATCCGCCCGGACACGGTCTTCATGCCGTTCCACTGGCCGGGCAAAGGCAGGGCGAACACCCTCACCAACCCGGCGCTGGACCCGACGTCACGTATGCCGGAGTTCAAGGTGTGCGCGGTAAACCTTCAGCGAGCGGACTGACGACCACAGCCGGTTCAGCCGCGTACGACAAGGCGTGCGCGACGAGTCAACAGCGAGCCGACGGCTGAACGCACCACCACCGACCGACCGCCCAGCCGAGTACGAGACGGGAGGGGCCGACCGGGGTATGTCCGCGCGCAGCACAGTTCACGCGGTGACAAGGCCCGAAGCAGCGGGCGAGGCCATCAAGATGGCGAGCACGGACATACCCCGGGCGGCACCGTACCCACCCCGGCACCTGTCGGATCGAAACCGCCGGCCGCTGACGGCCCCTCAGGCGGCCACCCTCCATTCAGGCGTACCCAGCATGCGAAGACCCCGCCCTGCCACTTACCTCGTCCTTGCAGGGGCGCACCCGACGCCCACGAAGGAGCGAGGACGATGCGCACAGGCCGACCCCTGGCAGCCGCCGCGTTCGCCGTGACGGCAGCCGCGTTCACGGCGTCACCCGCCACAGCGTCGCTGGGCGGCCTGGAGGTGTACCCGGCGACGGCGTCCCCCGGCAGCACGGTCACCGTCAGCACGACAGCGTGCGGCTCGCGGGGTACGGCGGCCGGGGACGCGGGAGCGGTGGGCCCGGGCCCGTTCACGCTGGCCCCGGACAAGGCGGCCGGACGGGCCACGGCACGGTTCGAGGTGCCGGCGTCGGCGCAGCCGGGCACGTACGAGATCACCGCCCGCTGCTCGGGCGGCACGGTGGTCACCGGCGACCTGATCGTGTCGATGGCGCAACAGGCGGCGGCCCCGGCGCCGGGAGCGCCGGTGCCGCGCGGCCACGTACCCACGGGCATGGGCGGCGCGCTGGGCCCCGACCCGGTGAAGACGACCGCGGGTGTCGCGGCGCTGGCCGTGGCGGCAGCGGGCGGTACGTGGCTGCTGCACCGCAGGACAAGGGACGGCAGGGTCTGAAATCAGTGCGGTTCAAGCCGGTCAACACGGCGAACGCGGCGGTAGGCGTGGTGACGCTGCTGGCCCTGGCCACGGGCGCCTGGCTGCTCGCGGGCGGCGCGGCGGGCCACCCGCCACCCCAGCCGGCCCCGGAACAGGCGGACGCGGCGGCGAACGGAACCGCCCGCCGGACGGGGGCACCCCCGATGCCGAAGTCACCCCCGACCCGCATCCGCATCCCGTCCCTCCAGGTGGACGCCCCGCTGACGGCTCTGGGCCTGTCACCGCGCGGAAGCCTTGAGGTACCGCCGCCGCGCAAGGAGAACTTGGCGGGCTGGTACGAGGCGGGGACGAGCCCCGGCGAGCGGGGCACGGCGGTGGTGGCGGGCCATGTGGACAACGCGGAGGGCCCGGCGGTGTTCTACGGCTTGGGCGCGCTGAGGCGCGGAAGGACGGTGGAGGTCGACCGGCGGGACGGTTCGGTGGCGGTGTTCACGGTGGACGCGGTGCGGATGTACGCGGCGAAGGACTTCCCGGACGAGAAGGTGTACGGGTCGGCGGAGCGCGCGGAGCTGCGGGTCATCACGTGCGGGGGCCCGTACTCGAGGCGTACGGGCTACGAGGGCAACGTAGTGGTGTTCGCACACCTGACGGATAGCCGCTGACCGACAGAAGGCCCTCAGGCAACCGCAACCCACTGCTCGTAGGCCATTTTCACGACCAGCGCACACACGACACTGAGCAGAACGACCCGCACGAACCCGGCCCCCCGCTTCAGCGCCGTATGAGCCCCGACCATCCCCCCGGCGAGATTGAACACGGCCATGAGCCCGGCGAGCTGCCAGTACACGGTGCCCTTGAAGCCGAACATGGCGAGCGCCCCCGCGTTGGTGCAGCAGTTGACGATCTTCGCGGTGGCAGAAGCGACCACAAGGTCAAGATGGAGCAGAGCGGTAAGGGCAAGAACGAGAAAGGTCCCGGTGCCGGGCCCGATGAGCCCGTCGTAGAACCCGATGCCGAGCCCGGCGAACCCGATGGCGGCGAGAACGCGCCGAGGCGGGAGCGGCTCGGCGGAGGGCGCGGTGCCGAAGGAGGGCCGGAAGAGGACGAAGGCGCCGACGCAGACGAGGACGACCATGACGATGGGCTTGAGGACGTCGGTGCTGAGCCCGGCGGCGAGCAGCGCGCCCCCGGTGGACCCGGCGAGGGCGGCGACGCCGATGCGGGCGGCGAGGCGCAGGTCGACGGGGGCTTTGCGGGCGTAGGTGATCGCGGCGCCGGTGGTGCCGACGATGGAGACGGCCTTGTTGGTGCCGAGGGCGTAGGGCCCGGCGCCCGCGGAGCTGGGGAGGCCGAGCAGGAGAGCGGGAAGCAGAAGAAGTCCACCACCCCCCACCACAGCGTCGACCCACCCGGCCGCGAGGGCGGCGAGGCAGAGGACGACGAGGGTGGTCAGGGATATGTCAGGCATGCACATGACCCTATGAGCAAGGGGGGACCGCACCCGGCACACCCCGCCCTCACACCGGCGGACGCCCCTCGCTGAGCCCACCGTTCCCCTGGGGAAACGGACGGGACGCCACGGAGAAACACCGCGCTTGCAGGCTACGAGGCATGAAGCGCGTCGTGGTCATAGGCACCGGCCTGGCCGGCATCCGAGTCGCCGCCCGTCTGGGCGAGGACGCGGTGCTGATCGGGGAGGAACCGCACGCCCCGTACAACAGGGTGCTGCTGGCGGAGGTCCTGGCGGGCAGTTACGGCCCGGAGGTCATCGCACTGCCGGCGCCTCAGGGGCCGAGGCTCCGCACCAGAGCGATCCGCGTGGACCGGACCGCCCGCGTGGTGCAGTGCGAGGACGGCGCGGAGGTGGCGTACGACGCGCTGGTCCTGGCGACGGGCGCGAACCCGGTGCTGCCACCGCTGCGCGGCCTGTTCGAGCCGGGTGCGACGGACCTGCCGGGCGGGGTGCACGCGTTCCGCACGATGGACGACTGCGTGGCGCTGTCGGAGTCGGTACGGGAGGGCACGAGGGCGGTGGTCATCGGCGGCGGCCTGCTCGGCGTGTCGGCGGCGCGGGCGCTGGCCCGCCGCGGAGCGCAGGTGGTCCTTGTACAGCAGGCGGAGCGCCTGATGGAACGTCACCTGGACCCGACGTCATCGGCGCTGGTACGCAGCCATCTCACGGCACTCGGCGTGGAGATCCACACGGAGTGCAGGGTCAAGGCGGTGAGAACGGCGAACGGCACCGTGACCCACGTGGAGCTGCACGACGGCTACGTACTGGAAACCGACGTCACGGTACTGGCCTGCGGCGCCCGCCCCAGGACGGGGCTGGCGAAGGCGGCGGGCCTGGAGGTGCGCCGCGGCGTGGTCGTCGACGACGAGCTGCGCACGAGTGACCCGCACATCCACGCCGTGGGCGACTGCGCCGAGCACGCGGACCGGGTCTACGGCCTGGCGACACCGGCGCTGGAACAGGCCGACGCGCTGGCGAACGCGCTCACCGGCGTCGGCGCCCCGAAGACCTACACGGGCACCCGGACCCTGACCCGCCTGACGCTCCCCCACGCGGCGGACCCCCTGGATCTGGCCGCGTTCGGCGAGACGGAGCCGCTGCCCGGCGACGACGTGGTGCAGCTGACGGACGCGACGCGGGGCACGTACCGCAGGGTCGTCGTACGCGGCGACCGTCTGGTCGGCGGGGTCCTGGTCGGGGCGCTGGGCGGCGTCGGCGCACTCGCGCACGCCTGGGAATCGAACGAAGCACTGCCCGCCGACGACGGCGCGCCGCTGCTGCACCTGCTCACCAACGACGGAGGCCTCTGACATGGCGACTGACATGGCGACCTCGAAGCCCACCCTGGTCCTCGTCGGCCACGGCATGGTCGGACAGCGCTTCCTCGAAGCGGCGGGCGAGCGCGGCCTGACCGGGACGCACCGCGTGGTCGTCCTGTGCGAGGAGCCGCGACCGGCCTACGACCGGGTCCACCTGACCTCGTACTTCTCGGGCACGACGCCCGAGGAACTGTCGATGACGGACCCGGAGTTCATCGAGAGGAACGGCATCGAGCTGCACGTGGGCGACCCGGCGCTGACGGTGGACAGGACGGCCCGCACGGTGACCGCCCGCTCGGGCCTGACGGTGGAGTACGACACGCTGGTCCTGGCCACGGGCTCGTACCCGTTCGTGCCGCCGGTCCCGGGCAAGGACGCGACGGGCTGTTTCGTGTACCGCACGATCGAGGACCTGTACGCGATCGAGGAGTACGCGAAGAACCACGCGACGGTCGGCGCGGTGGTGGGCGGCGGTCTGCTCGGCCTGGAGGCGGCGGGCGCGCTCCAGGGCCTGGGCCTGACGACGCACATCGTGGAGTTCGCGCCGCGCCTGATGCCGGTGCAGGTGGACGAGGGCGGCGGCGCGGCGCTGCTGCGCACGATCACGGAGATGGGCCTGACGGTGCACACGGGCGTGGGCACGCAGGAGATCCTGTCGGACGAGGACCGCGGAGACGCCGTACGGGCGATGAAGCTGTCGGACGGCGCTGAGCTCCCCACAGACCTGGTCGTCTTCTCGGCAGGCGTGCGCCCCCGCGACCAGCTGGCCCGCGACATGGGCCTGGAGGTCGGCGAACGCGGCGGCATCAAGGTGGACGAGGAGTGCCGCACGAGCGACCCGGCGGTCTTCGCGATAGGCGAGTGCGCGCTGGCGGCGGACGGCAGGGTCTACGGGCTGGTGGCGCCGGGCTACGAGATGGCGGTGACGGCGGCGGCGACGATGGCCCGCGCCGGGGCCGAGGCGGACGGCGCGGCCAGGACGACGTTCACGGGCGCGGACCTCTCCACGAAGCTGAAGCTGCTCGGCGTGGACGTGGCGTCGTTCGGTGACGCGCACGGCGCGACCGAGGGCTGCCTGGACGTCGTCTACTCGGATTCGCGTTCGGGCACGTACAAGAAGCTGGTGATGGGCGCCGAGGGGGAGCTGCTCGGCGGCGTCCTCGTGGGCGACGCGGAGGCGTACGGAACGCTGCGCGCGCTGACCGGCACGGTGCCGCCGCTGGCGCCGGAGCAACTGGTCCTGCCGGCGGGCGCGGGCGCCCCCGCGCAGCTCGGCCCGGAGGCGCTGCCCGCCGAGGCCGTCATCTGCTCGTGCCACAACGTGACGAAGGGCGAGATCTGCGCGCACACGACGTTGCCGGAGGTCAAGAAGTGCACGAAGGCGGGGACGGGTTGCGGAAGCTGCGTCAAGCTGATCACCCAGCTCCTGCCGAAGTCCGGCGACACGGGTCTGTGCGGCTGCTTCGCGCGCACGCGCCAGGAGCTGTACGAGATCGTGCGCGTCAAGCGGATCACCTCCTTCGCCCGTCTCCTGGACGAGCACGGCCGTGCGGAGGCGCGCGGCGGCGAGGGCTGTGAGGTGTGCAAGCCGACGGTCGGCTCGATCATCGCGTCGCTCGCTCCGTCGATCGGCGCGGACGGCTACGTCCTGGAGGGCGAGCAGTCGGCGCTGCAGGACACGAACGACCACTTCCTGGCCAACTTGCAGAAGAACGGCTCGTACTCGGTGGTGCCCCGCATCCCGGGCGGCGAGATCACTCCGGAGAAGCTCATCGTCATAGGTGAGGTGGCCCGGGACTACAACCTGTACACGAAGATCACAGGCGGCCAGCGCATCGACCTGTTCGGTGCGCGGGTGGACCAGCTCCCGTCCATCTGGGCGCGGTTGGTGGACGCCGGCTTCGAGTCGGGCCACGCGTACGGCAAGTCGCTGCGCACGGTGAAGTCGTGCGTGGGACAGACGTGGTGCAGGTACGGCGTGCAGGACTCGGTGCGGATGGCGATCGACCTGGAGCTGCGCTACCGCGGCCTGCGGGCGCCGCACAAGCTGAAGTCGGCGGTGTCGGGGTGCGCCCGCGAGTGCGCGGAGGCCCAGTCGAAGGACTTCGGCGTCATCGCCACGGCCAACGGCTGGAACCTGTACGTGGGCGGCAACGGCGGTATGACACCGCGCCACGCCGATCTTCTCGCGCAGGATCTGAGCGACGCGGAGCTGATCCGCCTGATCGACCGCTTCCTGATGTTCTACATCCGCACCGGCGACCGCCTGGAGCGGACGGCGGCCTGGCTGGAGCGGATCGACGGCGGCCTGGACCACGTACGGGATGTGGTCGTGCACGACTCGCTCGGCATCTGCGACGAGCTGGAGGCGCTGATGGCCGCGCACGTGGCGCACTACCGCGACGAGTGGTCCGAGACGATCGAGGACCCGGAGCGCCTGGCCCGCTTCGTGTCGTTCGTGAACGCGCCCGGCACCCCCGACCCGACGGTCCGCTTCGTACCGGAGCGCGACCAGATCAAGCCCGAACTGCCCCTGATCTCGATGCCCTCCCTGGAAGGACTGGCTGTCCGATGACGACATTCGCCCCGGAGCAGACGAAGCTGCTGGTTCAGCTCGACGTACGTGACAGCTGGTTCACGGTCTGCGACCTGGACCGTCTGACGCCGGGCCGCGGGGTCGCCGCCCTGCTCCCGGACGGCACCCAGGCCGCGGTCTTCCTCGACCGCACGGGCCGGCTGTACGCGGTGGACAACACGGACCCGTTCACGGGGGCGGCGGTGCTCTCGCGCGGGCTGCTCGGCTCGGCGCAGGGCCGTCCGTTCGTGGCGTCGCCCCTGCTGAAGCAGCGCTTCGACCTGGAGACGGGCCGCTGCCTCGACGACGAGACGGTGGCCCTGCGCACGCACACCGTTCGCACCGCCTGACGCCGGACCCGTCACCCCTCCAGGGCGCCGAACCGCACCCCGGTCACCTGCTCGGACGCCGCCCACAACCGCTCCCCCGCCACGTCGTGCCGGGTCCACGACGCACGCCACGACCGGGCGGGCGCTCCGCGCCACATGAGGACGCGCGGCCCGTAGAAGTCGTCGGGGCGGACGCCGGGCGCGGTGGCCGCGTACAGCGTGGGCAGCGCTCCGGCCGCGGCGGACTGACCGAAGATCCGGTTGCCGGTCTCGTAGAACCGCTGGGCGCCTTGGCGGCCCCGCATGAGCGGCCCGCGCGTCGTCAGGGAGGTGGCGGCGTACCCGGGATGCGCGGCGGCGGCGACGAGGGGAACGCCTGTGGCGGCGGCGCGCCGGGCCAGTTCGTGCACGAAGAGGAGGTTGGCGGTCTTGGAGCGGGCGTAAGCCACCCAGGGCCGGTAGCGCCGTTCGTTGTTGAGGTCGACGATGTCGATGTTGGCGAGGGTGTGCGCCATGCTGGCGACGGTGACGACGCGGGCGGCGGGCGCGGCGAGCAGGCTCGGCAGGAGCAGCCCGGTCAGCGCGAAGTGGCCGAGGTGGTTGACCCCGAACTGGGTCTCGAACCCGTCGGCGGTGCGGTCGAAGGGCAGCGCCATGACCCCGGCGTTGTTGACGAGGAGGTCGAGGGGGAGCCCCTGCCAGTTGGCGGCGAACTCGCGCACGGAGGCGAGGCTGCCGAGATCGAGCGCGGCGAACTCGACGACGACGTGCGGCAGTTCGGCACGTATGCGGTCGAGAGCGGCGGCGGCCCGTCCCGCGTCACGGCAGGCGAGCACGGTACGGGCGCCCGCGCGGGCCAGTTCGCGGGCGGTGGCGTAGCCGATGCCGCTGTTGGCACCGGTGACGACGGCGGTGCGGCCACGCAGATCGGGTATGTCGCCGACGCTCCAGCCGCTCATGGTGGCTCTCCCTGAACAGGATCGGGTCTCACGGGCACGGGTCTCACGGGCACGGGTCGCCCGACAGTAGAACGGCCGCCCGCACACCGAAAGAGCGGCACCCCCCGCACAGGGGTGCCGCTCTCTCGTCTCGCACCGGAGCCGTCGCCGATCGGTGAGGGTCGGGGACCGGCGGCGGCTCCGGAGTATCAGGGGATGTCAGGACCGACGGGCGGCGTCAGCGGTGATCGCTCCCCGCGGAGGTGGACGCCGCGCGCCCCGCCTCGAGCCGGGCCACCGGAATCCGGAACGGCGAGCACGACACGTAGTCGAGCCCGACCTCGTGGAAGAAGTGCACGGACTCCGGGTCACCGCCGTGCTCGCCGCAGACGCCGAGCTTGAGGTCGGGCCGCGTGGCACGCCCCGCCTCGACGGCGCTGCGCACCAGCGAGCCGACGCCGTCCCGGTCGATCGTCTCGAACGGCGACACCCCGAAGATGCCCTTCTCCAGGTACGCGGTGAAGAAGGAGGCCTCCACGTCGTCGCGGCTGAAGCCCCAGACGGTCTGGGTGAGGTCGTTCGTGCCGAAGGAGAAGAACTGCGCGGCCTCGGCGATCTGCCCGGCGGTGAGGGCGGCGCGGGGCAGCTCGATCATGGTGCCGATGGCGAGCTTCAGCTGGACGCCGGTCTGCTCCTGGACCTCGGCGATGACCCGGTCGGCCTCCTCGCGGACGATCTCCAGCTCCTGGACGGTGCCGACGAGCGGGATCATGACCTCGGCGCGCGGGTCGCCCTTGGCGGTCTTACGGGCGGCGGCGGCCTCGGCGATGGCGCGTACCTGCATGGCGAAGAGACCGGGGATGACGAGCCCGAGCCGCACACCACGAAGCCCGAGCATCGGGTTCTGCTCGTGCAGCCGGTGGACGGCCTGGAGCAGCCGCAGATCGTTCTCGTTGTTGTCCTGGCGGGACTCGGCGAGGGCGACGCGCACCGACAGTTCGGTGATGTCGGGCAGGAACTCGTGCAGCGGCGGGTCGAGGAGGCGGATGGTGACGGGGAGGCCGTCCATCGCCTCGAACAGCTCGACGAAGTCCTGCTTCTGGAGCGGCAGCAGCTGCTTGAGGGACTCCTCGCGCTCGGTGTCCGTGTCGGCGAGGATCAGCTTCTCGACCATCTCGCGCCGCTCACCGAGGAACATGTGCTCGGTGCGGCACAGGCCGATGCCCTGGGCGCCGAACCGGCGGGCGCGCAGGGCGTCCTCGGCGTTGTCGGCGTTGGCGCGGACGCGCAGGCGGCGTACGCGGTCGGCGTAGGCCATGATCCGGTGGACGGCTCCGACGAGTTCGTCGGCGTCGTCGGCGCCCGCGTGCATCCGCCCCTCGAAGTATTCGACGACCGGGGACGGCACGACGGGCACCTCGCCGAGGTACACCTTGCCGGTGGAGCCGTCGATGGAGACGACGTCACCCTCCTCGACGACGACGCTCCCGGCGGTCAGCCGCCGCCGCTTGGTGTCCACTTCCAGGTCCTCGGCGCCGCAGACACAGGTCTTGCCCATACCGCGCGCGACGACGGCCGCGTGCGAGGTCTTGCCGCCGCGCGAGGTCAGGATGCCCTCGGCGGCGATCATGCCGTCGAGGTCGTCGGGGTTGGTCTCGCGGCGGATCAGGATGACCTTCTCGCCGGAGCGCGACCACTTGATGGCGGTGTACGAGTCGAAGACGGCCTTGCCGACAGCGGCTCCCGGCGACGCGGCGATGCCGCGCCCGAGCTGCTCGGTCTTGGCCTCCTCGTCGAACTTGGGGAACATCAGCTGGGCGAGCTGGGCGCCCGTGACGCGCTGCAGGGCCTCGGCCTCGTCGATGAGCCCCTGGTCGACGAGTTGCGTGGCGATGCGGAAGGCGGCCCCGGCGGTGCGCTTGCCGACCCGCGTCTGGAGCATCCACAACTGCCCGCGCTCGATGGTGAACTCGATGTCGCAGAGATCCTTGTAGTGGTTCTCCAGGGTCTCCATGATCTGCATGAGCTGGTCGTACGACTTCTTGTCGATCCGCTCCAGCTCGGCAAGCGGCACGGTGTTGCGGATACCGGCGACGACATCCTCGCCCTGCGCGTTCTGCAGGTAGTCGCCGTAGACGCCCTGGTGTCCCGAGGCGGGGTCGCGGGTGAAGGCGACGCCGGTGCCGCCGCTCTTGGATGTCGCGGTGGGGCCGAGGTTGCCGAAGACCATGGAGCAGACGTTGACGGCCGTTCCGAGGTCGCCCGGGATGCGCTCCTGGCGGCGGTAGAGCTTGGCGCGGTCGGTGTTCCACGAGTCGAAGACCGCGTGGATCGCGAGGTCCATCTGCTCGCGCGGGTCCTGCGGGAAGTCGCGCCCGGCCTCGGTCTTGACGATCTTCTTGAACCGGGTGACCAGCTTCTTCAGATCGGCGGCGTCCAGGTCGGTGTCGACCGCGACCTTCTTGGCGCGCTTGGCCTTCTCGAGCTCTTCCTCGAAGAGATCGCCGTCGACGTCGAGGACGGTCTTGCCGAACATCTGGATGAGGCGGCGGTATGAGTCCCAGGCGAAGCGCTCGTCGCCGGCCTGCTTGGCGAGGCCCTGCACGGACTTGTCGGAGAGACCGATGTTGAGGACGGTGTCCATCATGCCGGGCATGGAGAACTTGGCGCCCGAACGGACCGACACGAGGAGGGGGTTGTCGGGCTGCCCGAGCTTCTTGCCCATGCGCTGCTCCAGCGCGTCGAGGTGGGCGCTCACCTCGTCACGCAGTGCCACCGGCTCGGCGCCGCTCTCGAGGTAGACCTTGCAGGCCTCGGTGGTGATCGTGAAGCCCGGCGGGACGGGAAGGCCCAGGTTGGTCATCTCGGCGAGGTTGGCGCCCTTGCCGCCGAGGAGGTCCTTGAGGTCCTTGTTGCCCTCGGTGAAGTCGTAGACGAACTTCACACCCTGATCGCCGGCCTGGCCTGCCTGATCGGCCTGATCGGCCTGATCGGTTACCTGAGGATCTTTGTTTTCCGACACGGGTCTCGACTCCTCGAGGCTCGGTGGCTGCCCTGACGGCGAGGAACATACCCAGATCCAAGGCACCTGGGTACGTCCACTTTGCCGTCATGGGGCCGTAACCGCCCGTCCGCCAAGAGATCGAAAGTAACCGCGGGGTACGGGGATCGAGGCGCGTGCCTTCAGTTCGTGAAGCGAGATCGTTTAGAGCTGGCAAAATTCGCTCACATGAGCAGGTGCTGCACTCATGTGCGTTCAAGGCGTGAATGATCGAGCGGTGGCACTGAGTGCCACGTCTTGAGAAGGTGCAATCGCGCTGACCGCGCTCGTTTGAGCGTAAGGGTGATCAGAGGTGGCGAGAATCACGCCGGAAGCACGCCGGAATCGGGGCGGATGAGCGGGCGGGTGTCACCATGCGGACACCCGCCGGTCCGTTTCGGGCGGTCGACTGCGGCACCGTCGTGGCTGGTCGCGCAGTTCCCCGCGCCCCTGAAGGCACACTGCTCCGCCGCACCTTCCGCGACGACGCACACGCCCCTGACGAGGCACACACCAACCGAGCACCCTCAAAACGCCACACCCCCGACATGAGCGCACGCCAGGACGGCACACCCCTGGTACGGGCGTACACAAGGACGCGGCCCCTGAGATGGCGCACGTAGTGCGCATCTCAGGGGCGCGGGGAACTGCGCGACCAGCCACGACGGTGACACGCCCGGCAACGCGACAGAACATGGCAGACGCCCGCCCAGGGGCGCGGGGAACCGCGCGATCAGCTCAAGCCGGACCGCAACGGTTCAGCCCCCGGACGTGTCCATCTCGGCATCCTCGGAGAGCCCCGCACAGTCGTACGGATCACGGAGCCACCCATCCGGAAGCACGACCCGGTTGTTGCCGGACGTACGCCCCCGGGGCCCGTCCGCGCCCGCCGGCCACTCCTGCTCCAGGTCCAGCTCATCGAGCCCCGCACGGAGTTCGGCCAGGGACGACGTGACGGCCAGCCGCTTGCGCATCTCGGACCCGACCGAGAACCCCTTCAGATACCAGGCCACATGCTTGCGGAAGTCGATGACCCCCCGCGCCTCGTCCCCGATCCACTCCCCGAGCAGGGAAGCGTGCCGCACCATCGCATCGGCGACGACGCGGAGCGTAGGCCGCACCCGCTCGTCCCGTCCCTCGAACGCCGCCACGAGATCGGCGAAGAGCCACGGCCGCCCGAGGCAGCCCCGCCCGACGACAACGCCGTCGCACCCGGTCTCGCGGACCATGCGCAGCGCGTCGTCCGCCGACCAGATGTCACCGTTGCCGAGGACGGGGATCTCGGGGACGTGCTCCTTGAGCCGGGCGATGGCGTCCCAGTCGGCGGTGCCGCCGTAGTGCTGGGCGGCGGTGCGCCCGTGCAGGGCGATCGCGGTGACGCCCTCCTCGACGGCGATGCGGCCCGCGTCGAGGAAGGTGATGTGGTCGTCGTCGATGCCCTTGCGCATCTTCATGGTGACGGGCAGGTCGCCCGCCCCGGTGACGGCCTCACGCAGGATGGCGCGCAGCAGCGGCCGCTTGTACGGGAGGGCGGAGCCGCCGCCCTTGCGCGTCACCTTCGGGACGGGGCAGCCGAAGTTGAGGTCGATGTGGTCGGCGAGGTCCTCCTCCGCGATCATGCGGACGGCCTTGCCGACGGTGGCCGGGTCGACCCCGTACAGCTGGATCGAGCGGGGCTTCTCGCTCGCGTCGAAGTGGATCAGCTGCATGGTCTTCTCGTTGCGCTCGACCAGTGCGCGGGTCGTGATCATCTCGCTGACGAACAGGCCCTTGCCGCCGGAGAACTCCCTGCACAGGGTGCGGAAGGGTGCGTTCGTGATCCCGGCCATGGGCGCGAGCACCACGGGCGGGACGACGGTGTGCGGTCCGATGGCGAGGGGGGTGGTCGTAGCGGTCATACCCCCTATTGTCGCGTACGCCGAACGAGGCTCCGTACGGATTACGCTGCGGCCATGACCGCCGACACCCGCACCCTGGACACCCGCAGCCTGCGCGCGCTCGCCCACCCGCTCCGCATCAAGATCATGGATTCGCTGCGCGGCGACGGTCCGGCGACCTCGGCGGTGCTCGCCGCCCGCTTCGGCGAGAGCACGGGCACCCTGAGCTGGCATCTGCGCCACCTCGCGGAGAACGGGTTCATCGAGGAGGACGAGGAGCGCGGCACGCGGCGCGAACGCTGGTGGAAGGCGGTCCACAAGACGCATGTGCTGCCGACGTCCAGGCTGCGCAAGGACCCGGAGGCCCGTGCCTCGCTGGACCTCTACCTCGGGCAGATGGTGCAGGACATGACGGATCAGGTCTCCATGTACCTCGCCGAGGACTGGGAGGAGGAGTGGGAGGGCGCCTCGCTCCTGGGCAACTGGAACGACCTGCACCTGACGCCCGCCGCGCTCACCTCTCTGCGCGAGGAGCTGATGGCGCTGGTCAACCGCTACGCGGAAGCCCCGCATGAGCCGGGTGCCCTCCCCGTGACGGCCCAGATCCAGGTGTTCCCGCGCCGCAAACGCGGCTGATCCCGAAGCGCCGCGACCGCCCCCGCCCGACCCCCGCCCAGCCCCCGCCAGGCTCGAGCGATGCAGAGAAAGGTCTGCAAATAATGCTATGCAGAGGCTTCTCTGCAAGCTACGCTCGCTCACATGCCCGCCCTTCTGCGCCGCCACCCCGACTTCCGCCGCCTCTGGATCGCCTCCACCACCGGCCGCACCGGCGCCTCCGTCTCCTCCGTGGCCTTGCCGCTGACCGCGCTCACGCTGCTCGAAGCCTCCACGTTCCAGGTGTCGCTGCTGACGGCCGCCGCCTGGCTGCCGTGGCTGGTCGTCGGGCTGGTCGCGGGCGCGTGGGTGGACCGGCTGCCGCGCCGGCCGCTGATGCTGGTGTGCGACGCGCTGTCCCTCGCCGCGATCGCCGCGATCCCCGTGGCGGCCGGGCTCGACGTCCTCACGTACACGCAACTGCTGGTCACGGCGCTGGTCACCGGTACGGCCACCGTCTTCTTCCAGACCTCGTACGAGGTGCTGCTCCCCCGCCTCGTCGACGGCGCCGACCGCGCCGAGGCCAACTCCACGCTGCACGCCAGTGAGCAGGCCGGGCAGCTCGCCGGGTACAGCGGCGGCGGCGCGCTCGTCACGCTGCTCGGTGCGGCGGGGGCGATGTACGCGCAGGCGGCGGCGTTCGCGGTCTCGTTCCTCGCTGTGCTCGGCCTGAGCCACCGCGAGGAGCCCGCCGCGCGGCCGGTGTCCGGGGCCACGAGCCTGTTCCAGGAGATCCGCGAGGGGTTGTCCTTCACCTTCCGCGACGGCTACATCCGGGCGTTCGTGCTGTGCGGCGCCGCCGCCAACCTCTCCCTGATGGCCTACCAGTCGATCCTGGTCGCCTTTCTGGTCCGTGAGGTCCATCTGGCCGGGGGCACCATCGGGATCGTGATGGGCACGTGCGGGCTCGGCGGGATCGCTGGCGCGTTCGCCGCGCGACGGCTCGGGGTGCGGTTCGGCACGGCCCGCTCGGTCCACGTGCTCACCCTGGGGACCCCGTGCCTGGCGCTGCTGGCGCCGCTGGCCTCGTACTCTCCGCTCGGGATCGGCCTGTTCGCCGTCGGCCACATCGCCGTCGTCTTCTCCGTCGTCGCCGAGAACACGCTGACCGCGACGTTCCAGCAGGACTACACCCCGGCCGCGCTCTACGGCCGCTCCCGTACCGCGTCCTCGTTCGTCAACTACGGCACGATCCCGCTCGGCGCGCTGCTCGGCGGCGTCCTCGCCGAGACCCTCGGCCTTCGCCCCGCGATATGGCTGTCGGTGGCGCTGCTCCCGCTGTGCGGCCTCATCCTGCTGACCTCCCCGATGCGCCACCACCGCGACCTGCCGACGACGCCCGCCACCCCCGAACCCGCACCCGCACCCGCACCGGTCGTCGGACCGGTCGAGTCAGCGCGTCGCTGAAGCGGCGGCCAGCCGCTCCAGACGCTCCTCGGTCGCGTCGTCCGCCGGTACGTACGCGACGACCCGGTGCGCGCCCGGGTCCGGAGCCAGCCACATGTGCCGGTGCTCCAGGTTCAGCAGGCCGATCGCGGGGTCCACATGCTCGTAGCGCTTGACGTGCGAGACCATCGACGCGACCTCGCGCCGCTCCCACAGCTCGCGGAACTCCGGCGAGACGGCGAGGAGTTCGTCGACGGGCGCCTTCCAGGCCGGGTCGGCGACATGCTCGGCCATCGCCTTGCGGTACTTGGCGAGGAGCTCCGGGAGCATGGCCTCGCGGTCCAGGAACCGTACGCGCCAGCGGTCGTTCATGAACATCATCCACAGGGCGTTGCGGTGCCCGGGGGCGAGTTCGGCGGGGTCGCCGAAGACGTCGGCGTAGGCGCGGTTGTGGGCGAGGACGTCGTAGCGGGCGTTCTTCACCTCGGCCGGGTACGGCTCCAGGCGCCGCAGCATGCGCAGGACTGTGGGCGTGACGACCGGCGACACCGTCTCGGCGCGCGGGTCGACGGCCTGGGCGAGGGCGAAGGCGTGGGCGCGTTCGGTGGGGTCCATGAGCAGGGCGCGGGCGACGGCGTCGAGGACACCGGCGGAGACATTGATCGCGCGGCCCTGCTCCAGCCACGTGTACCAGGTGATGCCGACGGAGGCGAGATGCGCGACCTCCTCGCGGCGCAGCCCGGGAGTGCGGCGGCGCGCGGTGTTCGGCAGGCCGACCTGGTCCGGGGTGACGCGCTCGCGGCGACTGCGCAGGAACGCGGCCAGTTCGGCGCGGCGCACCTCGGGCTCCGGCGGGGTTCGCGTTCCCGTACTCATGCCACCAGGATGCTCCCGCCCGCATCCTGGTGCCAGGTACTGCCTGTAACACGATGAGGAGACTCTGGTACCCGGCTGAGCGGCGGACGACGCTGAGGGCATGACCTCCGATGCCAAGTGCACACGTGCCCGTCCCCGTCCCGCTCCGGCTACCGTCGACAACATGCCCGATACACCCTCCGGCCTGAACCATCGCAGGCGCATGCTCGTCCTGGCGATCTGCTGCATGAGCCTGCTGATCGTCAGCCTCGACAACACCGTCCTGAACGTCGCCCTGCCCGTCATGGCCAAGGACTTCGACGCCACGCTCTCGGGCATGCAGTGGACGATCGACGCCTACACGCTGGTGCTCGCCGCGCTGCTGATGCTGGCCGGTTCGACCGCCGACCGGATCGGCCGGCGCAAGGTCTTCATGACCGGGCTCATCGTGTTCACGGCCGCGTCGGTGGCCTGTTCGCTGGCGCCGAACCTGGAGTCCCTCGTGGCGTTCCGGATGGTGCAGGCGGTCGGCGGCTCGATGCTGAACCCGGTCGCCATGTCGATCATCACGAACACGTTCACCGACCCGCGCGAGCGGGCCCGCGCCATCGGCGTGTGGGGCGCTGTCGTCGGCATCTCGATGGCCGCCGGGCCGCTGGTGGGCGGCCTGCTCGTGGACTCCGTCGGCTGGCGTTCGATCTTCTGGGTCAACCTGCCCGTCGGCCTCGCCGCGCTCCTGCTGACCCTCCGCTACGTCCCCGAGTCCCGCGCCCCGAAGGCCCGCCGCCCGGACCCGGTCGGCCAGGTCCTGATCATCGCGCTGCTCGGCTCGCTGACGTACGCGATCATCGAGGCGCCCTCGGCGGGCTGGACCTCGGCGCGGACCCTCGCCTGTACGGCGGTCGCGGTCGCCGCGCTCATCGGCATCCTGCGCTACGAGCCGCGCCGCGCCGAACCCCTTATCGACCTGCGCTTCTTCCACTCGGCGCCGTTCAGCGGGGCCACAGCCATCGCGGTCAGCGCGTTCGCGGCGCTCGGCGGCTTCCTCTTCCTGTCGACCCTCTACCTCCAGGACGTACGCGGTCTGGACGCGCTCCACGCGGGCCTGTGGATGCTGCCGATGGCGGCGATGACCTTCCTCTGCGCGCCCTTGTCCGGGCGGCTCGTCGGCAGCCGCGGCCCGCGCCTGCCGCTGCTGATCGCGGGTGTGTCGATGACGGTGAGCGGCGTGCTGTTCGCGGCGTTCGACGCGGAGACCTCGAACGTGACGCTGTTCATCGGCTACGTCCTGTTCGGGCTCGGCTTCGGCTTCGTGAACGCGCCCATCACCAACACCGCCGTCTCCGGGATGCCGCGCGCGCAGGCCGGTGTCGCCGCCGCCGTCGCCTCCACCAGCCGGCAGATCGGGCAGACGCTCGGCGTCGCCGTCATCGGCGCGGTCCTCGCCTCGGGCGTCGCCGGGTCCTCGTACGCCCGCTCCTTCGTCAGCGCCGGACGGGCCTGCTGGTGGATCATCGCCGGGTGCGGGCTCGCGGTGCTGCTGCTCGGCGCGCTGACCAGCGGACGCTGGGCGCGCGAGACGGCGCGGCGCACGGCCGAGCGCCTGGAGGAGCCGGAGGACGCGGAGGCGGCGCGGGCGGCCACCGGGTCATAGGGCACCGCTGAGCACCAGCTCCTGGAGCCGGTCGAGACGTTCGCGCGAGACATCGTCGGCCGCCGTGTACGTCAGCAGGCGTGCCCCGCTGTCCCTGCCCAGCCACAGATCGGTGTGCACGACCCGGACCAGGCCCACGTGCGGGTTGAGGAACTCCTTGACCTTGCTGGCCTGCGACCGCGTCACCTCATGCCGCTCCCAGACCCCGCGGAACTCGGCGGACTCGTCGAGCAGCCGCTTGAGGACCAGCTTCCAGGCGGGCTCGGCCAGGTGATCGGCCATGCCCGCGCGGAACTTCGCCGCCATGAGCCGCAGCACCTCGTCGAGGTGGACGATGGCGGAGCGCCACGGCGCGTGCGTGAACGCGAGGAACATCATGTTCCGGTCCTCGGCCGGTACCGCGTCAAGGTCGCACAGCAACTGCCCGTAGGTGCGGTTGTAGGCGAGGATGTCGTACCGGCTGTTCTGCACGCAGGCCGGCATCGGCTCCAGCTTGGCCAGCATCTCCCGCAGTTCGGGGGTGAGCGTGGGGCAGGTCGCCGCCGGGGTCGGGTCGATCGCCCCTGCCAGGCCGAACAGGTGGGCGCGTTCGCTCCCGTCGAGCCGCAGGGTGCGGGCGAGGGCGTCGAGGACCTGCGCGGAGACCTGGATGTCGCGGCCCTGCTCCAGCCAGGTGTACCAGGTGACGCCGACGGCGGAGAGCTGCGCGACCTCCTCGCGGCGCAGCCCGGGAGTGCGGCGGCGCCTGCCGCGCGGAAGCCCCACTTCCTCGGGCGTGATGCGCTCGCGGCGGCTGCGCAGGAACCCGGCCAGCTCGTGGCGGCGGATCTCGGCGGGCCGCGCCTCCGGCGTCAGGGTGGTCATGAGACCCGTCCCGTCATCGTGGTCATGGCACCAGCCTCCACCCGTGTGCCGCCCGCCGCCAAGCTGTTTCCGGGTAGAGGTTCTACCAGGATAAGAAGACTCTGGTACCAGCCTGCGGACCGGCGGACGCTCGGTGCCATGACCACCCACACGCAGTCCCCGCCGGTCACCCGCACCACGGCGCCCGGCCACTCGCTCGGCGGCGCGGGTCTGTTCACCGTGCTGCTCGGCGCCGCCCTGCCTCTCATCGACTTCTTCATCGTCAACGTCGCCCTGCCCACCATGGCCCGCGACCTGTCGGCGAGCGAACCGGTCCTCGAACTCGTCGTCGCCGGGTACGGCATCGCGTACGCCGTCCTCCTCGTCCTTGGCGGCAGACTCGGCGACCAGCTCGGCCGTCGCAGGATGTTCGTCGGCGGCATGGCCGCGTTCGGCCTGACCTCCCTGGCCTGCGGCCTGGCCCCCACCGCCTGGACCCTCGTGATCGCGCGGATCGCGCAGGGCGCGGCGTCGGCGGCGATGCTGCCGCAGGTGCTCGCCACCATCCAGGCGACGACGGCGGGCCCGCGCCGCGCCAAGGCCATGAGCATGTACGGGGCGACGGCGGGCCTGTCGATGGTGGCGGGCCAGGTCCTCGGCGGCGTCCTCGTCTCGGCGGACCTGTTCGGCTCCGGCTGGCGTTCGGTGTTCCTGGTGAACGTGCCGGTCGTCGTCGTGGCCCTCGTCCTCGCGCTCCGCACCGTCCCGGAGACCCGCTCGGCGCGCCCCGAACGCGTCGACGTACCGGGCACGCTGCTCCTCGCGCTCGCGCTGATCGCGCTCCTCGCCCCGCTGACCGAGGGCCGCGCGGCGGGCTGGCCGCTGTGGACCTGGCTCTCCCTCGCCGCGTGCCCGCTCCTCGCGTACGCCTTCTACGAGGTCGAGCGCCGGGCCGACCGGACGGGCGGCGCCCCGCTGATCCCGCCGTCCCTCTTCGCGCTCCTCTCCCTGCGGCGCGGGCTCGCGCTCATCGTGCCGTTCTCCATCGGCTTCAGCGGCTTCATGTTCGTGATCGCGGTCGCGCTCCAGCAGGGCGAACGGCTCAGCGCGACCTCGGCGGGCCTGGCCCTCGCCCCGATGGCGGCGGTGTTCTTCGCGACCTCGCTCGCCGGTCCGCGCCTGGTGGCCCGCTGGGGCGCGCGCGTCGTCACGGCGGGCGGTCTGGTGCAGGCGGCCGGGGTGGCGCTGATCGCGCTGGCCGCGTACCGGACGTGGCCGCACTTCGACCTGCTCCCGCTCCTGCCGGGCGCGGCGCTCGCGGGCGCGGGGCAGGCGCTCCAGCTTCCGATCCTCTTCCGGATCATCCTGTCCGAGGTCCCGGCGGCGCGGGCGGGCGTCGGCGGCGGCGTGATGACGACGATCCAGCAGGCGTCCCTGGCCCTCGGCGTGGCCACACTCGGCACGCTGTTCCTCTCCCTGACCCCGGCGCTGGGCATGCGGGACGCGCTGGTCACGACGTTGCTGGTGCAGCTCGGGGCGGTGGCGCTGACGGTAGGACTGAGCCTACGACTGCCCCGCGACGTCGTCTGAGGACAAGGGGTGGCGACGAACGCGAGGTGACAGATGACAGGGAACAGGTGACAGGGAACAGGTGACAGGGAACGGATGACAGCTGACAGATATTGAAATCTGTCAGCTGTCATGTCACTGTGGAGAACATGAACCTCTCCGCGGAAACACAGCGCCCCCTCGGCACCACAGGACCCCGCGTCTCCCCCCTCGGCCTCGGCTGCATGGGCATGTCCGCGCTCTACGGCGACGCCGACCGCGCCGAGTCGATCGCCACCATCCACGCCGCGCTCGACGCGGGCGTCACCCTCCTGGACACCGGTGACTTCTACGCGATGGGCCACAACGAGATGCTGATCGGTGAGGCCCTGCGCTCAGCGCCCGCAGCGGCCCGCGAATCCGCGCTGACCAGCGTGAAGTTCGGCGCTCTGCGCGACCCCGACGGCGGCTGGAGCGGCTACGACGGGCGCCCGGCGGCGGTGAAGAACTTCGCCGCGTACAGCCTCCAGCGCCTCGGCGTCGACCACATCGACGTGTACCGGATCGCCCGCCTCGACCCGGACGTGCCGATCGAGGAGACGGTCGGCGCCATCGCCGAACTGGTCGAGCAGGGCCACGTCCGCCACATCGGCCTCTCCGAGGTCGGCGCGGAGACGATCCGCCGGGCCGCCGCGACCGCGCCGATCTCGGACCTCCAGATCGAGTACTCGCTCATCTCGCGCTCCATCGAGGAGTCGATCCTGCCGACCGTCAGCGAACTCGGCATCGGTGTCACCGCGTACGGCGTCCTGTCGCGCGGCCTGATCTCCGGCCACTTCACCCAGGACCGCACCCTCGCCGCCAACGACTTCCGCGGCATGAGCCCTCGCTTCCAGGGTGAGAACCTGCGCCACAACCTCGGCCTCGTCGAGCAGCTCCGCAAGATCGCCGAGCAGAAGGGCGTGAGCGTCGCGCAGATCGCCATCGCCTGGGTCCTCGCCCAGGGCGCCCTCCACAAGGCCGACATCGTGCCGCTGGTCGGCGCCCGTACCCGTACCCGGCTGACCGAGGCGCTCAGCGCGCTCGACGTCACGCTCGACGCCGCCGACCTCGCCGCGATCGAGCAGGCCGTGCCCGCCGACGCCGCGGCCGGCGAGCGCTACCCGGCGGCCCAGATGGCACACCTCGACAGCGAGCGGTGACAACCCGCCCGGTACGGTCACTGACATGGCACCGACCGAGACCCTGACCCCCGAGCGCATCCTCGCCGCAACCGAGGAAGTGCTGCGCCGCCACGGCGCCGCGAAGGCGACCGTGGTCGACGTGGCCCGCGCGCTCGGCGTCAGCCACGGCTCGGTCTACCGCCACTTCCGTACGAAGGCCGAGCTGCGCGGCGCGGTCACCAAACGCTGGCTGGAGCGGACGACCGGCGTCCTCGCCGAGGTCGTCGCGGGCGACGAGGCGCCCCCGGCCAAGCTGCGGCACTGGCTCGCGGCGCTCTTCGAGGCCAAGCAGCACAAGGCGGGCGACGACCCCGAGCTGTTCGCCACGTACACGGTCCTGGTGACCGAGAACAGCGACGTGGTCGACGAACACCTCGACGAGCTGCTCAGCCAGATCGGCGCGATACTCCGGGAAGGCGTCGAGCGGGGCGAGTTCGAGGCCCCGGACGTCCCGGTGACGGCCCGCGCGGTCCTGGAGGCGACCGCGCACTTCCACGACCCGGTGCACGCGCCGGAGTGGTCGAAGCCGGGCAGCCAGGCGGCGTTCGACGCGGTGGTGGCGCTGGTCCTGCGCGGCATCGCGGCCCGCTGAAGACACGGCGAAAAGCCCCGGCCCGCCGCCTCGTCAGGGACGGTGAACCGGGGCTTTCCCGTGTCTACGGCTGTCAGCAGCCGATCAGGCGGCTGGCGAGGTAGCCCTCGATCTGGTCGAGGGAGACGCGCTCCTGCTTCATGGTGTCGCGCTCGCGCACCGTCACCGCGTTGTCGTCCAGGGTGTCGAAGTCGACCGTCACGCAGAACGGCGTGCCGATCTCGTCCTGGCGGCGGTAGCGGCGGCCGATGGCGCCGGCGTCGTCGAAGTCGATGTTCCAGTGCTGGCGCAGCGCCTGGGCGAGCCCCTTGGCCTTCGGGGAGAGCTCCGGGTTGCGGGACAGCGGCAGGACGGCGACCTTCACCGGCGCGATGCGCGGGTCGAAGCGCATGACCGTGCGCTTCTCCATCTTGCCCTTGGCGTTGGGCGCCTCGTCCTCGAAGTACGAGTCGAGCATGAAGGCGAGCATGGTGCGGCCGACACCGGCCGCGGGCTCGATGACGTACGGCGTGTAGCGCTCGCCCTTCTCCTGGTCGAAGTAGGAGAGGTCCTGGCCGGACGCCTTGGAGTGCGCGGAGAGGTCGTAGTCGGTGCGGTTGGCGACGCCCTCCAGCTCACCCCACTCGCTGCCGCCGAAGCGGAAGCGGTACTCGATGTCGGCGGTGCGCTTCGAGTAGTGGGAGAGCTTCTCCTTCGGGTGCTCGAACCAGCGCATGTTCTCCTCGCGCAGGCCCAGGCCGGTGTACCAGTTCCAGCGCTGCTCCATCCAGTACTCCTGCCACTGCTCGTCCTCGCCCGGCTTGACGAAGAACTCCATCTCCATCTGCTCGAACTCGCGGGTGCGGAAGATGAAGTTGCCGGGCGTGATCTCGTTGCGGAAGGACTTGCCCATCTGGGCGATGCCGAACGGGGGCTTGCGCCGCGAAGTCGTCTGCACCTGGCTGAAGTTGGTGAAGATGCCCTGCGCGGTCTCGGGGCGCAGGTAGGCGACGGAGCCGCTGTCCTGGGTCGGGCCGAGGTGCGTGGAGAGCAGGCCGGAGAACTGCTTGGGCTCGGTGAACGTGCCCTTGTTGCCGCAGTTCGGGCAGGTGAGGTCGGCGAGGCCGTTCTCGGGCGCGCGGCCCTTCTTCTCCTCGTACGCCTCTTCCAGGTGGTCCGCGCGGTAGCGCTTGTGGCAGGAGGTGCACTCGGTGAGCGGGTCGGTGAAGGTGGCGACGTGGCCCGACGCCTGCCAGACCTCCGTGGCCAGGATCACCGACGAGTCGATACCCACGACGTCCTCGCGCGAGGTGACCATGTAGCGCCACCACTGGCGCTTGAGGTTCTCCTTCAGCTCCACGCCCAGCGGACCGTAGTCCCAGGCGGCCTTCTGACCACCGTAGATCTCACTGCAGGGGTAGACGAAGCCACGGCGCTTGCTGAGGCTGACGATGGTGTCGATCTTGTCGGCGGCCACGGTGCTCTCTTCATTACGACGACGACGAGCGCGCTGGATACGCGCTCCGGGAGCGAATGCCTCAGGTTACCGGCGGGCCCACCCCTGCGACCAAATCGGTTCGGGGGTACAGAGCGGGACCTTGCGTGACGAAGTCGTTGTTGACAATCGTTTCCAAATTTGTTGAAAATGACTGTCATGAACGTACGCCTGGCCCGTCGCCCCCGCCGCCGCCTCATATCCACCGCCGCCGTCACCGCCGCCACGGCGCTCGGCCTGGCAGGCCTCTCCGCCTGCTCCTCCTCGGACGCGGCGGACGGCAAGGGCGGCGGGAACGACGGCAAGCTCGACGTCGTGGCGTCGTTCTACCCGATGCAGTACCTCGCCGAGCAGATCGGCGGCGGCCACGTCTCCGTGCGCAACCTCACCGAGCCCGGCCAGGAGCCGCACGATCTCGAGGTCAGCGCCAAACAGCGCGCCCAGCTCGAGGAGTCCGACGTCGCGGTCTACCTCAAGGGGCTGCAGCCCTCCGTCGACGAGGCGATCGACCAGTCCGGGATCTCCACCAAGGTCGACGCCGCCTCCCTGACCGAGCTGGAGAAGCACGGCAGCGAGGTCGGCGGCCACGCCGAGGAGCACGACGACCACGATCACGACCACGGCGGCGAAGAGGGCACCGACCCGCACATCTGGCTCGACCCGGTGAAGTACACCGAGGTCGCCGAGGGCGTCGGCAAGGCCCTTCAGAAAGCCGACCCGGACCACGCGGCCGACTACAAGAAGAACACCGCGGCCCTGGTGAAGAAGCTGGACGCCCTGAACACGAAGTTCGAGGACGGCCTCAAGAACACGGACAGCAAGGTCTTCATCACCACCCACGCCGCCTTCGGCTACCTCGCCGAGCGCTACGGCCTCACCGAGGAGGCCATCAGCGGCCTCGACCCGGAGAGCGAGCCCAGCGCCGCCCGCGTGAAGGACCTGCAGAAGATGGCGAAGGCCGACGGGGTCACCACCGTCTTCTACGAGACCCTCGTCAGCGACAAGACGGCGAAGACCCTGGCGGGCGACGCGAAGTTGAAGACTGATGTACTCGACCCCATCGAGGGCATCACCGAGAAGTCCAAGGGCACGGACTACCTCCAGGTCATGGAGGCGAACCTGAGCGCCCTGCAGAAGGCGCTCGGCGCCAAGTGACGTATGCGGTACTTGAGTTGAAGGGCGGCAGTGAGATGACCGAACCCGTCATCACCCTGCGCAAGGTGACGGCCGAGCTGGGCTCGCGCCCCGTGCTGCGCGGCATCGACCTGACCGTGGGCCGCGGCGAGGTCGTCGCACTGCTCGGCGCCAACGGCTCCGGCAAGTCGACCGCCGTGCGCTCGATCATCGGCCAGGTGCCGGTCACGAGCGGCGAGATCGAGCTGTTCGGTACCGCGCGCCGCCGCTTCAGGCAGTGGGCGCGCGTCGGCTACGTGCCGCAGCGCACCACCGCCGCGGGCGGCGTGCCCGCCACGGTCGCGGAGATCGTCGCCTCCGGGCGGCTCTCCCGCTCCCGCTTCGGCATCCTGCGCGCCGCCGACAAGGACGCGGTGCGCCGCGCCCTCGACCTCGTCGGCCTCGCCGACCGCGCCAAGGACTCGGTCAACGCGCTCTCCGGCGGCCAGCACCAGCGCGTGCTCATCGCGCGCGCCCTCGCCGCCGAACCCGAGCTGCTGATCATGGACGAGCCGATGGCCGGCGTCGACCTCGCCAGCCAGGAGATCCTCGCCGCGACCCTGCGCGAGCAGGTCTCGGCGGGCGCCTCCGTCCTCCTCGTCCTGCACGAACTCGGCCCGCTGGAGCCGCTGATCGACCGCGCGGTGGTGCTCCGCGACGGCTGCGTCCTGCACGACGGGCCGCCCCCGAAGGCGGTCGGCCAGCACGCGCTGCCGGGCCACGACCACGTCCACCCGCACGCCGCCGTGGACGCCGAACCCCTCCGCACGGGACTGCTGAGCTGATGGAAATCCTGAGCTACGAATTCATGCGGCGGGCGCTGCTCGCCGCCGTCCTCGTCGGCATCACCGCGCCGGCCATCGGCATCTACCTGGTCCAGCGCCGCCAGGCCCTCATGGGCGACGGCATCGGCCACGTGGCGATGACCGGCGTCGGCCTCGGCTTCCTGCTCTCCACGTCCCCGGTGTGGATGGCGACCCTCGTCTCCGTCCTCGGCGCCGTCGTCATGGAGCTGATCCGCTGGTACGGCAAGACCCGCGGCGACATCGCGCTCGCCATGCTCTTCTACGGGGGCATGGCCGGCGGCGTCATGTTCACCAGCCTCGCGCCGGGCGGCTCCACGGCCAACCTCACCTCGTACCTCTTCGGCTCGCTCTCCACCGTCTCCTCCGAGGACGTCACCGCGATCTGCCTGCTCGCGGCGTTCGTGGTCCTGGTCACGGTCGGCCTGCGCCGCCAGCTGTTCGCGGTGAGCCAGGACGAGGAGTTCGCCCGCGTCACCGGCCTGCCCGTGCGCGCCCTGAACCTCCTGACCGCCGTCACCGCCGCCGTCACCGTGACGGTCGCGATGCGCGTGGTCGGCCTGCTGCTGGTCTCCGCCCTGATGGTGGTCCCGGTGGCCGCCGCGCAGCAGCTGACCCGCAGCTTCAAGGCGACCTTCGTCATCGCCGTGGCCATCGGCGTCGCGGTCACCCTGGGCGGCACCGTCACGTCGTACTACCAGGACGTGCCGCCCGGCGCGACGATCGTGCTCCTGACCATCGGCGTCTTCATCGTCCTGACGTTGCTCGCCACCCCGCTGGCCAGGCGCAGGGCGCGAGCCGCGGCGGCGACGGCGCCGGGCGATCCGGCGGAGTGCGCGATCCCCGGGCAGGCCCCCGCCAAGGTCTGACCCGGCCCATCGCCGCCTGGCACAATGGCGGCGGTACGTACGTGGCAGGGATGTGAGGAGAAACCCGTGGCAGCCCCGGTTCGAGGCAGGTCGACCCGCCAGCGCGCGGCCGTGGCGGCAGCGCTCGACGAGGTGGACGAGTTCCGCAGCGCGCAGGATCTGCACGACGTCCTCAAGCACAAGGGTGACTCCGTCGGCCTCACCACGGTGTACCGCACGCTGCAGTCGCTCGCGGACGCGGGCGAGGTGGACGTGTTGCGGACGTCCGAGGGCGAGGCGGTGTACCGGCGGTGCTCCACGGGTGACCATCACCATCACCTGGTGTGTCGGGTGTGCGGCAAAGCGGTTGAGGTCGAGGGGCCGGCGGTTGAGTCCTGGGCGGAGACGATCGCCTCTGAGCACGGGTATGTGAACGTGGCGCACACCGTGGAGATCTTCGGCACCTGTGCGGATTGCGCTGCCGCTGTGTGAGCCCCTTGTCGTGAGTCGCGGAGCGCGCGTCTCGTCGTGGCCGGCCGCGCAGTTCCCCGCGCCCCTGGAGCATGCGGCTTCGCCGCAGCCCCATGGGGCGCGTGCCAGGGGCGCGGGGAACTGCGCGACCAGCCCCCACCGGCGTGCAGACGTAATCGGGCCCCGTCAGGCCTTGCCCTCGAGCTGCAGCAGGACCTCATTGGGGGTGGCCCCGCCGAAGCGTCGGTCGCGGGAGGCGTACTCCACGCACGCTCGCCACAGGTCACGCCGGTCGAAGTCCGGCCACAGCACGTCCTGGAAGACCATCTCCGCGTAGGCGCTCTGCCAGAGCAGGTAGTTGGACGTGCGCTGCTCACCGCTGGGCCGCAGGAACAGGTCGACGTCGGGCATGTCCGGGTAGTACAGATACTTCGCGAACGTCTTCTCGCTGACCTTCGACGGATCGAGCCGGCCCGCCTTCACGTCCTCGGCGAGCGCCAGCGCCGCATCGGCGATCTCGGCGCGGCCGCCGTAGTTCATGCAGAAGTACAGGGTGAGCCTGTCGTTGTCCTTCGTCTGCTCCTGGGAGATCTCCAGCTCCTTGGCGACCGACTTCCACAGCTTGGGCATGCGGCCGACCCAGCGGACCCGGATCCCGAGGTCGTCGAGCTGGTCACGGGTCTTGCGGATGAAGTCCCGGTTGAAGTTCATCAGGAAGCGGACCTCGTCGGGCGACCGCTTCCAGTTCTCGGTGGAGAAGGCGTAGAGCGAGATCGCGCCCACACCCAGCTCGACGGCGCCCTGGAGGACGTCGAGGACCCGCTCGGCGCCCACCTTGTGGCCCTCGGTGCGCGGAAGGCCGCGCTCCTTCGCCCACCGCCCGTTGCCGTCCATGACGATGGCGACGTGTCCCGGCACCAGCTCGCCCGGGATCTTCGGCGGCCGCGCGCCCGACGGGTGCGGTTCGGGCGTGACGTACTCCCGGCGGGACCGTCCGAGAATTCCGCGACGTGCCATGTTTCCGGCCTCTCCCCTAGCTCAGTTTGCAGCTCGATCACAACGTGCCAGCGCTTGCGCTAGCTCTTCTCCACATAGCGCAAGGACCGCAGTCCGCGCTCGAGGTGCCAGTGCAGATAGGCCGACACCAGGCCGCTGCCCTCCCGCACGAAACGTGGCTCGCTCGCGTCGGCCGTCGCCCAGTCCCCGGTAAGGAGCGCGCCGAGCAGGGTGAGGGCCTGTGGTGAGGGTACGACGCTGCCCGGCACCCGGCAGTCGACGCAGACGGAGCCGCCCGCGCCGACCGAGAAGAACCGGTTGGGACCGGGCATTCCGCACTTGGCGCAGTCGCCGAAGGTGGGCGCGTACCCGTTCACGGCGAGGGAGCGGAGCAGGAACGCGTCGAGGACGAGGTGCGGCTCGTGCTCGCCGCGGGCGAGGGTGCGCAGGGCGCCGACGAGCAGCAGGTACTGCTGGACGGCCGGTTCGCCCTCGTGGTCGGTGAACCGTTCCGCCGTCTCCAGCATCGCGGTGCCCGCGGTGTAGCGGGCGTAGTCGGTGACGATGCCGCCGCCGTACGCGGCGATGGTCTCGCTCTGCGTGCACAGCGGCAGGCCGCGGCCGATCAGTTCGCTGCCGCGCGCGAAGAACTGCACGTCGACGTGGGAGAACGGTTCGAGCCGTGCCCCGAACTTGGACTTGGTGCGGCGTACGCCGCGGGCCACCGCGCGGACCCGGCCGTGGCCGCGCGTGAGGAGCGTGATGATGCGGTCGGCCTCGCCGAGTTTCTGGGTCCGCAGGACGATCCCGTCGTCCCTGAAGAGACTCATCGCGCACCCCCGGGGGCGGCGGCGTCGTCTTCACGGAGCGGGCTCATGCCCTCCATTCTGCCTTGCCCGGTCCCCTGCCCGGTGCCCGGTCAGGGCACCTCGCCCCGGCTCCTTCTGTTCGCGTACGCCGTGGCCGCGCGCAGCCGCTCCGTGGTGGTGGCCTCCCGCACCATGTCGGGCGCGCAGTCCCATTCCCGGCCGCCGCCGAACGGTCGCAGCTGCACGTACGGGCCCTCGTGCCCCATCACCCGTCCCACCCGGCCGGTGCTCATGTCGACCGCGTACGAACCGATCGCTGGCTTCATCGGGTGGCGCTCCTGTCCCGTAGTGCGTCCTGCCGCGCGGGGTGCGGCGGCCACGGCGCCAGGGGCGCGCCGCGCGTCAACCGGACAACGCCACGGTTCCACCGATGGACACGGGGCAGCCGGGGCGACCTGCGACCGGCACTCCGTTCGCCTCATCCGCGGGCCGGCGGGCGCAGGCCGCCGACGGTCGCTTCGAGGCGGCGGCGCCTGCCCGCGGCGACCAGGTGGAGCACGATCCCGGCGCCGCCGAGCACGAGGGCGACGAGGAGGCCGAGCCCGCCGGCGGTGAGGAGCAGCGGGTTCGGGCCTTCGGTGACTTCTGCGACGAGGGCCCGGCGCAGGGCCTCGCCCGCGTCCCGCGACGGTGTCCCGCGCACCACCTCGGCGGCGCGGCGCGCGAGCGGGAGCGCTGCCGCGAAGGCGGCGAGGTGCAGTACAAGGCAGCCCGCGAGCAGCCGGCGTGCTCTTCGCCGGGTGGCCCGGATGTCGTGGAGGAGGCTGTCCCGTTCGTGGCGGATCTGCTGGAGGTAGCGGGCGTAGAGCTCGTACTCGGTCTGCCGGGGGACCGGTGCGGTGGCGGAGGGCATGGCCGTGACGGTCTGGAGCGAGGCGTTGCGGGCGGCCTCGTCCTGTTCGTAGCGGGCTTCCACGGTGCCGAACTCGATGACGTCGCCGTGGTGGAGCGGGCGGGCCGCGGTGACCGGGGCGCCGTTGACGCGGGTGCCGTTGCGCGAGCGCAGGTCCTCGACGACGACCCGGCCCTCGACGGGCTTGAGCACCGCGTGCCGCCCGCTGACGCACGGGTCGTCGAGGCGCAGGCCGCACGCGTCGGCCCGGCCGACCAGGAGCGGTCCGCCGGAGACGTCGACGATCGCGCCGCGCAGCGGTTGCGGGCCGAGGAGGGTCAGTCGGTGAGCGCCACCGCTCGGAGTACTCATGGCGGCCTGGACGTACCGGCGCCGCCGTCCGGTTTCGGGGGTTGTACGGGAGACGCCCGTTTGTCGGGTACCGGTACCGGAGGGTGACGTACCGCATCCGGCGCACCTTCAGTGCACTGCTGCTCAATGCACGCCCCGCGTCCGCCGCTCCGCCCGCTTCTCGATGCCTCGGAAGTGGGTGGCCATGGCGTGCTGGGCGGCGGTGGCGTCCCCTTCGCGCAGGGCCGTCACGATGGCGCGGTGGCGGTCGACGGTGATCTCGGGCGCCGGGTCGCCGGCCCACTTGCGGACCCCGGCGACGCGGTCGAAGACGTTCCAGAACGCGCCGAGGAGCTGCGGTATCAGCTCGTTGCCGAGCGAGCGGTAGAGCGTCTCGTGGAACTCCCGGTCCAGGTCGGCGAAGGGTTCACCGGCCTCGCCCGCCTCGTTCATCTTCCGTACGAGAGCGTCGAGCCGGTTCAGGGTCTCGGCGTCGGGCGGGGCGGTCGCGATGCGGTGGACGAGCCCTTCCTCCAGGATCTCGCGGACCTGGAGGATCTCGGCGAGGGCGTGCGCGTCGTCGGCGGGGCGCAGCAGGGTGCGGAAGGTGAGGCCGTCGGCGAGCGGGGTCAGCGAGGCCTGGCCGACGTACGTGCCGTAGCCGTGTCTGATTTCGACTATGTCCAGGGCTTGGAGGGCCTTGAGCGCTTCGCGCACGGAGTTTCTGCTGACGCCGAGCGAGTCCATCAACTCGGCTTCGGTGGGCAGGAGTTCGCCGGGCCGCAGCCCGGCGTCGAGGATCTGCTGCGTCACCGCGCGCTGCACCTGCCGGCTGACGCGGCGGTGGCGGACGGCCGGATTCGTGGGCTCCTCTGACATGCGCCGCATCGTAGGCGCCCTGGACATCCCACGTCCCACCTCCGGGCGAAAGTCCTTGCGCGATCTCTTGACCGCCCCCTCCGGTCCTCTTATGGTCACGTCGCTGCCCAAGACGTAGGACGTTGGATCTCCGGGTCACCGGGGTCACTTGTAGTCACGTGGAGTCACTACAGCCACGGAGCCGTTGCGAGTCACGCGAGAACCGCGAGTCATGCGAGTCATGCGAGTCATTGGAGGCAACCATGAGCGACCACGCCGCGACCGGCCGCCGTTCCTTCCTCAAGTACACCGGCGCCCTGGGTGCGGCGGCCGCCGTCTCCGCGTCCCTGTCGGCCTGTTCGTCCGGGCCGAAGTCGACGAACGACACGGGTGAGGACGGCGGGAGCGGCTCCGCCTCCCTGACGGCCGTCATCGGCTACGGCAACGACGGCAGCTGGGACCCGGCCCAGACGGCGTCCGCGTTCGCGATGGCGGGCAACCACCACATCTACGAGGGGCTCGTCGACACCGACCCGATCACCCGGGCCCCGTACGCGGCGCTCGCGACCGAGGTCCCGGACGCGGCCCAACTCAAGGGCACGAGCTGGAGATTCACCCTGCGTCCGGGCGCCAAGTGGCACGACGGGAAGCCGGTCACCGCCGACGACGTGGTCTTCGTCTTCGACCGCATCCTCGACCCGAAGACCCAGACGCTCGCCAAAGGGTTCTTCGAGAGCTGGCTGAAGGAGGTCAGGAAGACCGGCGACGCGTCGGTCGAGCTGGTCCTCAAGTTCCCGTTCCCCGAGGGGGTCGCGCGGCTGACGCTCGCGAAGATCATGCCGAAGCACGTCTTCTCGCTCCCCGGCGCCTGGGACGACGCCATGAAGGGCAAGGCCGTCGGCTCGGGACCGTACCGGCAGACCTCGCACCAGCCGAAGACGAACACCACCTTCGCCGCGTTCGACGACTACAACGGCCCGCGCGAACCCGCGTTCAAGAAGATGAACTGGCTGACCATCGTCGACGCCGCACCGCGCGTCGCGAAGATCTCCGGCGGCAGCGCCGACGCGCAGATCTCCGACAACATCCCCTACGCCAACATCCAGCGCCTCGAACAGGACGGGCTCACCGTCGAGGGCGGCGCCGGGATGAACAACCTGTTCCTGATGTTCAACACCGCGCACAAGCCGTTCGACGACGTACGCGTGCGGCAGGCGCTGCACCACGCGATCGACAAGAAGAAGATGATCGAGGTCGCGCTCAAGGGCCACGGCAAGGCGGCGCGTTCGTTCCTCAACGAGGGCAACCCGACCTTCCGCCCCGCGAGGACCGTCTACGACTACGACCCCGAGAAGGCGAAGAAGCTGCTGCGGGAGGCGGGCGTCAGCGGCCTGACCGTCAACCTCATGGCCGTCAACGTGTCCTGGATCGTCGACTGCCTGCCGACCGTCAAGGCGTCCTGGGACGCGATCGGCGTCAAGACCACGCTCGACCCGCAGGAGACCACCGCCGTCTTCACCAAGATGGACCAGAAGAAGGACTACCAGGTGGTGGCGGCGGCCTCGAACCCGAACCAGTTCGGCCTCGACGCGGACCTGATCATGCGTTACAACTACGGCCCCGCCAATCTGTGGATGGGCTACGCGCGCTGGGCCGACGACCCCACCGCCAAGCAGCTGTTCCGGCAGATGGACCAGGCCACCCGGGAACCGGACGCCGACCGCAAGAAGACGATGATCCAGGACTACCTCGACACCGTCGCCGCGCAGGCCGTCATCTACCCCGTCGTGCACAACGAGCTGATGACCGCGTGGGACGCCCACAAGATCACTGGCGTGCAGGCGCAGCCGTACCCCGGCATCAACGTCCTCAAGGCGCACCCCGCATAAGACCGCACGCTCGTTCCTCGACCCAGGAGTTCGCGCCCGTGGCAGTGATCGCCAGAATTCTCGCCCGGCGGCTCGTGCTGCTCGTGCCGCTGCTGCTCGGCATCGTCCTGTTCGTGTTCCTCGTGATGCGCTTCGCCGACATCGACCCGGCGTCCGCGTACTTCCAGGGCGCCAACCCGACGCCGGAGCAGCTGCACGACTTCCGCGAGCGCAACGGGCTCCTCGACCCGCTGCCCCTGCGCTACCTCCACTTCGTCGGCGACCTGCTCCAGGGCGACATGGGCATCAGCGTGCTGACCCGGCAGCCGGTCGTGGAGCAGGTGACGACCGCGCTGCCGCTCACCCTGCAACTGACGTTCCTCGGGCTCGGCATCGCCGTGACCGTTTCCCTCGCGCTCGGCATCAGCGCCGCGATCCACCGCGACCGGGCCTGGGACCAGATCGTCCGCGTCGTATCGCTGACCGGCGTCGCCGCGCCCGGCTTCTGGCTGGCGCTGCTGATGATCCAGTACCTGGCGGTCGGCCAGGGCTGGTTCCCGACCGGCGGCTACATCAACCCCGCCGACTCCTTCACCGGCTGGCTCAAGTGCATGACGCTCCCCGCGCTCGCCCTGTCCCTCCCCGTCGCCGCGCAGCTCACCCGGATCGTGCGGACGGCGGTCGTGGAGGAGCTCGACAAGGACTACGTGCGCACGGCCGTCGGCAGCGGACTCCCGCCGGTCGTCGTGGTCGGCCGCAACGTCCTGCGCAACGCCCTGATCAACCCGCTCACCGTGCTCGGCCTGCGCGTGGGCTATCTGCTGGGCGGGGCGGTGGTCGTCGAGACGATCTTCTCGCTGCCCGGGATGGGAAAGCTGATGATCGACGCGGTGAAGAACGGCGACCCGGCGGTGGTCCAGGGGGTCGTGCTGACCACGGCCGTCGGGTTCGTCGTGATCAACCTGGTGATCGACGTGCTGTACCTGCTGGTCAACCCGCGGCTGCGGGCGGCGTCATGAGCCGCCGCCTCGACCCGCGCAGGCTGCGCCGCCTGCCCGTACTGTCACGCATCGCCCTCGGGGTCGTCACCGTCGTCGTCCTCATGGCCGTGTTCGCCCCGCTGCTCGCACCGCACGACCCGCTCGACCAGCAGCCGCAGGTGGACGGCGTCGGGCACCCCTCCGCCCAGCACTGGATGGGCCAGGACAGCCTCGGCCGCGACATCCTCAGCCGGCTGATGTACGGGGCGCGCTGGTCCCTTGCCATCGGGCTCGGGGCGACGCTGCTGGCGCTCGTCGTCGGCGCGGTCCTCGGCGCCGCCGCCGCGACCTCCACCAAGGCGGCGGACGAGACGATCATGCGCTGCCTCGACGTCGTCATGGCGTTCCCCGGCATCGCCCTCGCGGCCGTCCTCGTAGCCGTGTTCGGCGGCGGCATCCCGGTGCTGATCTGCGCGCTCGCGTTCCTGTTCACGCCGCCGATCGCGCGGGTCGTGCGCGCCAACGTCCTGGACCAGTACGGGGAGGACTACGTCACCGCCGAGCGGGTCATCGGGGCCCGTACCCCGCACATCGTGCTCAAGCACGTCGCCATCAACTGCGCGGCCCCGATCCTCGTCTTCTGCACCGTGCAGGTCGCGGAGGCCATCGTCTTCGAGGCGTCGCTGTCCTTCATCGGCGCGGGCGTGCGGCCGCCGGACCCGTCGTGGGGCAGCGTCATCGCCGACGGCAAGAACATGGTCCTGCTCGGCGGCTGGTGGGCGACCGTCTTCCCCGGCCTGCTGATGCTGTTCACGGTGCTGTCCCTGAACGTCCTCAGCGAGGGCGTCTCCGACGCGTGGGCGGCACCGGCCGCGCGCGACGTCCCCACGGCCAAGGAGCCCGACCGCCTGGAGACGGCGGCGCCCGGCACCGGCAAGGTCCTCGAACTCCCCGGCCTCACCGAGGCGGCGGCCCGCCTGCGCTCCCGGGCCCGCCCCTTGCCCGACGCCTCCCCCGTCCTGTCCGTACGGGACCTCGCCATCGGGTTCGACGGCCGGCACGGCGGGGTCGACATCGTCGACGGCATCGGCTTCGACGTCCGGCCCGGCGAAGTCCTCGGCCTGGTCGGCGAGTCCGGCTGCGGCAAGTCGCTGACCGCGCTGACCGTGATGGGCCTGCACCCGGCGGGCGCCCGGATCCGCGGCCACGTCACCTTCGACGGCCGCGAACTCGTCGGCCTCCCGATGAGCGCCCGGCGCCGCCTCCTCGGTCACGACATGGCGATGATCTACCAGGACGCGCTGTCGTCCCTGAACCCGGCGATGACGGTACGGGCCCAGCTCAGACAGGTGGTCCGGCGCGGTGGCCGCCGCTCCCCCGCCGAACTCCTCGACCTCGTCGGCCTCGACCCGGACCGCACCCTGCGCAGCTACCCGCACGAACTCTCCGGCGGCCAGCGCCAGCGCGTCCTCATCGCCATGGCGCTCTCCCGCGACCCGAAGCTGATCATCGCCGACGAGCCGACGACGGCGCTCGACGTGACGGTGCAGGCCCAGGTCATCGAGTTGCTGCTGCGGCTCCGCGCCGAACTGGGCTTCGCGCTCGTCCTCGTCTCGCACGACCTGGCGCTCGTCGCCGACGTCACCGACCGCGTCGTCGTCATGTACGGCGGCCAGATCGTGGAGACGGGCGTGACGGCGGACCTGGTCGGGGCCCCGCACCACCACTACACGCGCGGCCTCCTCGGCTCGGTCCTCTCCCTGGAAGCCTCGGCGGACCGCCTGACCCAGATCAGGGGCGTCGTCCCGTCCCCGGCGGACTTCCCCCCGGGCTGCCGCTTCGCGGACCGCTGCCCGCTGGCGTCGCAGGTCTGCAGAGCACAGGCCCCCGCATTGACCGGCGGACCCGCACACGAGACAGCGTGCCATCACCCGGTCTCCGCCAGGGGCGCGGGGAACCGCGCGACCAGCCACGCCGAACCCGCACCCGCGCACGCGACCTCCATCCCCACGGCGCGACAGGCGACCCCCACGGACAGGGACCCGACATGACACAGCCCCTCGTGGAACTGGCCGACGTACACGTCGTGCACAAGGCCCGCTCAGGCGGCCTCTTCACACGCGACCACGTCTACGCCCTCACATCGGCGGACCTGGAGATCGCCCCGGGCGAGACCCTCGGCGTCGTGGGCGAATCAGGCTGCGGCAAGTCGACGCTGGCCAAGGTCCTGGTGGGCGTCCAGCGCCCGACGTCCGGCACGGTGACGTACCGCGGCGACGACCTCTGGACCATGCCGCCCGCACAGCGCCGCGCAGCGCTCGGCACCGGCGTAGGCATGATCTTCCAGGACCCGTCGACGGCCCTGAACCGCCGCCTGACCGTACGCCAGATCGTCCGCGACCCGATGGACGTGCACCGCCGCGGCACACCGGCCGAACGCGCCGGCCGCGTACGGGAGCTGCTGTCCCTGGTGGGCCTGCCAGCGGCCCTGGCGGACGTCCTCCCCGGCCAGCTCTCCGGCGGCCAGCGCCAACGAGTGGCCATCGCCCGCGCGCTGGCCCTGGAGCCGGACCTGGTGGTGGCCGACGAACCGACGAGCGCCCTCGACGTCTCCGTACGCGCCCAGATCCTCAACCTCCTCCTCGACCTCAAGGAGCGCCTGGGCCTCGCCCTGGTCTTCGTCTCGCACGACATCCAGACGGTGCGCAGGATGAGCGACCGGGTCATCACCATGTACCTGGGCCGCATCGTGGAGGAGACCCCGGCGGCCGACGTCCTCGACCGCTCCCGCCACCCCTACACCCGCGCCCTCTTCTCGGCCACGCCCGGCCTCCTCGACCCCATTGACCCGATCCCCCTGACCGGCCCGGTCCCCTCGGCCACGCACCCGCCGTCCGGCTGCCCGTTCCGCACCCGCTGCTGGCGGGCGGACGTGACGTGCGCGACGACCATGCCGGACCCGCGCGGCGCGAACGGCCACATCTTCCGCTGCCACCACCCGGTGGACGCGGAACAGTCGACCCATGACCTGGTGCACGAGGTATAGCGCCGGGCGCGCCCCTGGGGCCTGTCGGGCCCCTCCGGCGATCGCGTCAGCTGGGCGTCCGCGCCGCCACCGCGAGCAGGCGGCTCACCTCGTCCGTGCACATGGTCAGCGCCGCCCCGACCGTCCCCAGGACGTCCCGCTCCGCGGCCGAGTACGGGCCGTCGGCCAGGGCGATCCGGGCGCCTTGCAGCAGGATCGATTCGCGTCCTGCCGGGGCGAGGTGCTGGGCGAGCGGGTCGAGGGCCTCGTGCAGCTCTATGGCCAGGCCGGCGCCGGGCCCGCAGTGCTCGGGAAGGCGACCGGCGTCGGTGACCAACCCTTCGACGAGTGCGGCCAGTTGGACTTCGGAGCAGTCCTCGAACCCGGCCGTGCGCAACACCCCGACGGCGCACTCGAGCGAGGGGCGGGAGGTGGAGCCGCCCACCGCGAGCACGGCCAGGACGACCGTGTGCACGGCGTCGCGCAGCATGCCGGAGAAGCGGTGCGTGGTCGGATGGTCGAGCGCGTCCGTGCCGAACCGGTCCTCGCAGGCGGCGCACTGGACGACGGGCCCGGTCTCGCCGCGCGGCACCACAGGGACGCCCAGTACGGTGAAGCGGCGGCGGCCCGTGCACCGCTGGTAGTTGCGGTCACCACCGCAGCCCGGGCAGAAGAACTCCCCGTCCCCGACGGTGGTCCATGTGGTGTGCACGCCCAGAACCCGCGAGTTCCCGGTTCGTCGCATACGTCCCCAAATCGGCAGCACGTCGCACACCTCCCTGACGGCGCCGCAACATCGCGGCGTTGGCGTGATGTTAGCCACATTGCCCGCTCGGCGTCAGTACCTTGGTCACGCCCAGGTCACGAAAGGTGGGCCCACTGGCCGAGACACGACACGGCCCCGCACACCCACAAAAGGTGTACGGGGCCGCGAACGCGCAGCTCAGCCGGGTCAGCGGGCGGAGCGGTTGACCGCCGAGACGACCGCCTTCAGCGACGCACGTGTCGTATTCGCGTCGATCCCGATGCCCCACAGAACCTTGTCGCCGATGGCGACCTCGATGTAGGAGGCGGCGACGGCGGAGGCGCCCTCGCTCATCGTGTGCTCCTGGTAGTCCAGCAGGCGGGCGTCGATGCCGATGCCCTGCAGCGCGTGGAAGAACGCGGAGATCGGACCGTTGCCGGTGCCGACCAGGACCTGCTCGGCACCGTCGACCTCGGCCTCGACGGTCAGCGTGTCGACGCCGTCGGTGTCCGTGGTCGTCTGACCGGCCTTGACCTGGATGCGGCCCCACGGGTTCTCGGGGTTCGGCAGGTACTCGTCGCGGAAGATGTTCCAGATGTCCTTGGGCGTGACCTCGCCGCCCTCGGCGTCCGTCTTCAACTGGATGACCTTGGAGAACTCGACCTGCATACGGCGCGGCAGGTCCAGGCTGTGGTCGTTCTTCAGGACGTAGGCGATACCGCCCTTGCCGGACTGCGAGTTGACGCGGATGACGGCCTCGTAGGAGCGGCCGACGTCCTTCGGGTCGATCGGCAGGTACGGGACGGCCCACTCGATGTCGTCGACGGTCTTCCCGGCCTTCGCGGCGCGGTTCTCCATCGCCTCGAAGCCCTTCTTGATGGCGTCCTGGTGGGAGCCGGAGAAGGCGGTGTAGACCAGGTCGCCCGCGTAGGGGTGGCGCGGGTGGACCTCCATCTGGGTGCAGTACTCGGCGGTGCGGCGGATCTCGTCGATCTCCGAGAAGTCGATCTGCGGGTCGACGCCCTGCGAGAACAGGTTCATGCCCAGCGTCACCAGGTCGACGTTGCCGGTGCGCTCGCCCTGGCCGAACAGGCAGCCCTCGATACGGTCGGCGCCGGCCATCAGCGCCAGCTCGGCGGCGGCGACGGCGGTGCCCCGGTCGTTGTGCGGGTGCACGGACAGGCAGACGTACGCGCGGCGCGTCAGGTTGCGGCTCATCCACTCGAAGCGGTCCGCGTGCGTGGACGGGGTGGAGCGCTCGACGGTGGCGGGCAGGTTCAGGATGATCTCGCGATCCGGGCCCGGCTGCCACTCGTCGCAGACGGCCTCGCAGACCTCCAGGGCGAAGTCCAGCTCGGTGTCGGTGAAGATCTCCGGGCTGTACTGGTAGCCGAAGACCGTCTCGGGGCCGAGCAGCTTCTCCGCGTACTCCATGACCAGCCGCGTACCGTCGACGGCGATCTGCTTGACGGCGTCCTTGGAGCCGCGGAAGACGACCTCGCGCCAGACCGGCGCCGTCGCGTTGTACAGATGGACCGTGGCGCGCTTGGCGCCGACCAGGGACTCGACGGTCCGCGCGATCAGCTCCTCGCGGGCCTGGGTCAGTACGGAGATCGTCACGTCGTCCGGGATGGCGTCCGGGTCCTCGATGATCGACCGTACGAAATCGAAGTCGGTCTGGCCGGACGAGGGGAAGCCGACCTCGATCTCCTTGTAGCCCATGCGGACCAGCAGGTCGAACATCTCACGCTTGCGCGCCGGGGACATGGGGTCGATCAGCGCCTGGTTGCCGTCGCGCAGGTCGGTGGAGAGCCAGCGGGGCGCCTTCGTGATCCGGTTCTGCGGCCAGGTGCGGTCGGCGATGTCCACCTGGTCGTACTGGCCGTACTTGTGGATCGGCATCGACGTGGGGCGCTGGAAGTTCGGCATATGCGTGGGGCTCCTCGAGGGTGGCCGGTAAGGCGGCCGACGGCGCAACGCCAAACTCCGCGGGGAGGGGGTCGGCCTCGACTACAGGCCCTCGCCGCGGCAGCTAAGGAGAAGCAACCCGAAACGCATGATGCTCCGCACTCTAACCGAGACGCGCCGGACACGAAGGCCCGTATCAGTATGCGGGACCGTCCATACCCGAGACGGAGGCCGCATGACGGGTAAGGGGTGATCAATACCTCTATTTCGCTAATCATGGTCGCAGGTAGTGACAGCGGCATGACCCAGTGCCACATTGCTGCGCATGACCGCCAACCCAACGGGGAACCCGAAGGGGTTCGAGCCCGTTTTCTGCACGATCGTGCCGCCCCACCTCCAGGACCAGGTCGCCCAGTCCGAGAACCGCGCGGTCGCGGTCAAGGCCCGCAAGAGCCTCGAGCGCGACGCCTTCGAGCGCACCCGCCGGCGGATGACCACCGTCCTCGGTGCCCCCTCCGCCGCCCCGCCGTCCACCGCGGACGCCGACCAGTCACCCCGCCGCACCCTCTACGACGCCCAGCACCGCACCGACCTGCCGGGCCGCAAGGTCCGCGGCGAGGGGGACGAGCCCGGCCAGGACGCGACCGTCAACCGCGCGTACGCGGGCCTCGGCGCGACCTTCGAGCTCTACCTCCAGAAGTACGGCCGTTTCTCCATCGACGGCGAGGGCCTGGCGCTCGACGCGACGGTCCACTACGACCAGGACTACAACAACGCGTTCTGGAACGGCGAGCAGATGGTGTTCGGCGACGGGGACGGCGAAATCTTCCTCGACTTCACCATCCCCATCGACGTCATCGGCCACGAGCTGACCCACGGCGTCACGCAGTACACGGCGAACCTGACGTACTTCGGGCAGCCCGGCGCCCTCAACGAGTCGATGTCCGACGTCTTCGGCTCCCTCATCAAGCAGTACTCGCTCGGCCAGACCGCCGCCGAGGCCGACTGGCTGATCGGCGCGGGCCTGCTCGCCCCGGACGTCACCGGCGTCGCCCTGCGCTCCATGAAGGCCCCCGGCACGGCCTACGACGACGACGTGCTCGGCAAGGACCCGCAACCCGCCGACATGGCCCACTACGTCAGGACCGGCCGGGACAACGGCGGCGTGCACATCAACTCCGGCATCCCCAACCACGCCTTCTACATCCTCGCCGAGACCCTCGGCGGCAACGCGTGGGAGCGGGCCGGACAGATCTGGTTCGACACCCTGACCGGCGGCGAGCTGAAGCAGGACGCCCTCTTCCCCGACTTCGCGAAGGCGACGGTGAAGAGCGCGCAGGCCCGCTACGGCGGCGGCGAGGAGTACCAGTCCGTCCTGAAGGCGTGGGAACAGGTCGGCGTGCCGACGCACTGACCGTCGCGGCGGATTGGGGTAGACAGGGACCCATGCGTATCCACGTCTCACGCACGGGCGGCTTCGCCGGGATCGACCGCCACGCGGAGGTCGACACGGCCGGCCGCACCGACGCCCATGAGTGGCATGCCCTGGCCGAGAAGGCGCTGGCCGCCGGCCGGGGCACGCCACCCGTCGGGGTCCCCGACGGGTTCAGCTACACCCTCACCGTGGACGGGAAGACCGTGTACTGCGCGGATCCCCGGCTCACCGAGGAACAGCGCAGACTGATCACGCGCGTACTCAAAGAAGGAGCGTAAGTCCCGTCCGCCGCTGGGGCGTTGACTTCGTGGTGAACCACCTGGGCGGTTACCGGACGCTGTATCTGGTGGCGGCGGCCGTGGGTCTGCTCGGGGCGCTCCTGGTCCAGAAAATCCGGTCGGTGGATCGAGGGGTATGACGTAGCCTCCGCGCCTGTGACCAAAGTCGACGCACATACCCCTCTTCTCGGCCGCCTGGAGCGGTACTACGACGCCGTGCCGCGCGCCGCCGCCCGCGTCGAGGAGCACGGTTCGCTCACGCTCTTCGTCCGCGAAGGGCCGGGCTGGCCGTATTACGCGCGGCCCGCGCTCCGCCCCGACGCGCCACCGCCCGGCGCCGCCGACGTACGCGCCGTCCGCGCGCGGCAACGGGAACTCGGTGCGCCCGAGGCGTTCGAGTGGGTGGCGGAGACGACGCCCGGCATGCGGGCGGCCGTCGAGGAGGCCGGGCTGCAGGTCAGCGAGCATCCGCTGATGGCGCGGGACGCGGCCGCTCCGCTCCCCGGCCCGCATCCCCTGGTCCGGGTCCTCGACGCGCGGGACCCGTTCCTCGCCGCCGCGCTCGCGCTGCCGTACGTGGCGTTCGCGCAGCCCGGCACGGCGGTGGGCTCCGCCGGGGGTGCGGAGCTCTCGGCGATGGTCGTCGAACGCGCCGGGGACGGGAGCGTCCCCGAGCACCAGGAGCGCATCCGCGCCGGCCGCCTCGTCCTCGCCGCCGCCGTCGAGGACGGGGTCGTCCTCTGCTCCGGCATGCACTTGCCCGTCGGCGACGTGACGGAGGTCGCGGGCGTCGGTACGTTGCCCGCGGCGCGGCGGCGGGGGCTGGGTCTGGCGGTGACGGCCGCCCTGGTCTCCGAGGCGGTGGCCTCCGGCATCTCTACGGTGTTCCTGTCGGCCGGGGACGATGATGTCGCCCGGGTCTACGCGCGGCTGGGTTTCGAGCCCGTGGGCACGGCGATGATCGCGTCCGCGTCAGAGGACTGAGGATTCTCCGGCGGGTGCGACACCGCCGTGGCTGATCGCGCAGTTCCCCGCGCCCCTGGGCCGGTCAAGCCCCTCCGGCGATCGAGGAGCGGGGGCCGGGGCGGAGCCCCGGGGGTTCGCGTCGTTGCCGGGTGCGGCGTCGTCGTGGCTGGGCGCGCCCCCGGCCGGGACCCGCTACAGGGCGCCCATGTCCTGGGCCGGTCAAGCCCCTCCGGCGATTGAGGAGCGGGGGCCGGGGCGGAGCCCCGGGGGTTCGCGTCGTTGCCGGGTGCGGCGTCGTCGTGGCTGGGCGCGCCCCCGGCCGGGACCCGCTACAGGGCGCCCATGTCCTGGGCCGGTCAAGCCCCTCCGGCGATTGAGGAGCGGGGGCCGGGGCGGAGCCCCGGGGGTTCGCGTCGTTGCCGGGTGCGGCATCGTCGTGGCTGGGCGCGCCCCCGGCCGGGACCCGCTACAGGGCGCCCATGTCCTGGGCCACCCAGACCGACGGGTAGAACGGGCGGTACCCCAGTTCCCGGCGGACACGGGACGTGGACATCACCGCTCGCCAGGGATCCGGGTCCGTCTTCTCGTACAGGGCGGGCGGCACCGGAAGGCCGTTCAGGGCGTACACGTCCACCGTCGTCAGCGGAGCGTCATCCGCGATGTTGTAGACGCCCTGGGCGCCAGGCGCGTACAGAAGGCGCTGGAGACCCTGGGCGACGTCCGCGTGGTGGCCCATGTGGAGGCGCTGGGTGGCGGGCCAGTGCGGAGCCCATTGCATCGCGTTGGCCAGATGGGGATCGCCGTCGCCGTAGACGAAGGGGAGCCGCCCGATGCGCAGGTCCGAGAGGCCGTCCAGCGCCGCCAGGGCCCGCTCCGCCTCCCACTTGGACTCGGGGTACGCGCCCCACATGGCCCCGCCCGGCACGGTCGCGTCGGACTCCACCAAGGGCCGCCCGCGCCCAGCCCCGTACACAAGCCCCGTGCTGACCTGCACAAACCTGCCTACGCCGGAGGCCACCGCCGCGCGGCCCAGCTCGATCGCCGCGTCCCGGTTGACCGCGCGGGCCTCCTCGTCCGGCACGCCGCGGAACGCCGCGGCGACGTTGACCACCGCGTCCGCCCCGGCCGTCGCCTTGCCGAGCACCTCGGCGTCCCGCAGATCGCCGACCACCACCTGCGCGCCCAGCTCGGCGAACCGTTCCGCGCGGGACGCGTCCCGCACCAGGACCCGGACCTCGTCGCCGGGCGCCGCGCTCTGCAGCAGCCGGGGCACGAACCGCTTGCCGACCTGCCCTGTCGCACCTGTCACCAATGTCAGCATGGCCGCCTCCGTGTCGTCGTAGTCGTCGTAGTCGTCGTAGTCGTCGTTGCCATGGACACCACCCTCGGCGCGGCAGCGCACAAGCGGGAGAGACGCGCTTATCCAGGGACCGGCACGCCCTGGATAAGCCGGGCGGCCCGCGCGACCCTGAAGAGGTGAACCGTGTCGAACTCGCCGATTTCCTGCGCCGCGCCCGCACCCGCCTGGCCCCCTCGGACGTGGGCCTGACGGCAGGCGCCCGGCGCCGTACGCCGGGCCTGCGCCGCGAGGAGGTGGCGCAGCTGGCGGGGATGTCCGTCGACTACTACACGCGGCTCGAACAGCGCCGCGGCTCACACCCTTCACGCCAGATGCTGGCCGCCCTCGCACGCGCACTGCGCCTGACGGCGGACGAACGCGACCACCTCTTCCACCTGGCGGGCGAGGAGCCCCCGCGCGCAGGCGGCTCGTCGGCGCACGTCCGGCCGGGCCTGCTGCTGATCCTGGACCGGCTGCACGACCTGCCGGCGCAGGTGCTGAGCGACTGGGGCGAGGTGCTCGCGCAGAACACGATGGCGGTGGCCCTGTCGGGCGAGCACACGGGCGAGAACCTGGTGCGCCGCTACTTCACGGACCCGGCCGTGCGCGCCATGGTCCCGGCGGAGGACTACGCGACGCACGCCCGCGCCCACGTGGCGCACCTGCGGGCCGTCGTCGGGGCGCGCCCGGACGACCCGGGCCCGGCCGCGCTGGTGGCCGAACTCCGGGCGAGCGACGCGCACTTCGCCGAAGTGTGGGAGTCACACGTCGTGGCGGTGCGGCACGCGTCGACGAAGCGTTTCCTGCATCCGGTGGTCGGGCTACTGGACCTGGACTGCGAGGTGCTGCTGAGCGACGGACACGACCAGCAGCTCGTGGTGCACTCGGCGCGGCCGGGCACGGACACGTACGAGCGTCTGGAACTGCTGAGGGTGATAGGCCTCCAGGACCTCACCCCGACGATCCGCTAGAAGCCGAGCTTGCGGAGCTGACGCGGGTCGCGCTGCCAGTCCTTGGCGACCTTCACGTGCAGGTCGAGGAAGACGGGCGTGCCGAGCAGCGCCTCGATCTGCTTGCGGGACTTGATGCCGACCTTCTTCAGGCGCTCGCCCTTGGGGCCGATGATGATGCCCTTCTGGCTGGGCCGCTCGATGTAGACGAAGGCGTGGATGTCGAGGAGCGGCTTGTCGGCGGGCCGGTCCTCGCGCGGCAGCATCTCCTCGACGACGACGGCGATGGAGTGCGGCAGCTCGTCCCGGACGCCTTCGAGCGCGGCCTCGCGGATCAGCTCCGCGACCATGACCTGCTCGGGCTCGTCGGTGAGGTCGCCCTCGGGGTAGAGCGCGGGCCCCTCGGGGAGCAGCGGCACGAGCAGATCGGCGAGCAGGCCGACCTGCTGGTCGGCGACGGCCGAGACCGGGATGATCTCCGCCCACTCGAAGCCGAGCTCCTTGCCGAGCTGGTCGATGGCGATGAGCTGCTCGGCGAGGGCCTTGCTGTCGACGAGGTCGGTCTTGGTGACGACGGCGATCTTCGGCGTCTTCTTGATGGACGCCAGTTCCTTGGCGATGAACCGGTCGCCGGGCCCGATCTTCTCGTTGGCGGGCAGGCAGAAGCCGATGACGTCGACCTCGGCCCACGTCGTGCGCACCACGTCGTTGAGCCGCTCGCCGAGCAGTGTGCGCGGCTTGTGGAGCCCCGGGGTGTCCACGAGGATCAGCTGCGCGTCGTCGCGGTGCACGATGCCGCGCACGGTGTGGCGCGTGGTCTGCGGCTGGTCGGCGGTGATGGCCACCTTCTTGCCGACCAGAGCGTTCGTGAGGGTGGACTTGCCCGCGTTGGGACGGCCGACGAAGCAGGCGAAGCCGGCGCGATGGGCGGATCCGGCGGCGGGGGTGTGAACGCTCATGGCGCCCATTGTCCCTGATCCCGAACGCACACGAGCACCGAGAGGTCCCGGTAACGCCCCGGCAACACGAAACACGTCGGAAACGTCGGGGTACGGAATCGGAAACGCGGAGCGGTGACGCTGAAGCGCATGCCTGCCACGACCGTCATGTCCGGCCCCCTCGCGGCCCCCGCCCTGGACTCCGGCGACACCGCCTGGCTGCTCGCCGCCACGGCCCTGGTCCTCCTCATGACCCCCGGTCTGGCGCTGTTCTACGGCGGTATGGTCCGCTCGAAGAGCGTCCTCAACATGCTCATGATGAGCTTCGTCTCGATCGCGCTCGTGACGGTGGTCTGGCTGGTGGCGGGCTATTCGCTCGCCTTCGGCGACGACACGTTCGCGGGCCTGATCGGCGGCCTGGAGCACGCGGGCATGGCGGGCATCGGCCCGCAGTCCCTCACCGGCACGGTCCCCACCTTCCTCTTCACCACCTTCCAGCTGACGTTCGCGATCATCACGGCGGCGCTGATCAGCGGAGCCGTCGCGGACCGCACGAAGTTCGCCGCGTGGCTGGTCTTCGTCCCGGTGTGGGCGCTGCTCGTATACGTCCCGGTGGCGCACTGGGTCTGGGGCCCCGGCGGCTGGATCGGCCACCACCTGGGAACGCTCGACTTCGCGGGCGGCCTGGTGGTCGAGATCGCGTCGGGCGCGTCCGGCCTGGCCCTGTGCCTGGTCCTGGGCCCGCGCGCGGGCTTCAAGAAGGAGGCGATGCGCCCGCACAACCTCCCCATGGTCGTCATGGGCGCGGGCCTGCTCTGGTTCGGCTGGCTCGGCTTCAACGGCGGCTCGGCCCTCGGCGCGAACGGCCTCGCCGCCGCCTCCCTCTTCAACACCCTGATCGCGGGTTGCACGGGCCTGCTCGGCTGGCTCTTCGTGGAGCAGAAGCGCGACGGCCACCCGACGACGTTCGGCGCCGCGTCCGGCGCGGTGGCGGGCCTGGTGGCGATCACCCCGGCGTGCGGCGTGGTGGGCGTCGTGGGCGCGGCGGTGGTCGGCCTGGCGGCGGGCGTCATCTGCTCGTACGCGGTGGCCTGGAAGCTCAAGCTCCACTACGACGACTCGCTCGACGTGGTCGGCGTGCACTTCGTGGGCGGGGTGGTGGGCACCCTGCTGATCGGCCTGTTCGCGACATCGGCGATGACGGGCTCGACGGCGAAGGAGGGCCTGCTGTACGGGGGCGGCCTCGGCCAGCTGGGCAGACAGCTCCTGGCCGTCCTGGTCGTGGCGGCGTACACGTTCCTGGTGACGTACGGGATCGGGAAGGCCATCCACAAGCTGATGGGCTTCCGGGCGTCGGCCGAGGAGGAGCTGACGGGCCTGGACCAGACGGTGCACGCGGAGAGTGCGTACGATCACGGCGTCCTGGGCGCCACGGTCCACCCCGCGTCCGCCCCCGCCGCCCGAAAGGTCGCGCCATGAAGCTGATCACCGCGGTCGTCAAACCGTTCCGCCTGGACGAGGTCAAGACGGCGTTGCAGGAGCTGGGCGTGGACGGTCTGACCGTGACGGAGGCCAGCGGATACGGGCGCCAGCGCGGGCACACCGAGGTGTACCGGGGCGCGGAGTACCAGGTCGACCTCGTACCGAAGGTGCGGATCGAGGTCGTGGTCGACGACGCGGACGCGGAACCGGCGATGGACGCGATCGTCCGCGCCGCGCGCACGGGCAAGATCGGCGACGGCAAGGTGTGGGCGGTACCGGTGGAGAGCGTGATCCGCGTCCGGACAGGCGAAAGGGGCCCGGACGCGGTCTAGGCCGGTCCGGGCCCCTGTGTCGCTCGTCCGTCTCAGAGGTTCTTGCCGCAGACGGGCCAGGCGTTCTGCCCCTGGGCGGCGAGCACCTTCTCGGCGACGGAGATCTGCTCGGCCTTGGTGGCGAGGTGCGCGGACGCCGCGTACTTGGTGCCGCCGTACGCGGACCAGGTGGACGACGTGAACTGCAGACCGCCGGAGAAGCCGTTGCCGGTGTCGGCTGCCCAGTCGCCGCTGGACTCGCACTGGGCGACGGCGTCCCAGTTGTGCGCGGGGGCGCTCGTCGCCGCGGAGGCCGAGCTCGTACCCGCGATCACCATGGCGCCCGCGGCACCGGCGAGAGCACCGGTGGCGGCGAGACGGCGGACGCGGGAGGTACGGGCAGCGGTGTTGCGGGCGGAGAAGATCACGAGAAGCCTTTGTTCGGGGACGGTGACGGCCGCGGCGCACCCCCCGGCTTTGAATCCGGGGACGCTGTCGAACGCTTGCTGCGCCGGGCGACCGCTCCACCATGGCCCGCGGACCCCGCCCCGTCCCAGGGGTCGCAGGCCCTTCCGCAAGGACCTCGGTCCCTGCCCGGGCCCCGCCCCTGCCAGGGCCGGTAGCCCCGGGCCGAAAGTCCCGGACGCCCTCCATGGAGCCCCGGGCCCCGGCCGCCGTTCACCGGTGCGTACGGGGACCGACGCCCCTGACCTGGGCGAATGTGACGGTCCCCACAATTCTCAGCCGGCCCGAACGGTGTCCCGCACATTTCCGTCGGCCCCCGCGAGGAAGACCGGCGTACCGGCGCCGCCCAGATCGCGTACGGCGGCCACGTCCTCCTCGGGCAGGGCGTCGGCGCCGGAGACGACGGCGGCGGCCTCCAGGGACTGCGCGCCGGAGGCGACGGCCATGGCGACGGCGGTACGCAGCGCGCTGAGCTTCAGGGAGTCCAGGGCGACGGTGCCTGCGACGTACGTACGCCCGGTCTCGTCGCGCACGGCGGCGCCCTCGGGCACACCGTTGCGGGCCCGCGCGGAACGGGCCAGGGTGACGATCTTGCGGTCCTCGGGGCCGAGGTCGGTGCTCTCAGTCATGGGGTGAGCATAAGGAGAGGCCCGGGGCCAAAAGCGCTCAGGGCCGGTCGAGCCGCAGCCGCTCGGCGCGCGGCAGCCCGGCCACGACGAGGTCGTACGAGTCCTCGACGAGCTCCCGCACCATCCGGTCCGGAAGCTCGCCCACGGTCACGGTGTTCCAGTGCCGCTTGTTCATGTGCCAGCCGGGCACGACGACACCCTCGTACTCCTCGCGCAGCCGTACGGCGTCCTCGGGATCGCACTTGAGATTGACGGTGAGGGGCACCCCGTCGAGGGAGCTGAGCGCGAAGACCTTTCCGAGCACCTTGAAGACAGACGTCTCCGGATTGAACGGAAAGTCCTCAACGGCCGCGTTGAACGACAGACAGAAGGCGCGCAGCTCCTTGGGCGTCACTCTCCGCCCTCCCCCTTCTTCTCGTCCTCGGCCTGTACGGGCTCCACGAGCACGGTCACGATCTTGTTCCGTCGCCCGGCGGCGGTCTCGGCGGTGAGCCGCAGCCGCCGCTCGTCGGGCAGGGTGACGACCGACGAGGCCCCGGCGATGGGAACGCGCCCCAGCGCCTTGGCGAGCAGCCCGCCGACGGTCTCGACGTCCTCGTCGTCGTACTCCTCGATGCCGTACAGCTCACCGAGGTCCCCGATGTCGAGCCGGGCGGTGACCCGGAACCGGTCGTCGCCCAGCTCCTCGACGGGCGGCAGCTCACGGTCGTACTCGTCGGTGATCTCGCCGACGATCTCCTCGAGGATGTCCTCGATGGTGACGATGCCGGCGGTGCCGCCGTACTCGTCGATGACGACGGCGACGTGGTTGCGCAACTGCTGCATCTCGCGCAGCAGGTCACCGGCGTTCTTCGTGTCCGGCACGAAGGTGGCGGGCCGCATGGCGGTGGAGACGAGCTCGGCCTCGGAATCCCGGTTGATATGGGTCTTGCGAACGAGGTCCTTCAGATAAACGATGCCGACGACGTCATCCTCGCTCTCCCCGACCACCGGGATACGGGAGAACCCGGACCGGAGGGCGAGCGTGAGAGCCTGCCGGATGGTCTTGTACCGCTCGATGACGACGAGATCGGTACGCGGCACCATGACCTCACGCACGAGCGTGTCCCCCAGCTCGAAGACGGAGTGCACCATGCGGCGCTCCTCGTCCTCGATGAGGGACTCCTTCTCGGCGAGGTCGACCATGGCCCGCAACTCGGCTTCGGAGGCGAACGGCCCACGCCGGAACCCCTTGCCGGGCGTCAGCGCGTTACCGATGAGAATGAGAAGCGGCGGAATCGGCCCCATGACCCGAGCGAGCGGCAACAACACATAAGAAGCCGCGGTGGCGGTATTGAGCGGATGCTGGCGTCCGATGGTCCGAGGCGAAACCCCGACCGCCACATACGAGACGAGCACCATCACACCGATGGCGACGAGCAGCGCCTGCCAAGTAGCGGCGAACTCCTCGAGGCACGCATAGGTGACGAGAGCGGCGGCGGCCATCTCACACGCCACACGCACCAGCAGCGCGACGTTGAGATACCGGGTCGGATCGGCGGCGACCTGGGCGAGTTTGGCGCTGCCGCGCCGCCCGGACCGTACGGCCTCCTCGGCGCGGAAACTGGAGGTACGGGCGATACCGGCCTCGGCGCACGCGGCGAGCCAGGCGACGACGACGAGTGCGACGGCGCCCGCGATCAGCGAGAGACTCATGACACGGTCGGCGCCGGAGACGGCCCGCTCAGCCCCTTCTCCGCACGCCAGCCGTCCACGATGGCGGCCTGGAGGCCGAACATCTCGGCCTTCTCGTCGGGCTCCTCGTGGTCGTAACCGAGCAGATGCAGCACTCCGTGCACGGTGAGGAGCTGGAGCTCCTCGTCCATGGAGTGCTGCGTAGGCGCTTCGGCACCCTGCCGCGTGGCCACCTCAGGACAGAGCACGATGTCACCGAGGAGGCCCTGCGGGGGCTCGTCGTCGTCCTTCATGGGCGGCCGCAGCTCGTCCATGGGGAAGGACATGACATCGGTCGGCCCCGGCAGGTCCATCCACTGGACGTGCAGCTGCTCCATGGCGTCGGCGTCCACGACGATCACCGAGAGCTCGGAGAGCGGGTGGATACGCATCCGCGCGAGCGCGTAGCGGGCGATGTCGAGGATCGCCTGCTCGTCGACCTCGGTTCCGGACTCGTTGTTGACGTCGATCGACATGGGGCTCTCGAACTACTTTCCTTGGGTCCCTCTGGAGGAGCGGCCCTTGCGGGTGCCGTTCTCCGTACCGTTCTCGGTGTCGTACTTCTCGTACGCGTCGACGATACGGCCGACCAGCTTGTGCCTGACGACATCCTGGGAGGAGAGCCGCGAGAAGTGCACGTCGTCGAGCCCCTCCAGGATGTCCTGCACCTGCCGCAACCCGCTCTTCGTCCCGTTGGGCAGGTCGACCTGCGTGACGTCACCGGTGATGACGATCTTCGAGTCGAACCCGAGCCGGGTGAGGAACATCTTCATCTGCTCGGGGCTGGTGTTCTGGGCCTCGTCGAGAATGATGAAGGCGTCATTGAGGGTGTTGTGCGTCAGCAGGTAGTCCTGCGTGACATACAGGGAGTCCTCGGCGGCCACCTGGATACATACGGCCTCCTCACGCCCCGCCGGCTCGATGCTGTCGATGAAGCGCATCGGGCGTCCGCCGCCGCCGGCCCCGCGGTACTTGTCGCGCTTGCGGGCGAGACGGAAAGGTTCGATGCCCTCGGGAAGACGGATGTCGACGACGTGCGCGTCGCGGCGGTGGGCCGCCCGTGCGGAGCCCTGTTCGCGCTCCCCGGCCGGGCGGCGACGTGTGTGGGCGACGCCGCCGAGCGACTGGACCAGGCCGATCACGTCGTCGCGGAGCAGGATCGACGTCGTCGAGAACCGGACCCGACAGGTGCGGTCCTTCTGCGTGACCGGAACGCCGTCGGAGTCGAGCAACCCCTGGAGCACCGCGAGGCGTACCTCGGCGGTGTTGTACAGGTAGTCGTCGGGGACGAACTCGGTGTGAGAGCGGGTACCGATGAGCTCCGTGACGACCTCCCCGGGTTGCCGCACTCGGTCGAGGACGGAGTCGACGCCTCCCTTGTGCCGCACCTTCGCACCGGGCAACACGGCTTCGAGCCGCTCCGTGAGTTCCGCGTCCCCGGTCGCGGATCCAGGCGTGGTCTCTCCGGTGATGCAGCCGTCACCCAGCAGTAGTCCCAGCGCGTACGGGTCCATGGCAACCGCCCGCTCGGGAAACTCCACCGGAGCGGTCAGGAGCGGCAACTCGTACCGACGGGCGTGCGCCGCCCGCAGGCTGCCGATCATCTCCTGGGTCTCCAGGACCCGCCACGGCTTGTCGCGGCGCGCGTCGTCCTGTGTCCTGACCGTCCAGAGGTGCTCACCGCAGCACAGAGTCCAGGACCCGTCCTGGGCGGTGACACGGTAAATGTCCTTCTCACCCTGCGGGTACACACCGAGGACGGGGGTCGGCTCACCGTTCGATCCGATGACGAGGTCACCGACGCGCAGGTCACCGATGGGTCGCCAGCCGTCCGGCGTCAGGACATTCGTGAAGCGCGGCTGCGCACGCCCACGCATGTAGGCGAGCGGCGCGACCTCGATCGTCCCCGCGGCCATCAGCCTCGGGATCGAATCCGGGTCGAGCATGTCGTGCAGGGCGTCGTACAGGGGCCGCAGATAAGGATCGATCTTCTCGTACAACGTCCCTGGCAGAAACCCGAGCCGCTCCCCCGCCTCGACGGCGGGCCGAGTCAGGATGATGCGATTGACCTGCTTGGACTGAAGAGCCTGCACAGCTTTCGCCATGGCCAGATAGGTCTTGCCGGTACCGGCGGGCCCGATGCCGAAGACGATGGTGTGCTTGTCGATGGCGTCGACGTACCGCTTCTGGTTCAGCGTCTTCGGCCGGATGGTCCGCCCGCGCGAGGACAGAATGTTCTGCGTGAGCACCTGGGCCGGAGTCTCACTCCCGTCCCCCTGACCGCTCTCCGACGCCTTCAACATGGCGATGGACCGCTCCACGGCGTCCTCTGTCATCGGTGCCCCTGTCCTCAGGACCAGCATCATCTCGTCGAACAGGCGCTGAACGAGAGCGACTTCCCCGGGCTCGCCCGTCGCGCTGATCTCATTGCCCCGGACATGGATGTCGGCCTCCGGGAAAGCCTCCTCGATCACACGCAACAAAGCATCGCCGGAGCCCAGAACCTCGACCATCGGGTGCTTGGCCGGGACGGTGAACTGCGCGCGTGCGCTGGATGGTGTCTGCGTCATGGGCGGGCTCTGAGGGCCGCATTCTCCTTGTGACAGCCGATGTCTGATGTGCCTCCCAGCGTACGACGCTCCGCTCGGTAGCCCGAAGTGTTTTCGCGCCGCTGCTCGGCGGTTGCCCCGCGTTGTCGCTGAACCCGGGGCTCCGCCCCCGGACCCCGCTCCTCAAGCGCCGGAGGGGCTTGAGCGAGGTGCCACCGGCGGTCGGCCGCGACTCGGCGGGAGGGGACGGACGGGGTATGTGCGCGCGCAGCACGGTTCACGCGGTGAGAGGGGCCGGAGCAGCCGGCGATGCCATCAAGACGGCGAGCACGCACATGCCCCGGCCGGCCGGCCTCCCTTCACGCGGACCGCCCGAATCCGATCGTCGGCACCGCACGACGCAGTGGCCAGGGCCGCCCCGCCTCCGGCAGCAACGGCTCGAGAAAGGCGTACCGCTCCAGCGCCGCGGGATCCTGCTCCCCCCGCTCCTCGTACGCGTGGATCTGCCGCCACCACGCCGCCACCTCCGACCACCCGGGCGCCGACAACGACCCCCCGAACTCCTGCACGGACAACGCCGCGGTCAGCCCGGCGAACGCGAGCCGGTCCGCCAGCGGCCACCCGGCCAGGGTCCCGGTCACGAACCCGGCCACGAACACGTCCCCCGCCCCGGTCGGATCGAGCGCGGCGACCTCGATGGCCGGCACGGACGCGGTCTCCCCGGTCCGCCCGTCCACGGCATAGGCCCCCTCGGCCCCGAGAGTGACGACGGCCAGCGGCACATACTCCGTCAACGCATGCGCGGCATCCCGGGGACACGACGTACGGGTGTACCGCATCGCCTCCTCCGCGTTGGGCAGAAACGCCTCGCACTGCCGCAGGTCCTCAAGCGCGCCGAGATCCCACCGCCCACTCTCGTCCCACCCGACATCCGCGAAGATCCGCGTCCCGTTCCGCGCGGCCTCCGCCACCCAGGGCGCAGCGACCCCCGGCACGAGCGAGGCCACGGCGGCCCGCGCACGAGGCGGACACCGGGGCGCGGGCTCCTCGGGCGGCGGCTCGTGCCCGTGGCTCACCATGGTGCGTTCGCCTTCGTACGCCATGGAGACGGTGACGGGCGAGTGCCAGCCGGGCACGGACCGCGAGTACCCGAGGTCGATCCCCTCGCCCCGCTCGAGCGTGTCCCAGCAGTACTCCCCGTAGTGGTCGTCCCCGAACGCGGCGGCCAGCGACGTCCGCAGCCCGAGCCGGGCGAGCGCCGCCGCCATGTTGGCGACGCCCCCGGGGCTCGACCCCATGCCGCGGGCCCAGGACTCGGTGCCGCGCACAGGCGCGCTGTCGAGCCCGGTGAAGACGATGTCGAGGAAGACGGTGCCGGTGAGGTACACGTCGCAGGCGGGGTCGCCGGGCGCGCGAAGGGCCGCGAGAGGGTCCGTGTGCGCCGTTTCGGACCGGGCCGGTTCGGGGTGGGTCACGTCCTTCTCCCTGCAGAGGTACGGGTCCGGACAGTGTGCACGAGGCAACCCGCCACCAGGGCGGTCGACATGAAGCGACGGGGACGGAGCGGCGAGCCGGAGAGCCGCTCGGCCAAGGCGGGACGCGCGGTGAATCCTCCCGCGCCCTCACCCCAAAACAAGCGCCGCTACCCGGCGCCCCCACCCCCAAACCAAACGTGTCGCAGGTCACACAGCCCCGACTTCTGCGGACCCCCCGCGCCTTGATACAAATTGGCCGCGCCCCAACGTCCCCGGTTCGGTCCCGTTCGCAAAGACGTCGCGCCCCCACCCCCTTTTCCTTACCACCCCCTTGCCCAAAACAGCGTCCAAGGCAGGGGGGTCCGTTCACAGGACTGCCCGTGTCTTCGCGCGCTCCCCGGCCCGCTCTGATCGCCCTCTTCACGGCCGGCTATCTCGCTGCATACCTGCTCCCCACCGTCGTCGGCCGACTCGCCGACAGCCTGCGGCTTTCCCCGACGCAGGCGGGCCTGATCGGCAGCACGCTGCTGCTCAGCTCGGCCAGTGCGGGCTTCACGCTCGCGGCCCGCGTCGAACGGGTCGGCGCCCGCCGCGCCGCCCGCGCGGGCCTCCTCCTCGCGGCCGTCGGCTACGGCACGGCGGCGCTCTCCGCCTCCGTCCCCCTCGTCGTCGCGGGTGCGATGATCGGCGGCTTCGGCTCGGGCACGGCGACGGCGGTCGCCGCCACCGGGATCGCCGCACAGAAGGACCCGCACCGCGCCTCCACGCTCGGCCTGCTGAGCGTCTCGGCGCTGGCGGGCGCCCTCTACCTGTCGATCCCGCGGATCAGCCCGACGGGCCACGCCCTGCCGTTCGCGGCGCTCGCGATCACCGCACTCGCGGTGTGGCCGGCGACGCACCGCCTGTCGTCCCCCGCGGGCCCGGACACCGCCCCCACCCACACCCACGCGGATCCGGCCCTCAAGAGCCCGCTCCCCTACGCCCGTTCGGGCGCGGCACTCGCCGCCGTCATCGTCTGCTGGTCGATGGCGCAGAACTCGCTGTGGGGCGTGAGCAGCCGCATCGGCACCGTCCAGGCGGGCCTCAGCGAGGTCACCGTCGGCAGTGTGTTCGCGATCGCGCTCGGCACGGGCCTGCTCGGAGTGGTGGGCGCGGGCGCGCTCGGCACCCGTATGGGCCGCGCGCTGCCGATCGGCGCCGGCACGGCGGCGATCGCCTGCTGCATCGCGCTGAGCGCCCGCGCCGACGGCCTGGCCACCTTCGCGACGGGCGAGATCGCCTGGAACACGCTCTACCCGGTGGTGCTTTCGTACCTGCTCGGCCTGGCCGCGTCCCTGGACCCCCGGGGCCGCTGGGCGGTCCTGGTCGGTTCGGCGTCGTCGCTCGGCACAGCGTGCGGCCCGCTGGTGGGCAGCTCGCTGTCGCAGGCGGTCGGCTTCCCGGCGATGGGCGCGGCCCTGGCCATCGCGCTGCTCCTGCTCGCGGCGCCGCTGACGGCGGTGGCGCTGCACACGGGCGGCCGCCCGCTGTTCGCGGGCGCGGCACGGCGCCGCAGCGGCGCCCCGGTCGGCGCGATGGTTCCGCCGTCGGGCCTGCTCGAGCAGCCGGTGGTCGAGGTGGAGATCCACCCCCTGGAGGCACCCGCCGCCACGGCTCACACGAAGGACGAGTTCACGACGGCGGGCCCCGGCGGCCTTCAGCCCGAGATGTCGTCCAGCGGATACGCCTCGACCTCGGCGAGGTAACGGGCGCGCCGCGCCTCGTCCTCCGCGCTGCCGTCGAGGAAGGACGCCACGAACGAGTTGCGGGCAAGCTCCCGCAACCGCTGGTGATCCAACGCCAGCGCCTCGTGAACGGCGTGGAAGGTGTCGCCGACGTAACCGCCGAAGTAGGCCGGATCGTCGGAGTTGACGGTGCACAGCAGCCCGGCGTCCATGAGGGCGACGAGCGGGTGCTCCTCCAGAACGTCTATGGCGCGCAGCCGCACGTTCGACAGCGGGCAGAGCGTCAGCGGAATCCGGTCCCGTACGAGACGCGCGACGAGCTCCGGGTCCTCCAGGGACCGGAGCCCGTGGTCGACGCGCTCGACTCCGAGCACGTCGAGGGCTTCCCAGATGTACGACGGGTCGCCCTCCTCCCCCGCGTGGGCGACCTTCCGCAGACCCAGCGCGCCCGCGGCCTCGTAGACCTCGCGGAACTTCGAGGCGGGGTTGCCGACCTCGGCGGAGTCGAGGCCGACGCCCACGATCCGGTCGAGGTAGGGCTTCGCGGCCTGCAGGGTCTCCATCGCCGACTCTGCGGACTGGTCGCGCAGGAAGCACATGATGAGCTTGGTGGAGACCCCGTGCCGCTCCTCGCTGCGGTCGAGCGCCCGCCCGAGCCCCTCGATGACGGTGCCGATGTCGACGCCGCGCGCGGTGTGCGCCTGCGGGTCGAAGAAGATCTCGGCGTGCCGGACGCCCTGCCCGGCGGCGCGCGCGAGGTAGGCGTCGGCGAGCGCCTCGAAGTCGTCCTCGGTGACGAGGACGGCCATCAGCTCGTAGTAGAGGTCCAGAAAGGACTGAAGGTCGTCGAAGAGGTAGGCCTTGCGCAGGGCCTCGGTGTCGGCGTACGGCAGGCTGATGCCGTTGCGGTCGGCGAGGGCGAAGGCCAGCTCGGGTTCGAGAGTGCCTTCGATGTGCAGGTGAAGCTCGGCCTTGGGGATGCGTGCGAGTGGTGCGAGGGACATTCGGGCATCGTACGCATCCTGTGGGGCCGTCCGAGGTTCGGCTGGGGCCGTCCGAGGTTCGGCTGGGGCCGTCCGAGTTCAGCGTCGCTTCGGCACCGGTACGCGGTCCAGGTCGCGGGCGACGGTCAGCTCGCCCTCGAACCCGGCGGCGCGCGCCTGCCGCGCGAACTCGTCGGGGTCGGTGTAGCGCTGGCTGAAATGGGTCAGGACAAGATGCCGCACGCCGCCGTCCCGGGCGGCGCGGGCGGCCTGCCCGGCGGTCAGGTGCCCGTGGTCGGTGGCGAGGCGCTCGTCCTCGTCGAGGAAGGTCGACTCGATGACGAGCAGGTCGCACCCCTCGGCCAGCTCGCGCACGCCGTCGCACAGCCGGGTGTCCATGACGAACGCGAAGCGCTGTCCGCGCCGCGCCTCGCTGACGTCGTCGAGCGTGACGTCGCCGATGCGGCCCTCGCGCTGGATCCGGCCCACCTCGGGTCCGGCGATGCCGTGCGCGGCGAGCCGCTCGGGCAGCATGCGGCGGCCGTCCGGCTCGGTCAGGCGGTAGCCGTACGACTCGACGGGGTGCGAGAGGCGCCGCGCCTCCAGGCGGTACGAGGGGGTGTCGGCCAGCACCGCGCCCTCCCCGTCGACCGGCTCCTCCGCGATGTCGACGGTCTCCCGGTACGCGGTGGCGTACCGCAGCCGGTCGAAGAACCGCTGCCCGGAGGCCGGGTAGTGGGCGGTCACGGGGTGCGGTACGCGGTCCAGGTTGATGCGCTGGACGACTCCGGCGAGCCCGAGCGAATGATCACCGTGGAAGTGGGTGACGCAGATCCGGTTCAGGTCGTGCGCGGCGACCCCGGCGCGCAGCATCTGGCGCTGCGTGCCCTCGCCGGGGTCGAAGAGGATGCCTTCGGCGTCCCAGCGCAGCAGGTAGCCGTTGTGGTTGCGGTGGCGTGTCGGCACCTGGCTTGCGGTGCCGAGCACGACGAATTCCCGTACGGACATGGCGCGTTGTCCGTTGTCCGTTATCCGGGGGGCCACTGGAGGCCGCGGCCGCCCAGGACGTGGGCGTGCGCGTGGAAGACGGTCTGGCCCGCGCCGCTGCCGGTGTTGAGGACGAGCCGGTAGCTGTCCAGCTTCTCCTCCTTGGCGACCTCGCCGGCCTCGCGCAGCACGTCTGCGGCTACCTCCGGTTCGGCGGCGGCGAGTGAGGCGGCGTCCGGGTGGTGGACGCGCGGGATGACCAGGACGTGCGTCGGGGCCTGGGGGTTGATGTCCCGGAACGCGACGGTGGTCGGGGTCTCCCTGACCAGGGTGGCGGGTACGTCTCCCGCGACGATCTTGCAGAACAGGCAGTCCGCCTGGGGTTCGCCGGTCACGACGGGTCTCCTTCGCGGGTCGTTGCGTACGGCGGCATCGTATCGATCAGCCCTGCGAGCGGGCATACGCGTCTGCCATGTGGCTCTACGTGCCCGGGTGCGGGCGGGTTCGTGGCTGGTCGCGCAGTTCCCCGCGCCCCTGAAGATGCGCACTGCGTGCGCCACTTCCCCGTCCCTCGGGTGCCCCGCCATCGTGGTTGCTCGCGCAGTTCCCCGCGCCCCCGAGATGCGCACTGCGTGCGCCGTCTCAGGGCCATGGGGCTGCGGCGAAGCCGCATGCTCCAGGGGCGCGGGGAACTGCGCGACCAGCCACGACGAGAGTCGCGCCCGAGAACCGGAGGGGAATGCCGCACGCAGTGCGCATGACAGGGGCGCGGGGAACGGCGCGAGCGGCCACGATGACGAACCGCTACCCCGCGGATGGACTCGGCAACGGCGGAGCCGACTTCGCCGGGGCCCGCTCCAACTCCGCCAGCGCGATGCGAACCGCCTCCTCAAGTTGCGGATCACGCCCCGCCGCCGCGTCCTGGGGCGCGGCGACGACCTCGACGTCAGGGTCGACGCCGTAGTTCTCGACGCCCCACCCCACCCCCTCCATCCAGGTCGCGTACTTCGGCTGAGTGACCAGCGTCCCGTCGACCAGCCGGTACCGGCTGTCGATCCCGATGACGCCGCCCCAGGTCCGCACACCCACCACGGGCCCGATCCCGAGCGCCTTGATCGCCGCGGTGACGATGTCGCCGTCGGAGCCGGAGAACTCGTCGGCGACGGCGACGACGGGCCCCCGGGGCGCGTCCATCGGGTAGCTGAAGGGCCGGCTGCCGCGCGGGACGTCCCAGCCGACGACGCGCCGGGCGAGCTTCTCGACGACGAGCTGCGAGGTGTGGCCGCCGCGGTTCTCACGGATGTCGACGACGAGGCCCTCGTGCGCGACCTCGGCGGCGAAGTCCCGGTGGATCTGCGCCCAGCCGGGCGCCTGCATGTCGGGAACGTGGAGGTAGCCGAGCCGCCCGCCCGAGCGCTCGTCGACGTAGGCCCGCCGGTCGGCGACCCACGCGTGGTACCGCAGGGGTTCCTCGGTGGCGACGGGCACCACGACCACGTGGCGCGGATCACCGCCGCCCGCGGGCGACACGGTCAGCTCGACGGGCTGCCCGGCGGTGCCGACGAGCAGCGGCGCGGGACCCGCCACCGGGTCGACGGGCCGCCCGCCGACCGCCACGATCGCGTCCCCGGCGCGCACCGCGACCCCGGGCGCGGCGAGCGGCGAACGGGCGCGCGGGTCGGAGGTCTCCGAGGGCAGCACCCGGTCGACGACCCACCGTGGCACACCGTTCGGCCCGTCCTCGTGCCGGGAGTGCCGGGAGTGCCGGGAGATGTCGGCCCCGAGGAGCCCCTGCCTGCGCGCGGCGGAGCCGCCCCCGCCGCCGGGGGTGACGTACGCGTGGGACGTCCCCAGCTCGCCCTGCACCTCCCACAGCAGATCGACGAGGTCGTCATGGGTGGCGACCTGCGCGAGAAGGGGCCGGTAGCGCTCAAGGACCCCGTCCCAGTCCACGCCGTCCATGTCGGCCCGCCAGAAGTTGTCCCGCATGAGGCGCCCGGCCTCGTCGTACATCTGGCGCCATTCGGCGGCGGGTTCGACGCGCTGGCTGATCCGGGCGAGGTCGACGGTGATGTTGGTGTCGCTGTCGTCGTCGTGGGAGGGCCGCCGGTCGCTCGGTACGACCTTGAGGGCGTCGCCGGTCCACAGGAGCACCCGCTTGCCGTCGCCGGTGACCTCGAAGTGGTCGGCGTCGGAGCCGATCTCCTCCAGGCGCTGCTGAACGAGGTCGTAGCGTTCGAGCCGGGTCTTGGGGTCGGGGTCGCTGCGGTCGGCGCGCGAGTCGCCGAGGACGCCGCGCACCGGCCGGCGCAGCCACAGCACGCCGTCCTTGGCGGTCCGCAGCGTCGAGTAGCTGGCGGCCTCGACGGGGAACGGCACGATCCGGTCGACGAGCCCTTCCAGGTCGACGCGGGTGACGGGCGTGCCCTCGCTGTCGGGGGTCTCGGCGCCCGGCGCGTCCGCCGGTTCGAACGGACGGCCGTGCCGCTGCGGGCCGAACGGCGAGGGTGTCGTCGCGGCGAGCGCGAGCAGATGCGGCCGTGAGCCGCCCACGAACGCGAGGTCGAAGGCGTGCTCGTCGTAGACGGGGTCGAAGGAGCGGGCCGAGAGGAACACCAGGAACTTGCCGTCGAGGGTGAACGCGGGCGCGGAGTCCCTGAAGCGGGGCGGCGTCGCCTCGGTGACGGCGAGGTCGGCGGTGTTGGCGAGCTTGAGCTGGCGCAGGCTGTGCGGCCCGGGATGCGACCAGGCGAGCCAGGCCGAGTCGGGCGAGAAGGCGAGCCCGGTCGCGTGCCCGTCCTCGCTGCGGTCGACCTCCCGTACGTCGCCGCTGTCCCGTTCGACGAGGAGGATCCGTCCGTCGTGCGCGGCGACGGCGACCCGGCCGCCGTCCGGCGCGATGGTCAGCCCGAGGACGCGGCCGAGCCGCCCGGCCCCGAGCCGGCGCGGCGTACCGCCGGGCGCGGCGCCGGTCGCGGGAGCGAACTCCAGGGCGTCGTCGCCCTCGGCGTCGGTCACCCACACCACGTGTTCCTCGCCGTCGACGCGGAACGTGTGCGGCAGCCTGGCCCGTACGCCCGGCTCCGCCGCGAGCGCGCGCGCCGGGCCGCCCCGGTGGGTCACCCAGTGCACGGCCCCGCGCACGGAGACGGCGCTGCCGCGCCCGGTGTGGTCCGGCGACGCGGCCCCGAACCAGTGCGCGGCGTCGACGGGGCGCGGCCGCAGACGCGCCCGCTGCCCGCCGAGCCGCACGTCCATGGGGCGCGGCTCGGCACCCTCCAGGTCGTCGACGATCCAGAGCCGCCCGGCGCTCGCGTAGGTGACCCGGGCGCCGTCGGTGGCGGCATGGCGGGCGTAGAACCCGTCGAGCAGGCTGTGGCGCCGCAGGTCGGAGCCGTCGGGGAGGGAGGAGTAGAGCGCGCCCGTGCCCTCGTGGTCGGAGAGGAAGGCCACGCGCTCGCCGGCCCACATCGGGTGCTCGATGTTCCCGGCGAGGCCGGCGTGGAGCCGGACGAACTCGCCGCCGCCGTCCCGGTCGATCCAGAGCTTGCCCGCGGTGCCGCCCCGGTACCGCTTCCAGTGGGCGGCCTCGCGGCCCATCGGCGCGGAGCCGAGGAGCACCGCGGAGCCGGGCCCGTACGCGACGCCGCCGACGGGCCCGAACGGCAGGGTTTCGGCGGGGCCGCCGTCGAGCGGCACGGCGCGCGCCCAGCTCCTGCGCGCTGTCGCCTGTCCGTGCGCGCTGGTGGCGAGGACCCGCCCGTCGGGCGTCCAGCCGCGTACGCCGGTGGTCCAACTGCCCCAGTAGGTGAGGCGGTCGGCCGCTCCGCCGTCGAGCGGCGCGACGTGCACCTCGGGCGCGCCGTCGCGTCGCGACGTCCAGGCGACGGTCGTGCCGTCCGGGGAGATCCGTGGGTGGCTGACGGGTACGTCGTCGGCGCTGACGCGCCAGGCGCGGCCGCCGTCGAGGGGCGCGGCCCACACGTCGTTCTCGGCGGTGAAGACGACCGTCTCACCGTGCGGGTGCGGGAACCGGAGATAGGCAGGGCTCGTCACCCGGCCCACTCTATTTGCCCGTCATCGCTCTTTGCCGGTCATTTCCCTTCAAAGCACGAGCAGTTGGGGTCGGGGACCCTGACCGTCTGCGTCACCGTCTCGATGACGGTGCGCGTGCCGCCCGGCTGCGTGGAGCGCGGCGCCGGCTGCTGCGGCTGCGGCTTGTTCGACGGCTTCGTGTACGTGTACGTGGGCTGGGAGGTGCTCAACGCCGCGCAGTTTCCCAGGACTTGGAGCCGGAACCACACCTTGTTGTCGACCCGCGCGATCGTCGTGCCGCGCACGCACTTGCCGGGCACGACCCCGTAGATCCACCCCTCGATCCTGATGTCCTTGCCGTCCCGGGTCCGGCCCCGGCAGTCGACCTTCACCTCGTCCGGCGTCGAACCGCCGGACGGGGCGCGGCCGATCCACGCCGCCGTGCAGCTGATCCAGGCGACTTTGCCGTGCGTACGGTTCAGCTCCTGGGTGGCCTGGGAATCGGTGGTCGCGGCGACGGTGACCGTGTCCAGTTCCCCCTCGACCGGCTGGCACGCGACGGCACCGGCGACCACCACGGCCACAGCGCCGCCCGCGGCGAGCACGCGCGGGGCCCGTGACCGAGCCCGTGGCCGTCGCACATGCTGGGCGCGCAACCGTCGCACATGCGGGGCGCGCAACCGTCGCACATCCCAACTGATTCGCCTCAGATCCCCCATGGACGGCAGAATGACACCGGCTCCCCCGCACGGATAGAGCCGTTGCAGCCACTGTCCGGGCCAGGCTCCGGGCGCCTGTCAGCTCCAGCGTCCGGTGCGGCCGAGCAGCAGCGCGACGGCCGCCGTCCCCGCCGTCGACGTCCGCAGCACACTGCGGCCGAGCCGGTACGGGTCTGCTCCCGCCTGCGCGAACACGGCCAGCTCCTCCGGCGACACCCCGCCCTCGGGCCCCACGACCAGCACGATCTCGCCGTCCGCCGGCAGCTCGGCGGCGGCGAGGGCGGTGCTCGGCGTATCCCGGTCCTCGTGCAGGACGACGGCCAGATCCGCGTCCGCGAGCAGCGCCGCGACCTCCTTGGTGGACGCCGCCTCCGCCACCTCGGGGAAGCGGACCCGGCGCGACTGCTTCCCGGCCTCGCGCGCGGTGGCCCGCCATTTACCGAGGGCCTTGGCCCCGCGCTCGCCCCGCCACTGCGTGATGCAGCGCGACGCCGCCCACGGCACGATCGCGTCGACGCCCGTCTCGGTCATCGTCTCCACGGCCAGCTCCCCGCGGTCGCCCTTGGGCAGCGCCTGCACCACGGTGATCCGGGGCCGCTCGACGGGCTCGGACCTGACCGGCCCGGCCTCCACGACGAGGCGGTCCTTGCCCTCGGCCGCGGCGACGACGCCCTCGCTCCACTCCCCGCGCCCGTCCGTGAGGACCAGCGCTTCCCCGGCCCGCAGCCGCTTCACGGAGACGGCGTGCCGCCCCTCCGCGCCGTCGAGTACGTACGTGCGGTCGCCCGGCACAGCGCCGTCGACCACGAACACCGGGGCGGTCACGCGCCACCACCCGGCTGTCCGCCGCGCTGTCCGCCCCGCTGTCCGAGCGTGGCCTCGGCGGCACCGAGTTCGGCGGCGAGGACCTCGACGAGCTGCCCGGCGGGCAGCTCCCGGGCGAGCCGGTGCCCCTGGCCCGCCCACAACGCCATGGCCTGCGGGTCACCCGCCTTGGCGGCTGCCTTGCGCAGCGGTGACGTCATGTGGTGGACCTCCGGGTACGCGGCGGGCGCGTACGGCCCGTGCTCACGCATGAAACGGTTGACGAGTCCGCGCGCGGGCCGCCCGGAGAACGCCCGGGTCAGCTCGGTGCGGGTGAACAGCGGATCGGTCATGGCCTGTTTGTGGAGTGCGGGCGCGCCCGACTCGGGGGTCACGAGGAACGCGGTGCCGAGCTGGGCGAGGTCGGCCCCGGCCGCGAGCACGGCGGCGATCTGGGCGCCGCGCATGATGCCGCCCGCCGCGATGATGGGAAGCTGGACCGCCTCCCGTACCTGCGCGATCAGCGCGAGAAGGCCGATGCCGCTGCCGTCGGCCTCGGGGTTGTCGCGGTGGGTGCCCTGGTGGCCGCCGGCCTCGATGCCCTGGACGCACACGGCGTCGGCGCCCGACCGCTGCGCGGCGAGCGCCTCGTCGACGGTCGTCACGGTGACGGCGGTACGGGTGCCGGCCTTGCGCAGCGCCTCCACGACCTCGCGCGTCGGGCAGCCGAACGTGAAGGTGACCAGCGGCACCGGCTCGTCGAGGAGGACGGCGAGCTTGGCGTCGTAGCCGTCGTCGCGTCCGCTGTCGGGGTCGCCGATCCGCGTCTGGTACCAGCCGGCCTCGCCGGCGAGCTGGTGGCGGTAGACGTCGACCGCCGCCGGGTCCGCGAGGTCGGGCTGCGGCATGAACAGATTGACGCCGAACGGCCGCCCCGTCAGCCCTCGCACCTGCTTGATCTCCTGGTACATCCCGTCCGCCGTCTTGTATCCGGCGGCGAGGAACCCGAGCCCGCCCGCCTCGGACACGGCCGCCGCGAGCGCGGGCGAGGACCCGCCGCCCGCCATGGGGGCCTGCACGATCGGACAGGGGCAGAGATCGGTCAGAGCGGAGGACATGACGGCATGGTGCCACGTACGCGTCGGACGACCGAATCGGCGCCAATGCCGGTCATGTGCCGCCCCGGCCGGGGCGGCACATGAGGTACGTGTGCGGCACGCGTGCCGCACACGCCCGGGCGTCACCGCCCGTTGAAAGCATCCTTCAACCGCGAGAACAAACCCTGCTGGCCCGGCTGACTGTGCCGATCCGGGGGACAACCCCCGGACCCCCGGCCGCACCGCCGGCACCACTCACCGCCCGTTGAAAGCATCCTTCAACCGCGAGAACAAACCCTGCTGACCCGGCTGGAACTGGCCCGTGGGGCGTTCCTCGCCGCGCAGCTTGGCCAGCTCACGGAGCAGGCGCTCCTGCTCGGGCTCCAGCTTCTGCGGCGTCATCACCTCGACGTGCACGATGAGGTCGCCGCGACCGCCGCCCCGCAGGTGCGTGATGCCGCGCCCGTGCAGCGGGACCGACTGGCCGGACTGGGTGCCGGGCCGGATGTCGACGTCCTCCATGCCGTCGAGCGTCTCCAGCGGCACCTTGGTGCCGAGGGCCGCCGCCGTCATGGGGATGGTCACCGTGCAGTGCAGGTCGTCGCCGCGGCGCTGGAAGACCGGGTGCGGCAGCTCGTGGATCTCGACGTACAGGTCACCGGCGGGGCCGCCGCCGGGGCCGACCTCACCCTCGCCCGCGAGCTGGATCCGCGTCCCGTTGTCCACACCCGCCGGGATCTTCACCGTCAGCGTGCGGCGCGAACGGATCCGCCCGTCACCGGCGCACTCCGGGCACGGCGTCGGCACGACGGTGCCGAAGCCCTGGCACTGCGGGCACGGCCTGGAGGTCATGACCTGGCCGAGGAAGGAGCGGGTGACCTGCGAGACCTCACCGCGACCGCGACACATGTCACAGGTCTGCGCGGAGGTCCCGGGCGCGGCGCCCTCACCGCTGCACGTCGTACAGACGACAGCCGTGTCGACCTGTATGTCCTTGGTGGTGCCGAAGGCGGCCTCGTCCAGCTCGACCTCGAGCCGGATCATGGCGTCCTGTCCCCGGCGCGTGCGCGAGCGGGGCCCGCGCTGCGACGCGGTCCCGAAGAACGCGTCCATGATGTCCGAGAAGTTCCCGAACCCGCCGGCGCCGAAGCCACCGGCACCGCCGCCGCCCGACTGGGACAGCGGGTCGCCGCCGAGGTCGTAGACCTGCTTCTTCTGCGGGTCCGACAACACCTCGTAGGCGGCGTTGATCTCCTTGAACCGCTCCTGTGTCTTCGGGTCCGGATTCACGTCCGGGTGAAGCTCACGGGCGAGCCTTCGGAAGGCCTTCTTGATCTCGTCCTGGGAAGCGTCTCGGCGCACGCCGAGTACGGCGTAGTAGTCCGTGGCCACTTACGACTCCGCCAGGATCTGTCCGACGTAACGTGCCACTGCGCGTACTGCTCCCATCGTTCCCGGGTAATCCATGCGGGTCGGTCCGACCACGCCGAGCTTGGCTACTGCCTCGCCGCCCGAACCGTAGCCGACCGACACGACGGACGTGGAGTTGAGTCCCTCGTGGGCGTTCTCGTGGCCGATGCGTACCGCCATGCCCGAATCGCCCACCTCACCAAGCAACTTGAGGAGCACGACCTGCTCCTCAAGGGCTTCCAGAACCGGCCGGATGGTGAGGGGAAAGTCATGCCCGAAGCGGGTGAGGTTGGCGGTGCCGCCGATCATCAGCCGCTCCTCGGTCTCCTCGACGAGCGTCTCCAGGAGAGTGGAGAGCACCGTCGTGACCGTGGAGCGGTCCTCCGCCTCGAAGGCTTCGGGCAGGTCCTGCACCAACTGCGGCACATCGGCGAACCTGCGGCCCGCGACACGGCTGTTCAGCCGCGCACGCAGATCCGCCAGGGACGATTCGCCGAACGGCGCCGGGCAGTCGATCATCCGCTGCTCCACGCGCCCGGTGTCCGTGATCAGTACGAGCATCAGACGGGCGGGCGCGAGCGCGAGCAGCTCGACATGGCGCACGGTGGACCGGGTCAGGGACGGGTACTGGACGACCGCGACCTGCCGCGTCAGCTGCGCGAGCAGCCGCACGGTCCGGCCGACGACGTCGTCGAGGTCGACGGCGCCCTCCAGGAAGTTCTGGATGGCGCGCCGCTCCGGCGCCGTCATCGGTTTCACCGCGGTGAGCTTGTCGACGAAGAGGCGGTACCCCTTGTCGGTGGGGATGCGCCCGGCGCTGGTGTGCGGCTGGGCGATGAACCCCTCGTCCTCCAGAGCGGCCATGTCGTTGCGCACCGTCGCCGGTGAGACGCCCAGGCTGTGCCGCTCGGTCAGCGCCTTGGAGCCGACGGGCTCCTCGGTGCCGACGTAGTCCTGGACGATGGCGCGCAGCACTTCGAGCCTGCGTTCACTGAGCATCGGGCGCACACCTCCAGCAACCGTCTCCGAGATCAACACGAGGTCGTCGTGGTGATCGTTGCGATCTTTCCGTTTTGGCACTCACTGCGCGCGAGTGCCAGTCGTCCCCGGCTCAGTGTACGGCCGGTGGGTACGGACCGGGCAAGGCCGCTAGCGTCGACCTCATGAAAAGCACGGCGAGCGGCGACAACGAGGAGAACACGGCGGGCATCGACTGGCGGTCCGCGGGCTGGGAAGAGCTCGCGCCGCGCGTGGGCCGCGTCCGGCTGCCGGGCTGGGACTGCACGACCGGCCTGGTCGTGGGTGACGACGCGGCCCTGCTCATCGACGCCGGATCCACCCTGCGCGAAGGGGCCCGCCTGCGCGCGGACACCCGCCGCCTGCTCGGCACCCGCGCGCGGGTGGCGCACATCGCACTCACGCACCCCCACTTCGACCATGTGCTCGGCACGGCCGCCTTCGCGGGCGTCGAGGTGTACGGGGCCGTGGGCATCGACACCGTCTTCACGCGGGACGGCGCCGACGTCCTGCGCGCCGCTGCCGTACGTCATGGGGTCGACCCCGACGCGGCGGCCGAGGCGGCCGACCTCCTCGTCACCCCGGCCCACCGCATCTGCGGCGAACGCACGCTCGACCTGGGGGGCGGCGTCCAGGTCCTGCTCGCGAACGTCGGCCCCGGCCACACGGCTCACGATCTCGCGGTCCTCGTCCCCGCCGGAACGGGCGACGGCCCCGAGATCGTCTTCTGCGGCGACCTGGTCGAGGAGTCCGGCGAACCCCAGGCGGGCACCGACGCGGCCCCGCGCCTGTGGCCGGAGGCGCTGGACCGGCTCCTCGCCCTCGGCGGCGAGGACGCGCGCTACGTCCCCGGGCACGGATCAGTGGTGAATGCGGAGTTTGTCCGCGAGCAGCGCGCCACATTGGCGGCGCGATTCGGCGTGTCGTAGCCCGTACGGACGGGTTTTGCTTATCGTCGGCCGAATGCGCCAGTACAGCCCTGACTTCACGCCTCCATGGAAGCGGAAGACGTCCGTCCCCGAGGTCCCGGCCGAACCGGACCTGGTCGTGGAGGAGGTCGCCACGGGCTTCTGCGGCGCGGTCGTCCGCGTCGAGAAGACGGCGCAGGGCCCGACGGTGACCCTGGAGGACCGCTTCGGCAAGCACCGCGCGTTCCCGATGGAGCCGCGCGGCTTCCTCCTGGAGGGCAAGGTCGTCACCCTGGTCCGCCCCTCCGCCGGCGGCCCGGCCCGGCCCACCCGCACGGCCTCCGGCTCGGTCGCCGTCCCGGGCGCCCGCGCGCGCGTGGCCCGCGCGGGCCGCATCTACGTCGAGGGCAAGCACGACGCCGAGCTGATCGAACGCGTCTGGGGCGACGACCTGCGCATCGAGGGCGTCGCCGTCGAGTTCCTGGAGGGCGTCGACGACCTCCCCGCGATCGTGGCGGAGTTCGCCCCGGGCCCCGACGCGCGCCTCGGCGTCCTGGTCGACCACCTGGTCCCCGGCACGAAGGAACACCGCATCGCCCAGTCGGTCACCAGCCCTCACGCCCTGGTCGTCGGCCACCCCTACATCGACATCTGGGAGGCCGTGAAGCCCTCCTCCGTAGGCATCGACGCCTGGCCCCGCGTCCCCCACGGCCAGGACTGGAAGACGGGCGTCTGCCGAGCGCTGAGCTGGCGCGTGGCCAACACGGGCGAGGCGTGGCAGCACATCTTGTCGCGGGTCCACACGTACAGGGACCTGGAGCCGGCGCTACTGGGCCGCGTCGAGGAACTGATCGACTTCGTGACGGCCTGACCGCCGGCCCGTCCGGGCCCGCTCGGCCACCGCCTCCGCCGCCCGCCCCGCGCCGTCCTGGGCAGTCCGCCGCCCGGGGCGGCACGGGTGGGCAAGGCGGCACCCCAGCGCCGGGCAAGCGCTGAAGAGGGCGTCAGCGGCAGCCCGGCGAGGGCGGGTCAGTCGACCAGATCCCGCACGACCCCGTCGGCCAGCAACCGCCCCCGCAACGTCAGAACGGCCCGTCCCGCGTCGAACGGCCCGGCCTCCAGCAACCCGTCCCGCACAGCCTTGCGCGCGGCACCCAGCCCGGCAGGCTTCAGCAACGACACAGGGCACCCGTCCCGAAGCCGGAGCTCGAGCAGGATCCGCTCGACCCGCCGGTCCTCATCCCCCAGAACCTCCCGCCCCGCCCCGGGCGACCGCCCCGCGGCCAGCGCACCCGCGTACGCCCCGGGATGCTTCACGTTCCACCACCGCACCCCGCCCACGTGCGAGTGCGCCCCGGGCCCGGCCCCCCACCAGTCGGCCCCGCGCCAGTACAGCTCGTTGTGCAGACACCGCCCCGCCTCCGACGTGGCCCAGTTCGACACCTCGTACCACTCGAACCCGGCGGAGCCCATCGCCTCGTCGGCCATGAGATACCGGTCCGCATGCACGTCGTCGTCGGTCATGGGCACCTCGCCGCGCCGGATGCGCCGGGCGAGCTGCGTGCCCTCCTCGACGATGAGCGCGTACGCGGAGATGTGGTCGGGCCCGGCGCCGAGCGCGGCGTCGAGGGTGGCCCGCCAGTCGTCGTCGCTCTCGCCCGGGGTGCCGTAGATGAGGTCGAGGTTGACGTGCTCGAACCCGGCCGCCCGCGCCTCCACGACGCACGCCTCGGGCCGCCCGGGCGTATGCGTACGGTCGAGGATCTTCAACACGTGCTGCCGGGCGCTCTGCATGCCGAAGGAGACCCGGTTGAAGCCCCCGGCGCGCAGTGCGGCGAGGTAGGCGGGGTCGACGGACTCCGGGTTCGCCTCCGTCGTCACCTCCGCGTCGTCGGCGAGCCCGAACTCGTCACGGATCGCGCCCAGCATCCGTACGAGGTCGGCGGCGGGCAGCAGCGTGGGCGTGCCGCCGCCGACGAAGACGGTCCGCACGGGGCGCGGGTCGTCGCCGAGCACCTTCCGGGCGAGCCGGACCTCCTCGATCAGGGTCTCGGCGTAGTTGTCGCGGGAGGCGAGCACGCCGCCGGTGCCACGCAGCTCGGTCGCGGTGTAGGTGTTGAAGTCGCAGTAGCCGCAGCGGGTGGCGCAGTACGGGACGTGCAGGTAGAAGCCGAGGGGCCGATCGGCGGCGCCGGCGAGGGCGGAGGCGGGCAGCGCCCCGTCGTCGGGCACGGGCTCACCATCGGGAAGAGCGGAAGGCATACCCCCATTGTCCAGCAGCCCGCCGCAAGCCGGACGCCACGCTCACATCGCCTGAAGGACAAGCAGCGCGAGGCCGTCGTCCGGCGGCGCGTCCGCGTACGCGTGCACCAGGCGCCGGATGTGTTCGGCGAGCAGCTGGGCGGTGAGCCCGGCGCAGCCGGAGAGGGCCTGGGCGAGCCCGTCGTCGTCGTCGAACTGGCGGTGTCCCGAGCGGCGCTCGGTGACGCCGTCGGTGACGCAGAGCAGGGTGTCGCCGGTGAGCAGGTCGAACGTCTCGCTGGTGTAGTCGGGGTCGTCGACGACGCCGAGCAGCACTTGGGGGACGGCGGCGGTGCAGACCTCGCCGCCGGGCCGCATCAGCAGGGGCAGCGGGTGTCCGGCGGAGGCGAGGGTGCAGGTGACGGCGCGGCCGTCGTCGGACGGGGTGAGTTCGCCGTAGAGGAGGGAGAGGAAGCGGGAGCTGGAACCTTCCGGCGGAATGCCCTGGCCGCCCGCGGCGGCTAGGGCGCGGGCGGCGGCGTCGGCGGCCTCGGTCGCGTCGTCGAGCAGCAGCCGGTTGAGCCGGTCCAGGACCTGGGCGACGGGGTAGCCCTCGCGGGCGAGGAGCCGCAGCCAGGGCCGGACGAGGCCGATGACGACGGCCGCTTCGGGGCCCTTGCCCTGGATGTCGCCGAGCACGAAGCACCAGCGGCCGTCACCGGCGGGGAAGACGTCGTAGAAGTCGCCGCCGGGGCCGCCCGCCTCCTTGGGCTCGTAGACGAGGGCGCTCTGGACGCCGGGGATCTCGGCGATGGCGGTCGGCAGCAGGCCGCGCTGGAGGATGCGGCTGATGGTGGCCTGCCGGGTGAAGCGGCGGGCGGCGCTGACGGCGAGGGCGACGCGGCGGGCGAAGTCCTCGACGAGCCCGGTGACCTCGTCGGGGAAGCGGAGCAGGTTGGCGCGGCCGATGACGAGGAGGCCGAGGCTGCGGCCGCCGACCATGAGCCGGTAGGCGAGGGCGGAGCCCGAGTCGTCGGAGCCGGTCCCGCCGCACGACTCGAACGGCCAGGGCACGGGGACGGCGGCGGTGCGGGCGGCGGCGGGCAGCCGCGGGGGCTCCTTCTCCAGGCGTCCGCGCAGTTCGTCGGTGCGGTTCTCCTGGGCGTGCCAGACGCGGGCGAGCCGGGGCGCGGGCAGCGGGTCGCTGTCGCGCGTGTCGTGGTCGGCGGCGCCGGATGCGGAGCGGCCGTCGTCGTCGTAGAACCAGACGGCGCACCAGTCGGCGAGCCGGGGCACGAGGAGCTGGCCGACGAGCGCGGCGACCACGTCCTCGTCGAGCTGTCCGGCGAGCAGGTCGGAGGCCTCGGCGAGGAAGGAGAGCGCGCCGCGGTTGATCCAGTCCCGGTCCTGGGCCGCGCGCCGGGGCATGGGGGCGAGGAGGTCGGCGGCGCGCAGGCCGCGCTCGAGGGCGCGTACGGCGTACTGCACGGAGGGCTGGGCCGCGCTCTCGTCGATCTCGGCGGGCAGCCGGGCCCACACCGTCTTGGTGCCGGGCCGGTAGGTGATGCCCCACGCCTCGGCGAGGGTGGCGACGAGGTGGAGGCCGCGGCCGTACTCGGGGGTCTCGGCGGGGCGGGAGGGCTGGTGGCCGCGGACGGCGCGGGCCGGGTGGTGGTCGGTGACCTCGACGACGAGCCCGGCGGGGGTGCCGTCGGGGGCGGCCTCGTCCAGGCGGCACAGCAGGTCGACGCTGGTTCCGGCGTGGACCACGGCGTTGGTGACGAGCTCGCTGACGACGACCACGGCGTCGTCGGTCAGCCGGTCGCCGAGGTGGGCGGCGCCGGGGAGGTCCCGCTCGGTCCAGTCGGTGAACGCCGCGCGGACGAAGCGGCGGGCGGCCGCGGGCGTGAGTGGGTTCCCCGGCAGCGAGGTACGGACCATGACCGGTCCGACGAGCGGTTGGTCCGCTACGTCCCCGCCGTCGAGGGCGGTGTCCCGCTGGATAGGAATGGGCCCCACGTTCGGCTCCTGAGCAGTTCGGGCAAAGACGCCTCAGGCGACACGAACAGAGTGACAGACTGACCACGCCCATAAGCACCGAGTTACCGAAGTGGGCCGCCATGAGTGAGAACAGTGCTATGCGTGTGCATCAAAGCGGATCCGGGAGCGACAGCACCGACGCCATCCGCCCGCCCGACCTCCGGCCGCTCCTCGCCGCTCTGTCGGCCGCCCGCGACGGGAACTTCACCCGCCTTCCCGCGGGCGGGGAGGGCATGGTCGGCGAGCTGGGCGCCGTCTTCAACCAGCTCATAGACCGCAGTGTGCATTACAACGCGGAGCTGACTCGGGTGCGCCGCGAGATCGTCCGGCACGGCCGGCTCGACGAGCGCCTGGAGGCGAGCCCGGGGCAGGGCGCGTGGGCGACGCGCATCGCCGACGTCAACACCATCATCGGTGCCCTGGTCGCGCCCACCGCCAATGCCACCCGGGTCCTCGACGCGGTGGCGGGCGGCGATCTGACGCAGCGTGTCGACCTGCACGACGGGAACCGTCAACTCCGGGGCGATCTGCGGCGGTTGGGCCGCGCCGTGAACAAGATGGTGGACCAGCTCTCCCTGTTCACGGGCGAGGTGACCCGGGTGGCGCGGGAGGTCGGCACCGAGGGCCGGCTCGGCGGCCGGGCCAAGGCGCAGGGCCTGTCGGGCAGCTGGCGGGACGTGACCGAGGCGGTCAACACGATGGCGTCCCGGCTGACGGCGCAGGTCCGGGACATCGCCCTGGTGACGACGGCGGTGGCGCGGGGCGACCTGACCCGTACCGTCACGATCGAGGCGACGGGCGAGCTGCTCGAACTGAAGCTGACCGTCAACACGATGGTCGATCAGCTCTCCGCCTTCGCCGACGAGGTCACGCGCGTGGCGCGCGAGGTCGGCACCGAGGGCCAGCTCGGCGGGCGGGCCCAGGTCCGCGGCGTGTCGGGCGTCTGGAAGGACCTCACCGACAACGTCAACTTCATG